>DOQG01000050.1 GCA_003512525.1 Oscillospiraceae bacterium | reverse complement strand
TTGTGTGGCTGTCTTTATGCATCCTTGCATAACGGCTTTGTGTGGCTGACTGCAAGCATCCTTGCTTGGACTTGGAGCGGCGGACCTGTTAATTCCGCACAACAATCCCAAACGGGGTTGAGGGGCGAAGCCCCCATGCAGGTCGTCAACCGTTAGTGTCGTTGCGTCGTGCAACGACTTAGTGCGGTTGACCTTAAGCCTCCTTGCTTAACAAGGGCGGCAGCCCTGTTAATCCCGCACCATTATCCCGAAAACCGCATACATTGGATTATACCTCCAAAAAAATTTTCAATAAAACACCCTTAACCTATTGACAAAGTAGGTTTTAGGTAGTATAATAGCATCATCGGAACAAAACCGATGAGAATTATAAGTTTTGAAACAAACGGAGGAAATACGATGTACGCTACTATTTCATCAACGCACAACAGAATAATGTGTTGCTGTATCAGCTCCCGGACAAGTAAAATGGCATTTGGGTGCAGCGGCATTGTTGTCATACAGCCGTAAAAGCACTGCGGCGACTGCCATTTGTCCGGGAGCGTAACAGCCCCGGCTTTTATTTTGCCGTCGGCTCAGTAAATTGAAAGGATGTGACGGTATGGATCTTAACGCTATCGCTGAGTACCTGCCGCTGTTCGGGGAAGCCGCACTGCTTACTGTAAAGCTCGGTGTTCTTGGTATAATATTCTCGATCATCATAGGGCTTATATGTGCAGTGGTTCAGTACTACAAGGTACCGGTTATCCGCCGTATAGTTTCCGTCTACATTGAAATCAGCCGCAATACACCGCTTTTAGTACAGCTTTTTTTCATCTATTACGGACTGCCTAAAGTCGGCATACCGACCGACGCCGAAACCTGCGGTATCGCAGGACTTGCCTTCCTCGGAGGAAGCTACATGGCGGAGGCTTTCAGGAGCGGACTTGAATCGGTAGACAAGATACAGACAGAAAGCGCCTATTCTCTCGGAATGAACAAAATGCAGGCAATGCGTTATGTGATACTTCCGCAGGCAATGTCGGTAAGTATCCCGGCATTTGTCGCAAACGTGATATTTCTTATGAAGGAAACGAGCGTGTTCAGTGCAATAAGCCTGCTTGACCTTATGTTTATGGCTAAGGATCTTATGGGAATGTACAACGATACGACCGAAGCTCTGTGCCTGCTGGTCGGCTTCTATCTCATAATACTTCTTCCGATCTCAATCGTCGGAACGATAGTTGAAAGGAGGGTGCGCCGTGCAGGATTTGGCGGTTAATCTCGGAATAGACGTTCTGTTCAAGGGTACGAACTTCATAAGACTTCTCGGAGGACTTTGGACGGCACTCTGGATAAGCCTTGTATCGGTTGCGATAAGCATACCGCTCGGTATCGGAATGGGCGTACTTATGACAAAGAAGAACAGGATATTGAAAGCCGTTCTTCGTGTGTATCTTGAATTTATAAGAATAATGCCGCAGCTCGTGCTTCTTTTCATAATGTTCTTCGGAACGACAAGAGCTTTCGGCTGGGATCTTTCGGGCGAAGCGGCCTCTATAATAGTATTCGTATTATGGGGTACTGCCGAAATGGGCGACCTTGTGAGAGGCGCACTTATCTCAATACCGAAGCATCAGTATGAAAGCAGTGAGGCTCTCGGACTTACAAACACGCAGACCTATCTTTATGTTATCATACCGCAGACGATAAGACGGCTCATACCGCTTTCGATAAACCTGATAACAAGAATGATAAAGACGACAAGCCTTATACTTATGATAGGCGTTGTAGAAGTCCTGAAGGTCGCACAGCAGATAATAGAAGCTAACAGAATGACAAGTCCGAATGGTGCATTCGGAGTGTATCTGACGGTATTCCTGCTATACTTCATCGCCTGCTGGCCGATAAGTATGCTTGCAAAATACCTTGAAAAGAAATGGAGCTAAAGCGTATGGCAGATGCATTATTAACAATAGACAACATCGTAAAGCGTTTCGGTGACACAACGATACTTGACGGTATCAGCTTTTCCGTCAAAAAGAGCGAGGTCATAGTAATAGTAGGACCGAGCGGCTGCGGAAAGTCAACTCTCCTGCGCTGTATAAACGCACTTGAGCCGATACAGGAAGGCAGTATAACGCTTGACGGCGATGTAATCGAAAGAAACAGCAAGACGCTTCCTCTTTTAAGACAGCGTATAGGAATGGTGTTCCAGAGCTATGACCTGTTCCCCCACCTGACGGTGCTTGACAATATTCTTCTCGCACCTTGCAAGGTACAGAAAAGGGATAAAGAAGAGGTAAAGCAGGAAGCAATGTCACTGCTCGAAAGAGTGGGACTTAAAGAAAAGGCTAAAAGCTACCCCAGAGAGCTTTCCGGCGGTCAGAAGCAGCGTGTGGCTATCGTCCGTGCGCTTTGTATGCACCCCGAAATACTGCTCTTTGACGAGGTAACTGCGGCACTCGATCCCGAAATGGTCCGTGAGGTACTTGACGTTATGCTCGATCTTGCAAAGCAGGGTCGCACAATGCTGATAGTAACACACGAGATGCAGTTTGCAAGAGCGATAGCAGACAGAATAATCTTCCTCGACAACGGAAAGATCGTGGAAGAAGCAACGCCCGATGAGTTCTTTGATAATCCTAAGACAGAAAGGGCAAAACAATTCCTTAATACATTTGAGTTCGACTCGGTAAGAGCAAAGAAAGAACTCGCAGAATAAAGAGAGATATTTAAAGGAGATAATCACAATGAAAAAGTTAAACTTCAAGAAACTGATAGCACTCGGTCTTACGGCAGCTGCGGCATTAGCTTCATTCACAGCGTGCAGTACAAACGCAACAAGCGGCGGCAGTGACGGCAGCACAGGCTCAAAGGTATACCGTACACTTGACGAGATAAAGGCAAGCGGTAAGATAAACATCGGCGTATTCTCAGACAAGAACCCCTTCGGCTATGTAGATGAGAACGGCGAATATCAGGGCTATGACATTTATTTTGCAAACAGACTCGGCAAGGATCTCGGCGTTGAGATAAACTATGTTTCAACAGAGGCCGCTAACCGTGTTGAATATCTTGAAACAGGCAAGGTCGATATTATCCTTGCAAACTTCACTGTAACGGAAGAAAGAGCGGAAAAGGTTGACTTTGCACTTCCTTACATGAACGTTGCACTCGGCGTTGTTTCACCCGACAGCAATGTTATCACATCACTTGACAACTGGAAGGCTGAGGACAAGATGATCGTTATCTCAGGTACAACGGCTGAGCTTTACCTCACAAAGAACTACCCCGACATCAAGCTCCAGAAGTATGATTCATACGCTACGGCAAAAAGCGCTATCGAAAACGGCAACGGTGTTGCATGGGCTAACGACAACACAGAGGTTATCGCATTTGCAAAGCAGAACAAGGGCTATACTGTAGGCATTGACTCACTCGGCAGCCAGGATACTATCGCTCCCGCTGTTACAAAGGGCAACGAAACGCTCCTTAACTGGATAAACGATGAAATCAAGACGCTCGGCAAGGAGAACTTCTTCCACGCAGACTATGACGCTACTCTTACAGACACATACGGTGCAGACTACAAGGAAACACTCGTTGTTGAGGGCGGAGAAGTAAAGAAAAGCTGAGAAAGATATATAAATACAGTTTATGAGGAGCCGAAAAGCTCCTCATAAAAACTTTAAGTGCAGGTGAGGACAATGAAAAGGATACTTTGCTTCGGCGACTCGAATACATGGGGACTTATCCCCGGTACAAACAGAAGATTTGCCGACGGTATACGCTGGACAAGCATTTTAAGAAACGACCTTGAGCAAAGCGGTTATGAGATAATCGAAGAGGGTCTTTGCGGAAGAACAACGATATTTGAAGACCCCGACAGGATAGGCAGAGCGGGCGATAAGCTTCTGCCGGTATTCTTGGAAAGTCACGCTCCGCTTGATATGGTCGTGATAATGCTTGGCACTAACGACTGCAAGCCCGTTTATAACGCTGACGCAGAAACGATTGCGCACGGTGCGGAGCGTCTTATCGAGCAGGTCAGAATGTACGCAGGCAACTGCCGTATCCTGCTCATTTCACCTATAGAGCTTGGGAATGACGTATGGCAGGATAAATACGACCCGCAGTTTGACGCAGGCTCACCCGCCATTTCCCGCGGACTGAAAACATCTTTTGCAAGAGTTGCAAGAAAGCACGGCACAGATATCCTTGCCGCTTCCGACCACGCAAAACCAAGCAGTATAGACTGCGAACACCTTGACGAAAACGGACACAATGCGCTTGCCCGTGCAGTCGAGGACAAGATACTCAGTATTTACGGAAGGGCGGCTTCATAAACCAAATGACAAAAAAGCAACTTATCAGACATTCTTTCATCAAGAGTCTGCCTGTACTGTGCAGTTATCTGTTCTTAGGTATGGCATACGGCATGATGATGGCAGAGGCGGGATATCAATGGTACTACTCGCTGTTCTCCTGTCTGTTCCTTTACTCAGGAACGTGCCAGTTCTTACTTATAACATTTTTCAGCAGCGGAGCGTCACTACTTACGGTGGCGCTCACTGTTCTGCTTGTTAACAGCAGGCAGAGCTTCTACAGTCTTACATTCCTGAAGGATTTTAACGCTATGGGAAAGCGTAAGCTGTATATGATACATTCGATGACCGATGAAACCTATGCGGTAAACACTACACTCGACTATATGCCGGAGGACGACAAGCACAGCACCATGTTCGGCGTTGCGCTTTTCAGTCATTTCTACTGGACTTTCTTCTCGGTGCTCGGAAGCGTTATCGGGCAGCTGCTCCCGTTTCAGCTTGAGGGCGTTGACTTCTGTATGACAGCACTGTTCGTCATTATCTTTATCGACAAGTGGGAACACGCCGACCGGCACTCCCCTGCGCTTATCGGTCTTGGGGTAGGCGTGCTGTGCCTGCTTATCTTCGGACAGAACAGCTTTATGCTCCCTGCCCTGCTATTATCCACCGCGCTTTTACTGCTGATAACCAATACGGATTTCGGCAAGAAGAAAGGCAAGAAGGATAAAGACGCAGACGGCGAAAACGCCGAAAACAAAACCGATAGCAAGGCAATAGAAGTCGTTACTTCTCCGGAAGATATTATCACCGATGAAAAGGAGGATAAGACGATATGACATCGACTCCTATGACTCCTTTACAGATGGTGATAGCGATAGTTATCAGTGCTGTTATCACATTTTCTCTGCGTGCATTGCCTTTTGTGATCTTTCACGGCAACAGGAAAATGCCGAAGTGGCTTGAACGTATAGAAAAGTCGCTCCCGGCTATGATAATGTCGATACTTATAATCTACTGCCTCAAGGATATCGGCGACAATATGTTCGGTGTCGGTATACCAAGACTTCTCGCGGTACTTATCACAGGCGGAAGCTATAAGCTGTGGCATAACACTTTTGTAAGTATGGCGGCGGGTACGCTGTCATATATGGGTCTGCTGTACTTATTCAGCCATGTGCTGACAAGTGCATAAGAAAGGAAATAAACTTTGGAAATAACCGTAAGCGAGCTTGAAAAGCTCTCCCCCGACAGCTATATTTTATACGATACCCGCAGTGAAACCGAAAAAATGTACGGTATTATGGAGGGTGCTGTGTCGCTTTCGGCAGATGAGCTTTTATCTGCACCGCCCGAGGACAAGACGAAAAAACTTATCGTATGCTGTGCAAGAGGAAAATTCAGCGTTGATACTGCCGAAAGATTATCCGAGATGGGCTATGATGCCTGTTCGCTTTCAGGCGGATATGCCGCATGGCTTCTTGCGCTTATGCAGAAGGAGCAGGCAGACGAGGTTTCAAGACGTGTCGAGCAGAGCCTGCAAAAGAAGTTCCGTAAAAAAATATGGGCGGCATTCACAAAGGCTGTAAAGCAATATGAGCTTGTAAAGGAAAACGACCGTATCGCCGTATGTATTTCGGGCGGTAAGGATTCTATGCTGATGGCTAAGCTGTTCCAGGAGCTTCACCGCCACAGCGACTTTCCGTTCGAGGTGAAATTTATCGTAATGGATCCCGGCTACAGCATAGCAAACAGGAATGTTATCGAGGAAAACGCGCGAAAGCTGAAAATACCGATAGAGATATTTGAGTCGGATATTTTTGACTCTGTCTACAACGTTGAAAAATCACCCTGCTACCTTTGCGCAAGAATGAGAAGAGGTCACCTTTACAACTATGCAAAGAGCCTTGGCTGTAACAAGATAGCGCTCGGACATCACTATGACGATGTGATAGAAACGATACTTATGGGTATGCTGTACGGTGCTCAGATACAGACTATGATGCCGAAGCTCCACAGCACGAACTTTGAGGGTATGGAGCTTATACGTCCGCTGTACCTTGTGCGCGAGGACGATATAAAGGCGTGGAGGGACTACAACGGACTGCACTTTATACAGTGCGCCTGCAAATTCACAGACACCTGCACTACCTGCAACAACGAAGAAACACGCTCTAAGCGCGTCGAGATAAAACAGCTTATTGCAAAGCTGAAGCAGACAAATCCCGAGGTCGAAAAGCACATTTTCAAGAGCGTTGAAAATGTGAATATCGATACTGTCATTGCGTGGAAAAAGGGAGGAGAAAAGCATCACTTCCTTGACAGCTATGATAAAATAATCAGACTGTAAAAAATTATGTTTTTCCCAAAAGCGCTTGTTCTCAATCCCTATCCCCAAACCCCTTTCCCCAGGAAAGGGGCTATATTACTGGGGCTACCGCCCCTAGACCCTGTCGGGGGCTTCGCCCCTGCGACCCCATATCAATATTTACAAGAGGTTTTTCACAGTCTGAAATCATATGATATTTGCATTTTCTGTGCGGATAAGGTAAAATATAATAGCAAGCTATGCCGTCACGGTTATAAATTGTGACGGCATTAAATTTAAAGGCGGGAGGCGGATAAACTGAAAAATCACAGACGCAGGCTGAAAGAATTTATCCGCCTGTTTATGCAAAGCAAGCGCTTCCGTATAGTAGTCTACACAGCAGGCTCACTGACGCTGAACGTTGCGTACGCCGCATATAACGGCGTTCTCGGTCTGTTCTACGGCTCGATATGGTTTATGATACTGGGCGTGTATTACGGTCTGCTTGCCGTGATGCGTTATATGACAGTATCGTATGAGAAAAAGCTGGACAAGGGCATACAGGTAGTATCGGAAGTATATGTGATGCGCTTTACGGGTATGATGTTTATTATTATGAGCGTGGTACTTATGCTTATTGAGCTGTACAGCATGATACACAACACGACACGGCAATACGCAAAGCTCGTTATTGCAAGTATCGCCGTATACACGGTGATAAAGCTTGTCCGTGCTATCGTGAACCTTGTGAAGGTGCAGAAGCACCGCTCACCGCTTCTCAGTGCGATAAGGAATATTTCTCTTGCCGATGCGGGCGTTTCTGCGGTAACGCTTATCCGCTCGCTGTCGGTGTATATAACGTGGCTTACGGAAAATCAGAAGCTCGTTGTCAGCACATTCTCAGGAGTAGTCGTATATCTTACTACACTTGTGATGGGCGTTGTTATGCTGCTGCGCCATACCGATGAAAAGCAGAATATACAGTTAATGACCGATAACGGCGAGGACGCTTCAAAAATCGATATGGTAAGGGAAAAGCTGACCGAAAACTTTGTGAGAATAAGCGACAACGTGGTCGATAAATATGATGAGCTTTCAGACAAAGCGAGCGAAAAAAACGAAATGCTTAAAGGACATATCGATGAGCAAATAAGGAACTTTGAAGAAAAGCGGAAAAACAATGATAATAGATACTGATTTCTTTGTAAAGTCTGAATTTATTTGATTTCTACTATTGATTTTTAATTTCAGATGTGATAAAATATCAATAGATTTCAGCAGAAGAAGGGAGATTTTTTTAATGTTTATCTCAGAAGATGTAAAATATGTCGGTGTAAACGACACCACGATCGACCTATTTGAAGGTCAGTACAGAGTGCCTGACGGCATTTCCTACAACTCCTATGTCATTCTTGACGAAAAGACGGCCGTTATGGATACTGTCGATATAAACTTTTCGGCAATATGGCTTGAAAAGGTAAAAACAGAGCTTGGCGACAGAAAACCGGATTATCTGGTGGTTCAGCATATGGAGCCCGACCACTCCGCAAGCATTGCGGAGTTTCTGAAATTCTATCCCGACACAACGGTAGTCGGCAACGCAAAGACATTCACGATGATAAAGGGATTTTTCCCCGACCTTACCATTACAAACACGCTTACCGTAAAAGAGGGCGACACGCTGGCACTCGGCAGTCACACGCTGACCTTTGTATTTGCCCCTATGGTACACTGGCCCGAGGTTATGGTAACATACGACTCAAAGGACAAGATACTGTTCTCTGCGGACGGCTTCGGAAAGTTCGGCACACCCGACACTGACGAGCCGTGGGAAGACGAGGCACGCAGATATTACATTGGCATAGTCGGAAAGTACGGTGCACAGGTACAGGCGCTTCTCAAAAAAGCCGCTACGCTTGATATTGAAAAAATCTGTGCGTTACACGGTCCTGTGCTGAGCGAAAACCTCGCACATTATCTCGATCTTTACAACAAGTGGTCGTCCTACACTCCCGAAAAGGACGGCGTTATGATAGCCTACACATCAATCTACGGCAACACAAAGAAAGCCGCAGAGCTTTTATACGACAAGCTGAAGGCAAAGGGTGTTGATGTTATTATCACAGACCTTGCAAGATGCGATATGTCAAAGGCGATCTCGGACGCATTTGCTTACGGCAAGCTTGTGCTTGCAACACCTACCTACAATGCCGATGTGTTCCCGTTTATGAGAACATTCATTGAGGGTCTTACAGAAAGAAACTATCAGAAAAGAACGGTTGCCTTTATCGAAAACGGCGCATGGGCACCTATGGCGGCTAAGGTAATGGCAGGTATGTTTGAAAAGTCTAAGGAGCTCAATATCCTTGACAAGACGGTCAAGATCACCTGTGCACTGAATGACGCAAGCGCGGCACAGATTGATGAGCTGGCGGAAGAGCTGGCATAAGTAAATCGAATACTGAAAACCGCTCCCGGCTGATACAGTCGGGAGCGGTTTTATGTTATGTTTTATTCTGTTATTCTCTGTTTTTCAGCACCTCGGCGGGTGTTATCCTGTTCAGCTTTCTTACAAGAAGCGTGCTTGTGAGGAGATATATCAGCATAACCGCAATTAACAAAGCGGGATATAAATACCACGCAAAATTGAGGTTTATTCCGCAGGCAACATTAGGGATAAACGAAGGGTATATTCTGTCCATAACGAGCTTTGACAGCGGTAAGCATATTATTGCCGATATTGCTATTGTGACCGCATTACCGTCAAGGTACAGCTTCTTCACGTCTTTTTTGCTGTAGCCGAAGGTTTTCAGCAGTGAAATACCGAACGAACTTCTGTCTATCATCACGCCCATCATAAGATACATTACCACTACAAAAATTACAGCCGATGTGCCGACAAGCGTTATAACCATTCCGCTCATAAGCTCGGTGAATATCTTTGACGAGCGTTCAATATCCGACTTTGTCGTTACCGAGTAAATTCTGCCCTCGTCTATATCAAGCGCTTTGTCGGACAGCACCATATTGTAGTAATCGTCATCCTGCCCGAAAAGCTCTCTCATGCTGTCAATATCCATAAATACGGCAAGCCCTGCGGAATAATCGCTTATGCCGTCAACAGTGAAAGCGTAGTCTGTGCCTGCCGCTTCATCGGAAAGAATGAGCTTGTCGCCCTCAGCTGCTCCATATCTCTGTGCTACGGAAAGCGACGCTGTAACAATACTTTTTCCCTTTTTCACATCAACGTTATAATACGGATTATCGCTGTCTATGCCTATTACCGTAATATCAAGCGTGTAGCCGTCCTTTTCCTTTTCGAGCGATTTGACATAACACGCTTCGCCGCCATCGGGAACTTCGGTTGTCGGGTATTTAAGCGTATACATATACTCGTATGTTGCGCCTGCAAGCGTATCTGTTGTTACGTTATTACACATTGAATAGCAGTCAAGTCCGAGCATAAGGATAAGCATTGAAACGAACATACAAGCCGCAACCGTGATATTCGCTCTCATCTCACGCAGAAGCTGACGTATTCTGAACTTTCTTACAAAGCCGCCGCTATTTATCTCCATACGGCTGATATTTCTTACGTTCTGCTCGTTTCTCATAAGTGACAGCGCCGGTGCGGAAAGTCGTCTGTTTATAACAAGTGCATTTACCGCTGCCGCTATCACGGGAGGGATAACAACGGCATATATCACAAGGTAAAGTGGTATTACCGTCTGAAAATCGGGCAGTGAAAAATATGAGTAGCTGTCCTCAAGCTGTGACTGTATCGACATAGGGGAAAAGCCTATCGCCGAGCCGAGTACGCCGCCGATGAACGCTATTATCGTGGGGAGCGTTATGTAATGCCTTATAAGCGCGCCCTTCGTTACGCCGAGAGCGTACAGCGCACCTATTACACTGCTCTCCCTGTTTATCTGATGAACAACGAATACAGATATTACATAGGCAAACAGCGCCATAAGAATTACGCAAGCCGCAAGTCCGCCGTACTTATTCATTACAACATCGCCTGCCGCACCTGCGATACGGACGTTATCCGCTCTTTTCACAAACGATGTGAGGTTGGTCAGATCAAGGTCGAAAGCCGCATCGAGCAGTTTTCCGATATTGCTTTTAAGCTCGTGTATACCGTCTGCAAGCTCACCCGCTCCGTCCTTTGCGTCTTTCGCTCCGTCTGCAAGCTCTCTAGCGCCGTTCTTAGCGTCTTTTGTGCCATCGGCAAGCTCCTTTGCTCCGTTTACCGCATCGGTTGCGCCTGTCGATAACTGCTCTGCTCCTCGATTTGCACTGCTTATGCCGGATACAAGCTCAGACGAGCCGCTTTTTGCACTTTTAAGTCCTGAAGCAAGGCTGTCCGCACCGCTTACAAGAGCATTCATTGTGGGAGGGATAAGCCCTGCGGAATTTGCTCCTGCTATTGCACCGTTCAGTGAAACAGCACCGCTTGACAGCTCGCTAAGCCCCTTGTCAAGAGCCGATGCACCGTCATATATGCTTGTCATACCGCTATGGAGCTGTACTGTTCCGTCTGATAAGCTCTTAAGACCGTCATACAGCTTATCCGAGCCGTCCGACAAATCATTCATACCGTCATACAGCGTATCCGCTCCGTCCGACAGGTCTTTGAGCCCGTCATGCAGTTTGTCCGCTCCATCGGCTAAATCGTTTATGCCGTTTTCGATTTCGGTACGCTTTTCAAGCGCCTCGTTTACCGTTTCAAGATAATACTTGTCAGTAACTTTCGTATAGTCAAAATCAAAATCCTCTATAAGCTCTTTCAGCTTATCATCGGTCATATCATTTCCGAGAAGATAGCCGTATGTGAAAGTCTGCGCCGATTTTGAGCTGTCCGATACCCTTTCGTACTCGCTGTCGGTAACAAATATCAAGCCGAAATTCCTGCTTGATACAGCCATATCGGACATATTCTGATACGGTGCGTCATAGTCGGGAGAAGCACCTATACCGCATACGATATACTCCGTATCGCCGACTGTCAGCTTGTCACCGACATCAAGGCTGTGTTCCTCGGCGTATCTGCGCTCAACTACCACTTCGTTATCATCGGCGGGATATTCGCCGCTTATAAGCTCGACAAGGTCGATATTTCTGCGGTTCTTCATCACTCTGAGAGTTGAACCGTCCTCAGCTTTTATATCAAGGCTGTACATACGTTCAAGGGTAACGCCCTTATCGGTAATATCCTTTTCCTGCTCATCTGTCAGAGGTAAGAATGTCGTGAACTGTCCGTCCTCAACGTGATTTGCGGCGTTATGCTCGTCGGTTCTGATAATAATCGTTTCCGAGCTTGCCACCATCGCAGTCACCAGATACATACAAAGCACTATCAGAAGCAGCAGTGCGATGTACTTAGGGAGGTTTGACCTGAGCTCCCTCGGTATTCTTTTTGAAAGCACCTTGTTCATATTACAGATCCTCCAGCTCGGCGGCAGGTATCAGCGTTTCATTATAATAATCCTTTTTGATAAGTCCGTCCTTTAAGATTATCACCTTGTGCACCATATTCTTTATAGCGTTGTTATGCGTTACTATCAGCATCGTTGTGCCGTATTTCCGGTTTACCTGTTCAAGAAGAACAAGTATATCCCTCGAAGTCTTTGAATCAAGCGCACCCGTTGGCTCGTCACACAGCAGGAGCTTTGGGTTCTTTATCAGTGCTCTTGCTATGGCACATCTCTGCTGCTGACCGCCCGAAAGCTGTGAGGGAAACTTTTTTCTGTGCTCGGTAAGCCCAAGCGTATCGAGAAGCTCGTTCATATCAAGCGGCTTATCGGTAAGGTACTCGCATACCTGAATATTTTCCTCGACAGTAAGATTAGGCACAAGGTTATAAAACTGGAATATAAAGCCGAGGTTTGCCTTTCTGTACTTTGCCAGAGCGTCAGCCTTAAGCCCGAATATTTCCGTGCCGTCTACCTTTACAGAGCCGCTGTCCATAACGTCAAGACCGCCGATACAGTTAAGCAGTGTCGATTTACCCGATCCGCTCGTTCCCTGTATTACGCACATTTCTCCTTTTTCAACGCTTGTGGTCACACCCTTCAATACCTGCGTGTAGCCTGCGTCCGAGCCGTAGCTCTTCTTTACGTCTTTTACTTCAAGATACATTTCTTTGTCCTCCCGTATCATTATTAGTTTTATCTAACTGTATTAGTTATTACTAACATAACAGCGTTATCCTGTGGTGCTTTTAATGACCGCCGTGTAAGGGCGGTCAGCATTATTCATCTTTTACAAACAACAGATCAAACCACATCTTTACCATTGCGCCGATCATTTTCTCGGCATACGCAAGACCATTCTCCTTTTCGGGAACATGGGTAAGCAGATGTATGAACATCTCTATATCCATATGGGCGAGCCAATGGAGCATATACTCGTCAACATGATAGCCGGGCATATTCTTAAGCAGCGCCTCGGCACTTGAGCGAAAGCCCACTTCCATAAGTGCAACAAATTCATCGACGCAGTTTTCGTAGACCGAGCCTTGCGACTTTGTGAGCAGCAGCAGGAATGCGTCATAATTATCATAAAGACAGCCCACCATAGTGACAGCCTCTTTATGAGTTGAAAGCTGATTTTCTACACTCCTCGTCTGCTCATCCTGCGAGCCTAAATACTCCTCGTCCTCACGGTTATGCTCGAGCAACATCTCTTTCAGCTTTAAAAGCGGAGGTGCAACGATCGCACTGAACAAGTCGTCCTTATTTCTAAAAAAGAAGTACAAAGCGCCTGTCGTGACACCTGCGTTTGTGCAGATTTTTCTGAGCGACGCTTTTGCGAAGCCGTTTTCAAAAAATTCCTTCTTTGCGCTGTCTATCAGCTTCTGTCTTGTTTCGTTATCGCTCATAAAGGCACTTCCTTTCCGCAGAGATTTTACATAACACTGTTATCTTAACCTATATCCGTCATAATGTCAATACCCCTGACACCATTTCATAGCATTGCACCAAAACGATAACATAACGCTGTTATGTTATTGTGCGTAATTACAACAAATATTCTTTCAGGCGGCATTTCAAGTGCGTTTTTACCTGTCTTATCATATCAGTCGGTCAATTCGATAAAATTTTAACGATTTTTCCGAAATCGGTTGACAGCGCTTACAATTTTTAATATAATATTATATGTATAGACAGACGGAAGAATTGCAGCCGATGTGCTCAAATACCTTGAATGCAGGGCGTTTTATCTTCCGCACAGAAAGGCAGAACAAATGAACGGTACAATTTCTAAGCAGGCACTGAGGAGATTGCCCTTCTATCTTGACTATCTGAAAAAAAAGCAGACAGACGGTGTGCGCAACATCTCGGCTACGACTGTTGCAAACGACCTTAAGCTCAACGAAGTGCAGGTCCGTAAGGATCTGGCGGCGGTAAGCCTTACGGGCGGCAAGCCAAAAACCGGCTATGTTGCCGAAGAGCTTATACGCGACCTTGAGAGCTTTCTCGGATACGACAATACCAAAGAAGCGGTAATAGCAGGTGCAGGAAAGCTTGGGCAGGCACTTCTCGCGTATAAGGAATTTGAACGCTACGGACTTAATGTGGTAGCGGCGTTTGATACCGACGAGAGTACGGTCGACGGCAAGCATATCCTTTCGGCAGAAAAAATGTCGGATATATGCTCACGTCTTAAAATACATATCGGCATAATCTGCGTCCCTCCGGAATCCGCACAGAAAGTGTGCGATGAGATGGTGGAATGCGGAATACTCGCTATATGGAATTTTGCTCCCGTGCATTTGTCTGTTCCGTCCGGCGTAATAGTCCAGTATGAAAATCTGGCAGCTTCTCTTGCAGTGCTTTCACAAAATCTGGAGTTTGAGATCAAGGACAGTTTGATTTCCTGATCTGCTCTGCTTATTTGAAAGGAAAAAGTATTATGAAGAACATCAGCATCTGCGTAGGAAGCTCATGCCACTTGAAAGGCTCATATAAGATAATTGAGCTGGCAAAAGACTACATCGCAAACCATAACGTCGGGGATAAGGTAAACCTCGGTGCCGCTTTCTGTCTTGGAAAATGCACAGACGGCGTTACGATCAAAATAGATGATGAGATAATCTGCGGAGTAAACGAAAACAACTTTCAGCAGATCTTTGACGAAAAGGTACTTGCCTGTCTTGACTGACAGCGGTACGAAAATTAAAAACAGGAACGGTGGATTTAAATGCTCACAACAGGATTGACGGGAAAAGCAGAAGTAAAGGTCGATGATACAAATACGGCTGTTACAATGGGAAGCGGCTCGCTGAAAGTATTCGCTACTCCGGCGATGATCGCACTTATTGAAAAGGCTGCCTGCAAGGCGCTCGAAGGACAGCTTGAGGACGGACAGACCACAGTCGGCACAAAGCTTGACGTTGCGCACATTGCCGCTACTCCTGCCGGTATGAATGTTACAGCAGAGGCTGCTCTTACCGAAGTCGACAACCGCAGACTTGTGTTTGAGGTCGTTGCAAGGGACGAAAAGGACATCATCGGCAAGGGTACTCACGAACGCTTTATTGTGAACGCAGAAAAATTCACTGCTAAAACTTATGGCAAGGTGTAATCTATGAGTTATTTACGGCTGAAGAAATCCAACTGCAAAAACTGCTATAAATGTATAAGGCACTGCCCGGTCAAGTCTATCCGCTTTTCGGACGGGCAGGCTAATATTGTCGAGGACGAATGTATACTCTGCGGTATGTGCTTTGTAGCCTGTCCGCAGAACGCAAAGCAGATAAGAAACGATGTAAATAAAGCAAAAGAGCTTATCAACACGGGTACTCCCGTGTATGTCAGCATCGCTCCGTCATTTGTCGCAAACTATGACGGCGTTGGCATAAACTCAATTAACGATGCTCTTAAAAAGCTGGGCTTTGCCGGGGCGGAGGAAACCGCCGAGGGTGCTCAGCTTGTTACCGCACAGTATGAAAAGCTGGTAGCTGACGGCGAGCACAAGATAATAATCAGCTCCTGCTGTCACACGGTAAACACCCTTATACAGAAATACTACCCTCAGGCTCTGCCTTATCTTGCACAGGTGAAATCGCCCATGCTTGCACACGGAGAGATACTCAAGAAGAAATATCCGGGCTGTCACACCGTATTCATCGGTCCGTGCCTTTCTAAAAAGGCTGAGGCTGACGCATATGCGGGCGCGATAGACTGTGTGCTCACATTCGAGGAGCTTACGGGCTGGCTCAAGGAAGAAAATATTGAAGTCTGTCCCATCTCTGACAATGCCGGAAGAAGCGACAGAGCAAAGACAAGGCTGTATCCCACGACATCGGGCATTCTGCGCTCGATGAACAAGGACAACCCCGAATATCTCTATATGGCGATAGACGGCGTGGAGAACTGCCGTAACGCTCTGCGCGATATTATAGACGGCAACGTAGGAAAGTGCTTTATAGAAATGTCCGCCTGCGTCAACAGCTGTATAGGCGGTCCTGCTATGGATAAAAAGCACGAGGGCGTTATCCACGAAAGAAGAGCTGTTGATGAGTTTGCCGGAAGCGGTAAATTCGACACAACAGAGCTTTCCGATATGACAAAATCGCTCCCCTTCATCGGCGTTCAGAAGACTATGCCGGGAAGTAAAGCGATAGAGGAGATACTCCGCAAGATGAACAAGAGCGATCCCTCGCAGGAGCTCAACTGCGGAAGCTGCGGCTATGATACCTGCCGTGAAAAAGCGGTAGCTATCCTGCAAGGCAAGGCAGATCTTACAATGTGTCTGCCGTATCTTAAGGAGAAAGCCGAGAGCTTCTCGGATAATATAATCAACAATACACCCAATGGCATTATGGTACTCAGCGAGGATCTTGAAGTACAGCAGATAAACAAGGCGGCGCGTGAGATAATGAATATCAAGAGCCTGTCCGATGTTATGGGCTGTCCGGTTGTAAGGATACTCGACCCCGTATCGTATCTTGAGGTTATGAACACGGGTGAGAATATCCACAACAAGCGTACATATCTTGCCGAGTACGGAAAGTATGTCGAGGAAACGATAATATATGATAAGAGCTATCATATCATAATGTCGATAATGCGTGATATTACCGGCGAAGAGATATCAAGGTCAAAGCGTGAAAAGAACGCCGCCGAAACTATCGCAGTCACCGACAAGGTAATAGAAAAGCAGATGCGTGTTGTTCAGGAAATAGCATCTCTGCTCGGTGAAACGACCGCCGAAACAAAGGTCGCACTGACGAAGCTCAAGGAGAACCTGTCAAATGATGAACAGTAAAGCGTTCAGCTTCTGCACCGATATAGGCTATCTGAGCGTCAATAAGCATGACGAACAGCTCTGCGGCGATCATATCGAGCTTGTGGAGCAAGATGATAACTCAATCGTGTTTGTGTTGGCAGACGGACTGGGAAGCGGCGTAAAAGCCTCAATACTGTCAACTCTCACCTCAAAAATCATATCCACTATGATGGCAAATAATATGAGCGTTGAGGACTGTGTTGCAACGATGGCTTCAACCTTGCCGGTTTGTGAGGTACGCAAGGTCGCATATTCGACCTTTACTATAATAAGGGTGGTAAACAACAAGGAAGCCGAGATAATCCAGTATGACAACCCGCAGGTAATAATGCTGCGCGACGGCAAGAATTTCGACTATCCTAAAACCATAAATCAGATAGACGGCAAGACGATATACATCTCAAAGGTACAGCTTAAGCTTGATGATACATTCATAGCCACCAGCGACGGCGCTATATATGCGGGTGTCGGTTCATCGCTGAATTTCGGCTGGCAGCGGGATAACATAATAGAATTTATGGAGGGCGTATATGACAGGGAGTACTCTGCAAAGGCTCTCGCCACGCTGCTCCTTGACGAGTGTGTAAGATTGTACGGCGGCTCGCCCGGTGATGATACGACTGTCGGCGTTATAAAGATTCGCGAGCGCGAACAGGTGAACCTTATGATAGGACCGCCGTCCGACCCCAAGGATCTTAACAAGATGATGACGCTGTTCTTCTCAAAAGAGGGCAAGCATATTGTCTGCGGCGGTACGACATCTACCCTTACCGGACAGTTCTTAGGCAAACCCGTTATACCGTGTCTTGACTATATCAGTCCCGATATCCCGCCTATGGCAACAATAGAGGGTGTCGATATAGTTACCGAGGGCGTTATCACGATAAGCAAGGTGCTTGACTACGCAAAGGACTACCTCGGAGAAAACAAGCTGTACGATGACTGGACAATACTTCAGGACGGCGCATCGTGCATAGCGAGAATGCTCTTTGAGGACGCTACCGATATAAATTTCTATGTCGGAAGAGCGGTCAATGCGGCACACCAGAACCCTAATCTGCCTATCACGTTCAACATAAAAATGCAGCTTGTTGACGAGCTGAGTAAATGCCTTAAGCAAATGGGCAAGAAGATAAAAGTAAGCTATTTCTAAAGAAAAGCTTGAAATAAAAAGTAGAACAAACAGAAAAAAACTATGTGAAAGGAGCGACCGCACAGGCGGTCGGCGGGAAACTCCGCAGAAATAAAAATGGACAAGAAGTTAAGAAAATTCGACACCAAGGTACAGTACTTAAAGTACAAGGTCTTAAGAGAAGTTGCAAAACACGCATGGACAACAGAGGGTACAGAGAAGCCTGCCGATTCCTTCAGCTTTTTCAATGACGTTGCAAAGAAAATAGTCAAGGATAAGCCTACTATGAGATGTTGCATCTACAAGGAAAGAGCGATCGTTTCAGAACGTATAAAGATAGCTATGGGCGGCGACCCTACAAACCCCAATGTCATTGAGGTCATTGATATTGCCTGTGACGAATGTCCTGTCGGCGGCTATGATGTAACTGAGGCGTGCCGCGGCTGTATCGCCCACCGCTGTGAAGATGTATGCCGTATGGGCGCTATCACCTTTGATGAGCACCAGAAGGCTCATATCGACAAGTCAAAGTGCGTAAACTGCGGTCAGTGCGCTAAAGTGTGTCCTTACGGCGCTATATTGGAATTTAAGCGTCCGTGCGAGAGAGCCTGCAAGATAGGCGCTATCTCAAGAGCAACAGACACAAGCTCGGCGGCGGCTCACATTGACAACGACAAGTGCATTTCATGCGGCGCGTGTGTTTATACCTGTCCGTTCGGCGCAATAAGCGACAAGTCCTATATCGTTGACATCATAGAAACATTAAAGGGCAGTAACAACAATCAGAACTACAAGGTATATGCCGTTGTAGCTCCCTCGATCGCCAGCCAGTTCAGCTATGCAAAGCTGGATCAGGTCGTAACGGCTATCAAGCAGTTAGGCTTCCACAGCGTTGTTGAGGCGGCTCTCGGTGCGGATATGGTAGCATACAAGGAGTCAAAGGAGCTTGCCGAAAAGGGCTTCCTTACAAGCTCATGCTGTCCCGCATTCGTAATGTACATCGAGAAAGCGTTCCCGACTATGGTCGACAAGATCTCGCACAACTTATCACCTATGGCTGAAATAGCAAAGTTCATCAAGGACAGCGATCCTACAGCCAAGGTAGTATTCATAGGACCTTGTACCGCAAAGAAGATGGAAGTACAGTGGGATAAGGTAAAACCCTATGTTGACTGGGCAATGACGTTTGAAGAATTGCAGGCTATCTTTGACAGTAAGGAGATAGAGGTATCCGAGCTTGAGGGAACAGAGCTTGACAACGCTTCGTACTACGGCAGAATTTTCGCACGTTGCGGCGGTCTTGCCGATGCAGTCGCAGAAGCACTTAAAGAACAGGGCAATGAGGAGTTCAAGCTGAACGGTCTGTCCTGTGACGGTATAGAAGAATGCAAGCGTGCACTTATGCGTGCATCTAAAAATCTTCTGCCCAACAACTTCATTGAGGGTATGGCTTGTGTCGGAGGCTGCATCGGGGGAGCAGGCTGCCTGACACACGGCGAAAAGAACAAGGCAGAGGTTGACAAGTACGGCAAGCTTGCACACGAAAAGACTATAACAGAGGCAATACAGTCTTTTACACACGTTGAACCTAAAAAAGAAAATTAAATATATTAAAGGGTTATAATTTAACAGAGGTTTTCCCTCTGTGATGAAAGGATATGGTTTTCAATGAACCTGCTGCATCTTAAATATGCGGTTGAGATCGAAAAAACCGGTTCGATCACAAAGGCGGCAAACAATCTATTTATGGGACAGCCTAATCTCAGTAAGGCTATAAAAGAACTGGAAAACGAAATAGGTATCACGATATTCCGCAGGACGACAAAGGGGGTCGCTCCGACGGAAAAGGGCGGCGAATTTTTAGGCTATGCAAAGGCGGTGCTTGACCAGTTTGATGAAATGGTATCACTGTACAAGCCTAAGGTCGATGATGCTGTGCGTTTCAGCATCTCAGTGCCCAGAGCTACCTACATCACAAAGGCATTTTCAAACTTTGTGAGCCTGCTTGACACCGACAAGGAGATATCCATCAACTTCAAGGAAACAAATTCGATGGACGCAATAAACAACATCATGAATTTTGATTTCAAGCTGGGCATAATCAGGTATCAGAATATCCACGAAAAGCAATATTTTGCCATGCTTGACGGAAAAAATCTGAAATACCGCCCTTTATGGGAGTTTGAATACAAGCTTCTTGTTAATAAGGACAGCCCGCTCGCAAAGGAAAATCCGGACAGTATAGTAAAATATTCCGACCTTGAGGATTACATCGAGATAGTACACGGCGATCTTTCGACAC
The DNA here is from genome assembly GCA_003512525.1 of Oscillospiraceae bacterium. Classification (GTDB taxonomy): domain Bacteria; phylum Bacillota; class Clostridia; order Oscillospirales; family Ruminococcaceae; genus Ruminiclostridium_E. Next base: position 7,176 of record DOQG01000050.1, on the reverse strand, counting down.
CATCTCTCTCATTCTCAAAGGTATCAAGGGCAAATGCCGCAGAGCATCGTAAAAAGCGTATCTATGTTTATGAAAGAGGAAGCCAGTTTGACCTGCTCGGAAACCTGCACAACACATATATGTGGGTTTCTCCCGTTCCCAAAAGCTGTCTTGAACAGCACGGAATGGTTCAGCTGAAATGTGACATTCCCTACAAGGTAAATAAAGACGTGCTTATCTTCCCCAAGGGCTACAGCTTAAGCAAGCTTGACGAGCAGTTTATAGCCGAGCTTGAAAGAGTCAAGGAAAAGATCAAAATGGACGGCTTATATTAAGCTATGAAAGAAAGATGACAATGGATATTAACAGTATGCTGTACAGTCTGTGCAGTGCTGACGGTGTTTCGGGCGATGAAAAAAGTGCGTCCGAAATTGCACTGTCTATGCTTGAAAGCTACACGGACGACTGCAACATTGACGATTTCGGAAACGTTATCGGACATATAAAAAGTACGGGCAACAGACGTAAGCTGCTGCTTGATGCGCATATTGACAGGGTGGGACTTATCGTATCGTTTATTGACGATAACGGATTTATAAAGGTCGGCGCGGTAGGCGGTCCTGACAGACGTGTGCTTGCGGCACAGAGCGTGACGATCCACGGCAAGGAAAAGGTAAAGGGCGTTGTATCCGTTCTTCCTCCTCATGTAAAGAGCGGTGACGGAGTGCCGAAAATAGAAGAGCTTGTTATCGACACAGGCTACACGAAATCTGAGCTTGAAAGCCGTATGGAGCTTGGCGACAGGATAACATTTGACTGTGAGCCTACAGCTATGCTCGGCACAAAATACTGTGCAGGTGCGCTTGACGACAGGTGCGGAGTAGCTTCTATACTGGTTGCTCTTGAAATGCTTAAAGGTAAGGAGCTTATGTTCGACCTTGACGTATCGTTCACCACTCAGGAAGAAACAGGCGAACGCGGCGCAAAGATAGCGGTATATGACCTTGATCCCGACTATGTTCTTGAAATGGACGTAAGCTTTGCGAAAACTCCCGACAGTGACAGGGCAAAATGTGCCGATATGTCAAAGGGCGTTATGATAGGCATAGCGCCGTCACTTTCAAGAGAGCTGTCGAACAGTCTGATAGCTCTTGCTAAGACGGAGAATATCCCGTATCAGCTTGAGGTTATGGGCGGAGAAACAGGCACAAATGCCGATACGATGAGTGTGAACAAGTCGGGCGCGAAAGCGTGTACGCTGTCAATTCCTCTGAAATTTATGCATACCCCCGCCGAGATAATAGACACCGAGGACGTTATATCCACAGCAAAGCTGATCGCGGCTTTTGCCATGAAAGGCGGTGTCGCTAATGGCTGAATTATTTGATATCATAAAGAAGCTGTGCCTTGCCGACGGTACAAGCGGTGATGAGAGTGATGTAACAAAGCTGATACTGTCACTGCTCCCCTCCGACTGTGATACAAAGATCGACCCGCTGGGCAACATCATAGTAAATAAAAAGGGTGCTAAGACGCCGAAAAACAAGGTCATGCTTGCCGCCCATCAGGACGAGGTCGGATTTATCGTGACCTATATCACCGATGACGGTAATCTGAAATTCACGACTGTCGGCGGAATAAACCCCGAGGTCGTTATAGGCAGACAGCTGCACTTCAAAAACGGCACTGTCGGAGTAGTCGGCGGTAAAGCAGTTCACCAGCAGTCGCCCAAAGAGCGCGATAACCCGGTAAAGCTTGACACACTGACAATAGACATCGGCGCTTCATCAAAAGCAGAAGCGGAAAAATACGTTTCGCCCGGTGACTGCGCATATTTTAAGAGCGACTATACCGAGCTTGGCAACGGCTATCTGCGTGAAAAAGCGCTTGACGACAGGATAGGCTGTGCCATAATGATAGATATGCTGAATAAGGATCTGCCATATGACGTTACCTGCGTGTTTACTGTGCAGGAGGAGATAGGCACAAGGGGTGCAAAGGTTGCCGCTTACACGGTAAAGCCCGATTATGCTATCGTGCTTGAAACCACCACGGCCTGCGACTTTTCGGGCAATGACGGCGAAAAGCGTGTATGCGAGCTTGGCAAGGGCTGCGTGGTAAGCTATATGGACAGAGGTACTATATACGACCGTGAGCTTTATCACCTCGGCTTTGAAAAGGCAAAGAAGATAGGTGTTCCCTGTCAGACAAAGACGCTGGTTGCAGGCGGTAACGACAGCGGCGCAATTCATACCTCTGTCGGCGGTATAAGGACGGTAGCACTGTCCGTTCCGTGCAGATATCTGCACTCACCGTCATGTATGATAAAGAAAAGCGATGTACAAAGCACCGCAACGCTTGCATATGCAATGTATCTTGCGCTTGCGGAAAAATGATAAAAAGAATATACGGCGCACTGCCGCCCGATTATCTGTCAGACAATGTGATAGTCGGGCGGATAAATGCGTATTACAGGGCTTACGGCACAGGGTACGACTTCTGCACATTCTATGAGGGCAATAATACTCTTGCGCTTTATTACGGCGGTGAGCTTTATGTTCACGGTAATGAAAATGCAGATACAGAAAGCCTGCTTGCGTTTTCCGATATGCTCGGCGCGAGGGCTGTAATGTCGGATATCAGACTTTCGGAAAAATCCGAAACGCTTTATATAATGACATCGGGCAAAATGCCTGCCGTGTGTAACGATCTGCTGAAAGCGGAATTTACTGAGGATTACCGCACTGTATTTGAGATACTGAAAAGCGGATTTGCTCTCAGCGATAATCAGTTTGATGACTGGTACGCCGACACCTGTCACCGTGTACGTCACGACGTTTCGCGACTTATAGTAATGTACAGCGGTGATATTCCCGTTGCGACTGCGACAGTGCTTTACGGCGATGATAAAAGTTGCTTTCTGTCCCACATCGCAGTAAGACGGGATATGCAGAAAAACGGTGTCGGAAAGGCGCTTCTTAGCAGTGCCGCCCGGTTACTTGACAACAGAAAAATAACGCTTGCCTGCAAGAAAAACGTCCGGCAGTTCTATATAAACTGCGGTTTTACGGCGACAGGCACAGCGTATGAAATAGCAAGAGGATAAAAATGGAATTTTTCAATATTGACAGCAGACTGCTTGAAACCGCAAAGAAAGCCGAAGAGCTTGCCTCGGCGCAGTTTGCAAAAATCAGCGAAACCGCAGAGTACAACGGAAACAAGGTACTCTCGGCATTTATAAACAACCGTGTCAGCGAAATGCACCTTAAAGGCACTATCGGATACGGCTATAACGATGATGGCAGAGATAAGCTCGACATGGTATATGCCGAGGTTTTCCATACCGAGGACGCACTTGTCCGTCACAGCTTTGTAAACGGTACGCATACACTCTCCACTGCCCTGTTCGGCATACTCCGTCCGAACGACACACTGCTCTGCGTAACAGGCGCACCCTATGACACGTTGACAGAGGTAATAAACGGCGAACACGGCGGCTCACTTAAGGAGTTCGGTGTAAAGTATGCGCAGGTGGATCTGCTCCCTGACGGTACGCCCGACCTTGACGGTATAAAGGCGGCAGCCGCAAAGGACTGTAAGGTAGCATATATCCAGCGTTCGAGGGGTTATTCGCTCCGCGAGTCGCTTTCTGTAGACAAGATAGGCGAGATAATCAGTGCTGTCAGAAGCGTAAACAGTGACGCAATTATAATGGTCGATAACTGCTACGGCGAGTTTGTGGAAAAGCGCGAGCCTACCGAGGTCGGCGCAGATCTTATAATCGGCAGTCTTATCAAAAATCCCGGCGGTGCTATTGCCCGCACAGGCGGCTACATAGCAGGCAGAAAGGATCTGATAGAGCTGTGCAGCTACCGTCTGACAACAGTCGGAACAGGTAAAGAGGTCGGCTGTTCACTCGATGAGAACAGAGGTATGTACCTCGGCTTCTTCTTAGCTCCACAGATAGTTGAAAGCGCGGTAAAGACATCGGTTTTCGCCTGCACATTCTTCTCACTGCTCGGTTATGAAACATTCCCGAAGTACGACCATGACAGGACGGATATAATCGCCGCGATAAAGCTCGGCACACCCGATGCGCTCTGCGCGTTCTGCAAGGGCATTCAGGGCGGATCGCCGGTTGACTCTATGGCAACTCCCGAGCCGTGGGATATGCCCGGATATGACAGCAAGGTCATAATGGCGGCGGGTGCATTTACAATGGGCGCAAGCATTGAGCTTTCCGCAGACGCACCGCTGAGAGAACCATATGCCGTATGGCTGCAGGGCGGTATCACCTATCCGTCCGGCAAAACAGGAATATTACTTGCCGCACAATCAATGCTTGAAAGCGGCGAACTGAAAATATAATATATCTATAAATGGGGTTTGTGGCGTAGCTCCCCAACAGAGAAATATAAAAACAGAAAGGATACCCACTATGATAAGAAGTATGACGGGTTTCGGCAGAGAGCAAGCTGTAATAAACGGCAGAGAAATAATAGCCGAAATCAGAAGTGTCAATCACAAGTTCTTTGAATTTTCGTCAAAGCTCCCACGCAACTACCAGTACCTTGAGCCTAAGCTGAAAACAATGCTCAAGGAAAAGATAACAAGAGGTAAGGTCGAGCTGTCGCTCCTCGTTTACAACATAGATATAAAGGACACCTCGGTAAAGGTAAACGAGCAGGTAGCCTCACAGTACATAGAAGCTATCCGCACTATCGCTCCCGACCTCGGCATAACGGACGACCTCTCCGCCTCCGACCTTTTCAGAATACCCGATATATTCACGGTGATAAAGGAAGAAACAGACGAGGAACAGCTCTGGGCTGATATTTCATCGGTCGTAAGCTCGGCACTCGACAAGTTCATAGCAATGCGTGAAACAGAGGGTGCGGCACTCAAGGCTGACGTACTCGAAAAGGCAGATGTAATAGAGGATATGGTAAGCAAGGTCGAAATTTACTCACCCGAAAGCACCGCCGCATACCGTAAGAGATTAGAGGACAAACTCAAAGAGATACTCGGCTCATCGGATATTGACGAGCAGAGGATACTCACCGAGGCGGCTATATTCTCCGAAAAGACAGCCGTTGACGAAGAAACGGTACGTCTGCACTCACACCTTTCACAGCTGCGCTCAATGCTCGACAGCGACAAGGAGATAGGCAGAAAGCTTGATTTCCTAGTGCAGGAGATCAACAGGGAAACCAACACTATCGGCTCAAAGGCCGCAGATATCCGCATAACAAGACTTGTTGTGGATATGAAGAGCGAGATTGAGAAGATTAGGGAACAGATACAGAACATTGAGTAAGCGGCTGTGAGCCGCCTCAAATTCGCCGTTCTGACAGTTTGAGTTTTGCTACACCTCCGTTACCGGCGGATATTGACGATAGTTTGAGTAACAGTAATTATTTTAGTGCAAACGGAATATAATAATATCGCATATTTACCGCTTGACAAATTTGTTGTAAAGTGATATTATGTACAAAGTGATCGAGTTACAGAAACCCGTGTGGACTGCTACCGAGGGAGTTTCTGCGGAAACTCCCTTTTACTTTTTTGGGGATTTATAAAACGCCAAAGCCTTTTCTTACTTACACACAACAGATTGACAAACTTAGAAATGAAATAATTATGCGGTTGTAAAACGAGATTGATTTATCTGATATTTCACAGCCCTGTATAAAGATGATAAAGTGGTAAAATAATGGTTATTTTACCGTGCCTCCAATACTTCCTGTCAAGACTTCTGAAATTTAAAGCCGCAGTTATATCCTGCCGCCTTATTATCTCGCCTCCCGCAAGGTCTGCGCATGTGCGCGCGACTTTAAGTATCCTGTCATATGCTCTTGCGGACAGTTTCATTTTGTCAAAGCAGTCGGAGAGTATTTGCTTTGCGTTTTCGTCCAACGGGCACATTTCGTGCAGGTATGAGATTTGTTGAATTTTTATAACCCCATTAAAGAACCAATTTTGTTATAGCTATACAGTTTTTCATCAACAACATTATATGTGATATATTTATTTTCGATATATCCTATTAAAACGACATCGATTCTATAATTATAAATATCTATTATAGTGTTATCTCCCATAATGACTGCTAGCCATGACCAAACATCATCATAGTCAGAACTTTTATCAACGGTAACAAATGCTATTTCGCCTCTATCTATATATTCCTTTACCTGTGTGAAATCTGAAACATCTATGCCTGCGGCTTTATACTCGAAATAGCTTATATTGTTGTCATCTAATATTTTCATCGTATAATATTCTTCGTTGCCAGTGTTGGTGAAGGTGTTATCTTCTCTTTTCGTTCTTGGGTCGATAAGCAAATATCCAGGTTCTAAATTAGGACCTTTTTTAATACCATCTTCTTCATACCAATCACTAGGATCATAAAACTTAACGTATTTCTCAAATATTTCCTGCTGAGATACATTACAACCTTTAAAAGCCGCCATTATCTGTGCCAACGTAATAGCTTCGCCATATGGGAATTCTGGCTCATTAGCATAAAGTGGTACCTCGCCAATTATATGCTGTTCATTACTCTTATCCTCGACAGTGTAAGTAACCCCGTCAACCACCTTAACCTTTATTTTATCAACCACATTACCGTCTTCATCATACACATCTCTTTCTTCAATTTTTTCTTCTTTCATAGGAATTGAAGATGTTGCGTCAGCTACTGAAGTTTCCGATGATTCCGTTATGGTGCTTTCATCGTTAGCGTTATCATTTCCTGACGACGTTTCCTCTACAGATTCTGTACTTGTATGTTCGTCAACTGAAGAAGTAGCACTATCTATTATATCCGATGTACTTTTATCCGCACTGCTTGCCTGCTCATTGCCTGTGCCTGCGCAGGCGGTCATTGAGATCAAAAGTGCAACCGCTGTAGCAACCGCTGAAAATTTTTTCGCTTTCATATTTTCATATTCCTTTCTGAAATAAAAAAGTGCGCAGCCGAAGCCACGCACCGAAAAATGCACAACTCCGATTGCTGCGACACAATTCATATCCTGTACAAGTATACGAAAATAGAGCATGCACTTTTACCGTAGTAAAAATGAATACTTGTACAGTTTAAATATTGAATTGTGTCGCAGTTTTATTTTAGCACAGGAATGTGGTATTGTCAACCATCACAAAGAATTTTTGCATATTTTCTCTCATTGTCAAGTT
>DOQG01000056.1 GCA_003512525.1 Oscillospiraceae bacterium | reverse complement strand
CGTTTTTTGGAAGTTTCGGTGATAATTCAGTTGCTCCGATACACTCACGAAATTATTAACATCTTATCGGTACGGAAGCTGTTTTCAGCGGTGTTGGCTGTATATTTATTACTTTGACATTTTTCCAATATATTGAATTGTAATTTTAATGTAATTTGATAAGCTGAAGAATTTTGTCACAGCTCCTTTTTATGCATAAATACAGCCCCGACCGCAAGGTCGGGGCTGTTGTGACGGAACAAGAAGAACTTGTAGCGTTTAGCTCTTTGTAAATTTTATCGCAAGCGATACCTCAAAGACATCGTCGCCTGTCGGAATTGTGACATTTCCGTTTGTGACTGTCAGCGTGGCGCTTTCGTATGACTTTGTATATCCGTCCATGAATATATCGGGGAGCGTTACGGTTTCGCCTCTGTTTGTGTAAAGGGTATAATGCGTTTCCGGATTGCCGTCAACATACACTTCTACGCCGAGCATAACCATAGTGTCATCGTTCTTGGCGAATCTTCCACAGAAGTAAACATCTCTGTCGGGCATTGTGTATCTGCCTTCCTTATTAACAAGAGAAACGTCCGTGCATATCCACGTTTCGTTGAACAGATAGCCTTCCTTGCGTGGCAGGTCGATATAAGCGAACATTTCCTTGCCTACTGGGACATCGGTGATAGTCATATACGGCGTTGCTTCGCCATCTATCATATAGTAGACGTTGTAGGTTGCCGTTGTGTAAACGCACTCAACGCTTACATCGTTATGAGGCATTGTAAACTTGTATTCGCCGTTTTCCTCATAAATAGCAACATCATCGGACTGCCAGTAGTAAGTATAGCCGCTCTTCGCCGGAGGTTCGGGAAGAGTTACCGTACTCATATACTGTGCTTTCATCGGGCTGTCGGAGCTTGCGCTTCCGTCAACCGTCATATTGACATTATAGAACTTAGGCGATGAGGTCGCATTGAATGTAACATCGTGAGCAGGCATTACAAACTTGCCGTCTGTTACAGTGATACCGTCTGCAGACCATTCGGTCACATCGTAATAATCCTTTGTCGGCTTTGCGATGAGGGTTATCGTATCGCCTATCTTGCCGACCTTCTTTGTGCTGTATACCGTACCGTCAAATTCGTAAGATATATAGCACTTTGTGGTCGTACCTATTGCAGTAAGCGTTGACGCAGGCATCGTGTCGGGCTGTCCGGATAATGCGCCCTCAGTGCCGTACCACGACCAGCCGCCGAAGATATATCCGTCTGCTTCTTTTGGTGCGTCAAATACGGGAAGTGCATCGCCATAGTGATAGGTCACTCTTTTTATCGTTTTACTATCGAGGACAAAGGTTATCGTGTATTCCTTGTATGCGCCGTCTATCCATACCGCTGTAAGCGTCATATCCTTTGTCAGCGTTATTATATCATCTGCACCGTAGATATTTCCGTCCTCGTCCTTCCAGCTGACGAAGATATAATCTCTCAGGTCGTCTGTTTTTGACGCTTCAGCCATATCCGACAGCTTGATCTGAGTACCGTAATCTGCTGTGCGTTCATCGCTTCCTGTCAGCTTACCGCCGTTTGCGTCAAGCTTTAATGTGTGCTTGTGAACATTTTTCTGCCAGTTGCCAAAGACTATGTCAAGTGTCAGACCGTCCTCAGACGCTTTGCTTGATGAGCCCTTGAACACGAGAGTATATCCCTCGCCCTCAACATTGGCGGGCGTGAAGTTGTTGTACTTCTCGACAAATGCGATATAAGCATCATATCCGCCGCTGAATGTATCGGTCTTTTCTCCGTTCAGAAGTACACCGTACGGTGTGGATACATTTACCGTATAGGTCTTGGGCGTGGCTTGATAGACCGCTGTCAGCGTTGTCGAATAATCGAGCTTTACCGTCTGACCTAAGGCATATATCTCGCCTGTAGTGCTGTCCTTCCAGCCTGTAGGCTGATAATCGTTATACTTGTCGGCATCCTTAGTTGCCCAACGTGAAATTTCTACCTCGTATTTATCCTGGCTGTAGCTCTTGAACTCTTTGCTTTCTTCAAATATCAGTCTGCCGTCGCCTGCGTCCAGCTTAATTGTAACATTACGTTTGAACCTCGGACGGAGTATAATACTCTTGTAAATGAGCGTCTTGTCGGGTATAAACTCGTTGAGGTACGCATCACCGTATTCTTCACTCAGGTATACATCGCTCCAGTCGATGAACTGTATCGTTGTGCCTTCCTGCCGGTTGAGCTTGCTCCACGCCTCGTCAAATACCGACTGAGGTACCTTTGAGCCGCCCTCTATTTTCAGCGTCTTATATGTCTTGAATTCACGGGTCGCATCATCGTAATACTGTATCTCAACATCGAATATTCCGGCTTCGTAAACCGCATCGTATACGGTATCCTCATATACATAAGGCAATTGCTCATTGAATACGGTATCCTTATCGTATAAAGTTTTACCGCCGTCGGGAGTGTAGCCCATGAATGTCTTACCGTAAGGCCAGCTTGAAATAAAGAATTCCGGTCTTGTGCCGTAAGGTGTCTTTACGGTTGTCGACTTCTTATCGCCGGCATAATTATAGTAATTGTACGTTACGTTCATCAGCGCTCTGTCGTAATTTGCACTGAAGTGAAGTGCAACCTTCTGATAGTCGTTGTGATGATTGAAATAGAAGTTTTCGGAAGCCGCTCTCTGGGTGTTGCCTGTAACCTTGTAAAGCGGTTTATCTGTAGGCTGACCGCTTGTATAGTAATCCTTGCGGCATCCGGAGTCTATCGCTCTGAGCTTATTTCCGGCATACTTATACATCTTTTCAAAACCGAACGGTACTCCGTAGGTTGCGTGCCAGGAGCTTAGCTTCATATACTCGTCACTTGAGTTATCGGGAACTTCGGGAACATCGCCGGCATTTACCGCCCACAATTCGACTACCCACTCTTTGTTTACGGTGTCGTAATACTCTATTTCCATAAGAGTCTGCGCTCTTGTTGCGGTGTATACTATTTCATAGTTATCGTGGTCAACAGCTATGAAGTATGGGTCTTTGTCCTTCCACTTGCAGTCAATGTACATCCAGCTGTCAGGAGCGTTATTTGTGTTGTAAGAGCCTGCAAGACTGCCCGCAGGTACTTTTCGTGTTTCGACAAGCGTTTTAACTCCGTCAACCTCTCTGTAGAAGTTTACGGTGAAGATCTTGCCTACGTCCTCTTCCTTTACTCTTGTTTCGTCATACCAGATAACCTTTACCGACTTTGTAAGGCTCATTTCGGGGTCGGCGGTTTTTGTGAATTGCAGTGACGTGCCTGTATAGTGTATCTGAGCGACACCTTCGGCTGTACTGTTCTTATAGAAGCCGGACATACTGTATGGCTGCTCGTAACGGATAAATCTGCCTCTGTAGTCATAGAGCATTCTGAAGCCTTCACCCGAAACGTTCATCGACAGCTTACTCCACGGTACAGATGCATTGTAATTTATCGCACCTGTCGTGATATCAAGTGTCTGTGCGGACACTGCGGGAAGATTATTCACATTGATCTCTCCCCAGTAAGTGCCGTTTGAGCTGAATAATATCGGTGTTGTCACGTCGTTAAGGCATATAACAAGGTTTTTGTCACCCATTGAGAACAGCGGCCATTTGATTTCGGGTATCAGCGGTGCTTCAAGTCGTATTTTGAATACCTTTGATTCCGCGACAAGATTTACCTCGAGATAAATTCCCGCTTCAAGATAAAATCCGCCTGTCAGTGTCCGGTATACCGTACTGTATCGGTGATCCGGTTTGACAACGTGATATTTTGCCAGGCCGTATATATCGAGATATGCGCCTACCTGAACCTCAACGCCGACCTCGCCCAGTCGCCTTAAACCTGTGAACGATACGGTAAGCTGTCCGGAAACGCCCATCTTAACGCCGACGTATCCGAATACCGTAAGGTCAAAGCTGTACCTGTCGCCCTCGATAAGCTTGTTTTTGTACATACTGAACTCTTTATCCTTTGAGTTGCCGTGTGTACCTACCTGCGTTGCATCAAGTATAGAGAACTTACTTCCTATACCGCCCGCAAAGCTCATCTTTACAACAAGGCTGAGTTCAAAGTTAAGCTGGAACAGTGACAGAGGCTTAAACGCCGTGAAGAACGGTATTCTGCATATTTCTATTTCTCCGCCCTTCTTGTTAAGCATATCCTTGACATCCTTTACAAGTCCTGCGGTATCGTTCTTTTCGTCACTGCCGAGCATCTTTGCGACTTCGCTCGTAATATTCCTGTAGCTGTTTGAACCTACCGAGCAGACAAGAACTTTAAGTTCAATATCCGTCTGTGTGTAGATATTAGCCGCATAGTTGAATTCAAGCTCAGGCAGCTCAAACCACTTGAATTCGAATGAATTATAGCCCTGGAATGAAACGTTAAGATACTCGCTTACGGTAAATGTAGCATCTACCTTAAGTTTTTTCTTGATAGTGGTCTTATAATTGAGCTCAAATGTTATAACCGACCAGTAATCCGGGTTAACGGTAGTAAAGTTATCGTTTTCTGCTTCACCGACCTTTACGGATACGGAAAGACCGATAGCAAGACTTGCGGCGATACTCTTGAGCGTATCCTCTTTAGGACGTGTATAGTCCGAGAAATCCTTTAATCTGTCATCGTCCGAAGCGGCGGTTACTGTATCGGTAACAAGCGGTTCGCCCTCCATTATCTCGTTTACGGTTTCATCTTCTGCAAGCAGTGCGGCAAGCACAAGGTTCAGCTGCTGTACGCCCTCGCTGTTCTTCACTTCTTCCGCTATCGCCTCGGTATCTATCTGTTCTTCAAGGAATTTGTTTTTTGCAGGCTCGACAAAATAAACATCGACATTGTCATAAACATCTTCCGCTTCGCAATCGGCTGTCTGAATGTAGTAAATGTTTCCGTCCTTTATTGTATCTGTAATTTTTACAAACAGGCAGTTTTCGGTAAAATTCTTTGTGCCGTTGTCAATGCAAAGCACATCGCCCACAGCAAGAGAATTTTCTTCAAAATAATCCGCCTGAACCATATACTCATTGGTTTTATCCGTAGCGAACAGCTTGGCTTTATCGAGATACTTGATATTGTCCCTGACCTCGATTATATTAGTCTGCTCTTTGTATATCTTGAATGTATACTCGTTTACCGTATCGTCAAGACCCTTGAATGTAACTCCCTCGCCTGCTGTCATACGGTACATACAGCCGGCTGTGTATGCGGTTTCGGGAACGAGTGTATATTCATCCTTCTCGTTTGATGTTACAACGAAATTTTCCGGAGTATCACCCGTATACGCAAATAAGGTGATGTACTCCCATACATTATTTGCCGTTATTTCTTCGTCACATATAAGCGTGATCGGCTGATATTCCGCACAATCCTCCACATAGTAGGTGGTTCTCACGCCGGATTGGAAATCATCGGCAGATTCCACAAACGAAGCATATACGGTCATATCCTCGTTTACCGGAGTATTGGTGAAAAATTCAGTCGTGAATGCCGTATCGGTAAACCAGCCCATAAATGCCTTGCCCGCACCGAATGATTCGGGAAGTCTGCTTATCGTTTCGCCCTTCTTTAAGGTTATCGGGGCTACCGGCGTACCGTCACCCGCATCAAAGGTCACTGTGACCTCTTCTTCTGCGGGCTTATTCTCGTTATATGTAACCTCTGCGGTTATTGTCTTTTTAACGCCGTTTACGGTTATGTTCTTACTTGCCGTAACACTTCCGCTTGCACCGGGCAATATGACCTCGTCCGCAAATACATCTGTCGGTAATGCGGTCAGCGAGATCACAGCACATAAGAACAGCGACAATATCTTCTTACCGTGCTTCTTCTTTATACCGAGTACGGTAAGCGTACCGCCCGATAAAATACTCAGCGTCAGCCACAGCGGACACAGTGTTCCGCCTGTGGGAGGATTATCGGGATTATCCGGTGTCGAAGGAACGTCCGGAGCTGTTGTTTGTTCTGTTGTAGTTGCAGGTGTCGTTACCGGTGCAGGAGTTTCCTCCGGCGTTGTAGCAGGCGCAGGTGTTTCCTCCGGCGTTGTTGCAGGCGCAGGTGTTTCCTCCGGCGTTGTTGCGGGCGCAGGTGTTTCCTCCGGCGTTGTAGCAGGCGCAGGTGTATCAGGCGGAGCAGGAGTTGTTTCTATGTACGCAGTAAGCGTTTGCGTATTGCTCTCTCCCGCCGCAAGCACATATTCGCCGTTTGTAAGGCTTCCGTTCTTAAGGGTCAGTCCTGCGGGTAATGATATTACCGACTTTACCTTGTCGATCTCATAAACATTACCGTTTGTGACGTTAAGAGTTATACCGACATTTTCCCCCTCGTCATAGCTCTCCTTGTCTGTAGCAAGCGTTGCGGATACAAGTGACGCTTCCTGTGCCGCCGTTATAACCGTCATCACACTTGAAAACGTAAACAGCGTTATAAGCGTTATTACCGCCGCCAGCCTTTTCCTTGTTTTCATCTTTTTTAACATAACCCACCTCCGTAATTATTCGTTTTCGTTTATGTACTTTCGATCGCTTTTTCAAGCCCTGTTTCTGCTTTTGCGATTATTTCTTTTATCAACTTTTGTGCAACTGTACTGAGATCAAACGCAAGAACTGCTTCAATAAGACAGTTTCTCTTTTCCAAAGGAATGTCATACAGCTTTAAGCTGCATTCAAGAAAACGTCTTATCTTTTTCGTTATGGTAAAATACATATCGCACTTCTTTGCCATAAATCCACGCATGATACTTCCCGACGCTATATCCATCTCATAGAAATCTTTATCTTCAGCCCCCGGCATAAACGGTGAGAATATAGCCTTTATCTGCACTGCTGTACTTTTTAAAATATATTCTGTAGTGCTCGGCAACGTATATGCCATTACATATATCTCCCTCAGTGGATCGGACAGCTCGGTTATATATATCTGCAATGAGGTTTCAAGGCAGTACACCATAAGCGGCTCCATATCCTTTGCAAATGTCCTCGCCTTTGCAAACTGATTTTCAAACATAATCTGCGTAAGCGTCAGAAGCAATGCTTCTTTATTTTCAAATGCCGCAAAAAACGATGTCGGCGACATTCCTGCCGCTCTTGATATCTGTGCGGTGGTAGTTTTTTCATATCCCTGCTCTAAAAACAGCTGTATTGCGGCAAGCAGCATTTTGTTACGACGGGCTACGCCCTTCGGTTGTAATCCTTTCAATTTGTATCCTCCTTATTGTCATCTATACTATAATTGAAAGTCTGGTTTTGAGTTTACTCAATTATAGCATATTGTTTCTCAAAAGTCAATAACTACCGTATTTTTATGTTCAAACTCGTTTATGCAAAACCTACAAAACTGATAAGAATTAAACAAAAGTTTTCGGCGAACTAATTCCACTAAACCTATTGACAAACTAGGTTTAGTGTGTTATACTCATAACAACGAAAACGAAAGGGGCTGACGAAAAAATGATGAGCATAATGCGAATGTGTAAAGACAATATAATAATGCGTCTGTCCCGCAAGAACATCTGAGCCTCTCAGAACTTCAAAGCGCACGGACGTTAAGCAAAACGCGTCCGTTATTTAATGGGAGGATATATGATAGAGCTTAAGGATCTTGAAAAGACGTACCGCACTTCAAAGGGCAGCGTCACGGCGATAAAAGACATTAACATAACAATAAATGACGGTGAGATATTCGGTATCATCGGACTTTCGGGAGCCGGCAAAAGCACACTCGTACGTTGTATAAATTACCTGGAAAGACCGACATCGGGACAGGTAATAATCGACGGCAAAGAGCTTGGAAGGCTGAGTAACAAGGAGCTTTTAAAAACCAGACAGAATATAGGAATGGTGTTTCAGGGCTTTAACCTTCTGGCGCAGAGAAACGTTATAAAGAATATCTGCTATCCGCTTGAAATCGCAGGTATGAAAAAGGCGGACGCTGTGAAGAGAGCCGAAAGCCTGCTGGAGCTTGTGGGACTTTCCGATAAAGCGAAAGCGTATCCGTCACAGCTTTCGGGCGGACAGAAGCAAAGAGTTGCAATTGCAAGAGCGCTCGCCGCCGAAACACACTATCTTCTGTGTGACGAGGCAACAAGCGCACTTGATCCCGATACCACAAGATCGGTACTTGAACTTCTGAAAAAGATAAACCGTACGCTCGGTGTTACGATAATCGTAATTACTCACGAGATGAAGGTAATAGACAGCATATGCGACAGGGTCGCAGTACTTGACAACAGCACGGTCGCAGAGATCGGCGATGTAAGAACGGTATTTGCAAATCCGCAGTCGGATATAGCGAGAAAGCTTATCATGCCGCAGGGCGGACTTCCTGTAACAAGCGAGAACGGAAAGAAGATAAGAATTATCTACAATGGCGAAAACTCTTCAAAGTCACTGTTATCGGATATGATATTAAAGTGCAATACGCCCGTCAATATTCTTCACGCCGATACGAAAGACATTGACGGCAAGGCTTACGGTCAGATACTGGTCCAGCTGCCCGATGACGAAATTTCGGCAGAAAAGATAACAGCATATCTTAAAGCCAACAGCGTTACCTATTCACAGGTGTAAGGGGGAAGAAAAATGTCAGACGATCTTATACAGCTGTGGGATAAAGGCGTACTTTTACAGGGTATATGGGAAACAATATATTTAACGTTCATCTCTTCATTTATAGCTTACGTTTTCGGACTTCCGATAGGCGTACTGCTTACAGTGACCGATAAGGACGGAATCCACCCTATCCCGTGGCTGAACAAAATAATCGGTATTTTAGTAAACATCTTCCGCAGTATCCCATTCATCATTCTGATGGTTGCGTGCTTACCCGCCGCAAAGGTTATTGTAGGAACAAGTCTTGGCAATAAGGCGATGATAGTAATGCTGGTGATAGCGGCTATCCCTTATGTGGCAAGAATGACAGAGTCCTCTTTCAAAGAGGTTGACAAAGGCGTTATTGAAGCGGCTCAGGCAATGGGCAGCTCCACATTCAAGATAATATACAAGGTGCTTATCCCCGAAGCAAAGCCCGCGCTTATGGTCGGCGCAGTCATTTCACTGGTAACTATTCTCGGTTATTCGGCAATGGCGGGAACGATCGGCGGCGGCGGACTCGGTATGATAGCTATCTCATTCGGCTATCAGCGTTTCAATAATGATATTGTGTGGATATGCGTACTGCTCACGGTCATCATAGTACAGCTCATTCAGGAGCTTGGTATGCTGATAGCGCGAAAGGCAGACAAGCGTATAAACAAGTAAGGAGAGATATAATATGTCACTGCTTTTTACAAAGCTCTTAAGACAGAATTTCCGTTTCGGGCGAATGTGCCTATGTTGTATATAACAGATACCATAAAGGTGCAGAACGAAGAAAGACAAATAAAAATACAACAATGGTCATAACCGACAGATATAAAGTCGGACAGGCGGTAAAACCGCAGAAACGGAGAACTAACATGAAAAAGATATTATCACTGATACTCACAGCGGCTCTTGCAGGCGCAACACTTACAGCGTGCAGCTCAAGCGGCACAAGCTCAACAGCTTCTTCAAACGATGCTTCATCGGCAGATACATCTTCTGCAGCATCAAGCGCCGCAGAAAGCACGGCAGACACAGACAACGTTATCAAGATCGGCGCAACAGCTACACCGCACGGCGAGATCCTTGAATTTGTAAAGGATAAGCTCGCTAAGGAAGGCTACGATCTTCAGATCACAATTTATGATGATTATGTACTGCCCAACAACGCAGTTGCAAGCGGTGAGCTTGACGCTAACTACCACCAGCACACACCTTACCTCAACAACTACAACGAGAAGAACGGAACAGACATAGTTCCCGCCGCACTTATCCACTACGAGCCTTTCGGTCTTTACGGCAACGGCGTTGAAAAGCTGGCAGATGTCAAGGAGGGTGCTTCAATCGTGATCCCCGCCGACGACAGCAACGAAACCAGAGCGCTTCTCCTCTTACAGCAGGAAGGTCTTATCGAGCTTCCCGAGGGTGCAAACGCTAAAGACGGCGTTACAACGCTTGATATAAAGGACGACCACGGCTACAAGATAACAACGGTTCAGGCAGATACGGTTGCCGCTCAATTTGCAAACAGCGACGCAGGTTCTTTAGCGGTAATCAACGGCAACTACGCTCTTGCGGCAGGTCTTGACATAAGCAAGGCTCTCGCAGTAGAGGACGCTTCGGGTGATGCGGCTCAGACATACGCTAATATAGTAGCGGTTAAGAGCGGCAACGAAAACCTTCCTAAGATAAAGGCGCTTATCAATGCTCTGAAGTCCGATGATGTAAAGAACTTCATCAACGAAAAGTACAACGGTGCGGTTGTAGCGATATTCTGAGCGAGTTAAACACAGATACGGTATTTTCCCTTACAGTAAGTGATATAAACAGTGGGGTTGTGACACAACCCGGAAAAGAAAAAGTGAGTCGAAGTGCAAAAAATAGTGCGCTTGGCTCACTTTTTTGGTATGTGGAAAAAGCTTTTTAATGTACTTCTGTTATACCGTTTTAGCAATTAACAGGGATAGCAGGCTACCGATAGTGCTATTTGCCGGGTAGCACTTCTCGGGTTCGCTATTC
>DOQG01000051.1 GCA_003512525.1 Oscillospiraceae bacterium | reverse complement strand
AGAACTATCGGTAGCCTGCTATCAGTGTTAATTACTAAAGCAATATAACAGGAGCAAACCATACAAAAAAGAGAGCCGAACGCACTATTCTTTGCGCTTCGACTCATTTTTTCTTTTTCAGGTTGTGTCACAACCCCTTTATACTATTTACTGCAATGCCGTTTCAGCCGACTGCCTTTTTCGCATTGCGCTCCAGCTTACAAAGCCGTATATGTCATTTGCAAAGAAAATAACAAAGCAGATAACGACCGAGATATAGCTTATATCGGTCAGTGCGGCGAGCGACCAGAGGACTATAAGTATTATATCGTTAGCGGCATAGGCTATGGCGAAGAACCGGCTGCGGCGGAATGTCAGATATACCGCAAGAAAGCTTGTCGTGACAGACAAGGTACTCGGAATGAGGTTTGCCGTGTTGAAAAAGTCGAGCACGAAGTAGAAAACTACGGTAACAACGGCGGTAAGCACGAACATAAAGAGAACCTCGCCCCTGTGGATATGATTTACCTTTACCTCAGCCTTGCCCTTTGCAAACGGGTTTCTTATCCAGCTGATAAAGGCGGCAAGCGCCATAGGTCCTGTCATTCCGAGATAGGTTATCATCTCGCCGTAATAGGCAAACGAGAAGGAGATTATCGCATAGAGTATGCTGAAAATCACGCCGAGAGCCTGTCCTATGGGGTTGCCCTTGGCATTGAGCAAAAGCGAGGTAGCGCCTATAAGCGACGCTATGACGGATAGTATCCCGTCTTTGCCGAACATAACAGCCGAGCCTGTTATCAGCACTATCGAGCCTATCCATAGTATTTTTTCAAAGGTTGTGAAGTAGTTGTTAAGCTTTTTTAACATTATATCCTCCGTAAATTCACCGAAAAAGCACCGTGAGTACATCTACAAAGACCTAACGATGTACCACGGTGCTTTAAAAGCATCTCTACCCGGTGGCAGAATTATTGTATTGTTATTTTAGCATAACGGTCGGGGGTTGTCAAGGAGCGTCCCGGTTTATTTATGCCTGTTTAACAAACGTCGCATTTCCGATTTTTTCAGGTACGCTGAAAGTTGCGGTAGCCGGGATTTCATACGTTCCGCTGAAATTGACTTTTTCAGCCTGCAATGCAACATACTTGAGCATTTTGTTCTGAAGTGCGGTCATCTGTTCATCAGTGAGTGAGAAGCTGCCGTATATTTCGGTTCTTGCGGCAATTTCTTCTGCGGTTATGCCCGCTTCTTCAAGTTTATCCATGGTGTTGTTGTATATATATGCAGGTGTGTATATCAGATCATTCTTCAAAATCGCAGTATTGTATGTGAATAAATTGAAGCATTTTTCCACATCGCCTGAGGCGATAGCTTCTATTTCTTCATCGGTGTATATCATATCTGCATATTCGGCATTCTCGCTCTCAGATGAAAGCTCAGTATAATATTTTTGCAGATCTTTCAATATTTCTGCAACTTTATCGTGATCCAATGAGTATTTTTTTACCACGTTAGGAAGATTTGGCATTTCGTTGATATTATAAGGTCTGTTTTTATTATCAACGGGATTGTCATTTTCTTTGCTCCAGGAGATATACTCCTGAAGTTCTTCTTCGCTACATGATTCTTTAACAAGATTTTCAAATTTTATCGAAAATAATCCCAGTTTGGATATTTCCTTAGCACCGTAAAACGCAGACAGTTCATCACCTCCGCCGTTTTGATTGATATCAAGTGCCGGCATTATTTCTTCCTGTATATCCAATTTAGTTTCGCTTTTGTCTGAACTTGGTGTTGTTTCAACCTCAGAGGATTGAATAATGTCGGACGAGTTTGATGTTGCTTGTGATGTCGATTGGCAACCGCACACAATTGCGGAAACAGCGAGTAATAAGCCTGTGATAATAAGAACGTTTAGCGATTTTTTCATAAAATTACCTCCTTAATATGAGTATGTGAAATTGATGTTTTTGAAAAAGTCAAGTGGTTGAGTGTAGTCCAAAGAGTTTAAGGATTTATTAACATCATAGTATAGATGCGAACCGTAAGCCTCTCCGGTACAACTAACTTTTCCGATATAGTCGCCGGCTTTTACTTTATCATTTTCTTTAAGATTAACAGAAAATTCTCTCATGTGCAGATATCTGACAACATAACCATTGTCCTGTATTATTTCGACAAAGACTCCTCTTCCGTAAAATTTATCGTAAAAAGAATATCGCACCGTACCGTCATAGCTTGCATACACAGGATAACCGTCAACATCACCGTTTGCATCAATTATATCAATTCCGTCGTGGCGTTTGCCGTTATCGTAATTAGGATATCGTTGCGAAATATGAGTTGCCATATAGGGTGACTTAAACATATAAGACCAGTTTGTCGTTGGTTTTTTATATCCGCATTTTGCACAGACATTTTCATTTACACTGTTATATATATGACCATGTGCAGGTATTGGTACATATGTGACAAACGAACATCTTGTACAGTATATTTTTCTTTTTCCTTGTGTAGTACAATCGGGTGGTGTAGCACAAGTATCTTTGGTATTGTGCCCCAAAGCATCGGTATAATTATACTTTACAGTATAATCACAGCCTGATACTGTGCAGTAAGCAAGGGTATAGCCTTTTGCGGTACACTTTGGCAATACGACCTTAGATTTAGTATTGTGTCCTCTCGGATATATCATCACAGTGGATTTGTATCCGCACTTTTTGCATACCCTGTATTTAGAGCCTGTGGTGGTACACCCGGATTTCTGAGTAATCACATACTCGCCGAATACATGAGAACAATCGGCATATACAGAATAATTACCGAAAGTTGCACAATTGAACATAATTGCTAAAATTAAAATAGCTTTTAAAACGTTTTTCATAATAAACCTCCTTTATCTATATTATATTAAACGAATTACAACAAGTCAATACAATTCAGGTAAATTCAGTTAATCTTACTGAATATATGTCAAATTTTTAGATGAAATGTCAAAAACAGCCTGACGGATACCGATATCCGTCAGGCTGTTACATATGATTGATTTTTCAATGCCCCATTATCTTCCCATACAGCTCCGGTCGGCGGTCACGGAACACGCCCCAGCTCTGACGCAGGTCACGGTTCTGCTCGTGGTCTATTACCGCTGTTATAACTGCCTCGTCCGTTCTGTCAGCCTCGGCTACTATCGCGCCTGTAGCATCGGTTATGAACGATGAGCCATAGAACGTCAGCGATGAGTCCTGATTTTGGTTTTCGGGGGTGGGGTGAACGTACTCCGTGCCTATCCTGTTTGCGGCGATAACAGGAACAAGGTTTGCCGCCGAATGACCCTGCATTGCTCTCCTCCAGTGCGGCATCGAGTCGCACTCCAGTATAGGCTCACTGCCGATAGCGGTGGGGTAAAGGAGCATATCTGCGCCCATAAGAGCCATACAGCGTGCGGCTTCAGGGAACCACTGATCCCAGCATATACCTACACCGATACAGCCGAACCTTGTATTCCATACCTTAAAGCCTGTATCGCCCGGAGTGAAATAGAACTTCTCCTGATAGAAATGATCATCGGGAATGTGGCTCTTGCGGTATATTCCCATAAGTGAGCCGTCACAGTCTATCATAGCTATCGTATTGAAAAAAGCATTGCCGTATTTCTCATAGAAGCTGACAGGTATAACCGTGCCGGTTTCCCTTGCGACCTGCATAAAACGCTTTACGGCGGGGTTATCCTCAGTCCTGTCGGCAAGATAATAGTAATCGTAATTCTTCTCCTGACAAAAGTACGGAAGCTCGAACAGCTCGGGGAGAAGTATCACATTCGCTCCGTCCGACGCCGCCTGTCTTACCATATGCTCTGCCTTTGCTATATTTTCTTCACGGTCGTCACTACAGCTCATCTGGACTGCCGCAACCTTGACATTACTTATCATAGGGAGTTTCCTTTCTGACAAATGACGGTATCTGGTGGGTTATGCAATGGATATTTCCGCCGCCGATAAGTATATCGCGCGCGTATATCTGTATTATCTCGCGGTCGGGGAATACCTTCTGTACCTCCTGCTTTGCCCTCAGGTCGTATTCGGTATTCTCGCCGCCGAACGCGGGCATCACCACGACCTTGTTACCGATGTACAGGTTTACATAGCTTGCGCTGAGCGGGCTTACGGTATCTCTTGTAGGCTCTCCGTCAAACAGGTCAAGACCTGCGACTTCTTCTTCGGTCATATATATCGGCTTTGGCATAGCGAGCTTTACAACTTCGATCTTTCTTCCGAGTGCGTCTGTGCTGTTTTCCAGTACGTCAAGGCAGGCACGGCACATCTCATATTGCTTGCTCGTTTCGTCCTCGCACCACGATAAAAGCACGGTGTGGGGCGCGGCGAACACGCAGATGTTGTCAACGTGTTCGTTTGTTTCATCACCCAGTATTCCGCCGGGAAGCCATATTACTTTTTTTGCGCCGAGTCCCTCGCAGAGATTTTCTTCTATTTCCGCTCTTGACAGCTGCGGATTTCTTCCCGGACTTAGCAGACACGCCTCGGTTGTGAGCACTGTGCCCTCGCCGTCCGAGCTTATACTTCCGCCCTCAAGCACAAAGTCGCTGAAGTCGTACACATCGATATCAAGCATATCGCAGACCTTGCGTGCTATCTTGTTATCCTTGTCCCAAGGGAAATAAAGCCCGTCAACAAGACCGCCCCACGCATTGAAGTACCAGTCCACGCCGCGCATATCGCCCTTGTCGTTTACGACAAACTCGGGTGAAACATCTCTTGCCCACGCATCGTCAGAGGACATCTCGACAACACGGATATGAGGGGGGAGCATTCTGCGCGCATTTTCGTACTGCTCGAATGACGCAAGAACAGTTACCTTTTCGCTTTTTGCGATAGCGCAGGCAACCTCGCAGAACGCTTTTTTCGCCTTTACACCGCCGTACTGCCACGAATCCGGCCGCTCGGGGAATATTATTATACAGCCGCTGTGCGGTGAAAATTCCGCCGGCATACGATAGCCGTCAATAAGCGGCGTTGAGTCGGAAATGATCTTCAATAAAAGCTCCTTTTATCCTAAGACTTACATTTCTCTTCCGAGATCGAAAGCCTTTTCGTTTATTTCTATAACCTTTGCGGGTACGCACTTTTCAACTGCCTTTTTCCAAGCGTCAAGCTCGATGCCGGGAAGTACCTTTGAAAGAACGCCCATAAGCACAACGTTAACGGCTCTTGCACTGCCGGCTTTTTCTGCGGCGGAAAGAGCGTCAACTGCGATAATGTTTATACCCATAGCCTTTATCTTGTCGATAATGCCGTCGGGATATTCAGCCGCACCCGTGATTACGGGCATGGGGCTTATCTTCTGTGTATTTGTTATTATTGTACCGTCTTTTTTGAGATATGATACATAGCGCGCGGCTTCAAGCTGTTCAAAGCTGATTATCATATCAGCCTGACCCTTTTCTATAACGGGGCTGTATACCTTTTCACCGTATCTTATATATGTTACGACAGAACCGCCACGCTGTGACATTCCGTGTACTTCGCTTACCTTTACCTCATAGCCTGCCGTGCCGAGAACGCTTCCCAGTATGCGGCTGGCAAGAAGTGTGCCCTGTCCGCCTACGCCGACTATCATAATTGACTTTGTTTCCATAGCTATATTCCTTTCGCCGCTCATTCCTTGATAGCGTCAAACTTACAGAGCTGTTCGCACAGTCCGCAGCCGACACAGAGAGTATTGTCGATAGTGATGCACTTGTCACCTGCAACCAGTGCGGGACAGCCTATTCTCATGCACGACTTGCAGTTTTTGCACTTGTCGGCATCTATGTGGAACGGAGGCTTGTGCTTTACGGTCTTGAGCAGTGCGCAGGGCTTGCGAGCAATTATAAGTGAGGGTTCAGCCTTTGCAAGCTCTTCCTTTATAACTCTTTCGGTTTCGGCGAGATCGCCGGGATCTACAACGGTAACGCTGTTAATGCCGATAGCATGAGCAAGCGCTTCAAGGTTTACTGCCGATGCGGGATCGCCGTAGATGTTCTTGCCGTTTGCGGGGTTGTTCTGGTGACCTGTCATACCTGTGATGCTGTTATCAAGCACGATAACGGTCGAATTACTGCGGTTGTATGCAATGTCAACAAGGCTTGTGATACCGCTGTGCATAAATGTACTGTCACCGATAACGGCTACAGCCTTGCCCTCATATTCGCCCTTTCTGCCCTTGTTGAAGCCGTGCAGACCGCTTATACTTGCACCCATGCATACTGTGGTATCAATAGCGCTTAAGGGAGCCGCCGCACCAAGAGTATAACAGCCGATATCGCCGCTTACCATTACGCCGAGCTTCTTAAGTATGTAGAATACGCCTCTGTGAGGACATCCTGCACAGAGTACGGGGGGACGAACGGGGATCTCTGCGTCAAGCGTCTGCCACTCGTCTTTTTCGCCGAGTACGACCTGTCTTACCTTGCTCTGGAAGTATTCGCCCTGGAGGGTGAACAGTTCCTTGCCCTTTACGTCAATGCCGTTCTTGCGGCAGTGTGTTTCGATAACATCGTCAAGCTCTTCTATAACGTAGAGCGTCTTTACCTTGGCGGCAAAGTCCTTGATGAGCTTTACGGGCAGAGGGTTTACCATACCGAGCTTTAAGTAGCTTGCCTTGTCGCCGAGCGCTTCCTTTGAGTACTGGTAGCAGATACCGGATGTGATAACGCCTATCTCGTCACTGTTTAACTCGACAGTGTTTATGCCCGATGTTTCGGCATAGTCGATAAGGTCAAGTGTACGCTGTTCAACGACAACGTGCTTCTTAATAGCATTTGCGGGGACCATTACGTTCTTTGCGATATCCTTCTTGTATTCGGGGATAGCGTGGGGGATTCTGTCTGCTGTTGTTACAGCCGACTGAGAGTGGCTTACTCTTGTTGTAAGTCTTAAAATCACGGGAGTATCGAACTTCTCCGATATCTCATATGCAAGCTTCGCATAGTCCTTGCACTCCTGTGAGTCCGAGGGCTCGAGCATGGGGACTTTAGCGCCTATAGCATAGTGGCGTGAGTCCTGCTCGTTCTGTGAGCTGTGCATACCGGGGTCATCTGCTACTGCGAGCACCATACCGCCGTTTACGCCTGTATAGCTTGCTGTAAAGAGCGGGTCTGCCGCAACATTAAGGCCAACGTGCTTCATAGCGCAGAAGCTCCTTGCGCCTGCCATACTTGCGCCTATTGCGACCTCGCAGGCTACCTTCTCGTTGGGTGCCCATTCACAATACATTTCGTCCTCGGGGTATTTTGACGAAAATTCGGTTATCTCGGTACTGGGTGTGCCGGGGTAGCTTGATACAACGCTTACTCCCGCTTCATAAAGACCCCTCGCAACCGCCTGATTACCTAACATTAATTCAGACATAAGATGTTTCCTTTCAAAAATGCAGGGACGGCAGACGCTGTCCCGTGTGTGATTAAAAACTGCCGCGTGTTGTATTCCGTTCTGACACACAGCTTACTGTATCATTATACTACATTTTTTCCGTGATGTAAAGAATTTGTTGAAAATGAGCGGAAATCAGAGAAAATATCGGTGAGTGTACTGGAAAAGGGACAAGGAATGTGGTATTATATGAATATAGCATTATTGACACGGAGGAAGCAATATGGCACATATAATTTCAGGTGCTGCGGGAAGCGGCAAGACAACGGCTTTATACTCTCTTCTCAAAACCGACAAAGGAAATAAAGTATTGCTGGTGCCCGACCAGTTTGTGTTTGAGAGCGAACGCAGAGTTGCCGATGAGCTTGATGAGAAGACCTCCGGGATTATGGTTACGGGATTTATGTCATTGGCAGAAAAAATATTGAAAAAGTACTGTCCGCGAAAGATCTATGCCGACAGCACGGCAAAGCTCGCCATAATGAACAGAGCGGTAAAGTCGCTTGCGGAGTCGTTCGACTTCTACGGCAGTGCCGCAAAAAAGCCCGGCTTTGTATCGGTGTGTCTGTCGGGCGTTGAAACGCTGAAAAGTGCCGGGATATCCTCGCAAAAGCTGTATGATATTATAGCGGAAGACAGCACTGTAAGCTCTGCGCCGGCGCATTTTACCGACAAGATGCACGATATAGCGCTTTTCTACAGCCTTTATGACAAGATGCTGACAGAGCTTTACGACGACAGGCAGGACAACCTTCTGCTCGCGGCAAGGACTATAGCGGAGAATGATTGCTTCCCCAAAAACACAAGAGTATACATAGACGGCTTTGACAGCTTCTCCGGGGCGCAGAAGGAATTTCTGCGCGCTATGGCGGACAAGGGAGTGGATTTTACCGTTGCCGTCTGCACAAACGACAGCGGGGCAGAGATATTCTCAGAGTGCGACAAGACAAAAGCGCTGTTTGAAAATCAATACGCCATGGACTGCGGAAAGCCGCAGAAGACAGAATATACAAAGTTCGGCGACAGTGCCGTAAGATACAAGAACGATACGCTCAGAGTACTGCGCGACCTCTTGCAGGGCGGCAAAGCCGGAAAGCCCGCAGATCCGCACGGAGTGACGCTTGCATATTCCCGCAATATGAGCGGGGAAGCCGACTTTGTATGTGCAAATATAAGGAAGCTTGTAAGGTGCGAGGGGTACAGATATTCGGATATCGCGGTCATATGCGCCGCTCCGGCAAAGTACAGGGACGCGGTACGTTCGGCTGCGCTCAGATATGAAGTCCCGATATTTGCGGATCTTCCTGAGCCGGTATCCGAAAAGCCGCTGTTACGTTATCTGGATTGTCTTTTATGTGCGGCGGAAGAGCCTACAGGAATAAAAGTATTAAGATATATCAGAAGCGGATTTGCACGTATACCCTCGGATAAAAAAGAAGGCAAGACTGTGCCGCTGACGCTGAGGGATCAGCACATAGTCGAAGAATACGCAAACCGTTGGGATCTGAAAAACAGAAGATGGGACAGACCGTTCCCGCATATTACCGACGATGCCGAAAAAGCAGTCGAAAATATCCGGGATAAAATAGTTTCTCCGCTGACGGAGTTTGAAAAATCTGTGCGAAATGTCGGCGGTAAGGAGCTTGTAAGGCGTTTTACGGAATTTTTGTTTGACAAGGCGGATATAAGCGCGGCAATACAAGGAAAATGTCAGGACAACAGCACAAGACAGCTCCGTTATGTAAAGGAGCTTACCGAGGAATATAACAACCTGTGGCGCAATGTGTCTGATATGCTGACATCGCTGTACGAAACGCTTGACGATACACCTATGACGATCGGCGAGCTTGCGGCGCTTATTCGTACCTGCTCGGCTCAGATAAACCTTTCGCGCCCGCCCAAGGTGCTCGACAGCGTACTTTTCGGCGATCCTGCAAGAACCAGGAGCAGAGATGTACGCGCCGTGTTCGTTATGGGTGCGGCAGATGGCGCATTTCCCGGGATAAGAACAGATGACAACGGCATATTTACAGCTGATGACAATGAATTTCTTGCACAGAGCGGGCTTGATATAAACGAAGACGAGGATGCCGAATATTCGCTTGCGGTCCTTGACTGCTATAAAGCGCTGACGCTTGCGGGAGAAAAGCTGTTCGTGACATTTGCGGGAGAGCCTGAAAATGCGTCAGAATACGTCGGTGAGACAGCAAAGCTTATCGGAACGGATATTGTAAATATCGATGAGCTTCCTCCGCTGTATCTTATGGAAAGCGCAAAGTCGGCAGACAGACAGTATGTGCTTAACGGTACTGCGCTTACAGCCCCGCAGAAAAGAGCGGTGACCGAGGCGCTGACAGAGTGCGGCAGGGAAAATACCGCCATTTCAAGGATAAATGCGGCGGCTGAGAGAAGAGCGGACGGTGCGGATATACACAGGATAGGCGAAACAGCAAAGCTTGTTTTCCCGTCCTCGTCACTTTCGCCTACGGCTATCGAAAAGCTGAACGGCTGTAAGTTCTCGTACTTCTTACAGTACGGTATGGAGCTGAGAAGCCCGTTCGATATAACGATGAGCGCAGTAAACTACGGAAGTATAATGCATTATATAATGAAATACAGCTTTGAAAGGCTGTATGCAAACGCCAAGGATAACGGAAATCCTCATGCCGGTGAAGACACGATAAAACAGCTTGTAGCAGAGGCTATGACGGAGTACCGCGAAAAATATCTGCTCGGCGAAAGTGAAATGAGCGCAAAGTTCAACACCCTGTACAGAGCGCTTTCAACAGCGGCATTCTATCTGCTGAAATATATGACAGCCGAGCTTGAAAACAGCCGCTTTGTACCGACATATTTTGAGCTTACGCTGTCAAAGGCTTCATCTGTTGATGAATTTGACGCATCGCCGTACAGCTTTGATATAACACTTGACGACGGAAGCACACAGACGGTGACTATCGGCGGAACGGTTGACAGGGTGGACATGGCATACGGTGATGACGGAAGCCGTCAGATAAGGGTAATAGATTATAAGACAGGAAAAAAGGAAGCGAGTCTGAGCCGTATCTACTACGGACTGGATCTTCAGCTGCTGCTGTATCTGCTTACACTGAGCGATAACAATAAGGATAACGGCTGTCAGCCGTCTGCGGCTATGTATTATCCTGCGGGAAAAACTCCGCTTAAGGATATAAAAGACCCATCGGAAGAGCTTAAAAGAGGAATGTGGCTCGACAGCCACAGGGAAACAGGCTTTGCCGTTGAGGGCACACAACAGGAGCTTGAGCGTGATAATTACAACGGAAAGTACATTGACCAAAACGGTAAGCAGAAGTATGAATGCCTTTACAGTGCAACAACTATCGAAAAAACAAAGCTTGCGAACCTCGAAAGCAGAATAGCAAAGGTCATAAAGGAAAATGCGGGTAAAGTAAAGAGCGGCTGTGTCGATGCAAAGCCGCTGTCGGAAAACGGCGTGGCTATTTCCTGCAAGTACTGCGAATATAAGGATATATGCGGTGCGGGAATATCGTCTGCCACAGATGTCAATTCCGAAGATGCTGCCGCATTCAGCGAAGATATAGTGCTAAGTGAAGAAAGCAAGTAAGGAGGGGTTGAAGATGAATTATACAGATGCGCAGAACAAGGCTATAGAGCAGGGCAGACACCCCGCTATAGTATCCGCAGGCGCAGGAAGCGGAAAGACCGCCGTGCTGACACAGCGCGTCGTAAGAATGGTGTGCAACAGAACAGATCCCCTCGACCCGTCAAAGATAGCAGTGGTCACATTCACCGACAAGGCGGCGGGAGAGCTCAGGGCAAGGCTTGACAAGCTTATGCGTGAGCGGGCGGCTGACGCTTCAAATGCCGATGACGTGTTATTTATACGCCGTCAGAGAAACAGACTGCGTAAAGCGCGGATATCGACTATCAGCTCATTTTGCTTTACACTTATAAGGGAGAATATCGACCTTGCTAAAAATCTTGCGGCGGGCTTTTCAATTATGGATGAAACCCGCGCGGGTGCACTCAAGAATGCTGTGCTTGATGATGTGCTGGAGGATTTTTATCTGAATGCCGACAGTGCGGATAAAGATATCATTCTTGAAAACTATATACAGAAAAACGATGCCGATCTCAGAAACATTATCCTTTTCGTGCACGCAAAATCGCTCAATCACACCGACCCCGAGGGTTGGCTGTCGCGCAGTGATGATGCCGGGATACAAAACAACATAAAGCTGAGGCTTATCGAAAAGGTCAGATACTACGCTAAGCGTTTTGATGAAGAGATTTCCGCAATGCGAAAAGCTATTGAATGCTATGAGGGCAGTAATGCGGATAAGCACGCGGCATATGCGGACACGTTGGAAAACGTCTATGGCAAGGCTATAAAGAAACTTGTTGAGAATAACTGTTGCTTTACAGAAGAGATAACCGCACTGTCGCAGACAAAGTTCGATAAAGCACCGCCCGACAGAAGTAATGAGAAATTAGTCGGAGCACACAGAAAAGCGGCAAAGAGCATTTTCGAGGATAACATATACAAGACCTGTCTTAAAATATCATCGTTTGACGATGATATGAGTAAGAGCCTGCCCGCTGTTACTGTGCTCAAAGAGCTTGTGATAAAGTTCGGCAGAAGGTACGCAGAGGAAAAACGCAGTCGCAACTGTGCCGATTTTTCTGACGCGGAAAGAGAGCTGTACGGTATCCTTTCCGACAATCCCGAGGTCGGAAAAAGAATAGGCTTACAGCTTATCATTGTAGACGAATTTCAGGACAGCAACAGGTTGCAGTATGAGATATTCAGGCATTTGTCGGATAAGCTTGACGGACTGTATTTTGTCGGCGATATAAAGCAGTCGATATACGGCTTTCGGGGCGCACAGCCTGAGGTTTTCTCCGAGATATGTGCATCGCCGGGGTTTGACGTACTGCCGCTGAACGAAAATTTCCGAAGCGGCAGGAGCGTTATCGACGGTATCAACACACTGTTCGACCGTATGATGACCGAAAAGACAGGCGGCGTTGACTATGAGAAGAACGGCAGACTTGTCTGCGGACTTGATAAGGACGGTACAGCTGTAACAGATCCCGATGATATGACCGAGGTCTGCGTTATCACACCGTATACGAGTGTCGCCGCCGAGAGCGAAGCCGAATATGTTGCGTCAAGGATACGCGGTATGATAGACAGCGGATATAAGGTCGGCAAAGAAAAAAGACCTTGCACCGAGGACGATTTTGCCATAATAATGCGTTCACCCGCAAACAAGGCAGAAATATATGCACAGGCGGTAAAATCACTGGGGCTGGGCGTGACCTTCCCGCCAAAAGACGTGTTTACCGAGTGCCCGGAAATAAGGATCATGCTTTCACTGCTTAAGGTGATAAACGACCCGTACGATGATATAAGTCTTGCAAAGGTGCTTATGTCGCCGCTGTACTGCTTTACCGCAGAAGAGATGGCAAGACTCAGGACAGGAACGTTCGGCTTTGATATACCTGCTTTGGAGAAAGCCTGCCCGGAAGAGCTGGAGCGTTATTCATGTGACAGAGATAATCCCGGATGTATGAAGAAAAAGCCGCTGTACAGCTGTTTAAGACTTGCGGCATACGGCTACGATACATCGGCATATCCGGTGTTGGCTTCTCTTACCGAAAATATCGCA
The DNA here is from genome assembly GCA_003512525.1 of Oscillospiraceae bacterium. GTDB lineage: Bacteria > Bacillota > Clostridia > Oscillospirales > Ruminococcaceae > Ruminiclostridium_E. Next base: position 2,727 of record DOQG01000051.1, on the reverse strand, counting down.
TCGTCTGCAAAGTGCATCGGTTTTTTAAGCGATCTTGACGGGTTCAGGGATATAGCGGCGGCATCTTCACCCCATGAGCTTATACGCATTATATATGACACTATATCCGCTCCGGAGCTTCTGTCGGTGGGCGATGATCCGGTATCAAAACAGGCAAACCTAGAACTGCTTATATCATATGCCCGTGAGTACTGTGACTTCAGAGGCGGCGGAACGACAAGTGACTTTATTGAAAATATAGAGAATATGGGCGGTTCACTGAAAACGGCAGCTTTTGCAAGCAGTCACGGAGTAAAGATCATGTCGGTGCACGCATCAAAGGGCTTGCAGTTCCCTGTGGTTTTTGTGAGCGACTGTGCGCGTAAGTTCAATCCCAATGATTATAACGGGGATATCATTATCAGCGAAGAATACGGGATAAGCACAAAGAGCGTTGACATATCGACAATGAGCAAGATACCATCGCCCGCATACCACGCGGCATCGCTTGAAATAAAGGCGGGACTGTTCAGCGAGGAGATGCGCCTGCTGTATGTTGCGGCAACAAGAGCCGAAAACAAGCTTATCTTCACAGGTACGAAAAAGATAGCCGATAAGGAATATGATAAGCTTGACATAGCCGTTGCTGGACGCAAGGGAGCTAAATGTAACGATGCAAACTATTTGCTGTGGCTTCTTGAAGTACTGTCCTGCGAATGCGACAGGGTAGACGACAGAAAACGGGGAATTATAAAATACGGAGATGTGAAATATGAGTTCTATCCGCTGTGCGAAAGCAGTGACGGCGATGACAAGACCGCCGTTCCCGAATGCGCCGTTTCTGAGGTGACCGCATCGAACGAAGCACAAAGAGCCGATGATAACGACGATGTTGATACCGGGTTCAAAGCCGCTGTAAAAGAGGTGCTGAGCCGGCACTATGAGTATGAGCCGCTCACGGTTATGCCGTCAAAGTTTACCGCTACAGAGCTTGCGGCAAATCTCAGAGAAAGGTATGGCGGTGAAAGCTACGGGCTTTATATAGGCAAGCCGTCATTCCTTACCGAAAAGCAGACCGGCAGACTCAGCGGAAAGCGCCGCGGCGATGCATACCATAAGCTTATGGAGCATATACCGTTAGATAAGGTGATGTCGGCAGAGATGGTACAGGCTTATATCGAAAACACGGCGGCAGATCTTTTTACTGTAGCCGAGAAAAAGAGCATAGACCCGGCGGATATTGCAAAATTCTTTGAAAGCGATATAGCAAAGCGGATAATAACTGCCGCCGCAAAGGGTAATGTTTACCGTGAATATCCCATATTCCACAAGCTTGATGCCGGGCAGTACGACCCTGCGATCTTCGGAGTTGAAAGCAAAGAAGCGCTGATCGGCGCAGAGCCGTATGTACAGGGTATTGCGGATATGTTCTTCATTGAGGACGGAGAAATAGTGCTTATAGACTACAAGAGCGACAGAACGGACGTTGAGCAGACGTATATAGATGATTACAAGCTTCAGCTTGATATATACAGACAAGCGCTTGAACAGGAATTTTCAATGCCGGTAAAGCAAATGCTGATATATTCGTTTACACTCGGACATTTCATAGATACAAGGAAAGGCGGAAAAATAACCGATGCTGTTCAGTAAAACCCCCGCGACCATAAAACAACAGATAGATATACTGCGGCAGAGAGGCTGTATAATAGCAGATGAGGAGTACGCCGAAAAATGCCTTACCAATATCAATTACTATCGTCTTGCTTATTACTTTGCGCCGTTTCTGGAGCGTAAGGGTAAGTACAGAGATGGAACGACCTTTGAGCAGATAATGAAGGTGTACGACTTTGACCGCATATTGCGTCGTATGATAATGACATATCTTGAAGAGATAGAAATATCGATGCGCGCGATAATCTCCAACTATCACGCTATGAAGTACGGCGCACTGGGATATCTCAACGCATCGAGCTTTGATCCGCGTCATAATCATCAGGCGTTTTTGTCGAAGATAGAGCGGCTTATCGAGGCGAACGAGAACGAGGAATTTGTAAAACACCACAAGAGAAAATACGGCGGTATAATGCCGGTGTGGGCGGCTGTAGAGCTGTTCAGCTTCGGAACGCTGACATATTTTCTTATCGATATGAAAACGGCGGATAAGAAGGATATGGTGCCACGGCATTTTGACCTGAACTACAGAACGGTAGAGGACAGAATGCTGTGCCTGTCGGATCTCAGGAACGTGTGCGCTCATTATACAAGATTATATGAGAATCCGTTTCCGAATGCGCCGAAAAGCTCGGATGGGCTTGGCTTTGAGCCTGACAATACGCTTAAATCCTATATGGCGGCGGCAAGGTCGCTCTATCCCGATAAATACAAGTGGGAAAATGAGTTTATACCTGCTGTTGCCAATCTTATTGACGAGTACGGGATGATAGATTATATGAGCGGATACGGGTTTAAAAAGAAAGCGGAATAGATAAAAAAGGGGTTGTGTACAACCCGAAAAAAGTGAGTCGAAGCGCTAAAAATAGTGCGCTCGGCTCACTTTTTGTATAGTTTACTCCTATTATATTGCTTTAATAATTAACAATGATAGCAGGCTAACGATAGTGCTGTTTGCAGGACAGCACTTCTCGGGTTCGCTATTCTGTGCGATAACGTTGCTGTTATGAACGAGGGAGACAACCCAAGAGGAGAGAGGAAGGCGCTCCAAAGGCGCTTTCCCCTCTCCCCTTA
>DOQG01000067.1:20969-27525 GCA_003512525.1 Oscillospiraceae bacterium | reverse complement strand
AAACCTACATAATTTTTAAAAATGGGGTGTTTAGCGTTGCTTGCTATGTTGGTTTTTGCACCTTTGCAAGGTCAGTAGTGAAGTGGCAGTGACGCACCGACAACAAACGACCACGAATGCACGATGCAAAGCCCGCAAAGAGTTCTTGAAGGGATAGAGAATAAGCTGCATTTCTTAAAAACAGCCTGTTTATACAAGCTGAGAGCCTTGCCACACGGCAAGGCTCTCTTCTTTTACCTTGAATACTATATGCAACTATTCGCATTATGATCAGGAATATAGAAAAATGTACGAAACTCCTCTGAATAGCCTGACTTAAAACCCGAACCGATTAGTATTGTTGATAAATTCAGCGCTCGTTTCTCTTTGCAAAGCACTCGCTGCAGTAAACAGGTCTGTCATCGCGGGGCTCAAAAGGAACTTTTGCCTCACCGCCGCATCCTGCGCATACTGCTGTGAACATTTCGCGCTTAGCTCCGCCGTTCTTCTTGGCATCGCGGCAAGCCTTGCATCTCTTAGGCTCATTTGTGAAACCGTTCTGAGCGTAAAATTCCTGCTCGCCTGCTGTGAATACAAAATCTGCGCCACAGTCTTTGCACTTGAGAGTCTTGTCTTCGTACATAGTAAAATACCTCTAAAATTTCTCACGCTTTTTGCGTGTAATAATATGAAAAAGACTGAAAGTCTTATTTCCCCATTGCCTTTCGTATCTTTGATTTTGCACGTTGAAGTGCATTATCTACAGATTTTTCGTTCAGCGAGAGTTCAGTCGCTATCTGCTCATATGAGCAGTGCTTCAGATACATATCAAGGACTTTCATCTCTTTTTTTGAAAGTACGCCGGACAGACGCTTCATAAACTGAATATCACCGACTTTATCAATTACCGTATCTTCGGTGGAAAGCGAATCATCGCGTATCATATCAAAGTCAAAGTCATCGTCTTTAAGTATCGGGTTATCCTTGATAGCTTTTGATATACAGGTCTTCATAGCCGAGTCGGCACACAGATTTGCAAATGTGGCAAATGACGCGCCTTTTTCTCCGTTATAAAGCCGTACAGCTTTAAGCAGTCCCATAAGTCCCTCGGAAAAGAGGTCGTCCTTATCGGTTGACGGACAGCGCAACGCCATTTTTGCCGCTTTAACGCGTAAGATCGGTATGTAGCGTTTTATAAGCTCGTTGGCACATTCTTCACCGTGCTCCTGTACTATCAGATCGACGAGCTGTTCGTCGGTCATATCAGAAATATTAAGCTTTTCCGTCATCTGACCTCCGAAAATCGTCCTAATAGTTTCACTGTATATCTATTGATTATTCTATCATAATATACGGATTTTGTCAATAGGTAAAGTTTGAAATTGTTTACAATTTTGCGGCGCGTTTTTCACCGTTTATCGTAATATATTGTATTTCTTCCGCAAATCATGTAATATCCGACTCCGACTGCATCGGCAATAAACCAGCCTATAGGGATAGATATCCATATCCCCATAACTCCGAGTGCAGGCACAGGTGACAATGCATAGGCAAGAAGTACTCTTGTTCCGAGCGAGAAGACTGTCAGGATTACCGACATAAGCGGCTTGTTCACCGCTCTGTAGTAACCGTAGAGCATAAAGAGAAGCCCGATGCCGACATAGCACAGACCCTCGGTTCTCAGGTACTGTGTGCCTATTGCTATAGTGCTGCTGTCGGTGCAGAACAGGCTCATAAGAGACTCTGACAGGAAAAATACAGCCGTGCTTACAGCGGCACAAAACAGTACAACGCTTATCAGTGATTGCTTTATTCCGCTTTTGATCCTGTCGTGCTTCCCGGCGCCGAAGTTCTGCGCAGTGAAAACCGAAAATGCATTGCCGAAGTCCTGTACGGGCATATAGGCTATAGTATCAATCTTCACAGCAACCGCAAACGCCGCCATTACCGCAGAGCCGAAGCTGTTTACAAGACCTTGTATCATAAGTATGCCGAAGTTCATCACCGACTGCTGAAGGCAGGTAAAACCCGAGAGTGACAGTATATCCCTTATATTGCCGCGGTCAAATTTCATATCGCGCTTATGCGGAATATATTGCTTTCCTGCAAGGACAAAATACAGCAATATGCCGACTGCGGAGCAGTACTGAGATATAACGGTAGCGATCGCCGCTCCGGCTATCCCTATACCAAAAGGGATTATAAAGAGCATATCAAGCCCTATATTCATTATGACCGAAATGCCGAGGAATACAAGCGGCACTGACGAGTTTCCCATACCTCTGAGGATATTTGCAAAGAAGTTGTAGATGAATGTTGCGAAAAATCCGATAAATATCCACGCAAGGTATGTCCTTGTATCGGCTGTAAGCTCTGTCGGTATTTGGAGCAGTGAGATCATCGGGTCAAGAAAAATGTAAAAAAGGGCAGTTATCGCCAGCGTTACTCCGGCTGTCAATACCGCTGAGGTGAAAATTCCGTTTCTGATAGTATCGTCACGGTTTTTTCCGAATGCTATAGAGATGAACGTACCGGTGCCGAGCGACAGTCCGATAATTACAGATGTCAGAAAGGTTATAAGCGTGTATGATGAGCCGACGGCGGCAAGTGCATTGTCGCCGACATATCTGCCGACTATCCATGTGTCGGCAAGGTTATACAGCTGTTGCATTATGTTGCCGAGCATAAGCGGCACGGCAAACGCCCACAGTCCGCCGGTTATACCGCCGACGGTCAGATCGCGTTTTTTCATGACGCAGTCTCCTATATAAGCGGTGCTGCAAATCCCCATACCACCGCAATAGCAATTGACGGCAGGAGGTTTGCTACTCTTATCTGCTTTTCGCGAATGAGGTTCAGTCCCACACAGAATATCAGGACGTTGCCGACATACGAAAGATTGCTCAGCGCCGCGTCTGTCATAAAGCCGCCGACAAACACCGCGATTATTGTTATGACTCCCTGAAAAATCGCTACCGGTACGGCTGAGAAGATACAGCCCTTGCCCTGAGATGCTGTCATTACGCAGATTATAACCGCGTCAAGGATAGCTTTAGCCAGAAGCACCGAAATATCTCCGCTCACACCATCGTTTATTGAGCCTATGACCGCCATTGCACCTATGCAGACGGTGCATGACGCATTTACAAAAGCGGATACAAAAGAGTTGTCGCCTGTGCTGTGGCTTTTGACCTTGAGCCATTCGCCAAATCTGTCAACAAGTGCATTTATGTTAATTATTTCACCGATAAGACCGCCTGCTGTAAGGCTGACTATCATCATAATTGTGCCGTCCGCCGACAGCTTTCCGTCAGACAGTGACAGCATATTCTGCATAACGCCGCCTATTGCCAATATCATTATCGCTACCGCATTTATCGAGAGCAGTGTATCTCTTATTCTTTCGCTTAACCTTTTTCCGAACAGAAGACCGCAAAGTCCGCCGAAAACAAGAAAAGCTACATTTATTATTGTTCCTAAACCGCGCATTTTGTTCCTCGTATCAGGTTGATGTCGGTTCATATTATACAGCGGTATGTCGATGTTGTCAACTTGATATAGATAATAAAGCAACAGCTCTCACATTTTAATGTGAGAGCTGCCGGGATCGTTATCGGTTATGCTTTTTGATTTTCATTACTGTAAGCGCGACTGCCGCAACGGTAAATGCCGCCGCAGGGATTGCTATGGGCGTTGTCTTTACGCCTGTTTCGGGAGAGGAGGGCTTTGCGGTTTTAGGAATGACCGTTTCGTCCTTTATCGCATCGCAGTTTTTGCAATGTATTGATTTTACGCCATCGCTTGTGAGTGTGGGCTGTTTGTCGATCGTAAATTCATTATCCCATACATGACCTACAGGTTCTGTTTCTCTTGAAGCGGTTTCGCCGCATTCGCATACTGACTCTTCTGAGCCCGGCTGTGTGCAGGTCGGAGCTTTGACCGTTTTCCAATCAGAGAATGTATGCTCGGTCGTTTTCGGTATGATCGTATCTTCTTTGGCTATTTCTTTATAAGCATTGTTGTCACCGTAAATGAAGCATTTATGACAGCTATCACACTGATAATAAGCAATGTTTCCTTCGGATGTATGCGTACTTGCCTTAGCTTCGTGATAGATTATCTCTCCGGCGTGACGACCGAGTTCAACTTCTCCGTATGGACTGCCGCACAAGAAACATATCGGTTTTTGTGAGCAGATCGACATACCGAGGTCGCACTTCTGAATTTCTTTGTACGCACAATTTATACACTGCGCGGTATGTGTTGCTTCATCGCCGTTCGGGGTATATGTAAAAATGTGTTCAATTTCCGCTTCGACTACCGCAAAGCCGCAGATCCTGCACAGGACAGGTGTAGTGCAGTCGTTGTCGTCTTCGTCCGTTATGTGCGGCTCAGGCTCCTCAGAGTAAATACAGCCTTCGTTTATACATTCTCTGTAGTGTCCATACTCATCAGAACAATAATAATCACTCATTTTGTGCTCTTTACCGGGAACGAGTACAGTTTCACAGACTTCACAGACAACGGGAGCGGTGCAGTCCGCATAGTAATCGTTACGCGGTATATGCTCGCTGTTTACCTGAACCTTGATTGTGTATACAGTATCATCGGGGTCTGTGACGGTTATCGTCTGAATTTTATCGGAGGGTTTGAGAGTAAAGCTGAAATCCTCCGACGTTATCGGATCGCCGTCAACCTTAACCGCCTTGATATCTCCTTTTACAGTGCAGTTTTGCTTAAGGCATCTTACGATTGTTTTATCTGCGTATGATGATATTTCAGCCATATCTATTACAAAATTGCGTGTGGTATCCGTATCGGAGGGCTCGATATCGACCACTGTGCTTTGTCCCGGGACAGCAACGATATTTTCTTCTGCCGATGCGCATATCGTCGATGTCAGAAGCAAGGGTAAGGATATCAGTACACCGATCATTCCGGTCAAATTCTTGTTTCTCATATAATTACCTCCTGACTGTTATTAAATTTCCTGTTATCTGTCGGATTTTAAGGATAATTTTGTTATTCTGATTGTATCATAAATTTTCGGATATTTCAAGCGGTTTTACTCAGGCAGAAATTATATCGGATAATTTTTCTTGACAGCGTGAATTTATAGTGCTATAATTTCGTTAGATTTCTAACAGTTTGATTTTAAACAGAGAGGTAAGCATGGAAAATTCACTTCATCATTTATTGATGACAGACCATACCGCTTTTCATAAGCGGATCTTTTCTGCTTTGAAAAAGGAGGGGCTGACTTCGGGACAACCGAAGGTGCTTGAATATCTTTCAAAGCATGACGGAGCAAGGCAGAAAGACATTGCCGCCGCCTGCCGTATTGAACCTGCAACGATGACATCACTTCTTTGCGGCATGGAGAAAAAAGAGCTTATAACACGGTATGCGCCCGACAGACGTTCGCTTTGCGTGTATCTCACCGAAAAGGGAAAAGCGCTCGTACCGCTTATAGAAAAGGAGTTTTTGAGTATAGAGGACAAGGCTACAAGCGGATTTTCCGAGAGGGAAAAAGAAATGCTGATAGATCTGCTTTTGCGGATAAGTGTAAATCTCGGTTGATATCAGAACAAAGGAAAGTGAAAATGTCAAAGAAAGAAACTGCAAAAAGATATGTTTTATTTGTGATAAGCCTGTTTATATCCGCGCTCGGAGTAGCATTCACAAAGCACGGAGAGCTTGGCGTGTCGCCTATTTCTTCGGTAGCAAACGTTATGAGTGTTAAGCTGGACTTTTTTTCGCTCGGAATATGGCTTATAATCTGGAACTGCGTGCTGATACTCGGACAGATACTGATACTTCGTAAGAAGTTTAAGCCGATACAGCTTTTACAGATACCACTGTCGTTCCTGTTCGGATATTTTACTGACTTCGGACTGTGGCTGGTAGGGTTTATTCCTGCGGAAAGCTACATAATGCGCCTTGTAATGGTGTTTATCGGAATAGTGATACTGGGTTTCGGCGTGTCGCTGTCGGTTTCGGCAAATGTTATAATGAACTCGGGAGAGGCTTTTGTAAAAGCAATTTCCGATACGACAAACAAGAACTTCGGCAATGTGAAAATAGCTTTCGATGTAAGCTGTGTGGTGCTGGCACTGATACTGTCGCTGTTGTTCTTTGATTTCACAATAGTCGGCACAAGGGAGGGTACTATTATTTCGGCACTGTGCACCGGGCTTGTTGTAAAGCTGTTCCGGAAGCTGACTGCTGAACCGGTGAACAGATTGGTGAGTGATTAAAAGCAACATATATTTGAATTGAATATGTAAAGGGGTTGTGACACAGCCCAAAACGAAAAAGTGAGTCGAAGCGCAAAAAATAGTGCGTTAGGCTCACTTTTTTGGTATGTGGAAAAAGGTTGCCTTTAGTACGCTTCTGTCATAACGTTTTAGTAATCAGCATTGATAGCAAGCTACCGATAGTTCTGTTTGTAAGATAGCACTTCTCGGGTTCGCTATTCTGTGCGATAATGTTGCTACTATGTTTGAGGGAGACAACCCAAGGGGAGAGAGGAAGGCGCTCCAAAGGCGCTTTCCCCTCTCCCCTTAGGTTTTCTCCC
>DOQG01000067.1:0-20706 GCA_003512525.1 Oscillospiraceae bacterium | reverse complement strand
TGACAGTGCAGTTGCACCGATTTATTCACGAAATTATTAACAACTTATCGGCACGGATACTGTTTTCAGCGGTGTTGGCTGTATATTCATTGTTTTGACATTTTTTACAATATATTGCACTGCAATTTCAATGAAGCTTTGATAAGCTGAGAAACTGTGATAAAATTTTTGTGTTTTGCCACAGCTTCAAGAATTAGTGCTTGGCGATTAGTTGGCAGAAGAATGCAGGGGTAGGCTGTAATAAGACAGAATATCATAAACAAAAAAACAGACGTGGGAGCGCGAGGTGCTTTCACGTCTGTTTTTATTATGCTGTTTTATTTGCCGTCTGCACTACAAATCGTTCCCGCCGTTGCACTATCCTTTAAAGATATACAACGTTATTAAAGGCGGAACTGACAACGGCGGCACGCCGTTAGCCTTCGTATTCGGAGAATTTGGGAGCGTTGGCTATGACATCGGCTTCGAGAGCCTGAGGTAATTGCTCATAGTGATCAAACTCGGCGGTGAAGTGACCCAGACCTCTGGTTATCTGACGGATAACGGTCGCAAGGTCGGTGATCTCCGACTGCGGCATCTGAGCGTCAAGCTCGGTCATACCTTGTTCTTCCTCGCTGGGGTTCATACCGAGAACAGTACCTCTGCGCTTGTTGATAACAGTCATTATATCGCCTGTGCTTGCATCGTCAAGCGTTACCTTAACAAGGCAGATAGGCTCAAGAATACACGGCTGTGCCTGTGTAAGTCCCTGCTTGTATGCAATGTGAGCCGCCATCTTGAAAGCCTGCTCGGAGCTGTCTACAGGGTGGTACGAGCCGTCAAGCAGAGTAGCCTTCAGGTTTACTACAGGATAGCCTGCAAGTACGCCGTGCGCGGTAGATTCCACAAGTCCCTTTTCAACGGCGGGGAAATAGTTTTTCGGAACGCTTCCGCCGAATACCTTTTCTTCAAATACGAGCGTATCGCTGTCGCAAGGCTCAAACTCGATCTTTACATGACCATACTGACCGTGACCGCCCGACTGCTTCTTATGCTTGCCCTCTGCTTCAACCTTTTTGCGTATCGACTCGCGATATGCGATTATCGGGTCGGATACTATAACATCAACACCGAACTTCGTTTTCATCTTTGCAATAGCCGCATCAAGGTGCTGTTCGCCAAGACCGCCTAATATACGCTGATGTGTTTCGTGGTTGTGGTTGTAGCCCAGTGTCTTGTCTTCCTCGACCATACGCTTTATCGCGTTGCTTATCTTGCCCTCGTCATTCTTATCCTTTGCGGAGATAGCCTTGAAGAAACAAGGAACGGGATATTTTTCTGCGGCAAATATCGTTTCGTCACCCGATGAGGTGAGCGTATCGCCGGTATTCGCACTGAGCTTTGTCGCGGCGACTATGTCACCTGCGTATGCTTCTATCATATCTTCCGTTTTCTTACCCTGCATACTGAGAAGCTTGCCCGGCTTTTCAAGATTTCCCGTAATGCGGTTAACTACTTCTGTTCCTGCGGCAAGAGTACCGTTCACTATCTTTATATAGCTTAATTTTCCGACAAAGGGGTCGGCTACTGTCTTGAATACCTTTGCTTCAAGCGTGTCGCGACTTGCATATCCGACTCTTGAGCCGTCCTCGCAAAGCTCACCGCTTGTTTCATCGGGGCTCGGAAGCATATAAATTATAGTATTCAGCATCATATCGATGCCTGCAAGCGTGTCACCCGAACAGCAAACAACAGGGGTTATGTAGCCTTTATGAATGCCGTCATGAAGACCTTTTACGATTTCCGCTTCTGTGAAGTCCTCGCCCTCGTTCTCAAAGTAGCGCATCATCAGCTCCTCGTCCGTTTCGGCTACTGCCTCAGCCATTGCGGCGCGCAGACCCTTAAGACGGTTCTCGGATGCAGGCATGGGTACTTCTGTAGGTACGCCGTTGTCGTAAGTGTATGCCTTCATTTCAAGCAGGTTTATGTAGCTCTCAACTGTGCCGTATTTGTCAAAGGGAACGACTATCGGGCATATAGAAGGTCCGAACTCGGTTTTCAGCTCTTCAAGGCACTTGTAGAAGTTGCTGTTTTCTTCCTCCATACGGGTAACAACGAACATTGTCGTCTTGCCGTGTTTTACTGCCTCTCTGTATGCCTTTATCGTGCCGACCTGTACGCCGTCCTTTGCGGGAAGCGCTATTACAACGCTTTCTGCGGCATTGATACCCTCATAAAGTCCTGCGGCAAAGTCAAACTGACCGGGTGTGTCGAGAATATTTATCTTAACGTCTTTCCACTGGCAGTAAGCAAGCGATGTGCCGAGCGAGATCTTTCTTTTGATCTCTTCCGGGTCATAGTCGCAGACGCTGTTGCCGTCCGATACCTTACCCATTCTTTCGATCTCGCCGCACTTGTAGAGCAGACCCTCCGCTACAGAAGTTTTTCCGCTTCCGCCGTGTCCGGCAAGGGCTATGTTTCGTATGTTTTTGCAAGTGTAAGTTTTCATGGTTTTATCCTTTATATCCTTTCATCAAAAATTCGGATAAATACATTATATACGGATTTTGGAAAAAATACAAGGGATTTTTCGTGAAAAATGAAATACGGGTGTAGAAATATATCACTATAATTTGTGCAAATTGCACATTTGCCGAAAAGTGTGTTACCGTATTATTTACAATTGCCTGTCTTAAGAGTATAATTGTCCTTATAAAAGCGAAAAGAGTGATACTGTGAACATTACGGTAAGAGAATACAAAAGCGAGGACGCACACGCTGCGGCTGAAATATGGAACGAGGTAGTACGCGATGGCGTTGCGTTCCCGCAGGAGAACGAAATGAACGACAGAGAAGCGGACGAATTTTTCCGCTCACAGAGCTACACAGGCATTGCCTGTGATGAAAGCGGCAGGATATACGGACTCTACATACTCCACCCTAACAATATCGGCAGATGCGGTCATATAAGCAACGCAAGCTATGCGGTAAGCTCTTCTGCCCGCGGAAAGGGTGTTGGCAGAGCGGTAGTGACCGACTGTATCAAAAAAGCCAGGGAGCTGGGCTTCGGTATTTTACAGTTCAATGCGGTGGTGGCAAGCAACACTGCGGCGCTGGCACTGTATAAGTCGCTGGGCTTTACACAGCTCGGTATCATTCCGAGGGGCTTCAGGCTTAGTAACGGCGAGTTTGAGGATATCATTCCGCATTATATTGAGCTTTAATATAAGCCTTCCTGGCAACAAAGCCACAGTTTTATTCCGGATACAACAAATCCCCTTGCCGCAGATAATTCTGCGACAAGGGGTCGTTTTATTAAATTCGCAATATACCAATGAGTCGGTATTACTGTGCCATACCAAGCTCAATAGCCTTGATATTGGCATCGATAAGATGTGCTTTTTTAGGCGGGATAACCTTTGCCATAGCCTTCTTTACCGTTTCCATCGATGTGATATTTGTTTCTTTCAACAGCTTTCCTACAAGGATAATATTTGCCAGACCCTTCATATCATGATCGTTAGCAAGAGCCGTTGCGGGAACATAATAAACATTGATGTCGGTCCTCTCGCACTTTGCATCAACAAGTGTGCTGTCGATAAGAACCGTACCGCCGGGTACAACGGAGTTTATGAACTTGTCATAGCTCGGTGTATTCATAACGATAAGCGTATTCGGCGTATCAACAAGGGGCGAGCCTATCGGGTCATCACTTATACATACTGAGCAGTTGCAGGTGCCGCCGCGCATTTCAGGACCATAGGACGGAAGCCACGAAACCTCCTTGTCCTCGTAAAGTCCGAAGTATGCGAGCATTTTGCCCATAAACAGTATACCCTGTCCGCCGAAGCCTGCAAGCAGAATTTCGTTTGTCATCTTATTGCACCCTCCTTGAATACGCCTAAAGGATAGTAAGGTATCATCTCTGTACGAACTCTGTCAAGAGCCTCGATAGGTGTCTTGCCCCAGTTTGTAGGACAGGTCGAGAGAACCTCGATTATAGAGAAGCCCTGCTTGTTCTTCTGGAACTCAAAGCCCTTTCTGATAGCCTTTTTGGCAATATTTATATTCTTGGGGTCGATAACGGTCACACGCTCTGCAAGCGCAACGCCGCTTAAGGTCGACAGCATTTCGCATACTCTTACGGGGAAGCCCTCAACATCGGGGTTTCTGCCGTAGGGGGTAGTCTGTGTTATCTGACCGGGGAGCGTGGTAGGAGCCATCTGACCGCCCGTCATACCATAGGTCGTGTTGTTGATGAATATAACGGTGATATTTTCGCCTCTTGTAGCGGCGTGAACGATCTCGGCAGTACCGATAGCCGCAAGGTCGCCGTCGCCCTGATATGTAAATACGAACTTATCGGGGTTAGCTCTCTTGATGCCTGTAGCTACCGCAGGAGCACGTCCGTGCGAAGCCTCAAGCATATCGCATTCAAAATAATCATAAGCCATAACAGAGCAGCCGACAGGGCATACGCCGATAGTATCGCCCTCGATGCCCATTTCATCGATTACTTCGGCTACAAGTCTGTGTACTATACCGTGAGTACAGCCGGGGCAATAGTGGGTGGTCACGTCTGCCAGAGCGTGAGGTCTTTTAAATTCGGGCATTAGTTCTTACCTCCCATTTCTCTTAACTTTTCAAGTATCTCAGCGGGTTTCGGGATAACGCCGCCTGTTCTGCCGTAGAACTCAACGGGCTTCGAGCAGTTGAGAGCGATCTTTACATCGTCTACCATCTGACCCATCGACATCTCAACACACAGAACATTCTTTGCGTTCTTGCAGGCTTCGGCGATCTCCTTGGCAGGATAAGGCCAGAGAGTTACCGGTCTTACTATACCGACCTTGAGCCCCTCTTTTCTTGCCGCCTCAACTGCGGACTTTGCAAGTCTTGCAGTCGAACCGTAAGCTACAACGACCGTATCCGCATCCTCGCAGTAGTCGCTGACAGCCTCTGTATGCTTTGCTTTCAGATCTTCATATCTTTCAAATCTTTCTCTTACATTCTCCTCAAGCTGATCGGGCTTAAGGTAAAGAGAATTGATAATATTGTGTTTTCTCTTGTTGCCGTGACCGCAGGCAGCCCACGGCTTCTTTGATGCATCTGACATCTTTATTTCGGTGTCCTCAAACGCTACAGGCTCCATCATCTGACCGAGAAGTCCGTCCGCCAGTATAACTGCGGGCATTCTGTACTCATCCGCAAGGTCAAACGCCTTGGTTACGGTATCGACCATTTCCTGAACCGACGCGGGAGCAAATACGATAGCGTGGAAGTCGCCGTGACCGAGAGCGTGTGTTATCTGCCAATAGTCAGCCTGTGACGGCTGGATACCGCCAAGACCCGGACCGCCTCTTTGTACGTCTATGATAACGCAGGGCAGATCTGAACCGGCTATATAGCTTATTCCCTCTGTTTTAAGCGAAATTCCGGGAGAGGATGATGATGTCATACATCTGATACCCGAGCCTGCACAGCCGTAAACCATATTTATAGCCGCGACCTCCGACTCAGCCTGTAAGAATACGCCGCCTACCTTTGGCATTCTCTTTGACAGATATGCGGAAATTTCCGTCTGCGGCGTTATGGGATAACCGAAGAAGCACTTGCAGCCTGCTCTGATAGCGGCTTCAGCCAGAGCTTCGTTACCCTTCATAAGACTTTTCTCAGCCATTGTTGTCACCTCCTACAGTGATAGCGCAGTCGGGGCACATCATAGCGCACAGTGCACAAGCGATGCAAGCATCGTCATCTGTGCATACGGCGGTGTAGTAGCCCTTCTTGTTGAGCTTTTCCGTCTGTAAGGCAACTATTTTCTTCGGACAGGCTGTTGTGCACAGTCCGCAACCTTTACAGCGGTCAAAATCCACTTTCATTTTTGCCATATTACTGACCTTTCCTTTCGCCTGTGATTTTTTGTATTCGGCTTACCATTCAAATTCGGTAAGGAAACAGCTTAAATCTGTTAGTCCGCAAAATCTTCCCAAAGCTTTTTGACATATACCTTTATAGGATACGCCTTGTCGATCCCGTCAAGAAATTCCGCCTTTGCGGTCACTGCCGAAAGCGGAAGACCCGCCGCACGGCATACTCTGTCCGCATAGTCGACCGAGCCGTGTATTATGTTACTGTCGGTTTCACTGCCGAGGTTTGTGTTGTTTATTATTCCGTCACACTTCATGCCCGATGCGTTTTCTATCTCGTACATCAGCTGTAATGCTTCTTCAGGCTCTTTCGTGAGATATCTGCAGCGGTTGATGACGTACAGCATCTGTGTGTCGTATTTTTCAAATACTTTTCTGTATCTGCCGAGTGCTTTAGCACCCTCATCGTCGCCGCCGACATCTATTATAATATATCCGTCACGGTCGGCAATTCCGTTCATATCAAAACCCAGCGCCGGAATGTCAAGGTTTGAGTTTGCGTATGTCGGCACGGTAAGACTGATATTGTACTTGCCGAACAGCTCTTTGAAATCGGCTGTTCTGAAATAAGGATTTACGATATCCAGGTCAACGACCGTGACCTTTTCGCCTTTTGCGGCAAGGTCGAGCGCCATATTGACAGACACGTTTGTTTTACCCGAACCGTAATGTCCCGTTATTATATTTATCTTTTTGAAATCCATTTTTATCCTTTTTGCACTGTCCCGCTTATTTGGCGGGTAAATCAACAAATCAATTATAACACTTTAAATTCCGTTTGTAAATAGGCAATTTTGGTAATGTGCATAAAGCAGGTGCAAAGTAAGCGGTCGGTATTAGTCAAAATACAGATATTAGGCACAGAAGCGTAAAGCGTGCAAAAGTGTTTTGATAATTGCCGGCGGGTCTGCTTTTTTGACTATTAAGCGAGGCGCTTGTCAAAAGAAACGTTCATATGACGATGTACGTTGTTGAAAGATGCGGAAGTATAAGTTTGCGTAAAAAATGCAAAATCCCCGTAATACGGCACTGTTCAACGGAAATTGACAAATTTCAGACTGTTGCCGTTCTTGACATTCGGACGGTTATGTTGTAAAATATAAATCAAATGCGGCTCTGCCGTTTACCCGGGAAAATACAGCTCGGCTGTAGCATAGCGAGAAAGC
The DNA here is from genome assembly GCA_003512525.1 of Oscillospiraceae bacterium. Taxonomy (GTDB): domain Bacteria; phylum Bacillota; class Clostridia; order Oscillospirales; family Ruminococcaceae; genus Ruminiclostridium_E. The sequence goes on along the minus strand of DOQG01000067.1, from coordinate 13,631 downwards.
AATGATCGGCACAATGAAACGGGTACATGAATAACGGATTTATTTTAAGTAAATTATAAAACAAAAAAATAGCGGAAAAGCGGTTTAAAGAAATTATATATTTTCCTTATGACACAGCATTTTAATTTCAACAGCACTGAAAGTCGGCGAAGGATAGGATTTATGCAGACAAATCCCTGCCGACAGTACTTATGACATTTTGACAATGCCGCTTGCAGTGAAAAGAGCCTGTATACGGTTACGGGTCAGCTTTGCTTTGTTTCAAAGGGGGAAGTATGCCCCGTGAACGTGTACTCAAAGTATATTCACTGTCTGATTTGTGGGCAAATTATATATTGCCGCTTTTCCGTCTGTACGGACGTGTACATAAGATATAAGCGTCCTATGGAAGGAAAGGTATTTTAAATGGGAATTATTGACTCTAAAAATTTATTGACTGTAACGGAAAGCATAAAGCCCAAGGCGACCAAGCCGTATTCTAAGCGCAAGAAAAATCCTTTTGCAAAGCAGTTCAAGCTGACCGACAGAAATGCGCCGGAAAATAAGGAAACCGATGTGCTGAAAAATCTTAAACCCGTATCGGGCGAAAAAAAGGTTCTTACCGATAAGAGAGGACCTGTGCTCAATGACAAGAAAAACGTTTTGACCGACAACAGACAAAGCGTAAAGCAGCCGGTATCGGCAGACGACCGTCAGAACGGAAAAAAGCCTGTACTGACCGATAACAGGCAGATCTGTAAGAAAGCTGTCCCGACAAACAACAGACAAAATGAAAAAAAGCCCGTGCTGACAGACAGCAGATCGCACGGCAGTAAAAACGAACAGAATAAGAATATGCAGTATCCGTCATATTTTACCGAGGATGACAAAAAGGAAAGCAGAAAAACACCTGTAAGAATTATGTCACTCGGCGGTGTGAATGAGATAGGCAAGAATATTTACGTTTACGAATGCTGCAACGATATATTCATTATCGACTGCGGACTTGCATTCCCCGATGATGATATGCTCGGTGTAGATCTTGTTATACCCGATTTTACTTATCTTGAAAAGAACAAGGAAAAGATAAGAGGTGTGGTGCTGACCCACGGTCATGAAGATCATATCGGTGCACTGCCGTACTTCCTGAAAAAGATAAACGTACCTGTATACGGCACAAGACTTACGCTCGGACTTGTCGAGGGTAAGCTCCGCGAACACGGTATTTTATCGCAATGCTCGCTGAATGTTGTTGTACCGCGCCAGAACGTAAGAATGGGCTGTATGAGCGTTGAATTTATCAGGGTGAACCATTCTATCCCCGATGCGTGTGCCATGGCGGTGCATACACCTGCGGGCGTTATCGTGCATACAGGCGACTTTAAGGTTGACTATACACCTATCGAGGGCGGAATAATCGATCTGGCTCGTTTCGGCGAGCTCGGAAACAAGGGCGTTCTCGCACTGCTTTCGGAAAGCACAAACGCGGAGCGTCCGGGCTATACGGCGACCGAGAGAAAGGTCGGAGAGAGCTTCAAGAGTCTGTTTGCGGGTGCTGACGGCAAGCGGATAATCGTTGCGACGTTCTCCTCAAATATTCACAGAATACAGCAGATCATAAACAATGCGGAGGCGTGGGGCAGAAAGGTCGCCGTTTCGGGCAGGAGTATGCTCAACGTGCTTACTACCGCGATCGAGCTCAATTATATAAAAGTACCTCAGGGTATGCTTGTGGATATAGAAGATGTCAACAAGTATCCGCCTGAGAAGATGGTAATTATCACAACGGGAAGCCAGGGCGAACCGCTTTCTGCGCTTTCGAGAATGTCATCGGGCGACCACAGACAGGTGTCGATAACTCCGAATGACCTTATCATTATTTCCGCAACTCCTATACCCGGCAATGAGAAGTTTGTCGGCAAGCTCGTAAACGAACTTATGAAGCAGGGCGCTGAGGTCGTATATGAGGCTATGTACGAGGTACACGTTTCGGGTCACGCCTGCCAGGACGAGCTTAAAATGATGCTTGCGCTGACAAAGCCTAAATTCTTTATTCCGATACACGGCGAATACAAGCATATGAAAAAGCACGAGGGGCTTGCCATAAAGATGGGCATACCCGAGAAAAATATATTCCTTCTCAATATCGGTCAGGTAGTAGAAACAGACAGCGTTGAAATGAAAGTGGTAGGTCAGGTGCCCGCAGGAAAGGTGCTTGTTGACGGACTCGGAGTCGGAGATGTCGGCTCGGTCGTACTGCGTGACAGAAAGCATCTGTCCGAGGACGGACTTATTGTTGTTGTCACTACTATAAACCGTGAAACGGGCGCGGTAGCGGCAGGTCCGGATATAGTATCAAGAGGATTTGTATATGTAAGAGAATCCGAAGCGCTTATGGACGAGGCTAAACAGCTTGTAAAGAAGACGCTCCGGACCTGTGCGGACAGAAATATCCGCGAGTGGGGCAATATAAAGTCAAGTGTAAGAGATGAGCTGGGCAACTTCATATTCCAGAAAACAAAGCGAAACCCCATGATACTGCCTATAATAATGGAAGTATAAAACAGTAAAAACAAAGGAGGCGCAGAAAGTGAAGAATTTTTATCGTGACGGCGGACTTGTCATATCTGTTTCGGCACTGGTTATCGCACTGGTGATAATGCAGGGCTATATATACACCAGGGATATAAACATATTCTGGCTGTCTGCGCCTTTTGTGGTTCTTATCGGCGGCTTTGCCATAGGTAAGCTCATACAGGTAACGAGAAAGACGTTCCAGTACTATGCGCGAATTGACGATGAGCTTGAAGCCAAGATGCATATGTCGGTGCACAGCTTCCCGATGTCGGCGGTAATTATAGACAGTGCAGGAAGAATAGTATGGACAAACGGGAAATTCACCGAGGAATTTCCCGAGTGCTGTGAATACGGTATGGAGCTGTCTGATATCACCGATATACCGGCAACGGATTTTTTTACCGACGACGGCATTACAATAACATATAAGGACAGTGTGTACAAGGTGTTCGCAAGAGTGCCCGATGAAGAAGAGGCAAAGGAGCTTACCTTGCTGTTTTTCAAGAATATCACCGACATCACAGCCCTTGAAACGGAGAAAAAGCTGTCACAGCCTGTTGTAATGCTGTTTATGGTAGACGGCTATGAGGAGCTTATCAGCGGTTGCCTTGAAAGTGAAAAGGCGCACGTTTCCGTACAGATAGACAAGCTTCTTGAGGACTTTGCGGGGCAGACCACCGGAGTACTGAGAAAGAACGCTTCTGACAGATTTATCGCGATAATTGAGGAACGACATCTCCGAAAGATACTTGAAAACAAGGTAGAGATCCTCGACAAGGCAAGAGAGATATTCGTAAACGACAGGTTGAACGTCACAATGTCGATAGGTATCGGCAGAACAGGCAAAACGCTCAAGGAAAGCGAGCAGTTCGCACGTCAGGCACTTGAAATGGCGCTCGGACGAGGCGGCGATCAGGCGGCGGTAAAGACGTACAACGGCTTCGAGTTCTACGGCGGAGTATCAAAGGGCGTTGAGCGCCATACCAAGGTAAAGACGCGAATTATCGCAAACTCACTGCTGGAGCTTGTTGACAATGCGGATAAGATATTCATAATGGGTCACAAGTACAGCGACCTTGACAGCGTGGGCTCATCGGTAGGTCTTACCTGCGCTATAAGAAACCTCGGCAAGAGTGCATGGGCGGTATGTGACTACAACACTTCACTTGCAAAGGTGCTGATAGACAGATTTCCGCACGTTGACGGAGAAGAACCGTTGTTTATGGAGCCTTCCGATGCGGTCGGAGAAACAACAGATAACACCTTGCTTATAATATGCGACACTCATAACCCGCTGATAATCGAAAGCAAGGAGCTTTACGAAAAGGCAAAGAAGGTAGTTGTCATCGACCACCACAGGAAGATGGTAAACTACATAGACAATGCCGTAATATTCCACCACGAGCCGTATGCGTCCTCCGCATCGGAAATGGTGACCGAGCTTATACAGTACTTCGGCGAAGCCGGCAAGCTCAGAGCGGTACAGGCAGAGTGCCTTCTTGCCGGAATTATGCTTGACACCAAGAATTTCGTTATGAAAACGGGTGTCAGAACCTTTGAGGCGGCGGCTGTACTGCGCAAGATGGGTGCAGATACGATAACCGTCAAAAAGATGTTCTCAAGCTCCATAGACAGCTATAAGCGAAAGACCCAGATAGTAGCGGAAGCGGAGATCTATCGCAAGTGCGCGATAGCACCCTGCGACTTCTATGCGGACGACCTGAGGATCGTTGCTCCGCAGGCGGCGGACGAATTGCTCACTATCAAGAATGTCGACGCATCATTCGTACTGTACAAGACGATGAGCAACGAGATATCGATAAGCGCAAGAAGTATGGGCAATTTAAATGTTCAGCTCATTATGGAGGCTCTGGGCGGCGGCGGTCATCAGACGATGGCAGGCGCACAGCTTAAGGACGAAACACTGGGCGAAGCGCTCGAGGTACTCAAAAAATCAATAGACGATTACTATTTAAGTCTGATAAAGGTAAATTCAAATGATAACAAGACTGCACAGCGCAGTTAAAAGAAAGGACGATATAAAATGAAGGTAATTTTCACACAAGACGTAGCAGGCTCTGGCAAGAAGGGCGAAGTCAAGGAAGTCAAGGACGCATACGCAAGAAACTGCCTTATCAAGAAGGGGCTTGCGGTAGAAGCTACCAACGAGAACCTTAACCACCTCGAGGGTCAGAAGGCGTCTGCACAGCACAAGCTTGATGTTGAAGCGGCTAACGCAAAGAAGATAAAGGATACTATCGGCGGCAAGGTGCTTACAATCAAGGCAAAAGCAGGACAGGGCGGAAAGCTGTTCGGTTCTGTTACCGGCAAGGATATAAGCGCACTGATAAAGCGTGATTTCGGCTTTGACGTTGACAAGAGAAAGATAGTAACAAAGAGCGATATCAAGTCATTCGGCACATTCACTGCAGAAGCAAGACTGTTTACAGGTATCGTTGCACAGTTCAGCGTAAAGGTTGAGGAAGAATAATGGCTGATATGGAGCTTACGGGGGTAAATCTCCCGTACAGCCTTGATGCGGAGCAGTCTGTACTCGGTGCTATACTGCTTGACGGCAGCGCCAATATGCCCAAGGCATCGGCAAAGCTGCACCCCGAGCATTTCTATGTCAAAATGCACAGCGACATTTACACCGTTATGACGCAGATGTTTGCCGCAAGCGACAGCATAGATGTTGTTACAGTGCTTGAAAACTGTATGAAGCAGAACGTTTTCGAGTCGCAGGAAGAGGGACGTACATATCTTGTAAAGCTTATGGAAACCGTCCCGAGCATTTCAAGCATAGACAGATATATCGAGATAGTCGAGGATAAGTACACAAGGCGGCTTCTTATAAGCATAGCCGGTGATATCCTTGAAAACGCAAACGACGGTAATGCAGAAACATCTACTCTGCTTGAGCTGGCAGAAAAGAAAATATATGAGGTTCGCAACGAAAATCAGGTCAGAGGTCTTACAAAGCTGAACGGCATCGTTGTCGGCATACTTAATGAGCTGTCCGAGCTTTGTGCAAATCCGGACAGACAGGGCATACAGGGACTGAAATCAGGTTTCCCGTCACTTGACAAGTACATACACGGACTTAATAATTCGGATCTGCTGATCGTAGCGGCGCGTCCCGGTATGGGTAAAACGTCATTTGCCATGAATATGGCGACAAACGTAGCCAAGTATCACCCCGAAAAGGCAGTGTGTGTATTTAACCTTGAAATGTCTAAGGAACAGCTTGTAAAGCGTATGCTGTCCTCAGAGGGCAGAATTTCGAGCGAGCTTATGTCAACGGGTCGCTTTGACCCCGCACAGTGGAGAAACCTTGCCGATGCGGCATTCGTGCTGTCAAATATGAATATCTATATAGACGACAGCTCGGCGATCACGGTAAACGAGATGAAGGCAAAGCTCCGCCGTGTCGAGAACCTCGGATTGATAGTAATAGATTATCTCCAGCTTATTTCATCGGGAAGAAGAGATCTTAACCGTGTAAATGAGATCTCCGAAATGACGCGAAACCTCAAGATAATGGCAAAGGAGCTTAATGTTCCTATAATCGTACTGTCACAGCTTGCGCGTTCCGCCGAAAAAAAGGATGATAAGCGACCTATGCTGTCAGACCTGCGTGATTCAGGTTCTATCGAGCAGGATGCGGATATAGTCCTTTTCCTGTACCGTGACAGTTACTATAACAAAGAAGCTGAGGATCAGAGAGCCTGCAAGTGTATAGTCGCAAAGAACCGTCACGGCGAAACCAACGATATCAATATGATATGGGACGGTCAGTACACGAGATTTACAGATGTGGAGTATGTCCATGCCGAGCAGTGATTTAAAAAATTCCGTTAAAAATACGATAGAGCGGTATTCGATGATAAATAAGGGCGATACTGTAATTGCGGCGGTAAGCGGCGGCGCAGACAGCGTCGCCTTGCTGTATGTGCTGTATTCGCTTAAAAACGAGCTCGGATTTTCGCTTGCCGCCTGTCATGTAAACCATAACCTGCGCGGCGAGGAGAGCGACGGAGATGAGAGATTTGTCCGCAGAATGTGCAGATTTCTTGATATTCCGCTGTATGTAGCAAGTATAAAGGTAAACGATCTCAGGCAAAAGCACGACAGCCTTGAAGAATGCGCAAGACGGCTCAGATACGAATTTTTTGACAGCATAAGCCGCGGCAAGCTTATAGCTACCGCGCACACAGCGTCCGATAACTGCGAAACCATACTTATAAATATGGTTCGCGGCACGGCACTGTCGGGTATATGCGGAATACCCGTAAAGCGCGACAATATAATCCGCCCGCTGCTATACAACACCCGCGGGGATATTGAGCGGTACTGCACGGAAAATTCACTTGATTACGTCACCGACAGCACAAATTTGTCGGACGATTATACCCGAAACAAGATAAGGCATAAGGTCGTGCCGCTTCTCAGAGAAATAAATCCGGCGCTTTTCGGCGCAATAAGCAGGCTGTCGCAGTCGGTATCCGATGACGACAGATACCTTGACAAGATCGCGGCTCAGCTTATGGAAAAGGCACATACTCAAGACGATAAGTATGATGTCAATGTGCTTTATACCGCCGAGGAATGCATACTGCGGCGTATCGTCACAATGCTTTTCAGAAATAACGATATACCGCTGAATATGAGAGCGGTAGAAAGCTGTGTCGGGATCATAAGGGCAAGACAGGGAAAAATAAATCCGTGCCAGTTTAAATTTGTTATGATACGCAAAAAAAAGCTGTTTGTGCTGACTGACTGTGAGAAATTCAGACGAAATTAGTGTGATAAACAGCTTAAAAGTGATTATCGCCGTTGCTTTTCGGTAGCATTCGTGCTATAATTGCAGTATTACTGATTTTGTTGCAAGCGCTTAACATTTATTTAATATAAGCGATGTATTATTTACGATAAAGAAAAACGGAGAAATAAAACGTGGAAAACAACATACACAATGATATCGAAAGAGTGCTTTTCACAAGCGAACAGCTTATGAAAAGAGCAGAAGAGATAGGAAAACAGATAACCGAGGACTATAAGGGCGAAGAGGTAACGATAATAGGTATACTCAAAGGCTCATTTATGTTCCTGTCTGATGTGATGAAAAGCATAGACCTTTACACAAGACTTGACTTTGTGACCGTGCAGTCATACGGAAACGGTACGACATCGGGTGAGCTCAGGCTTACAAAGGATATTACCGCCGATATCAAGGGTAAGCACGTCATACTCGTTGAGGATATTCTTGACAGCGGTAAGACGCTTAAGTTTGTAAAGGATCTGTTCCATGAAAGAGAGCCCGCATCAATAAAGGTATGCACATTGCTCAATAAGAAAGTAAGAAAATCAGAAGTTATAAAGGCAGACTATATCGGCTTTGACGTAGATAATGTATTTGTAGTCGGATACGGACTTGATTATGCCCAGCTGTACAGAAATCTCCCGTACATAGGTGAGCTTAAGGTCGAAGCACGCTGAAAAAACAGCGTCGAAGCTGTAAAAATATAACCGTAAAGACGGTCGGGTGCAATATGCAGACACGACCGACAGAAAGGGAAACTGATGAATCAGAACAACAAATTCAAAGGCGTTTTCATTTACCTTGCAGTTATCGTTCTGCTTGTCATAGGCATGGTCACAATGCTTCAGATGAGCGCGACACCGGGTGAACGAACAAGATATTCACAGGTGATAAGCGAATTTGATAACTACAATGTTTCAGGCTATACGCTTGATCTAGGCTCAGGTGAATTACAGTACACATTAAAGAGCGACAGCACAAAGAAATATAAGTATTCTGTGCCGAACGTAAGCCTGTTCTTACAGGATACCGAGGGTTACAGAAAGGCATATAACGAGAAAAATCCCGACAGTCCGCTCGTTGAGGACTTCTATCCCGTTTCGGACAATTCGTTCCTGCTCAGCTTCCTGCCGTATCTGCTTATGGTAGCGCTGATGATAGGCTTTACGTTTGTGATAATGCGTCAGGCAGGCGGCGGCGGAAAAATGTCGCAGTTCTCCAAGGCGAACGCAAGAACACAGCCGGCGGGCGGTCCTAAGATAACCTTTGCCGATGTTGCAGGTGCAGAGGAAGAAAAGGAAGAAATGAGCGAGATCGTCGACTTTATGAGAAACCCCAGAAAGTATCAGGAGCTCGGCGCTAAAATACCGCGCGGCGTACTTTTGCTCGGCCCTCCCGGTACAGGTAAGACCTTACTTGCAAAGGCTGTTGCGGGAGAAGCAAACGTTCCGTTCTTCTCAATAAGCGGTTCGGATTTCGTTGAGATGTTCGTCGGTGTCGGCGCAAGCCGTGTAAGAGATCTGTTCGATCAGGCAAAGAAGCATACACCGTCAATAATATTCATAGATGAGATAGATGCGGTAGGTCGTCAGAGAGGTACAGGTCTTGGCGGCGGTCACGATGAGCGTGAACAGACGCTGAACCAGCTGCTCGTTGAGATGGACGGCTTCTCAGACAATCAGGGAGTTATCGTTATTGCGGCTACAAACAGACGTGATATACTTGATCCCGCACTGCTCCGTCCCGGTCGTTTCGACCGACAGATCACTGTAGGATATCCAGATATCAAGGGCAGAGAGGCTATTCTGCGCGTTCATACAAAGAATAAGAAGCTCGCTCCCGATATAAGCCTTGCCACTATCGCAAAGGGTACAGCCGGCTTTACCGGTGCAGACCTTGCGAACCTTGTAAACGAGGCGGCTCTGCTTGCGGCAAGAAACAACAGAAAGGCTATAACACAGCCTGATATAGAAGAGGCTACTATCAAGGTAGTTGCAGGACCTGAGAAGAAGTCAAAGGTAGTCAGCGAAGACGAAAAGCGTCTTACGGCATTCCACGAGGCAGGTCACGCAGTCTGCACATTCCACTGCAAGACACAAGACCCCGTACACCAGGTTTCGATCATACCGAGAGGTATGGCAGGCGGCTATACAATGTCGCTTCCCGAGCATGACAGGAGCTTCAGAAGCAAGACGCAGATGGAAGAAGAGATCATTGTTCTGCTCGGCGGACGTGTTGCCGAAAAGATCGTGCTCGATGAGATATCAACGGGTGCCAGCAACGATATTGAACGTGCCACAGACCTTGCAAGAAGTATGATAACAAGATACGGCTTCTCCGAAAAGCTGGGTCCTATCGTATACGGACACGATAACTCCGAGGTGTTCCTCGGCAGAGATTATTCTCAGGGCAGAAACTACTCGGAAAATGTTGCCGCAGAAATTGACGGCGAGATCCGCGAGCTTATAGACACAAGCTATGAAAATGCAAAGCAGATACTGCTAAGTCACAGAGATCAGCTCGACAAGGTCGCTCATTACCTTATGGAGCATGAGAAGATCGACGGCGACGACTTCATCAAGCTGATGAACGGAGAACCGCTTGAAGATAATTCAGGCGCACCTGTCCAGAGCACAAACGATGTTGCTCCCGTTTCGGAAGATGACGCTCAGGTTATCGGGGATAACGATAACAGCGATATCAATGAAACAAACGAATAATTGAATTTAACGGTTGCCCCCGATTTTCGGGGGCAATTTTTCTGCTCCGCCGCCGAGTGGTTATTTGTCACAATAAACAGCGTCCGAAACAGCAATTTTTCGGATAAAGTCGGGGTTGATTGAAATTGACATACCGCGTTTGATATAGTATAATTATATACTGAATGGGTTTGCTCACAAAACGGGCAGACAACACATAAAAGATATTAAAACAAGCTTCAAAAGAAAGGACGATACAGTTGATATTCGCCGATTTATTTTTTCTGTATTTCTTTATGGCACTGTGCTTTATAGCATATTTTATCTGCCGTAAGACAGTATACCGCAACTGGGTGCTTATCGTATTCTCTATGATATTCTATGCATGGGGTGAGCCGGTCTGGGTGTTCCTGCTTGTCGGAAGCGTTACGGTAAACTATGTTGCGGGACTGCTGATAGATAAGTTCCGTGATACAAAAAAAGCTACCGCGGTAACTGCCGGTGCTCTTATATTTGATATAGGACTTCTGATGTTCTTCAAATATACAGGCTTCTTTGTTGAAAATTTCAATGCGATAAGCCCGGTCGACCTACCCGTGCCGCATATAGAAATGCCGATAGGCATAAGCTTCTTCACATTCCAGATAATCTCCTATATCCTTGACTGCTACTGGGGCAAGATAAAGGTTCAGAAAAGTTGGTACAAGCTGCTTATGTACATCTCAATGTTCCCTCAGCTCGTTGCAGGTCCTATCGTCCGTTATGCTGTAATTGAAGATGAGATAGATAACAGAGTGATAACCAAAGAGGATATCAGCGAGGGTATCACAAGAATATGTATGGGTCTTGGCAAGAAGGTGATCCTTGCCAATAACCTCAGTACTATAGTTGATACGTTCTTCAAGAACGGCGACCTTGCATCGTTATCCGTAGTCGGAACATGGTACACCGTAATAGTTTATGCTATGCAGGTCTACTTTGACTTCTCGGGTTATTCGGATATAGCGATAGGTCTTGGCCGCATATTCGGCTTCCACTTTGACGAGAACTTCCGCTATCCTTTTGTAAGCAAGAATATCACCGAATTCTGGCAGAGGTGGCACATCTCGCTCGGTACATTCTTCCGCGATTATCTGCTGTACGTTCCGATATTCGGCAAGAGAAGAAAGTATCTTAACCTCTTCCTCGTATGGTTCTGCACAGGCTTCTGGCACGGCGCAAACTGGAACTATATAATCTGGGGTCTTTACTTCGGACTGTTCATTCTGATAGAGCGCACAATAGGCAACAAGAATATGAGAAAGATGCCAAAGGCGCTTGCGCACATATATAATACGATAGTAGTCGTGGTGGGCTTCGGTATATTCTACTTTACCGATTTAGGCAAGCTCGGCACATTCCTCGGAAACCTTGTCGGACTTAACGGCAACTCATTTGTAGATAAGATATCTACACAGAATATGACAGCAAATGCGTGGCTTTTTATTGTAAGTGTAGCGCTGTGTATGCCTGTTGTTCCCGCACTTAAGAAGAAGCTCGAGAGTATGAATTATTATCTTGCGACCTCCGTAGGTCAGACGGTGCTTAATGTGGCAGTGTTCGCACTGAGCAGTATACTGCTTGTAAATGCCACAAACAACCCGTTTATCTATTGGCAGTTCTGAGAAAGGAGTGAGTAAATTGGCAGATCATATAGATGACAAGGAGCTTGAAGAGCTTAACGAAATATACCGCCGCAAGATGGAAGCTCAGAAAACAAGCGAACCGAAAAAGAACAAGCGTGATAAAGCGGTAAAACCTGCAAAGAGCGAAGATACTCATTCCGCGAAAAAAGAAAAGCAGATAAAAGTAAAACCGGAAAAACAGGACAGAGAGGAAAAATCACAGCAGGATAACAAGCTTATGAGCGCAGACGAGCGCAAGAAAAAGCTTGGCGTAAAGATAAATATCGGCGTATGCACAGCATTCTTTGCGGTTGTTGCCGTCGGACTTCTGGTGCTTCCGCGTCCGACTGTATCCGAATCTGAAAAGCGTAACCTTGCCACATTCCCGAAATTCACATGGGACGCATATCTGAGCGGTGACTACACAAACGATATCAGCTATTTCTTTAACGACACCGTACCGTTCAGAGATACATTCAAGGCGATCGGTGCAGGGTTTCGCTCACTGTTCGGCTTTACTGTAGACGGTGCAGAGATAAAGGGCACTGTTTCGCAGGTGAACAGCGGAGCGTCACAGACCGAGGTCACAACTGCGTCAACCAAGCCCATAGCTATAGTTACACCTGCGCCGTCCGATACCTCAAGCAATGCTCCCGAGAGCAGCAACTCAGCACCTGAGAGCAAAGCCGAAACATCGTCAAATGACAGCTCAAAAGCCGAAACGAGTTCCAAATCCGAAACAAGCTCAAAGTCGGATAACAGCAGTAATGCTTCAAAGCCCGAAAACGTATATATAGCGCCCTCTGACCCGGATGCACAGGTGCTTTATGAAGAGGGCTCACAGCTTGTATATCAGAGCGGCGACACAATATACGGCGCACAGCTCTATAACGGAAACCGTGACAATGCAGAGGACTATGCGCATACCCTCAATACACTGAAAAAACTGCTCCCGGATACCGATGTATACAGTATGCTGGCGCTTACCCAGAATACATTTATAACCCCAGCCGAGCTTGAAAAGTCAAAGTATACCGAGCTTAGCGACTCTGAATATATCTCAAATATGCTTAGCAAGGACATCAAGGTCATAGATACTATGAAAGCGCTCCTTCCGCATCGTAAAGAAAACCTGTATTTCCTGCGCGACTGCCACTGGCAGCAGCTCGGAGCGTACTATGCGGCTCAGAGCTTTGCAAAAACGGCAGGCGTAAGCTTTGCAAAGCTGTCCGACTATGACAAGTATGAAGAGGACTGCCTTGGCTCGGTCTATGCGGCAACTCAGTATGAAGGACTTATGTACGAGGGGGAAACATTCACCTACTATGTTCCGAAAAACGAGTATACTACCGAGTACTATAACGAGGACTATGAATTTCAGTTTGAGTATCCTCTGATGCCGAGGTCCGACTACAATACAACTGCGTTCTACAGCCTGTTTATGGTGGCTGACAGCTATATAAAGCATATCACTACAGATGCAGATAACGACAGAGTGCTGGTAGTGCTCAAGGATGACTATCCCAGTGCTATGATACCTTGCCTTACCTCTTCATTCGGCGAGATATATGTTATAGATGTACGCTATTGTAATTTCAATGTAGCGAGCTTCTGTGTTGAAAAAGGTGCGACAGATGTTCTTGTCGGAATGACGACCGAAAATGCCCTCGGTGAAATAGGAGATACACTTTCGTATCTTCTGAATATATAAAAATGATATGTGGCTGTGACACAATTTCTCGGTTTGCCAAATTTCATTTAAATTGCAATGCAATATATTGCAAAAATATCAAAACAATAAATATACTGGAAACATCGCTGAAAACAGCTTCCGTACACCCAAGTTGTTAATAATTTCGTTAGTGCATCAGTGCAACTGCACTGTCACCG
>DOQG01000009.1:12671-35238 GCA_003512525.1 Oscillospiraceae bacterium | reverse complement strand
GGTGACAGTGCAGTTGCACTGATATACTCACGAAATTATTAACGCCTTGTCTGCATTAAAACTGTTTTCAGCGGTGTTGGCTGTATGTTTCATCATTCTGCCTTAGCGAAAATGAACAGACATAATATTTATCTCCGGATAAATCTGCGCATCTACGAAACAATTACTACACCGTAATGATCCCGTTTTTCACACACGTTTCAAGCATAAGGCGCTTTGTCTGCCCGCTTGCTTCAAAGTACACCGTGCCTATGCCGAGCTTGTCTATACTTCTGATAACGCCGTTACCGAAAACGCCGTGATACAGCTTATCTCCCTCTTTTGGCATAACTATCCGCTTTGACGGCACTATATCTGCTTTTGCGCTGTCATTGGTGTTCAGCTTGTCAAGCTCCTCCTTAGTAATATAGTGTGCGGTCCTGTCGCGGTCTTTCAGCATTTCTTCAAGCGTCTTAAGCTCACTCCTGCCGTTTGCATACCTTATATACAGCTTATCGTTGCAGTATGCTGTAACAACGCCCTTGCCGCTTTCCCTGTTGCAGTATTCACGCCCGAGCATATCTCTTGCAAACAGCGAAAAGAAAATGTCATTGCTGTCGGTGTATTCGATCGGGATATCGCGGTCGACCTCGCTTACAAACTCCGAACTTTCGCCGGTGCACGAGAAAAGATACAACTCCTTTTTTGCTCTTGTCATAGCGACATAGAACAGTCTGCGTTCTTCCTCATACTGCTTTACATCTTCCTTATCATCAAGCTTGTCCGCTGTAATTGACGGCAGTACATTATCAATCACATCAAGCAGATAAACACGGTCGTATTCAAGACCCTTGCTTGAATGTATCGTTGACATCGTGAAAAGGCTGTCGGGGTCATCGGTATGTGTTGCCATTATCTCACTCAGCTCACCGAGTCGTGCTGTCAATTGCTCACCGTTGCTCACATTTCTTGCGAGTAAGCGCAGTATGTCGTACTTTCCTCCGTCAAGATTATTCTTGTGAACATAGTCGCTGTACTGCATTGTGCGCCATATGATGCTGAGTGTTTCCGATGCTCCCGCACTGCGCGCCTGAGCGGCATATTCCGCCATACGCATGATATTCTTACGCGAGCTTTCCGTCAGCTCTATTCCGCCGCCGACCGTGGGTTCACCCGGACCAAGCAGTGCATCGGTTATAGGTATATGCCTTGCCGCGCTTATACGGCAGGCTGTCTGTGCCGCCTGCTTGTTTATATACAGACCGATTTTATAGTATATCCGCATAAACTCATCAACGTTATATGGATCATTTATAAAGTTTATGATCGATACGATATCCGTTACGGGCTTACTTGTAAAGAATGTCTTTTCGCCGCCCTTAAGTCTGTAGCCTATACCGCTTCGTTCCAGCATATCGACAAGCGCCACCGCGCTGTCGTTGTTGCGGAACAGTGCCGCTGTCTGCATTTCATTTCTTTTTGCGATGCCGCACAGGAAGTCATACTGTGTAGCTCTGCCGCGGCAATGTACCGTTCTGACCGGCATTCCCGCTTCGTTCACAGCGCAGATAGTCTTGTCACGGCGGAAGCGGTTGCGGCTGACAAACGCGTTTGCCGCACCGATTATCTCGGGCGTTGAGCGGAAATTCCGCTCCATAAACAGCACCGAGGCGTTCTCATAGGTCTTTTCAAAGTCTGTCAGCGCATCGGGATAAGCCCCTCTGAACGCATATATACTCTGATCCTCATCACCGACCATAAATATGTTGCCGCTGCCCTTTGCGAGCACTCTTATTATCTCGTGTTGGATCTTTGATGTATCCTGCGCTTCATCAACACATATATAGTGAAAATGTCCGTGATAATAATCCAGTATATCGGGGCACTTTGTAAGTATATCGAGTGCTGTCACCATCTGGTCGTCATAATCCATAAGCCCTCTGACAGCAAGCTCACTGCAATACTTTTTATAAATCTTAAGTGTATCGGCAACGCCGCAGTCAAGCTCCGATATCTGCTCGTCTGTCAGCATCATATTCTTTGCATATGTGATCATCGCGCCGACATCGTTTATGGCGGACGGATCGGCAAATTCTCCGGTGATATCCTTGTATATATCCGATATCAGCCGCTTGCGGTCGCCCTCACGGCTCATAAGCTTCGGAATGCTCTCGGCACCGTGCACACTTCCGTACCGTTCTATGATCTTTGAGGACAAGCCGTTTATCGTGCGTATCTCAAGGCTTCCTGCGTACTCGCTCCCGAAAAACGCGGAGAAACGCTTCTTAAGCTCAAATGTCGCGGCTCTGGTATAGGTAACGGCAAGTATCTCTGACGGTGCTATGCCGCGGCAGTATATCATATAGCCGAGCCGTGTTATCAGCACGGTCGTCTTTCCGCTTCCGGGCACAGCAAGCAAAAGTACAGCCCCCTCGGTAGCAGTAACCGCCTGCTTTTGCTGTGCGCTCAGATGTGAAGTGTATCGCTGTATAAATTCGTTTTCGGTCATATGCATTCCTCCGTTTGTCTTGTATTTTACCATATCTGTCGTCAGACTGCAATATAAACAGTACAAAGTACAGCATACAATAAGGCGTAATGTGAAAATTTCGGGAAAAGGCTTTTCTTATTGTGAGTTTTGTGGTATGATAAATATATATGTACATTTTGAGGTGAACAGATGAACGCACAGGAACTCGCCACTTTGATAAAGCAGGCACAGACAGGTGACACAGACGGTTATGCACAGCTTTATAAGGCTGTCTACCGACCTATATATAAAATAGCCCGTATGGCAATGAAAAGTGAGGATGCGGCAGTCGAAGCGGTAAGGCTTACTGTGCTTGACAGCTTTGCCGCCCTGCCTACGGCAACGCTTAACACAACGGCACAGTTTATAGAGTGGCTGGTCAAGATACTCTGCACAAAGATAAGGCATCTAAATAAATCCGGCGGTGAGCTTATCACAAAGGCAGACGGCGGCACAGAGATAAGACAGGCACTGGACGAACTGCCCGATATAGAGCGCCTTGTACTCAGCGTCAGCACAGTATGCGGCTGCAGTGCAGAAAAAACCGCGAAACTATGCGGATACACAGAAGAAACAGTTGGCGTGTGCCTTACCAATGCAGAGGTAACTATGAAGGCTCGCCTCCTGTCTGAACAGAGCATCTGACGGAGGGAATAATGGATAGTCTGGAACAAAAGATAAAAGCATACGTTTCTTCCGTTGAGATCCCCGACAAGGTGAACCCGGAAGAGATAAAAAAACTGCTTGAAGACAACGGAGATATGACCGCAGGCGTATTCCTGCGAAAGCTCAAGGAGCTAAAAATAAGCGGCTCGGATTTTCTGGAGCTGCTCGGAAACAGCAAGATAGGCAATATGGAATTTCGCCGAATAGAGGAAAACCCGCATCTGAAGTTCGATGAGCTTTTGCAGATACTAGATAACTCTGTGCTGACAGGCGATGACTACCGTATGATAATTGCGGTAGCCACACAGCGAAAGGAGCTTACCGAGCAGAGAAAAAGAAGAGAAGAAGAAACTCTGCGCAGAATGACCGAGGAGCTGACCAACAGAAAAAGCAAGCAAAAAGCCGAGGAAGAAAAGCCGGCTGATAACGGCGTTGCCGAAAATGTTCCATCTGTCGCAGAAGCGTCGGAAACTGCCGAAAATGCGATTGATACCGCCGAAAACACAGAAAACGACCTGACCGATGAAAGAACCGAAGCCGCCAAGGCTATGATCTCACGGATACAGGAACAGCTGGATAAGGTGAACTATGTCGGAAATGTAGAAAACAGTGATAATTATACAGATAGTAATGATAATTCGTCGGAAATTGTCGCAGAGAGTGAAGCTGTCGGCGATAACGAAACTGCCGGAAGCAACGCAGATGAAGCAGACAACGCCGAAATCGAAAATAATACCGAAAACAGCATAACACAGGAATTTTCATTGCCCGAACCTCCGCAGGAGGAAAAGATACAGGCTACCGAAGAGGTCGATGACTTTGACGGCGTCATTTCCGATGACGAAAGGATAGCCGTCAACGCAAAGGATATAGGTTCAGCTATCGGTGAACTTATGAACGATGATGACGAAAGCTATGATGACAAATATAACGACTATGATGTCAGCGATGATGAGCATGACTGCATACGGATAAAGCGCAGCAAAGGTTGCCTTATTACGGCGTTTATCGGTGCCGCAGTGCTCATATTGGGCGGTTTGTCACTGAATATTCTCCGCTCAAACGGAATTATCCAGGATCTTATTTACAAAGTTCCCGAAAAGCTCGAGCAAAACATTACCGACTACGCCTCTCTGATCGAGCAGGCACAGGCGGCAAAAGACAAAATAACCTATACCCTGCCCGACAGCTTAGTTGCGGCGGAGCAAAAGCATTCATCTCTCCCGAAAAATGTGTACGGAAATACGTTTGTAGCGGCAATTAATGGTTCGGAGATACTCGGGGCAAAAATATCCGACGGCAAGATAAGCGGCAATTTCAGCTTTGATACAGGGCTTGAAAATGCAGGAATAATAAAGTGCGGTGAATACTTTACGGTTATCGGCGGCAATAAAAGCGGTAGCGGCACCGTGATCCGCACATATGACGAAAGCGGTATGATAAACGGAAAAGCAGTCGACGAATATATACTTTCAGGAGAATTTGTCGATTATTATACGAACGGTAATTCAGCTTATGTTGTCACCTATGATCACTTTGACATAATGAAAGCATCTGCGGACAAGCTGACCTCTTTCATTCCGTCATTTAAACACGGAAAAGAAACTACCGTTATACCGATGAACAGAATACAACTGCCTTCAAAAGTGAATACAGCTTCATACTATACGACTACCGCAATAGATGCAAGCGGAACAAACGATGTGAACGTACGAAGCGTACTTGTAGGCGATGCGGCAGGCTGTGCGGTTTCGCAAAACGGTATGTATGTCACGGACAGCCGGATATTTGACGGCAAATATTACACAACGCTCAGCTATTTGAATTTCGGAGATACGCTGAGAACAGCCGCTTCGGGATTGGACGATACATTTATAAATCCACATCTTATCAATGCGCTGACAGAAGGCTTCGCGGCTGTAGGAGCAATGCAAACGGACGGTTCAGACGGAAGTGCAAACAACGTGCTGATTACAACCGGAGTAATGCTCACATATCTTAATATGATGGATATAAACGGAAGCGAAGGCGTTGAGTCGATAAGCGGAAAAGACAAGATAGTTACAATCACAACAGGCGGAGAAAAACCTGTACAGTACAATGTCGATATCCCGGCGCAAAAGGAAGTAAAAGAACCCGAAAGCACAAACAGAATAAAACTCAATGATGAGATATCCGCAGAGGTAACACTCAAAACCGACAAGGACGGCAACAGGACAGGAATAGTACTTGCGGTCGGCGGCGACAAAAAAGCCGAGGTGACAATTACAGCAGAGAGCAGTACTCCGGGTGACTGGAACAAATATCTTACCAGTCCTCTCTGCGATGATATAACCGGACTTGCATACGGCGAGAGCGGAGGAAAGCTGATAATCGGCATACCGATAGTATATTTTGACGGCATATCACAGGTAAGCAGATGCAAATTCTACAGCTATGCGGACAATAAGCTTACGTCACTCGGTGACATAACACTGTATGATGAAAAATACGAAACGCTCGACTGTGAGATATCAAGCGGCGACAAGCCTTACCTTCTCACAATGTGGGACAACCGCATTATAACCGCAAGCGCGGACAAGGTAAAGCTGATATCCGACACTACGCTGAAAACAGTCGAGAAAAAGGACACCGATACCGAGAGCAAGACCGAAAGTAAAACCGAGAGCAAGACCGAAAGTAAAACCGAAAGTAAAACCGAAAGCAAGACCGAAAGCAAGACCGAAAGCAAGACCGAAAGTACGGCAGAGAGCAAGGGCGAATAGAAATGCACGAAAAGCTGATAAATGCGGCTATAGAATATGACCGCGGCGACCCGAAAAGAATACAGCACTTTATGAAAGTGCACAGCTTTGCCCGGCTTATCGGAGTCTGCGAGGGTCTGTCTGCCGATGCTATGAAAACGCTTGAAGCGGCGGCGATACTTCATGATATAGGTATACATGAGGGTGAAAGGCTGTACGGCAGGAATGATGGCGAAATACAACAGAAGTTAGGGCCGGATATTGCAAAGCGAATAATGGAAGCTGTCGGCGGCTATGACGATGTAAAAGAGCGCGTTATGTATCTTATAGCTCACCATCACACATACACCGATATTGACAGCAAGGATCTGCAGATACTTATCGAGGCGGATTTCATAGTCAACCTATACGAGGACGGAGCGTCGATGAACGCGGTGAAAAACGCGTATGACAGGATATTTGTAACCGAAAGCGGTAAGAGGGTGCTCAAAGACAGCTTCGGGATCAAGTGACGGGAATATAAAACAGCCGCTTCTGCGATTTGACAGGAGCGGCTGTTTTTAACTAATTATCGCAAGTTGTTTTCAGCGTGGATTTTAAATTCAGACAGCGCAGGCAGAAGAACAACGCTTTTCATTTGACGCGTACTTTTGCGGTAAGCTCAATGCTTTTTGAAAAAGGTGCTGATTTTTACAAAAAAGGGTTGACAAATAAAGATATTAGTATATCATTAAATTATAACTGTGCTTGCGCAGGAAATTAAAATACGAGGAGAGTGTAATATGAAATTGAAAAAGTGGCTTTTGGCTATTGCGGCTTTCGCGGTTACGGCAGTGGTGTGCGCTGTTGCGGCGGGAGCGGAGAATTATCATGCGTACATAGGTTTTCAGACAGGACCTTTCTCAACCAGAAACACATTTGATGATGCTGCATACGGCAGGGATGTTGAGGGCGGCAAATACTTCAACAGCGTAATCGTATGGGGCGGAAATGATCCCACAATTTTTCCCAAGTATACGGACTGCTTTGATGAAGATATTCAAGGTTATGTCATTCCGGCAACATACACCGATGTAACGATCAAACAGAGCGGCACATATACGGTTGGTATTTCTGACTTTGACTGGGCACTTGACGGTGCATCGAGCTTCAATCTTCTGTTTGTATCTACCGACTTACCTTTTGACAAGAATGCCGGTCAATCAATTGCCAAGTTTTCAAACGCAAAGATAATTGTTGACGGCAAAGTAACCGCTGAGTTCGCCGATCCTTTTATCGATACTGAATACGGTATGAAGACAGGCTATACAAAGATTCAGTTCGCAAATATCTGGAACAATGTTCTTAAGGTAGATGGCTATGCCGGTGCATACCCCAAAAAGTCACTGGAAATTCAGTTTGATGTAAGCTACACTCAGAACATAGATTATGAATATTCTGTTCTTGATAACGGAACGGTCGAGATAACTAAGTACACCGGAAGTGAAAGCAAAGTAGCTGTTCCCGATGAGATTGACAGTAAGAGCGTGACAAAAATAGGCAGTGGTGCGTTCAGCCGGTGCGCAAAGCTTGAAAGTATCACGATACCTGATAGTGTGTCGAAGATAGGCAATAAGGCTTTCGGCTACTATTATGATAACGGCTACACGAAGATAAGCAACCTCAAAATATATTGCTACAGCGGCACTGCCGGAGAACAGTACGCTAAAGACAACGGTTTTGACTTTGAATGGCTTGACAAGCCCACGCTTGCTAAGGTAAGCGGAGTAAAGCTTTCCGGCAGAGCCGCAGATGCGCTTCGTATCAACTGGAGCAAGAATGCTTCTGCCGATGGTTACATTGTTGAGATGTATCAGGGCGGCAAGTGGGCGCGTGTTGCAAAGATCACAAACAACAGCACTACTACATTCAAAAAATCGGGACTTAAGGCAGGAGCTGTTTATAAGTTCAGAATAAGAGCATACAAGACGGATTGTAAGACAGCAGTTTACGGTGCATACAGTGCAGAGTTAGCCGCAAGGACAAATCCGTCTGTTATGAAGGGCGTGAAGCTTGGCGGCAGAGCGGCTGATGCGCTGAGAATTAACTGGAGCAAGAATGCTTCTGCCGATGGTTACATTGTTGAGATGTACAAGGGCGGCAAGTGGGTAAGAGTAGCGAAAATTACAAACAACAGCACTACTACATTCAAAAAATCGGGACTTAAAGCGGGAGCTGTTTATAAGTTCAGGGTAAGAGCATATAAGATGAGCGGCAGTACGGCACTTTATGGCAACTATAGTGCTACAATTACAGCAAGGACAAATCCGTCTGTTATGAAGGGTGCTAAGCTCGGCGGCAGAGCCGCAGACGCGCTGAGAATTAACTGGAGCAAGAATGCTTCTGCCGATGGTTACATTGTTGAGATGTATCAGGGCAACAAGTGGGTAAGAGTAGCAAAAATTACAAACAACAGTACTACTACATTCAAAAAATCGGGACTTAAAGCGGGAGCTGTTTATAAGTTCAGAGTTAGGGCATACAAGATGAGCGGTAGCACGGCACTTTACGGTAACTATAGTGCTACAGTTACAGCAAGGACAAATCCGTCTGTTATAAAGGGTGCAAAGCTCGGCGGCAGAGCCGCAGACGCGCTCCGTATCAACTGGAGCAAGAATGCTTCTGCCGATGGTTACATTGTTGAGATGTACAAGGGCGGCAAGTGGGTAAGAGTTGCTAAGATAGCTAACAGCGGCACTACAACTTACAGAAAAGCAGGTCTTAAGGCTTGCACTGCGTACAAGTTCAGGGTAAAGGCGTACAAGATGAGCGGTAAGACCGCGCTTTATGGCGCTTACTCGGCAACGCTGAGCGCGAACACTATCCCGACTAATGTCAGCCGTTTCAGGCTCAACTCAAAGACAGGCAAAATGCTTAACCTCGGCTGGGATATGAGCGATGATGCTGCGGGATATATTGTACAGCAGTACAAAGGCGGCAAGTGGGTGCAGGTCGCAAAGCTTGCCAAGAGCAAGGATCGCGTGAGGATAAACAGCCTTTCGCCGTCAACTACATATAAGTTCCGCATAAGAAAATACGCTAATATCGGAAAAACCACGGTTTACGGAAACTGGAGCTATAAGAGCTTTAAAACCGAGGGTAAGGATTGCGTTGATGAGGTTAAGTATACGCCTAGGGGGGAGAAGATAGACACATTCGTTGCAGCGCATATGGACGAAGTCTGGAATGAATCATACTTTGATAAACCAAAAGAAGTTTGGACAAAGTCGGAAATATTACGTGCCAGAAAATATCCGATACCGATGTACGGCGAAATTCAGGTACAATATTGGTTTGCTGATCCGTTGACGATTATCGGTGAAACGGACAACGGCTATTACATAACCTCAGGCAACTACTATATCTACAATGAATATGTTGTCGAAAGTAAAGAGCCTCCTAAACTGGGAACAGGTATTGAACCGATACCGCATTATTGATAGTCAGGCAAATAAGGTAATAATTTTTAAACGTAAAATCACAAAAGATAGCAGATTTTCTGTTGCTTCAATAAATGGCAGTCCGTTGTAATGTACAGCGGACTGCTTTTTCCTATATGGTATTCTCCGCGCTTTATCGGCAAAAGGTTTGGGGGCTAGGTATAGGATTTGCATAGGCGTGAACGTGCATATCGCAAAGGTACAATGTGCGGACAAAGGTGCAATGAGCTGGCAGGGAAAATTTGGCAACGATCGTGTCAATAGCGATGTTGGCGGCAACATTCCCTCAGTTACGGTGTAAAAAATCATTCACCCGCATAAGTGAAAAAATTGTGAAAGATAACGGCTGTGCCTTGTTTTGCTTGCAATGGCAGGAGGTTTGTGGTATACTTAATCTGCATATCTGTATGCAGATACGAGAGGTAAGATAATGGAAACAGCTTCAAAAGAGGAAATTATATACGGCAAAAACGCTGTGACGGAGGCTCTCAAAGCCGAAAGATCGATAGACACAGTCTATCTGCTTAAAAACTCACAGGGCATGAACAAGATAATAGCTCTTGCAAAAAAGCAAGGTATAGTTATAAAAGATGTCGGCGAAGACAAGCTTAAGTCCATGTGCGGCGATAAGCACGGCGGCGTTGCGGCGGCTTTATCCGCTGTGGCGTACTGCACGGTGGAGGATATACTTGCAAACGCCGAAAGTAAGGGCAAGCCGCCTTTCATCATAATATGCGATGAGATACAGGACCCGCATAATCTCGGCGCTATAATCCGTACCGCCGAGGCTTCGGGCGCTGACGGTGTAATTATCCCGAAAAGGCGCAGTGCAACAGTAAATCCCACGGTGTTCAAAACCTCTGCGGGGGCTGCCGCGTGGGTAAAGATAGCAAGGGTATCAAACCTTGTAGACACCATAAAGACGCTGAAAAAGCACGGTGTATGGGTATACGGTGCAGAAGCTGACGGAACGCCGGTAGATAAGGCAGATCTTTCGGGCGCGGTCGCTCTTGTGATAGGCAGTGAGGGCTTCGGTCTCGGAAAGCTCGTAAGAGAAAACTGCGATGTTGTATTATCCCTGCCGATGTTAGGAAAGGTAAATTCACTCAACGCGTCAGTATGCGCAGGCATATTGATGTATGAGGTCGTAAAACACAGATGATCCTGCAAATAAATGTAAGAAAGGACGCTTGATATGGCTGATTATTCAATTGACGATATTTTAGCGGAGCTTGACGCGAAAAAGAGCGATTCTTCTGCCGACCGGGAAACCGATGATAACCCGATAAAGCACAACGATATAAGCGCTACAGCGATACTTGAAGGGCTTGACGGCAGCGATGACGGAGTATATATCCGTGAAGAGGACGGCGACACCGAAAAGGTAGACGCAGAGTATATAAACGAGCCGGAAACACTCGATACCGAGCCCGAAGTCGCTCCGACACCAGATGTTGATATCGATGAAATAACGGGCGAAAAGAGCGATGTCGACAAGGTGCTCAGCGAAACGGACAACTTTGTTGTATCCGATGAGAGCAGTGAGATAGATATCGATGAACGCACGGCTAACGCAAAAGCTGCGGCTGTAGCCGAAAAGCCCGTTCCGGCTAAACCGGTAAAGCAGGCAGAGCCTGTGCATGAGATAAAAAAAGACATCGTAAGCGATGAAGAAAAACGCAGAATGATGCTCGAAAAGGAACGTGAAAACACAAACCCCGATGATATGCTGGCGCTTGTAAACCCTCTTGAAGTAAAAGAAAAGGTAAACGAGCAGGTCAGGGAAAAGGAGCTTGTGTCGGTAGCCGAACTGAGCAATATGTACGCAGGAAACACTCAGGGCATAGCAGGCGGCGACCTCAGGGCGATAGCTCCGCAGAAAACCGCTATTGCCGAAAAGATAAGTGAAACCGCAGACATAAAAATCGCCGATGAGCATACGACTGATAACGAAGACAGCGGCGAAGAAACAGTAAAGGAATATCACGGCAAGAAAACTACCGACAACCTTATAGAAAAGCTCAACAAAAACCTTGCTCAACAGAGAAAGGAAAATGTCAGAGCTCACCGTACAATAACACTGAACACGATAAACGGCGACAGACAGACACTTCCCCACCCGCTGAACATCGACTATCAGAAGCAGATAATAGAAGCTACCGGTACTCTCCCCGCAGAAAATCCTGCGATCGAAGAAGAAAAGCAGGCTGAACTTGCGGCGGCGAACAAGCACAAGCTAAAGGATTTCGTACTTGAAGACGAGATACCCGAGTGTGAAGAAGAGCCCGAGCAGGAAGAAGAGTTTGATAACTATGACAGCACAGGACAGATATGGGCGGATCTGTGTGCAAGCCACAAGGGACTTAAAATAAGGCTCGGACTACTGACCGTCATTACAGCTGTAAGCGTAATTATCAGCGCACTCAACGATTTCAACCTGTTTGCAAAGCTCGGGCTCGGTGCAAGCTTCAACTTTATAAACGGTACGACCGGAGATGTAAACTCACTTATATATATATATCTTGTTCTGGGAGTACTCGGCTTTGCAATATGCTCGACCGCTATCAGCAACGGCGCTGTAAAGCTGTTTACGGGAAAAGCGGACTGCGACTCGGTATGCACACTGACATCGGCGCTTGCTCTTATAGGCGGAGTTATCGCATTGGTCGATGTGCAGACCTTCAAGCTCGGACATTCGTTTATATATCTTTCAACGGCACTTGTCGGGCTTATGTTCAACACAATAGGAAAAATATATATGATATCCCGTGCAAAGCGGAACTTCAAGTTTGTATCGGGTGACAGTCAGAAATATTACGCCGAGGTTATCGACGGCGAAGAACACGTTTCGGCGCTGACAAGAGCAGTCGGCGACCGTCTTCCCGTAATTGCGGCAATGCGCAAGACTGAATTTCTGACGGACTTCCTTAAATCAAGCTACTGCGATGATGAGGCTGACAGAATGTCGGTGAAGCTTATAGTGGCATCTGTGGCGGCAGGACTTGTAGCGGGAATACTCGCGTTTTTAAATCCGTTCGGCAGCGAGTTCCCGACAACCGGTGCTGAAAATCCTATATACTGGGCAATTTCGGCGGCAGTGGCAACTGTGTCGGTGGTTGCACCCTTCTCGCTTCTGCTTGTCGTGAACAGACCGCTTGCACGCGCTTCAAAGAAACTCAGCGAGTGCAACGCCGCTCTCCTCGGATATGATGCGGCAGTCCAATTTTCCGATGTAAACACCGTTATGGTCGATGCAAAGGCGCTCTTCCCCGCAGGAAGCGTACAGGTAAAGAAGCTCAAGCGCTGGCAGAAGAAAAACTCAGTTGTTAAAACAAGCGTTGATGAAGCGATACTTATGGCGGCAAGCCTTGCGATACATACGGACGGAATACTCTCATATCCTTTCTATGATATGACGCTCGGCAACAAGGATCTTTTAAAGAAGGTCGACAACTGCATATATGAAGATAACTGCGGCGTTACCGGCTGGATAGGAACAAAGCGTGTTATGCTCGGTGGCAGGGCGCTTATGGAAATGCACAACATAGACCTTCCGAACAAGAAGAACGAACGCAAGTATTGCCCGGAGGGACTTGAGCCGGTTTATCTTGCGGTGAGCGGTGAGATCGTGGCGATGTTTGTAGTGGGAATGACGGCTAATCCGGAAATACAGGCTGCTCTGAGCGAGCTTCAGTCAAAGGGGATAACGGTGCTTGTGCATACTACAGACTCACTGGTAACGGTGGAGAACCTTGCAGATCTGTTTGAGCTTGACGCTTCACTTATAAAAGTACTTCCCCACGAAGCACACGACGAATACAGCGAAAGCACAAAGTATACATCACGCGGAAGCGGCGGGCTCTCCTGCTGCGGCACATTCACATCTTTTGCAAGAGGCGTTATGGCAGCAAAAAGCCTTGTGCGCGACTTCTCGGTTTCAAAAGCGGTTATGCTTGGCACATCTGCGCTCGGACTTCTGCTCATACTTATAATGGTGCTGTTAAGGCATATGTCACTGCTGACACCCAGCGTAATAACACTTTACAACACTGCGGCGGCACTGGTTATGGCGGCGGTACAGAGCGTAAGAAAATATTGATGATATTATCAAACAGGGGCTGTGACACAACAGCCCCTGTTTTTGTGCAACATTCACTATTATCTTGACTTTAATTCTATTTTATGGTATAATTAAACAAGATTACATTGATTTGATCAACCGAAAAAAAGAGGTGAGCGGCTTGTACACAGGAAAATTTCACAAATACGCAGTAGCCGGAATATGCCTTGTAGGAATGCAGGATGACCACACTGCCCATATTGCAAAAATAACCTCTGACGCTTTGGTGGAAAAAGGCTTCAAGGTCATGATATTCAACGCTTTTACGAATATGTATTACGATACACCGTATTCAAAAGGCGAAGCAAGCATATACCACCTGCTTAACTTTGATATTATAGATGTTCTTGTCATTATACCTGAAACAATAAAAAGCGAATGGGTGACTGATACTATCATAAGATATGCACACGCAACAAAAACACCTGTGATTATACTCGACGGCAGACATAACGGCTGTACAAATATAATATATGACTATGCACACTCACTTGAACAGATAACAGAACACGTTATAACCGAGCATAACTGCACCGACCTGTTTTTTATTGCAGGAACAAAAGGCAACCGGTTCTCAGAAGACAGAATTGAAGCTTTCAAGCGCGTACTTGCCCGCCACAAGATAGATTTTAACGAAAATACCATGCTCGGCTATGGTGATTTTTGGGATACGCCGACAAAAAATGTCGTTTCCGGGCTTATTAACAGCGGCAGAAAAATGCCTCAGGCAATTATATGTGCCAATGACACTATGGCAATAACGACTATGAAAACGCTTGAAGAACACGGAATGAAGGTTCCCGATGATATTATCGTCACAGGGTTTGACGCTATATACCAGGAGCGCATTTATTCCACCACCAGATTAACTACCGCACAGATGGATCCAAAAGAGCTTGCCGCTGCCGTTGCCGACACGGCATACGGATATCTTAAGGGTGATGAGCAACCATCAGATAAGCGTGTCCATTTCGCAATGATACAGGGGCAAAGTTGCGGCTGCTGTGATTTTGATGTAGCTTATACTAATGAAAAGCTGGAATCGATGAATAAATATAATCTTGCTCTGTATGATGCCGAGAGCAAGATGGCATCACTTTACACTGATACCGTCAACTGCGACAAGTTGGACGAATTGGCTAAGGCTATGTCAAGATATTTCAATTACCGCTCCGCACTATGTCTCAATGACGATTTTCTTACTGCCGACTCCCCTGTTATACCTAAGGCATATCACAGCGTTTTTACCGAAAAAATGATCGCCCATGTCGTCAGAATATGGGAGGATTACAGCTATAAACTGGAGTATCAGTCAAAAAAGCTGCTTCCTAACCTCAACGATCTGATCAAAAGATACAATACTATAATGTTCTGCCCTTTGCATTTTCAGGAGCAGGTCATAGGCTATTACGCCGCAGTTGCAGACGACCTTCTGGTAAATCCGGGCAGCTTCTACTATGTTCAGCGACTGGTCGAATCGATAAACCAGACACTTGAAAACTTCCGCATAGAATATCTGCTCAGAAAGGCAAACAACGACCTGTCACTGACTCACTCGATAGATCCGCTGACAAATATCTATAACCGACGCGGATATTTTGAACGTATGGGAAAGCTTATGGCGGAAAACGAAAAGTGCGACGTTATCCTTGTATCCTGTGATATGGATCGGCTTAAAGAAATCAACGACACCTACGGTCACTCCGAAGGTGACATAGCAATACAAACAGTCGCAAACGCCATAAAAGCAGGTAGCGGGAAAAACGGCATATATGCGCGTTTCGGCGGAGATGAATTTATACTTACCGTACCATATAACAAAGACAAACAGCGTGAGCTGTCAAGACTTGTCGGTGAAATACAGACAGAGATCGACAAGTTCAACCGCACTGCCGGAAAGCCCTACGATGTATCCATAAGCATCGGCGGCTCTTACGGTACTGTGAGCAGCATTGAAGATATAAACGAGCTTATGCGAAGCACCGACCGGCTTATGTATGAGCAGAAAAGGATGAAAAAAGCAGAACGCAATCAGATTGCTCGACCGGTTTTGGATATTTGGGGAAAAGCAAACGAAGCGCTCAACAATTATCAGCTCAGAATGCATGAGATATTCTCATTGTACGACAAGTGCACTTATTTCTATATGGATTACCTCAACTTCAAATGGTATGTTATGGAGAACGACCATACGCCAAAGTGCCTTAGATCGTCTTCTGTAGGACCTTTGCGCGCGATATGGCTTAGCGGAGCGATTTATCCCGATGATAAGCTTATTTACGATAATTTCTGCCACAAAATAAGTAATTCTTTCTATGACAAAATAACCGACAGCTCATTTTCAGTAAATATCCGTCTGTGCGACAAGGGAAATCCCGTATGGTACTGTATTTATGTACAGCTTGCAGAAAAAGACGGCAAGATGTCGGAAATCGCAGGTCATATCAGAGAGCTTGAGTTTGACGAGGTAATGAACATCGAAATTCTGGATTATTATACCACTACAGATAATCCTATAATGTTCCATGATATGATCTTGCAAAGACTCAGAGCATATCCCGACGTAAAATTTGCGCTTGTACAGTTTGATATAAAGCGCTTCAAGCTGATAAACGAAAACTACGGAGAAGACGCGGGAACCGAAATGCTTCAGTTCATATCACGTCAGCTCAATAACTTCTGCGAAAAACAGCAGATGGGCGCAAGAATGAGCGGTGATGTGTTTATACTGCTGACACCGTATACCGACAAAAATGATATATTGAATACTGTGTCCGAGCTGCAACTCAGTCTTAAGGGGTTCAGGGGATACAGCTATGAATTTGTATTCGGCGTATATCAGATAGATGACCGCAATATATCGATAAGGACCATGTGCGACTATGCGGCTATGGCAAGGCAGTCGATAAAGAAAAACGTTCTTGAAAGCATAGCGTTTTACAATAAAGGAATGCAGAAAGCGATAAAAGAACGCAAGTTTGTAGAGTCGCATATGCAAAAAGCACTCGAAAACGGCGAATTTATCATTTATCTTCAGCCTAAGTTCAGTATATCAAGCGGTGAAGCTATCAGCTATGAAGCGCTTGTAAGGTGGCAAAGTCCCGAACGTGGAATGATATATCCCAATAGATTTATACCGCTTTTTGAAGAAAACGGATTTATCACAAAGCTGGACGCTTATGTGTGGGAGTGCGCCTGCATGGTACTGCGTGACTGGATAGACAGGCACTTCACACCGCTGCCGATATCCGTCAACGTTTCACGCGCAAACCTTGACGATGAAAGCTTCCTTGATGTTCTTGACAGTCTTATTGAAAAGTACAGATTGCCAAAGCACCTGCTTGAGCTTGAGATAACCGAGAGCATTGAAAATGATGCCACACTGCGTATGACAGAAAAGATAAAGGAGCACGGTTTTACCCTTCTCATGGACGACTTCGGCTCGGGATATTCTTCGCTGAATACACTCCAGGATACAAGATTTGACGTATTGAAGCTTGACCGTGATTTTTTCTCAACGCATATGTCCAATGATCGCGGCAAGAAGATAATAATGCACACCATCTCAATGTCAAAAGACGTTGGTCTGGGACTTATTGCAGAGGGTGTCGAAACGGACGATCAGGCTCAATTCCTTGAAAGCTGCGGCTGTGATACGGCGCAGGGTTACCTGTATGCGAAACCGATGCCTGTGCAGGAAGCTGAGAAATATCTGAAAAACAACGTCCAAAGTGAAGCAAACGACAGTAAAAAATTGTTATAAAGCTGACAGCCCCGATATTCATCGGGGCTGTAACTTATAATAATCCGAACCTTAAAGAATCGTGTCCGCGACTTGATGAGCGGCTGTTGCACGATCCGATAAGCTGTTTAAAAAACAGCAAATTTGCTCTGTTTTCACAAAAATGCTTTTCTGCAGACCGACTGATCGCGCCACGACCATTATTATTTGAAATTATCGGGATATGTAAGAAAGAACGACCTCGCACGGTTTCTCTTGTACGCTTTAAGGCAAAGCTCACAACTAAGCTGTCTTACCTCAAAGCACGAAAAACGTCCGTTTTTTATAAGTGTAGTTCCTACCGTCATGGCGCTCTTTTTGTCCTCATATCTTGAAGCATACTCGGGACAATATACTGTCGCTGTACCTGTTGAAACATATTTGATCTCGCCGTTGTCGTCAGTTATTTCAAGTACATATGACATATACGTCCACCTCTCAATAAATTCTGCTAATAAAATTATAATTTAAAGTCAGACGTATTTCAATAACGATTTAAAAATAAAGTCGAAAACAGGGAATAAATGTAATAAATTTTGTCGAATTTATTGAAAAAGACCGAATTTCACCCTTAATCGGCAACATTTTTTCAGAAGAGCATCTCCTATTATCAAAATGAAAATAACGGTTGAAACAGCATGGATAAGATCGAACGGTATTCCCGATATAATATATGCGGCAACAGTCTGTAAATTTATATCGGTCGTGTAGGTAAGCACGCTTGATATATTCATTATTCCGCCGTATAAAATCAGCACCGAGAAAAACGAGTATAAGCAAATAGCAAAGGTCGTTCTTCTGCGGGAGAAAATAATTCCCGCAAAAAAGCCGAGCAGTCCCATGGCAAGCATCTGCCACGGTGTCCACATACCTTGCCCGAACAGAAGATTTGATACAAGCATTGATAACGCACCCACAAGAAAACCCGCCTGAGCGCCGAACGCAGTCCCGCTTATAATCACTACCGCCGCCACCGGCTTGAACTGCGGGAACATATAAAACAGTTCTCTGCCCGCAACCGCCGCCGCACACAGTACGCTGAGTACCGCTATATCTTTAGCCGACGGTTTCTTTTTTTCAAAGCTTATGAAAAATGCCGCAAGGCATTCTGTCAATACGGCAAGAATAATAAGCAGATGTTTTCTCATACTGTC
Source organism: Oscillospiraceae bacterium (assembly GCA_003512525.1). Classification (GTDB taxonomy): domain Bacteria; phylum Bacillota; class Clostridia; order Oscillospirales; family Ruminococcaceae; genus Ruminiclostridium_E. Next base: position 16,785 of record DOQG01000009.1, on the reverse strand, counting down.
GGGTATGAACAAAGTGCCGAGTAACACTGTAAGCGGTATCAGAATAACGGTAGTAATTCCTGCCGTTATGTCTGAGGACGATATTTTTCTTACAACAGCAGGCGGTTTAGCCATAGTATTTTTAGGCGCAACCCCCGCTATAAGCATCACCATAGGAACACACAGTACAGCATATTGAAGCCAGAACGGCTCGGATGGTATTGCAAACGGAAAGATGCCGGTACTGATAATAAGCACTGCCGCAAATCCTATACTGCCGATGATCAGCATTGCTTTTCTGAATGTTGACAGCTTTTTGTGCTTTTCCTTGTACCTTTTTTGACTTATATCGGCGGATTTATTTTCATGCGTGCCATCTGTGAAATTATCCTTTTGATCATTGTAAGTTTCTGCTTTTCCGCCGACTGAGCTTATAAGTCTGTCTGCCGTGTATACATTTTCGCATACTCCTGCGGCGATCTTTGCACTGTCGGTGGTAAAAAATTCCGATGCGGCGAAAAACTCCGCAGGCGGCAGACATACGCTTATTTGTCCGTCAAAAAGCAATGCGCATACATCGGCAGTTTCAGCGCAGAAGTCCATATCGTGACTTACGAGTATCACTGTTTTGCCCGACTGTTTGATTTTATCAAGCATGGCAGAAAATTTATGCTTATATTCTGCGTCAGCGCCCTTTGTCGGCTCATCAAGGAGCAGTATATCCGCGCCGTATGAAACGAGCTTTGCAATGGCCGCCTTCTGCCTTTCACCTCCCGACAAATCAAACGGGTGTCGTGAGAGCAGGTGGGAAAGTCCGAACTCTTCGGCTGTCTTGTCGGCATTGTCGCCGAGCTCCTCCCGTAGAGTTTCCTTACTGAAAAGGAGCGTAGGGTCTTGTGGCAGAAATCCGAGCCTGCCGCCGTTTATGCTTATCCTGCCGGCAGATGGTTTCAGCGTACCGCAAATAAGATTTAACAGCGTGGATTTTCCCGCACCGTTTCCGCCCATAATGGCAGTCACCGAGCCGCGTTTTATATCAAGCGACAAATTTCTGACAGTATCTCTGTCGCTGTTCTTGTAGCCGAAACTGAGATTTTTTATCGTTATGCAGTTGTCGCTTTCTGCACTGCTTTCAGTCAGAGCAGGAATGACAAGACCGTGCTCCTCATCATACGAAGCATACCAGTCGCGCGCAGAAGGGACATCGAGAAGCGGCAGTGCTTTACCTACAGAAGCGGTTACTCTTACGCCTGTCGGCATTTCCGCAAGCATAGGGTGCGAGGTGTCGGAAAGATGCTTTATAAGAGCTTCTGTATTACCGTCACAGCAGACTCTGCCGTTATCGAGCAGTATCACACGCTTTGCCGCAGGCAGTAATCCGTCAAGTCGGTGCTCTGCAACTATTATCGTAGTGCCGAGCTCCTTATTTATCCTTATAATCAGAGAAACAAACTGCGCAGAAGCTATCGGGTCAAGTTGCGACAGCGGTTCGTCAAGGAGCAGTACATCCGGCTTCATAGCCATGACCGACGCTAAGTTTATCATCTGCTTCTGCCCGCCTGACAGCTTGTCGCAGTCGCAGTAAAGAAGCTCCTCTATACCAAAGAAAAGTGCGGTCTGTGCTACTCTTGAACGAATTTCACTTTGCGAAGCTCCTATGCTCTCTGCCCCGAAAGCAAGCTCGTGCCATACCTTGTCGCAAACAATCTGCTCATCGGGAAACTGCGATACATATCCCGCAAAGCTCCCGTAAAAACTTATTTCTCCGCTTGTTTTTCCCGCTTCGGCGGGTGATTTCATAAGCTCCAAGAGCGTTGACTTTCCGCTTCCGGAGAGTCCGCAAAGTACGATAAATTCGCCCTTATCCACACTCAACGAGATATTATTCAAAGCAGAACTGTCGCAGTTTGGATAGTTATATGAAAAATCCGATATATTATAAAGTTTCGTTTCAAGCCCTCCGTTTCATATCGGTATAGATTTCAGTCGCTGTCGGCAAAACACATAGTATGCCCCATAACGAATATGAGATGATATTGCCCACAGTAAGCGGCAATTCAAACGCCGGGTAGTAATTATAATACGCATACCCTCCTGCATAAAGCAAAGTGATGCCTGCCGCCGTGATAACTGTAATTGCCGTAATTACAATATCGGTCGGGGTAAAGCTAAATACGCTGTAGGCAGTGCGCTTTGCAGTGCCGTAACCTCTGTATTTCATTGAGCGCGCCGTATATGCACTGTGTTCAAGCGTGTCCGTTACCGCAACCGACAAAACACGAACACCGCTTCTGATACGTTCTCTGAGTGTGCCTTTGTATATATCGTTTCCGACAAAGCGTTGAGCGGCGGCAGTCTGCTTTGCACGCCTTGCGAACATCGGCACGGCACGGAGCGTCATTGATAAAAGCAGAGCAAGAGATGGCAGGAGCTTGCCGAAAAGATATACTGTTTTGTCGGTCGTTATGCACTTGTTAAGTCCGATAAACCACATCACAAGAGATACCGCCATAGCTGCGGTAAACAATGAAAATATAAGCGTTTCAAGGGTTACGTTATTGCCGCCCGGCAGTCTGAACAACGGGGTAACGCCCGCATTTGAAAAAAGCATATTTATGAGCACCGCCACGACAATTACGGGAGTTGCCGCTATAAGTGTCCTGACTGCAAGCCGTCTGTTTATCATAAAGGCAAACAATGCGGAACAGACAAAAGCTGTTGCCATAAAAACAGGATTTTGCACTATTGCCGTTATCAGTATCACCGACAGAAAATATACTGCCGCAGTGACAGGGTGTGTCCTTTCCATTTTTCCTCCGTATTACAGGTCATAGCCGAGTTCGCAGGTGTAGCGGAACGCTATTTTATCATTGTTTTCGGGGATATATGATGAGCAGCCGTAGTTCGGGAAAGCTCCGTTTACACTGTACATCCAACCTGAGCTTCCCCCGCAGTCAAACTCATACAGGTTGTTGATACCCTCAACATAATATGAGCCGAATGCGGGCGTGAAGCTCGATTCCATTTGGATCTTATTCTCATCACATATGCGGCGGAGAATATCGTATACACTCTCCCCGCTGTCAAAGCCCACTGTTCCGCCGAATATCATTCCATCTGTCGGAACGTAGTCTATAAGACCTTTCTTGAGCTTATCCTTATTATTAAGTATTGTTTTGCATTCTATAACGAATGAGCATGAGTTGTCATACTTTTTGATCGGCTGACTGTCCGCGCCTTTTGTGGTAGTGGTTCGTACCGTGGTTGTGGTGGTTTTAGCGGTGGTGGTTACTTTCGCAGTGGCTTTCGTGGTTGCTTTTGCGGTGGTTGTGACGGTTGTGATCGGCTTTGGGGTAGTTGCAGAAGTCTTTACGGTCGTTGTTGTAGCTTTTACAGTCGTTGTCGGCTTTGGCGTTGTTGTGGGAGTTTTTACGGTTGTAGCGGGCTTTGGGGGTGCAGTAGGCTTTGGTACGGGCGTTGCCGAGGCGGTGGATGCGGTTGTTGACGCAGACGTTATCAAGGTGTTGGCGGTAGTCGTATCGGGGGAGGCGGTGCCGGTATCTGTTTGCGAAACGGTTTGCAAATCACCCGAAAAAGTGGTTTGTACCGTGGTCTGTATTGAATCTTGTGAAATTTTGTCAGTAGCTGTTGCTGCTGACTGTATCGGAAAGTTGATGCTTGTTTCGGGTATTGTTGCTTCAATGTGACTTTCGGTGTCGGTAAAAGAAGAGGTTTCGGGCAACTGATATGAAACATCGCTGTTTTCGGCTGTATCTTTTCCTGCCACAGCGGAAACTACAGCTATGATTATCACAACAACAAGGGCAAGTACCAGTCCGAGTATATATTTGTATTTATCAAAAAAAGCTTTCATTTTTTCTCCATAACAAAATTTATTCCGTACCTATTTTAACATAAAAACAGGTACGGAACAAGTTGTTTACATTACGATTTTACTTATTTGCGCTTTTTCTTTGATAAGAGCATTGCCGCGCCTGACAACAGTAACGCCATACCGCCTGTAAGCACAACACCGGTGTCCGGGCTTACGGGTTTGTCCGGGTTGCCGGGCTTGCCGGGTTCATTGGGCTTGCCGGGTTCGTCGGGCTTACCGGGTTCGTCGGGCTTGCCGGGT
>DOQG01000009.1:0-12421 GCA_003512525.1 Oscillospiraceae bacterium | reverse complement strand
GCCGGGTTCGTCGGGCTTGCCGGGCTCGTCGGGCTTCTCGGGCTTATCTGTAGAGTCGCCGGGAGTAGGCTCATCGGGCTTCTCGGGTTTATCTGTAGAATCGCCGGGAGTAGGCTCATCGGGCTTCTCGGGTTTATCTGTAGAGTCACCTGGAGTAGGCTCATCGGGAGTTCCGGGTTCTTCCTTAGGAACTGCTTTTACATTCATATTGTACAGTGAAGAACCGTCCTTGTAAAGCTTGTAAGCTGTAAGAGCAAGAGTTGCCTGCTCGGTAGCCATATAGTTTTCTTCACCGCCGAGAACGTGGCTGTAGCCGCTTTCTGTAGCATAGCTTTCAAGTGCATCGATAAGGGTGATACCATCAACTGTAAATCTCGAATCCGTGATCGGATCAATGCCGAGAGCGGCAAGAGCGATAAGTACCTGTGAGGTGCTCTCACTGCCGTTTGCATATCTTGCGTTTTCGTCAAGTGACTCTGAAAGGAACTCAAGACCGCTGTCGATAGCAGACTTTACCTTCTCATTTGCTGCATAGGGAGCGAGTGCCTGTAAAGCCATAGCCGTAAGGTCAACATCGGCGGCATCACCTGCGAGTGCCCAGCCCTTGCCTGTCATATTGTCGGTAATATAAGCGATAAGCTCATCATGTGTCTTTGCGCTGTAATCTGTTGTATCAAATGCGATAAGTGCGAATATTGCCGCATTGATACCCTGAGATGTGATATAATCCATATCATCAAGACCGCTCAGTAAATTGTAGCCTGCAACATCTGCGGAGTTCTTACCGAGTGCGGACAGAGCGATAATTACTCTTGCATTCTCTGTAGGCTTTCTGTCTGAAAGTCTGTCTGAGCCGTTAGCCTTTACCGCGTCACAAAGCTCATTGTAGTATTTATCAGCCTTGTCTGCGGAAAGCTTGCCTGCTCTTGCGAGAGCGATAACAGACCATTCGCCGCCGATCGACTGTAGCGGATAGATCTTGTTTTCGCTGAGATTTGAAATAACATCGTCTTTGTGCTCGTCACTCTTTGCGCCTGCCTGCTTTATCTCATCGATAGCGGCAAATCTTTCGATTGCCTTGTCAAGAGTTTCTGCATTTGTAACCTTATCTCTTAAACGCTCCGGAACTGCGGAGTAAGCGTCCTTTGCGCTGTCGATCTTTTCCTTGCTGTCTGCTGTTACATTGCCTATCTCATCAATAGCATCTGTTGCCGCACTTACTGCATCAGCTTCTGCCTGAGCCAGAGCTTCTTCTGCGGCTGTTAAGGTTTCGTAGTTTTCTACAAGTGTCTTTGCGTTGTCGCTGAGCTTGTCATAAGCTGTTCTTGCCGCTGTTATGTTGTCATAGCTGTCAAGGGTTACATCGCCTATAGCGTCTATAAGCTCTTCGACCTGCTCAGCTGCCTTTACATCATCGGGAACGAGCTTCAGGTAAGCGTATACGGGCTGTTTTTCGCCGTTCTGTACTATAATTCTTACAGTCTTTATTTCAGACTGACTGCTGAGCGCTATTTCAGCCTTGCCATCTGCGGCGATGCGCTGATTGTTTACATAAATATTGTCGTCTGCCGCACCTGCAACAGATATGCTCACACTCTCCTCAACGCCTGTGCTTACTTCATAAACACCGTTATCATCGGGAGTGAGCTCCTTTATTGTCTTGCCGTCATTATCTGTGATAACTATTTTTCCGGGGAGCGCGGTCGTGCCGACTTCCTCTTCATTTACGGTAGTTCTTACAACATAAGAAACCTCTGTCGATTTCTCGTTGAATACACCTGCCCAGATATTGCTTGCTGTCTGGATCTTTACATAGTGAACGCCGTTTTTGAATGTAACGGGGTTGCCGTCCTCATCCACAGCCCACTTTAAGTCGAAACCGTTTGATTCGGCATTTTCGCTGTATGCATTTACGTTAGCACCGATCGTGCCGTTCTTGAAGTAGTCAACATAACCGAACCTTGTCGTGCCGACAAAGGAAGCTGTGGAGCTGTCGCCCTGTATACTGCCCTGAACGCCGGGGATAACAACACCTCTGAGTGTGACAGTATCACCCTTTGCAAGATCGTTCATATAATAAACGCTGGGTGAAACCCATCTGCCTGTCTGCTTTGAGCCGTCGTTTGAGTTGCCCTGATTGTCAGTCCAGCTTGTCTTTCCGTCTGCTGTCTTCTTGTATGTTACTTCGTAATCGGTGATGGTTGTATCTTCGTAATGCTCACTGCCTGCGAGTGCATACCATGTCTTGCCGTCCTCGGATACGTATACCTGTCCGCTCTCAGCCGCACTTCCGCCGCTTACAAAGCTGTTGCCGTATGCATAGAAGTCAAGACCGTAGGGGTTCGAGGGATCATCGGTTATGGGGTCGTCATAGTAGTATGTGATATAACCGCCGAAGTTACCGAGTGATTTTATAGTGCCTGCGAGCGTCTGCTCGGGACCTACACCGAAGGAAACATTGGTGTACTGGCTGTTGATACAAAGATAATCAACGACCTTGTCGGGTACGTCATACTTGCTTCTCTTTGTAGCCTTTACCGTGTAGCTCTCCGAAAGAGTGCCGTTCGATATAGTTACAGTTGTGTTGCCGCTCTTGGCAACGAGGCTGTAATAGCCGTCTTCACCCGCTGTTGCGGCATCACTGCCTATTGTAACTGTGCAACCGTCAGCTGCCTTGAAATATACTGTAGGAAATTCTGCGTCATTTGCTATAACTATATTATAGCTGAGGAGTGACGGGTCAAATGCAGGATATAAATCGCCGTAATCACTCTTAAGCTCTGTAAGATGTACGTCCTTTACAGACGCGTCAGCCTTTATGAGCTTTATAGTGTAGCTTGCCACCTTATCTGCATCGTCAAACTTGTTTGCAAGATAATCACCGTCAGAAACCGCATCGATAGATACCGTAACAGTGCCATCCTCGCCGAAAGGATATGCGGGAGTTGTTTCGCCGCTTTTAAGCTCGGTGTATTCGCCGTCAGCCTTTGCTCTGAAATGAACGTTTGCTGTTTTACCCTTAAGAGTAAGTGCAACGCTGTCGGTGTTACCTAAAATATAAGATGTGTAGCTGTGGCATTCTGCGTTTGTGCCGGTCGTGTCGGTCACATTGCCGTTTTCGTCATTTCTGAAAACCGTACCCTCCGCAAAGCCGTTATACTTTGTTGCGTACAGCTCTCTGCCGCCGGGAATAAGCGTAATGCCGCCTGAGCTTGCTATTTCTGCCGTGTAGTCATAGGGACGTGTTATATTGAATACATACTGCGTCTTTATGCTCTCATCGTCTATGTAGCAAAGCTCTAAAATCAGCTTGGTCAAGCCGAAAGGAATATTAGAAATGCTGTTGAAGCTGCCGGACTTGATCTCGTTTCTCTGTGCAACGCCGTTTATATCGGTATAGACTGCATAGCACTTCAGCAGATCATTATTGAATTTAGTTCCGCTGTTGATATAGAAAGATGATGTACTGTAAGACTTTATTTTTATATCATATTCGAGCTTTTCGGGGTCGAAAGCATCATTGTCCCAGCCGTCAAGTGAGAAAGCCGAAAGTGCAAAGCTGTCAAAACGTGCGACAGGTCTGTCGCCCTCTTTTACAGTTACCTTGTATGTACTTGCGGCTTTGCCCTCGCCTACCGTAACGGTGATAACATCGCCGTCCTTTATCTCTGTAGGCTTTGTCAGGCTGAGTGTCTTATCGCCGATCTTGCTTACCGTCTTGAAATTCCTGTTCAGTGCCGTGGGACGGAAATTGATACTCTTTGTGCCGAAAGGAACAGTCAGAGTATATTCGTAAGTCTTTGAGCCAAATTCGGGGGAAAGCGTGCCGTAATCGCTGTTTATTGCTTTAAGCGATGTGTCAGTGCCGCTCCAGTCGCTGCCGAGGTCAGCGCCCCAGTTCATAGTGTACTGCATACGGAGCTCGTCACCGTCTGTGAGCTTGCCGTTGGCTACAGTGTAGGCATCAAAGCCCTCGTTTGTAAACCAGTCGTTGAGCGTGCCCATCCAGCCGCTCATTGAGCCGCCGGCTTTTTCTTTAAGTCCTGCGATCTCACTTATGTAGCCTGCATCAGCGCCGGTCTGTGTAAAGCCTGAGCTTTCAATAGCGTCCTTTATGCAGGTCATAGCGCTTGAATCTTTATCAAGCGATACCCACTTGTCGACCTTGGTGCCTATCCATGCGGGAGCTTCACCGCCGTCGACCGCTTCGGTAAACGTTGTGTTTTCTACGATAACACGGACGCTTCCGAGGTCATCATCGGCAAATACCGTAAAGCTTACCTGCGGTACTGAGAGTAACGCAAGCGAAAGCGCTAACAGTAAAGCCGACACTTTTGCTGTAAATTTCTTCACAGTTGTCATAGTTTTACCTTCCTTTATTCTTTTTTGCCCTGAGGCTTAACCGTCTAATCTGCGTTTTGCCGATTTTCTTCTTTGCCGGGAGCGTTCACGCTTGGCACGACTTTTCTCCTTTGCGGATACTGCGGGCGGTTCTTTCAGCCCTGCGGCTTCAAGCGCCCTTGTCCACGGACCCAGCTTCTGCTTTATAAAGCAGACTTCGCTTGGAGTAAAATCGGAGCGTTTGGGCAGAGTGCCAAGCTGTTCATACTTTTCGCAAAGCATAGCGACAGCCTTGCTCAATTTTTCGTCCGCCATAACGTCACCTCCGTAAACAAATACGAAAAACGGCAATAAAAAATGCCTTCACCAAAAAAAGTGAAAGCACAACTGATCTTTTAGCACAGCAAACATAAGCCATACGGATATGCCAAAAAAAGCATAAGGGTACAGCCTTAGCTGAAGATCGGCTGTACTTCTTCCTCGTCCAAGAGACAATGCCGAAAAATACGGGGGTATTCTGACTTGTGAGCATAGGCTCAGATACAGTAATGACGGTTGCTTTGGATTCTCACCAAATTCCCTATTACCTACCGGGCAAAAAGCCTTTCGTACCGTATTTTCGATATTCGGTTAAGGATAAGTATAGCATAAAGGGGGAAGAAATGCAAGAGGGGAAGAAGTATTATGAAAATAAAAAAACGAGGTGCGTTGGCACCTCGTTTTGCTATATCATATTATTTATCTTATCAGAACGCAATTCTGTCCTCGATGTACTTCTTTACATCTGCGATAGGCATTCTTTCCTGCTTCATAGAGTCACGTTCACGGACTGTTACGCAGCCGTCCTCAACACTGTCGAAGTCGTATGTGATGCAGAAGGGAGTACCGATCTCGTCCTGTCTTCTGTATCTCTTACCGATAGCGCCTGCATCGTCATAGTCAACGCAGAAGTACTTTGAAAGCTCGTCTGCGATCTCGCCTGCCTTGTCGGCAAGCTTCTTTGACAGGGGCAGAACTGCCGCCTTGACGGGGGCTAAGTAGGGGTGGAAGTGCATAACGTTTCTTGTTGTGCCGTCCTCAAGCTGTTCTTCGTCATAAGCTTCTGTGATAACTGCAAGGAACAGACGCTCAACACCGAGCGAGGGCTCGATAACATAAGGAACGTACTTTTCGTTTGTTTCGGGATCGAAATATTCCATCTTCTGACCGCTTGTCTTGATGTGCTGTGTAAGGTCGTAGTCGGTTCTGTCCGCAACGCCCCAAAGCTCGCCCCAGCCGAACGGGAACAGATATTCAAAGTCGGTTGTAGCCTTTGAGTAGAAGCAAAGCTCCTCCTGGTCGTGGTCGCGCAGTCTTAAGTTCTCTTCGTTTATGCCGAGGGACAGAAGCCACTTCTTGCAGTAGTCCTTCCAGAAGTAGAACCAGTCAAGGTCTGTACCGGGCTTGCAGAAAAATTCAAGCTCCATCTGCTCGAACTCTCTTACACGGAAGATGAAGTTGCCGGGAGTGATCTCGTTTCTGAATGACTTACCTACCTGTGCAACACCGAAGGGTACTTTTTTACGGGTAGTACGCTGGATATTCATAAAGTTTACAAAGATACCCTGCGCTGTTTCGGGACGGAGGTAAAGCTCGCTCTTCGAGTCCTCTGTAACGCCCTGGAATGTCTTGAACATAAGGTTGAACTGTCTGATGTCTGTGAAATCAGCCTTGCCGCAGTTGGGGCAGGTGATGCCTTTTTCACGGATATAATCCATCATCTGCTCGTTTGACCAGCCTGCACAGTTTGTGCCGTCAAAGTCCTCGATAAGATTATCCGCTCTGTGACGTGTCTTACAAGCCTTGCAATCCATAAGGGGATCGGAAAATCCGCCGATATGACCCGATGCTACCCATGTCTGAGGGTTCATGAGGATAGCGCTGTCAAGACCTACGTTGTACTTGCACTCCTGTATGAATTTTTTACGCCATGCGGACTTGATGTTGTTCTTCAGCTCAACGCCGAGAGGTCCGAAATCCCATGTATTTGCAAGTCCTCCGTATATCTCGCTTCCGGGATATATAAAGCCTCTGCCCTTACAGAGAGCGACCAGCTTATCCATGGTTTTTTCTGTGTTTTTCATGTGCGAAATTTCCTTTCCTGTTTTGCATTTAAAAGCAGTGCACGGCAACGTATCTGCGCTGTCGTGCTTGTCTGCCATATAATTGAATACGGTTAAAATACCGTTTTAATACAATGAACTTTTATTCCCGACCGTTTTGCTGTACAGAAAGGTCGGAATTTACTGCGCCTTACAGCTTTTCAATCCAGCCCATTTCATCGGGGAGCTTGCCGTACTGCATACCTGTCATTGTGTCGTAAAGACGCTGAGAGATAGGTCCTATCTTGTTGTTGTTGATAAGCATAACCTTATCGCCCCACTTTAAGTGACCTACAGGTGAAATAACAGCGGCTGTACCTGTACCGAATACTTCGCTGAGCTTGCCTGCATCGTAAGCGTCTGCGATTTCCTGAATTGTAATTCTCTTCTCGCTTACCTTAAGTCCCCACTTCTTGCACAGCTCTATAGATGACTTTCTTGTGATACCCGAAAGGATAGAGCCCTGGAGTGCGGGAGTAACGACCTCGCCGTCGATCACGAAGAAGATGTTCATAGCGCCTACTTCTTCAATGTACTTACGCTCAACACCGTCAAGCCACAGTACCTGTGAGTAATTCTGCTTGTGAGCCTCGTCCTGACCGATGAGCGATGCGGCGTAGTTGCCGCCTGTCTTTGTAAAGCCCATACCGCCTCTTACTGCACGGACATAGTTTGTTTCAACATAGATATTAACAGGGTCAAGACCCGAAGCGTAATATGCACCTGAGGGTGACATAATTATCATAAAGTAATACTTGTCGCCGGGGCGAACGCCGAGGAACGGATCAGCGGCGAATATGAACGGACGTATGTAAAGTGAAGCACCGTCTGTATGAGGTACCCAGTCCGCATCTATCTTTACCAGCTCGTGGAGAGCCTGTAAGCAGTCGTCAACGTTTAACTGAGGGATAACAAGACGCTCTGCGGAGATGTTCATTCTCTTGAAGTTTTCTTCCGGACGGAAGAACTGAATGCTGCCGTCGGGAGTTCTGTATGCCTTCATACCCTCGAAAATTTCCTGTCCGTAGTGAAGAACCATAGCGGCAGGTGAAAGCGAAATATCCCCATAGGGAACTATTCTTGCGTCATGCCAGCCCTTACCCGTGTCATATTCCATAATGAACATATGATCGGTAAAGATGTGACCGAAACCGAGCTTTGTTTCGTCAACGGGCTTTGCCTTAGGTGTTTTAGTTTTCTCAATTTTGATTTCCATTGTAAAAACATTCCTTCCTGAAAGCGAGTTTATCGCCGTAATTTCCGCCATAGCGGCAGCTCGTCTGCCTTATGCAAGCGAAATACCGTTTCCTTTCAGCATCAGTATGATGAAAATACAGGGAAATTATGTATGCTTGCAGTACCGACTGATTGTACAAAGAAAATTATAGCACTATTCGCCGAAAAGTTCAATATGTTTTTTGCACATTTTGCATTTTTTAAGCGGATTTCTTTCATTGACAGGCGGTGCTTTCATTATGGCGAAAATAAATCGGTCCGATACCGCTTTGAGGACATCGGACCGATCATGATATTTCAGGTTACTGCTGGTTTGACATTTCGTAAGATTCGATCATCTTTTTTACCATCTGACCGCCGATTGAACCTGCCTGCTTTGAAGTAAGGTCGCCGTTGTAACCGTTATCCTTAAGGGGTACGCCTACTTCGTTTGCGGCCTGCATCTTGATGCTGCTTAATGCTGCCTTGTTCTTTTTATTAGTACTAGCCATTGTTGTTTTCCTCCGTAATTTTTTGCAGGTCCTTTTGACCTTGCAACATTATTATGTTCGGAGAAATTTTAAATATAAGATGAAATTTATGGTGATTAGATTACGTTTTTCTGTCGCTTATTATAACTCCGTCCGATATCTCGATTATTCTTTTACAGCGTGACGCGATATCCTTGTCATGAGTTACTATAATGACGGTTTTGCCCTCGCGGCTGAGCGTTTCAAAAATACGCATTATCTCATCGGCTGTATCGCTGTCAAGAGCACCTGTGGGTTCGTCCGCAAGTATGATCTCAGGCTCGTTTACTATAGCTCTTGCAATAGCGGTTCTTTGCTTCTGACCGCCCGAAAGCTTGAATACGGGGGTCGATATCTTATCGGACAGCCCTACCTTCTGCAAAACAAGCCTTACCGCTTTTTCTTTGTCGATCTGTTTTTTTGAATATATCAGAGGTATGTGCACGTTTTGCTTTACCGTGTATTTTTCGACCAGTGCAAAGTCCTGTATTACAAAGCCGATAACGGCATTGCGAAGCCCGGCTTGCTGTTTTTCTCCGAAAGAAGATACATTTTTGCCGTTTATAGCGTATTCGCCGTCTGTCGGCTTATCAAGCAGTCCGAGAATATTGAGCAGGGTGGATTTTCCGCTTCCGCTTTTTCCGATTATCGCGACAAGCTCTCCGCAGTTTATATCAAAGCTTACGCCTTTCAGCGCTTTGACCTCAGCCTCGCCCGACGAGAAATTTCTTGTGAGATTTTTTACGCTTATCATAGCTTTTCCTCCTTCACGGCGATTATAAGTGACTTCTTTTTCAATGTTGTTACAACAGGTATAAGAGAAATAATTACGGAGATTATTCCGGTAATAATTATCGCAATAGTTGCTGTCAACGTATGCAGGATTACAGCCATTATCATGCCGCTTAAAAATACCACGAAAAATGCACCTGCCCCGACCCTTAAAATAATATCGTTTATTGTAGCGCCGCATATGACGTGTATAAGAAGCTCGGATATATTTTTTCTGACATATGTGAGCATCGTTTCGATAAGGCTCAGAAGACATAGCACAAGTATTATCGCCCCGATTATGATCATAATCATGCTGTTTTGTAAAAATGTATCGGAGCGCTGTTTTATCATATCGTTTATTGAAATGAAATTATAGCCGTAAATGCCGAGCTCTGCGGCTTTTTCGTTGATCGCCGAAAGTGCGTTTTTATTTTCCGCGAAAATAAGCTGTGTGGGGTAATCAATACCGTTTTCTTTAAGAAATTCCGTGCTCATTATCGGCATATATACTGCCGTGTCAACAGATGTTACTGCCATATCGCCGGACGATATCATATATGTATATTGTCCGGGCTTCAGAATGCCGACTATTTCGTATTTATCAAGATATTTATCTCCTACCGAATATCCGTCTGCGGCTGTGCTTCCGACTACAACGGGAATGTTTTTGCCGTCACCGCCGTATTCATCATCAGAGAACAGCCTGCCCTGTTCGACCGTTATATTGTAATAATCGAAAAAAGCGGAAGTTACTCCGTACACATCATAAATATCTCCCGATATGTTATCGCCGTATACAAGACTATCAAGATATGCAAAGTCTACGGTTTTGTAGTTTTCGCCTATGTAATATGAAAGCTCGTTTGTTTCGCCCGAAATTGCCACCCTGATCTCATCGTCCGTTTTTGATTTAACATAATAATTATCGTTGCGGCTGTCATACGAAATATCCTGAGCGGCAGTGCCGTTTCCTGCCTTCGATAAAAAATCACAGCCAGAGCTAACAACATAGAATACAAGCAGAAGCTGACAGAATATCAGCAGATAGAGTGGAAGAGAGGAGCGTATATCATTTATAATAAGTTGGATTTTTTCGTTACGCATATTATTCCCTCCTCAGGCTGTTTATCATTTTTCCGCTGTATTTTACGCTTTGTCTGTAAGCGGTTACTATATTTACAGCCGTAAGTATAACTGCGATAAGCAAGCCGTATGAAAGACGAATGCTACCGAGGTAGAAGGTGACCTGCGGAATGAGCGATATAATAAAGGTCAGCATAAAACCGACTGACATTCCTGCCACATCGGCAATAACGGCGTATAAGAATATCAGCTTTCGTATGTCGTCACTGTCAGCACCGCATATCCTGCGTGCGACCATTTCTGACTGCTTTGAGTCGAGCCACGCCGACATAAATACCCCGGAGCTCAGTATCAGGCAGATACCTGTAAGAGCTACTATTACAACGGTCACAGCAGACAAGCCCTTAGTGCCGCCTGCCGCAGTTTTAACGTCCGACTGAGCGTTTACAGAGCAGTTTATCGTGTCGCGTTCAGCTTCAATGTCGTTTCTTATATTATTTGCAATGTATGCCGTACCTTCGCCGCAGTCGGCGATAAGAGTTATATTCTGAAATATTACCGTGCTTTTTGCGACCCCGGCGAAATTTGTCGTATAGGCGTTTAATGAGTTTGCGCCGGAATAAATATCCGTTCCGATGACCTCGTGATCGGAAGAAAAAAGATTTATAGTCTGCTTACCGCCGATATCCATAGTCTGCGTCAGCTTCTGAGTCGAAACAACGGCCTTTGGAGTATCGCTCCTGATATCATCGCTATTCATAAGCGCATACGACAGGTCGCTGTCCGAATAATTGAACAGCGCATAGCCTTTGCCGGACGCGTTGATAAGCATAGCTCCTCTTGCTTTGTTTTTCGCTAGGATATCCGCAATATCACTGTAGGAAAGAGCGTTATCGCTGTAGTTATCCTGAGTGATCTCAAGCAATACGGCATCGTCCGAAAAACGGTCGGTGATATCCGAAGAGCTGATATTGAAGAATAATGACATAAGAATGGTGCAGAGTGTGAGCACGGCAGAGTAGAATACTGTTATCATGCCGCTTTTGTTGAACAGTTGCCGCATTTAAGCTCCTTTCACGATAGGGATAATCTTGATTACATAATATCACACACAGAAAGATATGTCAAGAAATCCATATTTGTATTGAAAGCAAAGCCTACATATGCTAAAATATAGTTATCATATTACAAGAGGAGCATTTATGCCTACAGAACTCGACACAATGAAGCACGCAAAGGAATACATAGACAAGCTTGCAAACGGGATTGATCCGTTTACCGACAAGCCTGTACCCGATGACGACATTGTAAATAACGTGAAGCTGTCGCGCTGTTTTTTCTACATTTCGGGGATACTTGAAAAGGTTATCGAAAATGGCGGAGAAGTATCGCCTGTTAAAACCGTCGAAGTCGTAAAATCGGGAAGACGCGGTGTGGTGGTTATCACCGATGAGGCGAGAGCCGCTTTCAAGTGCTTTATAAACGAAGTCACACCGACTGCATTTACCGATATGATAAACAAGCACCTTGACCCGGATATATCAGGCAGGCTCAAGAAAAACGCTATTGCCGACTGGCTTTCTGAGGTCGGTATGCTTGAAAACTATGAGCTTCCGAACGGTAAAATGCGCAGACGACCTACAGAAAGCGGAAGCAATGAAGGTATACGCCTTAGTGAATATTTCAGTGCGGACGGCTTTCCGAGGGCGGCACTTATGCTGAGTCCTGCGGCACAGCAGTTTATCCTTGACAATATAGACGCTATAGCGGAAATGAACGGAGCGCCGAGAGAAAGACGTAAAAGAAAACCGTTTGATGTAACAAACGGTATGAGAGATAATTTATCGGCTAAGGAAGTACCTATGTCTGCATCGGCGATCACAGCCGAAATTAACCAATATGTAGATGCCGAAAATTCGGGCACACTGAAAGTAGGGATAGTTGCAAAATGGCTCGAAAAACAGGGAATACTTGAAAATACAGAACTTCCTGGCGGCAGAAAACGCCGACTGCCAACCGACGAAGGTTTACAGCTTGGCATATTCACCGAGCAGAGAACATCAATGAGCGGAGATGAATATACAGCTGTGCTTTATCCGCCGGCGGCACAAGAGTATATTTACAGCCATATTGATGAAATAGCCGATTTGAATAACGGATAATAAAAGAGGCTGTAACACAATTCTTCAGCTTATCAAATTACATTAAAATTACAATGCAATATATTATAAAAATGTCAAAACAATAAATATATAGCCAACAACGCTGAAAACAGTTTCTATACCGACAAGGTGCTAATAATTTCGTGAGTAAATCAATGCAACTGCACTGTCACCG
>DOQG01000042.1:27489-27636 GCA_003512525.1 Oscillospiraceae bacterium | reverse complement strand
CTTGCCGGGCTTGTGCTGTTCTGCCGTGGTATCGATTTTTCTATAGAGTTATTCTGTATCGGCACGAAATTATTTACAGAAGGGGATATAGCGTTATCCTGTCTGCTTGTCGGAATGCTTTGCGTTGCATTTACAGGATTGCCGCAC
>DOQG01000042.1:0-27209 GCA_003512525.1 Oscillospiraceae bacterium | reverse complement strand
TCTATAGAGTTATTCTGTATCGGCACAGAATTATTTACAGAAGGGAATATAGCGTTATCCTGTCTGCTTGTCGGAATGCTTTGTGTTGCATTTACAGGATTGCCGCACTTGATACAGAATGCGTATCCGTCCTGTAAAACCGCTCCGCAATTTGTACATATTATCTTATCTACCGTTTCATTGCACGCGGATATCTCCTGAATAGGTTCAACGTTCTGTCCACACTGTATTGATTGCTTATTTGTTGTACTATCCACCGATTGAAAGGACTTTGATGTATCGGTATTCCCGTTTTTACTTTGCGGTGTCTGCAAAGCAGGGGAGGGGATCACACTGTCAAATACGCAGGTTAAAGTCGGCGACACTGCATATGATGTCGTTACTGTCGGATCCTCAGGATGCTCCGATAACGCATAATAAGAAGCAAAAGCCCATAAGACACTTACTACTTCCACAGGACTGCAAGGCGCAAAAACCTTAACAGCAGAGCCATCTCGGTATGATACGATAAAATTATATTTTCCTATAAACGTAAGACCTTTGATTTCGTGATAAGATATTGTGCATCTTTCACCTGTGTCTTTTATAAATACTTCATTATATGTATAAACACAGCCGCTCCTGCCGCTATCACTTATCGTTGCATCGATCTGTAAATATACCTGACTTGCATCTACGTTGTTTGCAAAAATTTTTTGAGCCCTTGATAATCGTTTTTCATTATGCTCACCGGCAAACGAATATGAAAAGGAAATCCGGGATTGTTCCATAAAGCTTCTGATCGCTTTATCCAAAACAGTAAAATCAATCATATTATCTCTCCGCTTTTTTATTTTATAGGATAATTATATAATATTTAAAATGAAAAATCAACTTAAAAATTCAGCCGCCTTAAAAGGCGGCCGAAATATATTTACTTAACCATATCGCTGTTATTGATAGCAGAAACAAGTGCGCTTACCGAACTGTTGATGATATCTGTATGGATACCTGCGCCCCAGAACGAATTACCATTCTTGTCGCATATCTCAACATAAGCGGCGGCCTTTGACTTAGAGCCTACTTCTATGGCGTGCTCGTTATATGTCACTAAGCTGTAGCTCAGTCCCAGACCGTTCTTTATAGCGTCGCTCACTGCGTCAAGTCTGCCGTTACCGCTTCCGGTGTATACAGCCTTATCACCCTTGTAGTCTACTGTTACAGTTGCGGTAATTCCGCCGTTTTCCTGCTTGTAGTGCGCCTCGGTAATTTTAAGTGCTGTTTCTTTATTCACAAAATTACTGCGGAACACTTCATACACTTCGTCGGGAGTAAGCTCCTTGTGCTGATGATCGGAAACGGATTTTACCGTATAACCGACTTTTTCACGGAACTTTTTAGGCAGATCTACACCGTACTTCTGCTGTAAAAGATAACCGATACCGCCCTTACCGCTCTGGCTGTTGATACGGATAACATCACCGTCATACTGTCTGCCGATATCCATAGGATCGATAGGCAGATAAGGAACTGTCCAGTGCTCGGGATCTTTTTCTTCGCGCCACTTCATACCCTTTGCGATAGCGTCCTGATGTGAGCCGGAGAATGCCGCAAATACGAGCGAGCCGCTGTAGGGCTGTCTGTCGTAGACCTTCATACAGGTCATCTTCTCGTAAACTTCCGTTATTGACGGCAGATCCGAGAAATCAAGCTTCGGGTCAACGCCGTGCGAGTACATATTCAGTGCAAGCGTTACTATATCAACATTACCTGTACGTTCACCGTTGCCGAACAGAGTACCCTCTATTCTGTCTGCGCCCGCAAGCAAGCCAAGCTCACTGTCTGCAACAGCACAGCCTCTGTCATTATGGGGATGAAGTGAAACGATAACGTTCTCTCTGTTCACCATATTCTTGCACATATACTCTACCTGACTTGCGTAAACGTGCGGAAGTGACATTTCTACCGTAACGGGAAGATTGATTATAACCTTATCATCGGGAGTGGGCTGCCATACATCAAGCACTGCGTTGCATATCTCAAGCGCAAATTCAGGCTCTGTTCCGGTAAAGCTCTCGGGTGAATATTCAAACTTGAAGTCGCCGGGTGTCTTTTCTCTGTATTCCTTTAACAGCTTTGCGCCCTCAACGGCAATATCTATGATTTCATTCTTGGGCTTTCTGAATACCTGTTCTCTTTGTGCAACAGAGGTGGAATTGTACAGATGAACTACTGCGTGCTTTGCACCTGCAAGTGCTTCAAATGTTTTCTTTATGATGTGTTCTCTTGATTGTGTAAGTACCTGGATCGTTACATCGTCGGGGATAAGATCCTGTTCGATCAGTGTGCGGCAGAATTCATATTCAGTTTCGGACGCTGCAGGGAAACCGATCTCGATCTCCTTGAAGCCGATCTCTACAAGCACCTTGAAAAATTCGAGCTTTTCTTCAAGGTTCATAGGAACGATAAGCGCCTGATTACCGTCACGCAGGTCAACACTGCACCATATGGGAGCTTTGTCGATATACTCCTTTTTTGTCCATTCAAGACACTGCGTAGGAGGCATAAAATATCCTCTTGAGTATTTGTTTGTGTTCATTGTACCTTTCATAAATGATGTCCTTTCCCTATTTGGTTTTTCCGATGCAGGCATTAAAAAGCAATGTAAATACACAAAACCCCGCCTCTGTAAAGAGACGGGGTAAATCCTCGTGGTACCACTCTT
The DNA here is from genome assembly GCA_003512525.1 of Oscillospiraceae bacterium. Classification (GTDB taxonomy): domain Bacteria; phylum Bacillota; class Clostridia; order Oscillospirales; family Ruminococcaceae; genus Ruminiclostridium_E. Next base: position 24,505 of record DOQG01000042.1, on the reverse strand, counting down.
CTTGACACAGCCTTATGCTATGTCCTCTTATGCCACATCTATCAATGTGCTTCTCTGTAACGGGAGATCCCGTCATGACTTACTGCAATGTTCAGCCATGCGACTCTCAGGCGAGCTATTTCCGACCTTTAATATTGCCTTGCACCAAACGACAACTCTCTGTGAATAAAAATACGGCTTTTTTCCTGATCAACGTCTTTTCCTATTAACAAGTATATTATATCTTACAAAAACACATTTGTCAATAGTTTTTTACAAATTATTCGCCTATCATTTCAATAAGCTGTTGCTGACTTATGACCGCAACGCCGAGCTGCTGTGCTTTTGTGAGCTTGCTTCCTGCTTCTTCGCCTGCAAGAACATAGCTTGTTTTCTTTGAAACAGAACCGCTGCACTTGCCGCCGTTCTGCTCTATAAGCGTTTTAGCCTCATCTCGTGTCATATCGGGGAGAGTACCTGTAATGACAAATGTCAAGCCTGCCAACCTGTCGCTCTTAACGTCAGATTCATACACCGTGTTTACACCACAGGCTTTCAGCCTTTTGGTAAGCTCGATCATATGCGGCTCGTGAAGTGCAGTGAAGATGTTATTTGCAAGTATATCACCGAAGTTTTCTACAGCTGAAATTTCCTCAGCGGAAGTTTCCGACAGCTTTTCGATACTGCCAAAATGCTTCATCAGAAGCTGTGCGTTCTTTTGCCCTATGCCTTTTATTCCGAGTGCGAATAACAGTCTGTCGGGCGAATTTGCCTTTGACTTTTCAATGTTTGCTATCAATTTTGCGGCTGAAACCTTTGCAAAACCGGGTAACATTTCAAGATCCTGCTGTTGAAGAGTATAAAGGTCTGCGACAGTATTTATAAGCTTGTTTTCGACAAGCTGTTTTACTACCGCTTCACCCAGTCCGTCAATGTTCATAGCCGCTCTTGATGCAAAATGTTCAATGTTCTTGAGAAGCTGCGCCGGACAATTTATGTTTACACAGCGAATTACCGCCTCGTCCTCCGCTCTTTCGGCTTTTCCGCCGCAGACAGGGCATATATGCGGTATTGTAAACGGCACACTGTTTTCGGCGTGGCTGACACTGCGCACGACCTCGGGGATAATATCTCCTGCCTTGCGTACTGCTATAATATCGCCGATCCTTATATCCTTGCTGTCGATATAGTCCTGATTATGAAGCACTGCTCTTGATACGGTAGTACCTGCAAGCCATACAGGCTCAAATACGGCAACGGGAGTAAGTGCTCCGGTTCTGCCGACGTTTATCTCTATATCAAGCAGTTTCGTTTCCTTTTCTTCGGGAGGATACTTGAAAGCTACCGCCCACTTCGGCACTTTGGCGGTACTGCCGAGCTCGTTTCTCAGCTCAAAATCATTGACCTTGATTACCGCACCGTCTATATCATAGGAATAGCTTTGTCTGTTCTCGCCTATCTCCATAATGCACGAAACGGCGTCTTCGATATTATCAAAGGTCTTATAGCCGTCTATCACATTGAAGCCGAGCTTCTTCATATAGTCAAGGCTCTCGCTGTGTGAGGTAAGCTCCTTACCCTCAATACGCTGAAGATTGAATACGAATATATCAAGTCCTCTTGATGCAGTTATTCTGCTGTCTTTCTGACGCAGTGAGCCTGCGGCGGCATTACGCGGATTTTTAGCCGGCTGTTCATCGTTTTCAAGCTGTGTTTTTACCAGCCTTTCAAAGTCGGCTTTGGGCATATAGACCTCTCCTCTGACTTCTATAAAGGGGAGCTTCTCGTTAAGCTCCAAAGGTATCGACTTTATGGTTTTCAGATTTTTCGTGATGTCCTCGCCCACAAAGCCGTCGCCTCGTGTAGAGCCTCTTGTGAATATTCCGTCCTTGTATTCAAGTGAAACAGATAAGCCGTCTATCTTTGGTTCAACGCAGTATACAGCCTTGCCTACGGCTTTTTTTACACGCTCGTCAAATTCATACAGCTCGCCCTTTGAAAATACGTCCTGTAAGCTGCCCATCTGCACCTCGTGAGTTACCTTCTCAAATGTGTTGATGGCATATCCGCCGACGTGCTGTGTGGGAGAACTTTCGGAAACAATTTCGGGATTTTCCGCTTCTATCTCCTTTATTCTTCTCATCAGCCTGTCGTACTCATCATCTTCTACAGTCGGATTGTCGAGAACGTAGTAATTGAAATTGTGCTGTTCGGCTTGCTTGCAAAGCTGTTCGTATTCACTTTTTATCTGCTCTTTATCCATTGTAATCCCTTCCGTTTTCGGTTATTCATACGGCTCTGCCTCAAAGTCATTTATTGCATCGACAATGTCTTTGTCTTCGGATACCACATGGGTGAAGCTCTCCGGTACATTTCCGACAATGACCGTTTCGGCAATCAGAAAATCACCGCTGACCTTTGTTTCCACCGAGTACATAGGTATAAATGCGGTAACGCTGACAGTAGTACGCATTATCATTCTGTGAAGCGTCTGGTTAAGTCCTGCATCGGTAAATTCACTTATAAATACTGCATCGGCATAGCCCTTTGGTTCTACCTTCATTCTGACGGTAGGACCTGAGCCGTGAAAAAGCGGTATTCCGCTGAGCGTACCGACAGTAAGATCAACGTTTTCGGTTTCACCTTTCATGAGCCTGTCGTTTATCTCGGTCAGCATATCGTTCTTAATGCGGTTTATCAGCTTAGTGTTGCTTTCGATAGAAGAAACTCTGCCATCTGCGGTGTAACTGAGCTTTACAAGAGCGCTGTATCCGACATCTTCTCCAAGCTCCGAAAGCCGCTCGTTTATCGCATCGTCTATAAGGCTCACTGTAACCGCCTTTGAATTGTATTCGCACACGTTTATTATATTAGGTCTTATCATAAGCTGCAGCATTCCGGCAAAGCCGAGAAGCATAAAAGCCGTACCGATAAGTTTAAGCCCGAGCCTGCGTCTGAATTTCGATAAATCTCTTTTCATAAAATCACCCGTTCAAATATAATACTATATTCTGAGCGGGCAGATTTTATGATATTGTGTTACTTCATCTTGTAGAATGCTGTAAATGCCTTATATGCCATATAAACGTCATTTTTTGCGGTAAGCTCATACGGTGCGTGCATTGAAAGCACCGGAACGCCGACATCTATCGTATCAATGTTGAGGTTTGCAATATAAGCCGCAACAGTTCCGCCGCCGCCGAAATCTACCTTACCAAGCTCGCCTGTCTGCCATACGACATCGTTCTTGTCAAGCATATTGTGGATAAGTCCTACATACTCGGCGCTTGCATCGCTTGTACCGGACTTTCCTCTGGCACCGGTGTACTTTGTGACAACAATGCCCTTGTTTACAAATGAGCAGTTGTTACGCTCGTAGCCGTCGGGGAATGTGGGGTCGTAAGCCGCATTTACATCGGCTGAAAGGCAACGAGTTGCGGAAATAACCGTTCTTCCGTCACTGCCCATATTCTCGGCTAAATCGTAAAGGAAGAACTTAAGATATGCCGAGCGTAAGCCTGTATTGCCGTCACTGCCTGTTTCCTCCTTGTCAGTGAGAACACAAACGGCGGTCTTTTCAGGAACAGCCTTCATATCAATTATCGCGGTAAACGCAGTGTATGCGCAAACTCTGTCGTCCTGTCCGTAAGCGCCTACAAGGCTTCTGTCAAAGCCTACGTCCTTCGCTTTGAAGGCAGGAACGCATTCAAGCTCAGCACTTAAGAAATCCTTTTCTACAACGCCGTACTTCTCAAAGAGAATGTTCAGCAGGTTGAGCTTTACCTTTTCGCTTATCTTATCATCTCTGAAAGGTCTTGAACCGACAAGAATATTCAGCTCTTCGCCCTTTATCAGCTTTGTTGCGGGACGCTTGTATTGTTCTTCGGCAAGGTGCGGTAAAAGGTCTGTTACAACAAATACGGGGTCGCCCTCGTCCTCACCTATTCTGACAGTTACCTTACTGCCGTCCGACTTTACTATAACACCGTGCAGTGACATAGGAACTGTAGGCCACTGATATTTCTTGATGCCGCCGTAATAATGCGTCTTGAAGTATCCCAGCTCATCGCTTTCATAAAGCGGATTCTGCTTTAAATCAAGTCTGGGGGAATCAATATGTGCGGCAGTGAGATTAACACCGTTTGAGATATCGCTCTTGCCGATAACGGCTAATATTACCGCCTTTTCCCTGTTGAGAACGTATATCTTATCTCCTGCCTTGTATTGAGCTTTCTTGTCAAAAGGTACAAATCCCGCCTTTTCAGCCATAGCGACAGCGGTTGCGGCAGCCTCACGCTCGGTTTTTCCTGCGTCAAGGAATTTCTTGTAGCCCTCGCAGTATTTGTCCGCCTTCTTTTCTTCCTGCTCGCTCATAACGAGTGTTGCGTGTTTTTTTACATAGAACAGTTTTTCCTTAAGCTGTTCTGCCTGTGATTTCTTTTCAGCCATTTTTCTTTGCCTTCCTTTATTTTTTATAAAGCCTGCAATAAGTATCGTAGGCGTTTGTTATCTTATCAACATAGTGTGCCGTGTCGGGATTGGGAATATCGGTAAGTATGCCGTTCTTTGTATATCTGCTGTCCTCAAGCCATGATGAAACGCTGCCCGAACCTGCGTGATATGCGGCGGCTACCTCACTCAGCTCTCCGAAGGTGTCGGTAAGATATCCCAGCAGAAAACAGCCGTAACGGATATTGTCCTCTGCGTTGTACATATTATCGAAGGTCATCTCGGGGTCGTTTTCCTCATCAAGCTTGTATCTTATCCACTCAAACGTTTCGGGCATTATCTGCATAAGACCTCTTGCGCCGAGATAGGACTCGGAATTTTCATTAAATCCGCTTTCAACGGATATAAACGAGTATACTACATACTTATCCAGTTTATACTGCGAAGAATACCTGTTCACCCAGTCGCTGTAAAGCATAGGGTGGGTGGAACGTTCATATTTATCATAACCGAAGAACGCCCCGAATACTGCAATTGTCACTGCGATAAGACAGACGAATGTTATTATCAGCGCCTTACCGCCTGCATTCTTACCTTTTCTCTTAGTTGCCATTTATTATCTTTCTTGCCGTGTCTTCCGAATTTATTCTGAGCGCATCAAGATCGCCGTTGTTTTCAATGCAGAAATCGCTCCTGCTTTTGTAATATTCTGCGGCGTGCTGCGAACTTAGCCTGTTTTCGGCGCTTTCTCTCGAGATGTTGTCACGGAGCATTATGCGCTGTATCGACTTTTCCTTGTCACAGGTCACGCTAACTGTACCGTCACATATAAAATCTATACCGCTTTCAAAAAGCGTCGGTGCGTCAAGCAATACAAAGTGCTTATCCGTATTACCGCACATTGAGATAACCTTGTAGGTTATGTACGGATATATGGTGTCATTGAGCAGTTTTAGTTTAACAGTATCCGTGAAAACGATATTGCCCATAGCCCTGCGGTCAAGTTCGCCGTCAGCGGTTATAACGCTGTCACCGAAAAGCTGTTTAAGCTTGTCAAGGCACGGCTCGCCTTTTCTTACAACTTCACGGGCTATCTTGTCGCAATCTATTACGAAAAAACCTGCCTTTCTAAAGCTGTCGCTTACAGTGGATTTTCCTGCGCCTGACATACCGGTCAGCCCGTATATTTTCTTATTGATCATTTCAACCCTGCTTAAAGTATAATAGTCTTGAATGCCGCCGCACGGAGCAGTCTGTTATATACAGCCGTTCCTACACCGGTCTTTTCCGGACAGCGTACATAGGCACGCTTAGCGCCGAGTTCATCAGTCTTGCGCAGTACGGCAAACAGGTTGTGTGCCTGCTCATATGCTGTATTTCCATAGGATATGGTCGGTATTTCAATGCCTGTTTCGTTACCGAAAATAACACCGTAAGTGCCGCCGTCATTTTTATCATTCAGAAACTCGGCGAGTTTCTCATCGCTATCCGTTTCTACAATAGTTATGTCAGCTTTAGGCGAATAATGCTTGTACTTAACGCCGGGTGAAATTACCTTTTCGTTTTCGTCGGGTTTTGCAAATACATTCTTGTCGGTTTCTGTCTTTGCAAAACGGCTGAGCATCTCAGCGGTAATAACACCGGGTCTTAACACCTTTATCCCTTTTCCGCCATCGGTAAAGCAGATAACTGTGCTTTCGACACCGTTTTTGCATTCGCCGCCGTCTATTATCAGCGGTATTCTGCCGTTCATATCGGCATAGACGTGCTGTGCTGTTGTCGGACTGGGACTGCCCGACAGATTTGCGGACGGTGCGGCAAGAGGTACACCGCACATCTTTATAAGATTAAGCGTATCCTCGTTGTCGGGCATTCGTACCGCAACGGTATCAAGTCCTCCGCTTGTCGTATCGGGAACTATATCTTTCTTCGGGAAGATCATCGTCAGCGAACCGCTCCAGAAATGCTCGGCAAGGGTAAGCGCAAGCGGGGGGATCTCCTTTACCGAATTTTTCAGCATATCAAGGTCGCAGATGTGGATAATCAGCGGATTGTCCTGCGGTCTGCCTTTCGCTTTGAATATCTTCGCGCACGCTTCAGGGTTATATGCGTCTGCCGCAAGCCCGTATACCGTTTCGGTCGGTATCGCCACGACCTCACCCTTCTTTATAAGCTCTGCCGCCTCGCATAATACCTCGTAAGACGGCTTCTTTATCTCTGTTTTCAAAAAGGTCACCTTATCTTTACTAGTCGTTGCCGCCTGCGGCAAGCTTTGCCGATCTGTCGGCAATAGCCAGTGCGTCAAACACCTCGTCGCAGTCGCCGTTCATAAACTGCTCCAGCTTGTACAGCGTGAGTCCTATCCTGTGATCTGTAACACGGCTCTGAGGATAGTTGTAGGTTCTTATTCGCTCTGAACGGTCGCCTGTGCCGACCTGTATCTTACGTTCAGCCGCAATCTTGCTGTTCTGCTCGTTCAGCTTTGCCTCATACAGCTTGCTGTACAGCATCTTCATAGCTTTGTCCTTGTTCTTATACTGGCTTCGCTCCTCCTGACACTCTACAACTACTCCTGTAGGGTGGTGGATTATTCGTATAGCCGATTCTGTCTTATTGATATGCTGACCGCCTGCACCGCTTGAACGGTAGGTCTGAAATTCAAGGTCGGCAGGATTTATCTCAACATCGACCTCCTCGACTTCCGGAAGGACCGCGACAGTTATGGTTGATGTCTGTATTCTGCCCTGAGCTTCTGTTTCCGGTACACGTTGAACGCGATGAACTCCGCTTTCATATTTGAGTTTAGCGTATACGCCCTCACCCTCTACCGAGAAGCTTATCTCTTTATATCCGCCAAGTTCTGTGGGGTTTGAGCTTATCACTTCGGTTTTCCAGCCCTTAGCCTGCGCGTACATTGAGTACATTCTGAACATTGAGTTTGCAAATAATGCCGCTTCCTCTCCGCCGGCACCGCCTCTTATCTCAATAATGACATTTCTGTCATCATCGGGGTCTTTCGGTAAAAGAAGTATTTTAAGCTCATCGGTATACTCGTCCATGAGCTTTTTGTTACTTTCATACTGCTCCTGTACGATCTCCTTGAAGTCCTTATCAAGTCCGCCGTCCGACAGCATCTGTTCAGCCTCTTCATAATCGTTACGGGCAGTTTTGTACATTCTGAACTTATCAATTATCGGAGTCAGGTTCTTAAGCTCCTTCATCAGATTTTTATACTGCTCCTGATCGTTTATAACGTTTATATCCGTCAGCTTCTCGTTTATTTCATCGAAGCGCTTTTCCATAATTTCAAGTTTTTCTGTCATTGTTTTTCTCCGTTTCAGTTATTAAGTTTGATTTATGACAGAAAGCTATTTTTCTTCTTCAACGGCATTGCGGATAACTGACTTTATCTTCTTTTCGCATTTTGAACGAGGTGTCATAAACTCACGTCCGCAACCTGCGCATTTCAGTTTGAAATCAGCACCGACACGCAGTACGAGCATTTCTTTGCTGCCGCACGGATGTTCTTTTTTCATTTTCAGCGTATCGCCGACCTGTATATCCATCAGTTCCGCTCCTTTCATCGATATTTAATATATTGTACCACATTTTTATCGGATTTGCAATTGGCGGGTAAATATTTTATATGATTTATCCATTCTGAATTTCGTTTGACGATATGGGAATAATCATAAAAAGAAACGGAGGAAAACAAAATGAAAGCAGAAATTACCGCAAGATTTACAGATGCCGATACCGCGCAACGTGTCGCAATATATATAAACGCCTTATACAATGCCACATCGGATATGTACACGACACAGATCGCCGACGGATATTACAGCTACAGCGGCATAGTTCCCTTGACAGTTCCGGGTGCTAATTATCTTACTAATATATTCTGTCCCGTATTTCCTGAAAATACAACGCTTGATGAAATAGAAAGCCGTTGTGGCATAACAGCAAAAATTCGTTGCAATAAAAATGACGCGCCCGAAATCACAAGATATATCATAAAGAACGGCGGTCGCATAATTTACTGAAAATGCTTGTGATTTACTGCATTTTATACAAAAAAGTGCTTGATTTTGAGTTTGAAAAATGCTATAATTTAAATAACATATCAGACAGGTAAAATGATTGATAGGGAGGGTGACCCTGTGAAATCTATACGGAATAAATTTGTCCTGCTGATGATAGGCTGTGTGTTGATATGCTCGTTGGCTATCGGCATTATAAGCGTTTTAGGCGTTGACAGTATATCAAAAGAAGATGCGGAAACTATAATGCAACTGCAGGCATCTACCAGTACAGAAAGTATTGATCGGCTTTTCTCTACGGTTGAGCTTGCCATGAGTGCCTGTTATGATTATGCGTTCAGCCGTTTTCACAGTATATCCGAATTTCAGAATGATCCCGATAGACTGATAGACTATAATGATTCTGTAGGTCAGCTTATAAAGAACGTTATGTCTAATACCGAGGCTTCTATCTGCGGATATATCCGATATAATCCGGACTTGAACCTTTCTTCTGACGGTGTATTCTGGGTAAAGGACAGCAATAGCAACAATATCAAAGAACATGAGCTTACCGACATAGAAAAGTACAAAAAAGAAGATTCCGAACACGTTGCATGGTATTACGAACCGCTTAAAGCAGGAAAGCCTGTCTGGATAGATCCATACGTTAACAAGAACCTTGACAATGTTTATATGATATCATATATTATACCGTTTTATGATGAAAGCGGAACAGCAGTCGGAGTCATCGGAATGGATATTGATATGCGCCGCATCATCTCAATGATAAACGAGATAGAGCTGTACGAAACGGGTTACGCTTTTCTTTGCGACAGTAAGGGCAACATAGTATATCATAAACAGTTTCCGGACGGAATATCTGTAGATGAACTCAAAAACGATAAAATGGTGACGGTTGTCGATAATCATTTTGACGAAGAAGATGTCGGCGATGTAATAACTATACTGAATTACGAAGGCGAAAGGCGCAAGCTGTGCGCAAAAAAATTATCAAACGGTATGAATATCGTAATAACCGTTCCTGAGAAAGAAATAAACGAAAAGCGTAATATTGTCGTTATTCAAGACCTGATCGCAGTTGTTATAGCATTGTTAGTTGCTTCGTTACTGACTTTGCAGTTCACCAACATAATCGTAAAACCGATAAAGCATCTTACAGAGGTTTCTAAAAAAATCTCCGCAGGCGATCTTGATGTCGAGATAGAGTGTAAAACAAAAGATGAAATCGGTGTGCTTGCCGCACGTTATAACGATACCGTCAAAATGCTCAAAAAATACATAGATAAGATAAACAAACAGGCTTATACCGATGCCGCGACCGGTGTGGGCAACAAGGCAGCATATCAGGACGCCGTACAGCGTATTGATAAGATGAGCTGTCATAATAACGGTGACTATGCTGTGTTTGTTATGGATATAAATTACCTTAAAATGTACAACGACAAGTACGGTCACGAATTTGGTGATATGCTGATATCCGATGCAAGCTCAATAATTAAACGGATCTTCGGCAAATACAGCATATTCCGCATAGGCGGCGATGAATTTGCAGTATTGATAAACTCTCCGGAAGACGGTATTTGCGAAAAACTGATAAAAGAATTTAAAGCAGAGCAGGAGCTGTTTAACCGTAACGCAAGGCACTATGAGTTAGGTGTACGAATAGCAATCGGATACGCCGTTAATTCAGCTGATGATAACGACTATGTAAGTGTATTCAAGCGCGCCGACAAGCAGATGTATATTGATAAGCAGGAGATCAAGAAAACAGCCCGTGCTGTCGGCTATGTGGATAACAGATAAGAGGAAGGCAATGCATCGAACGGAGAGGTTGCTCTTGCCTTCGATGGTGTTACGAAAAGCCGGCAACGTATCTCTTTTAGGGGCTGTGGCACAGCCCCTTTTTGTATAATCTCTTACCTGACTGTAAAAGACTATAATGAAAATAATCACGGTTGCGGAAATATCACAAGTTTTAGTTGCCGGATTTCAAACATTCAGACTGTCGATAAACCTACATAATTTTAAAAAATGGGTGTTTAGCGTTGCTTGCTATGTTGGTTTTGCATCTCTGCAAAGTCAGCTGTTTGTGCCGTTGCATCTGTGCATCGACAGCCATTTGTGCCGTTGCATCGTGCAACGGCTTTGTGCGGCTGTCTTTATGCGTCCATGCATAACGGCTTGATTCAGCTGACATAAGCATCCTTGCTTATAACTTTTGGCAAGCAACCAAAGCGTCCTTGCTTTGGGCGTAGCCCTAATGCAGGTCGTCAGTCGTTGGTGTCGCTGCATCTGTGCATTGACAGCCATTTGTGCCGTTGCATCGTGCAACGGCTTTGTGTGGCTGTCGTTATGCGTCCTTGCACAGCGACTGTGTGCGACTGACTGCAAGCGTCCTTGCTTGGTGAGGGCGGCAGCCCCACATTCAGCCCCGGCACGGATGCCGGGCGTGTATGCCCAAAGGCTCTATGCAAGGATGCATACAAGTGGTCGAACAAAGTCGGTGCAGGACGCACCGACAACAAACGACCACGATTGCACAGACGCAGAGCCAACAAAGCATACACAGCCCTTCCCGAGGGGAAGGGGTTTGGGGTTAGGGTTTGAGAATAAGCTACATTTCTAAAAAAACAGACTTTTTCTACAACCTGAAACATTTTTCTCATCAAAAAAATATTAGCGGGTTCGTGATGCGAACCCGCTAATACAGTTATTTATTATTTAGTATCCTGACTATTGATATAGTTCTTTTTTGATTATCCTACTCAGGAGTTACCGCTTGAGATAAGTCCGTTGTAATATTCGATCTGCTTGTTGATAGAACCGATATTAGCCTCACGCATCTGTGTCCATGACTGACCGGCGTAAGTTTCGCTCTGGAGGTCGAACAGTGTGTTGCCGAGGATATCCTTGATTATCTGACCGGTTGTTTCGTCGAGTCCGTAAGGTTCATCAACGACTGCATTGAAGTTTGATACATCCTTGAAGCTGTACAGGAAGTCGTACTGTTCGTCGGTATACTTCTTGTTCTTCATGATACTTTCCTTGGTAGTAGCCTTAAGATCCTCATCTGTGTTGCTCAGACGGCAGCAGTTGATGAATACAGAAGCCTGCTTAGCGTTCTTGGAGCCTGCGGGAACAAGATAACCAAATGCTGACATTGAGTAGTAATAGTTATCTGCTTCGGGATCTCTTGGGATCGGAACGAAGAAGATGTCAAGACTGTCATCCTTCTTCATCTTTTTTGCATAGTTTGTTATGATCCATTCGCCCATGCCTTGGAATGCTGCTGTACCCGAAACGATAGGATCTTCATCTACGTCTATAACGCCTTCCTGGAACTTTGCAAGACCTTCCTTCTTGAGTGTCTGCATAAAGTTAGCGGCTCTGTCAACGTTTGCATTGTTGAAGTTGCTTATGAGCTTGCCGTCATTACCGATCTCAATAAGGGGAGTACCCGTTGTATCGATAAATGCATGGGCTGTATAAGCTGTTGCACCGTAAAGACCTGTTCTTGCACCGTCAGAATCTGAGTCAATGAACTTGCGTATGCAGTCTGTCATTGTATCCCATGTCCATTCGCCCTTATCGTAAAGCTCCTTGGGATCTTCTATACCGATCTGCTCAAATATGCCGCGGTTGTAGATAAGGAAGTAGGGCGAAACGTTGTATGCCCAGGGGTAGTAATAGTTCTTACCGTTCCATGTGTACTTGTTTATATACTGTTCCAGTCCGGACCACTGAGGGGCAGAGAGGTCGATATACTCATCAAGAGGAGTGTACATATTTTTTGACATGATAAGCGGGAACGTGTTGTCCGCATAGTCAACAAGGTCAGGTGACTCGCCTGAAGAAATAGCTGTTGTCAGCTTTTCAAGAATCTGAAGTGAGCCTACTATTGTGCACTTGATAGTACATCCGTAGTGTTCGGAGAAGTACTTATATGCGGGCTTTACGTCACCTGCGGTCGTAATATCATAGCAACCGAGATACTGAAGCTCTGCGGGCTCAACCTCTTCGCCTGCGTCTATGCTTATGTCGCCTACACTGACGGGGTTGTCTATCTCGTCATCGATAGTTGTTCCTGTGCTCGTGTTGCTGTCATCGGAAGCTGTAGGAGCTGTTGTGCTTGTTCCGCTGTTAGAGCACGCCGCAAGTGAAACAGCAGTAGCGGCTGCCATTACTCCTGCGAATATTCTTTTGAAATTGATCATAAAAACCTCCATATCGTAATGTGTTGCAATCGTTTACACACATCTTTGTTATGATTATATCACAATAAGTACATTTATTCAATTCACATTTTAGTCAAAGTTGATTTGAAAAAATTGTGCAATATGTATAATGAAACATATGAAAATTAAAAATGTAAACTAAAAAAGTGCGTAAAATAGCCTGTTTAATAGAACAATTTTATGATTTACTTTATTAGCTAAAATGCCCCCTGTGAGCAATTTACAGGGGGCCTGTGTTATTAGATTATATTTACCGAGCGAGTAATCCGTTATAATATTCTATCTGCTTGCTGATTGAACCGATATTGGCTTCTCTCATCTGAGTCCACGACTGACCCGAATAATCGCTCTGGATATCAAACAGTGTATTGCCGAGGATATCCTTTACTATCTGACCGGTTGTTTCGTCAAGACCATAGGGGTTGTCTACTACGCAGTGGAAGTTTGTGGGTTCTTTGAAGCTGTATATGAAATCGTACATTTCATCTGTGTATTTCTTGCTTCTCATTATACTTTCCTTAGTGGTAGCCTTGAGGTCTTCGTCCGTGTTGCTCAGGCGACAGCAGTTGATGAACACAGAAGCCTGCTTTGCATATTTTGAACCGGCCGGAACGAGATAGCCGAATGTTGTTATAGGATAGTAATATTCATCAGCTTCAACATCTCTCGGGAATGGAACAAAGAAATAGTCAAGGCTGTCGTCCTTTAGCATTGCTTTTGCATAACCCGAGATAATCCATTCGCCCATACACTGGAATGCTGCCGTACCCTCAAGCATAGGTGTTGTATCAACATCTATAATGCCTTCCTGGAATGATGCAAGACCTTCTTTTTTCATTTCCTGCATAAAGCTTGCGGCTCTGTCTACATTTGCATTGTCAAAGTTCTGTACAAGCTTGCCGCTCTCATCAATTGTTATTAAGGGAGTGCCGGTACTGTTGATGAACGACTGTGCCGAGTACTGCATTGCGCCGTAAAGACCTGTTCTCTTGCCGTCGGGATCTGAGTCTATGAACTTGCGGATATCGTCCTTCATAGCCTCCCATGTCCATTCGCCTCTGTCATAAAGAAGTTTTGGGTCTTCGATGCCGATTTGCTCGAATACCGCTCTGTTATAGATCAGGAAGTAAGGAGCTACATTATATGCCCAGGGGTAGTAGTAATTTTTTCCGCCCCACTTGTACTGGTTTATGTACTGCTCAAGTCCTGACCACTGCGGTGCTGAAAGATCCATATATTCTTCAAGCGGAGTGTACATATTCTTTGACATAAGCAGAGGGAATGTGTTGTCTGCATAGTCAACGAGGTCGGGAGATTCGCCGGAAGAAATCGCAGTTGTGAGCTTTTCCTGAATCTGAAGAGAACCTACTATTGTGCACTTTATCGTGCAGCCGTAATTTTCTGAGAAATACTTGTATGACGGCTTTACGTCACCGGCTGTTGTTATGTCGTAGCAACCGAGATATTCAAGCTCGGCAGGCTCTACCTCTTCGCCTGCGTCAATGCTTATGTCGCCGACACTTACAGGGTTTTCGATTTCGTCATCGATAGTTGTTTCTGTACTTGAATTTGTCGTATCGCTTTCTCCCGCGCCGGAGCCGTTTGTTGCACTGTTTGAACAGGCAGCAAGTGAAACAGCCGTGACACAGGACATTACACCGGCGAGTATTCGTTTAAAATTAGCCATAAATACCTCCAATTTTTTATATCGGGTTTAAATTTATTTATACTATACCATCGAATGTCAAAAACGACAATGCTTTTTTCTGCTTGATATCGTTGCATTTTGTGCACTTTTTTTGATGCTGATCAAGATAAAAATTGCGTAAACAGCTTGATTATATGGATATTTACGCAAAGAAATGCCGCGACCCTTACACAGGTCGCGGTCGTTACTTCAAATATTATGATTTTATCAGAAGTTGATGTTGTTTACATCAGAGTTTGCAAGCTGTATTTCTTTCTTAGGAATACGCTTAAGAGGCGAATACACAAACTTCTTGCAGGAATCGTAAGACTTTACAGCACCGAACTTTGAGCACTGAATTTTATCGTCACCCATAGCGGTGCCAAGCTCACAGTATTTGCATGAAGGCTTGATATTGTTGCCAAACAGTTTCTTTTTCATAATAACACCACCTAACGAAATTTACACTGAATTTTCAATGTTGCTTATAACTACTGTAATTATAGCATATAAAAATGAATAAATCCAGTGTTTTTTGAAAAATTATTAAAATTTTTTCTCGGTATCTTTCAGCAACACCAACGTCATTCCGGCAACGCAAAGTAAAAGAAGCGGATCTGTTATGACCGTATCGGTCGCGTAAGCAAATGTCGCGATCGAGGGTTCATATCCGCTTATACCGACTATAATAAAACAGAACAGTGCTGAAATTATAGCGATAGCAGATCTTGTCAGTATGAACCGAACGACGTTTATCTTGAAAGCCGCCAAAATATACAGTTGATAAATGACGCAAAGCCCCCCGAAAGAAATCAGCGCCGTGACTACAGGCAAAGAATATACCGTAACGCCGTTTTTGATATTAGTGACTTCAGCTATGGCTTTAACTATATCCGGTAGCTCATAACCTGTCAGGTTACTGATTATATAGCCTATGAGCTCAGTTGTTGCATTGAACAAAAGAATAGCAAGTGCAATATTCATAAGTGCTTTTGCCGCATCTGTAAGACATGCAGAGAAATCTTTTACGGAAAGTGAAAATTGTATATCACCCCCGCTTTGCGGCTTATTGCGAACATTTGTAATTACTGCGGCTGTAAAATTAGCCGCAACGCATGACAGAAATACTATAAGTCCCGCCTTAACATCACCGTATATCCCTATTCCCACAATACCGACTACGAATGCGGGGCCGCTGTTATAGCAATAACAAAGTGCCGTGTTGTATTCTTTACTATATTCCTTACCGGCATCTTTAAGCTCGCTCAGAAGTTTTACTCCGACAGGATAACCGCCTATCTGGCTTAGCAGAAAAATGCTGAACATTTTTCTGTCAAGATGAAGTATGAATTTCATTATGTACCACAGCGGGGTAAACAATATTTCGCCGATACCGCTTTTTATAAGAATTGATGAGAACACCATAAAGCAAAACAGTGACGGTATCAGGCTGTCAAGGCAGACATATATACATCGTTTTATCGTGTCGGCTGTTCCCGCACTGTCGGCTATAAGTAATATGCCGATAATAAGTGCCGACAGTGCGGAAAATATAATGATCGCTTTCTTTCTTTTCATAAACGCCTCACTTCTTTTTTATCCGGACCTGCATATAGATTATATGAAAGGGGAGGAGAAAAATGAATGTAAACAAGCTTGCCGGCAAATATGAACAGCTGAAAGACAAAACACGCAGTCATTCCTATATAACGATAAAGGACAACACACTGGTTGAGATAGAGTGCTGCAGAAAGGTCACGGGCTTCGGTGATAATATGATAGAGCTTGAGATACCTTACGGCTTACTGAAAATAGTCGGACTTGAGCTGAGATTAAAGAATTTCGGCACGGACAGTGTGAAGATATACGGCAGGATACATTCTATAGGCTTTGAAGAAAATGCAGGGCATGGCACGGAGGAACTATGAAGAAAAACAAAAAGAAGATAAAATCGGGCTTTCCCGCAACATATATAACGGTTGAGGGAATAGGCGGCTTTCAGGAAAAATTTATCAGTGGTCTTATATCGGAGGATATTCAGATATATTCGATCACACAGCAGACGGCAGGTTTTACCGCTGTTGTAAAACCGAATTGCTATCTTAAAATGAGCAGGATCGCACGGAAAAACGGTGTAAGGCTAAGGGTGATAAAGCGGAAGGGACTTGCTTTTCGCTTGTATCCGTATCGCAGGCGGTGGGGGCTTGTAGTCGGGGCACTGTGTTGCTGTGCGGTAATAGTATTCCTGTCTCAGTTTGTATGGAGGATAGACATAGAGGGGAACACACGACTTTCCGATGCCGAGATAAGTGCCGTTATGGAAGACAATAGCCTTTTGCCCGGGTGCGGCGTGAAATCGTTTGATACAAAGGTGTGTGAGCTGTCGGCTATGGCACAGCTGAAAGAGCTGTCTTGGATAAGCGTTGAGCGCGAGGGGAGCAGAGTATACATAAAAACAGCTGAAATAAGCGATCCGCCGGAAGCCGATATTCCGATAAATACGCCGTGCAATGTCATAAGCGACTATGACGGACAGCTGGTGTACACGGAGATATACAAAGGTAAGCTTCAGACGACAGTCGGCAGCGGTGTTGTAAAAGGTCAGCTCCTTATCAGCGGAACGGTAAACGATAATGGTGGCAGGATAGTTTACGTTCATGCGGACGGACTGCTGAAAGCGTTGTGCGAACAGACAGAAGAATTTTACCTGCCGTTTGAGCAGACAAGACAGATAAAGACCGATGAGAAGTATTTTTCTACCTACCTTATGTTCGGCTCTTACGCGTTGCCTATCCCGTGGGAGCATTATACCGCTGATGATATGAGTGAGTTCAGCTACAGCGAGGATACTTATAAAATCACGGTTTTCGGCGAGGAAACCCCATATAAGTACAAGCGCGGCGTATACACAAGGCTCAGGAGCGAAACGGTAAAATATACTGCTAAGGATATAATGACCCAACTCAAAAAGCAGAAAAAGGATTATGAAGAGAACTTCCTTTCCGACTGCAAGATAATATCTGATGAACAAGAGGTAAAAACAGACGAAAACGGTATTAAAATGATAATAAAATATAAACTTGAACGCTGTATCGGAGTTAAGCGGCCGATCACTGTTTTGTATTGATTTAGAGTAAATTTGTATTGAAAAAAAGTTCGGATTGTGGTATACTAGCATAGAATAGAATATAAAACAGATGATTTTCTAAGATCAGGAAGGAATATATCACGTCAAATGACAGAAAAAGCTGTTAGCATTCAGGATATGAGCCAAATTCACGAGGTTTTCGGTGACTTTGACAGCAACATCAACATTATCCAAAAGGAATATAAGGTTTCGATATTCAGCCGTGATGATGAGATACGCATAAAAGGCGAAGAAAATGCCGTTGATAACGCTCAGCAGGTTATAAATACGCTTATCACTTCAGTTGAAAAAGGCGAGATGCCTACAGAACAGAGCGTAAGATACGCGATCTCCATGATAAACGAAGGCAAGAGCGATGAAATGCAGACACTGACCTCTGACTGTATCTGCGTCAGCCATACAGGAAAGCCCATAAAGGCTAAAACAGTCGGTCAATCGAAATATGTAAACAGCATCAAGAAAAATACTATCGTATTCGGAGTGGGTCCGGCAGGCACCGGCAAGACTTATCTTGCGGTAGCACTTGCGGTAAGAGCATTCAAGGCACATGAAGTTCAACGTATCATACTTACACGTCCCGCAGTGGAAGCGGGCGAGAAGCTCGGATTTCTCCCGGGTGATCTTCAGAACAAGGTCGACCCTTATTTAAGACCGCTTTATGACGCATTGTTCGATATGATGGGGTCGGAGGCATTCCAGCGCAATATGGAGCGTGGCTGTATCGAAGTAGCTCCGCTGGCGTATATGCGAGGAAGAACGCTTGACGACAGCTTTATCATTCTTGACGAGGCGCAGAATACCACTCCCGAGCAGATGAAAATGTTTTTAACGCGACTCGGCTTCAACAGCAAGATGGTTATAACGGGTGACGTTACACAGATAGATTTGCCCGATTCAAGGCGTTCGGGACTTGTAGAAGCTACAAAAATCCTGAAGAATATAGATGATATTGCAATAAACCGTTTCACCGAAAAGGACGTAGTACGTCACAGACTTGTACAGGATATTGTAAGAGCCTATGAGCAGTACAGCGAAAGAAAGAAAAATCAGTGATATAAAGAGGATGTAAAAATGTCAGAAACAAAAATGCCGAAGATATATATGTCTTTCAGAAATAATCAGAAAGCTATAGAAGTGCCTAACGGACTGCGCACCGTTATCAGAAAGTGCATTGCGGAAACACTGAGAGTTACGGATTTTGTCGGCGATGCCGATGTATCTGTGACATTGGTTGACAATGAGCGAATAAAACGGATCAATAAAGAGTTCCGCGACAAGAACAAGGTTACAGATGTGATATCTTTCCCGCTGGGAGCTTATGACGAGTATGACATCAATCCCGAAAACGGCGCATATATGCTCGGTGATATAGTTATTTCCATGGAAAAAGCCCATGCACAGGCTATTGAATACGGACATTCACTGATAAGAGAGGTTGGTTTTTTAGCTACACATTCAACTCTTCATCTGCTCGGATACGACCACGAGGATGATCCGGACGGTGAAAAGGTAATGCTGGAGCTTCAGGATCGTGTGCTGAACAACCTTAAGATCACACGGGAATGACCCGGAGGATAAAGTGTTTAAAAGACTAGGTAACAGCTTTAAATATGCGGCACGCGGCATACGTTTCTGCGTAAGTCATGAGATGAATATGCGTATCCATATTGTGGCAACGATGTGTGTGCTTTATCTTTCTCAGTTTTACAACTTCACGAAAGAGCAGTTCATATTGCTGATAATCACCTGCGTTGTTGTAATATCGGCTGAAATGATGAATACTGCAATAGAAGTCGTGATAGATAAGGTTTCTCCCGGATACTCGGCGCTCGCCAAAGTCGGTAAGGACGTAGCCGCAGGTGCGGTGTTTGTCACGGCTATTGCCGCGGTCATAATCGGCATAACACTGTTTTGGGACACGGAAAAATTTGTACTTATATTCAGATTTTTTACGGGTGATATATGGAATTTGGCTATGCTGGCGGCTTTTGCCTGCCTTGCATTTATGTTTGTTGCAAAAGGAAAGAAAAGAAATATCAAAGGAAAGATGAATAAATGAACAATCCTAAATCAGTATTTGTGGCTATAGCAGGCAGACCTAATGCGGGAAAGTCTACTCTCACAAATTATCTTGTCGGTGAAAAGATAGCGATAGTCAGCGATAAGCCGCAGACTACCAGAACAAGAATAAACGGTGTACTCACAAAGGGCGAAACGCAGTATGTGTTCATAGATACGCCCGGTATGCACAAGGCAAAGAATAAGCTTTCCGATCAGATGCTCAAATCCATAAGAGAGAGCGTTACGGATGTTGATGTTATACTTATGATGGCTGACGCTACTAAGAAGATCTCGCCTATAGAGCATAATCTTATCGACAGCTTCAAGGACAGAAAGACAGATGTTATTCTGCTTATAAACAAGGTCGATTTAATAAAGGACAAGTCCGAGCTTCTTTCGCTTATGAAGGAATACAGCGAGCTGTACGATTTCAAGGAGATCGTTCCGATAAGCGTAAGACAGAGAATAGGCGTTGAAGAAATAATGCCCATTATCGACAGATATGTAAAGCTGTCGCCGCATTATTTTGACGATGAGCTTCCGACTGACCAGGCGGAAAAGGTTTGGCTTGCTGAGATCGTCCGTGAAAAGATACTCCGCAATATGAACGAGGAGATCCCGCACGGAACTGCCGTATATGTCGAAACTATGGAAGTAAGACAAAAGCCTAACGGTAAGGAAATAGTCGATATCGGCATTGTGATCGTCTGCGAAAAGGCTTCACACAAGGGTATGATAATCGGAAAGCAGGGCTCAATGCTCAAAAAGATAGGGTCTGAGGCAAGAGAAGATATGCAGGACTATTTCGGCTGTAAGGTCAATATGCAGATATGGGTAAAGGTAAAGGAAGACTGGAGAAACAGAGAGTCTGACATTGCCGACTTCGGACTTAAGGCTGACTGAGATATTTAAAGGAGTAGCTGTTCAATGCTTATTACGCTGAAAGGGCTTGTTATCGGACAGCGCAGTATAGGCGAGAACAGCTGTTTTCTTGACCTGTTTACGGACAAGCTCGGAATGATAGAGGTTATGGCGCACGGTGCAAAAAAGATAGGCGGTAAAAATTCGGGGGCGGCATCGCTTTTCAGTTACGCAACTTTCTGTGTGAGCCGTAGCAGTAAGGGCTATACGCTCAACAGTGCCGAGCCGATATGCAGCTTTTACGGCATTTCATCAAGTATAGAAGCCCTGTCGCTTGCGGCATATTTTGCCGAGATAATAAAGTACTGTGTTACCTCGGAAGAAGAGCACGATGACTTGCTCAGATTTACCTGTATGACGTACTTCCAGCTTGAAAAGCAGAAGCTGCCGCTCGGATTTATAAAAGCTATATTTGAGTTCAGGTTTCTGTCAAGGATAGGCTTTATGCCTGACCTGCGCGCCTGCCGTGAATGCATTGCATATCAGAGCGACACTATGATGTTCTTACCCGTTGAGGGCGTGATATACTGCTCGGACTGCTATGAAGAACACTCGGAACTGCTTGAAAAAAACGCATTTGCGCTTAATCCCACGCTTCTTCACACACTGAGATATGTCGCTTATTCGGATACCGATAAAATGTACAAATTCAGAATTTCAAAGGAGAATGAAAAGCTGTTCTGCGCCGTGGCAGAGTTCTATCTGCTGTCCCAGCTCAACAGGACATTCCCCACGCTTGATTACTATAAAAATATCGTAATAGAAACATAGATACAAAGGATATAAATATGAAAAAAGATTATAAAAAGCTGGAGCTTGACAAGATACTTGACTTGCTCTCACAAAACGCATACTGCGATGTATGTAGGGATCGGATAAAAAAGATAAAGCCGTCATTTGATATTGACACGGTAAAATCTGAAATAGCAAAGACAGACGATGCGTTCACACTGTCATCAAAATTCGGTACGCCGAAATTCTACAATATCAAGGATATCTGCTTTGGCGCAAAAAGGGCACAGCAGGGTTCATCACTGTCACTGAGAGAGCTTATGGATATAGGAATGTTCCTGCGTGAGGTATCGGGACTTGATGACTGGTACTCGCAGTGCAGCGGCATTCAGACTTCACTTACAGAATACTTTGAACAGCTCAGTGTAAATAAGCACCTCGAGAATATGATAAATAATGCTATCATATCCGAGGAAGAGCTTGCTGACAGTGCAAGCCCTCAGCTTGCCGCAATACGCCGCTCAATACAGCGCAAGAGCCTTGCGGTAAGAGAAAGACTTGACAAGCTGATAAAGAGCCAATCTACGCAGAAATACTTACAGGAAAGCCTTGTCACAATGCGTGACGGTAGATTTGTTGTACCTGTAAAAACCGAGTACAAGAGCGAAATAAGCGGTCTTGTTCACGATACGTCCGCAACGGGTGCTACACTATTCATAGAGCCTATGGCGGTAGTCGAAGCCAATAACGAGATAAGAGTATTGCAGATAGAAGAGCAGAAAGAGATAGAGCGTATCATAAAGGAAATGTCTGAGCTTGTCGGCAGCTTTGCAGAACCGATGATAAACGATTATGAGATAGTCCTGACGCTCGAAATTTACTTTGCCAAAGCAAACCTCGGCGCTAAGATGAAAGCCGTAACGCCTGTAATTACCGACAAGCCGTGCTTCAACCTGATAAAGGCAAGACACCCGCTTATCGATAAGGATAAGGTCGTGCCGATATCGCTTGAACTCGGCAATGAATATTCATCGCTTATAGTGACAGGTCCGAATACAGGCGGTAAGACGGTTTCGCTCAAAACCGCAGGTCTGCTTGTGCTTATGGCGATGTGCGGTATGATGATACCTGCAAGCGAGAACAGCGTTATAGGTATGTTTGATGAGCTGTATGTTGATATAGGCGATGAGCAGAGCATCGAGCAGAGCTTGTCAACATTCTCATCACATATTACAAATATCGCGCGCATACTGAGAACAGCCGATGATAAGTCGCTTATTATGCTTGATGAGCTATGCTCGGGCACAGATCCTGTTGAGGGATCTGCACTTGCTGTATCTATCCTTGATGAGTTCAGAAAGCGTGACTGCAAGGTTATCGCAACTACTCACTATCAGGAAGTAAAGATGTATGCTATAAAGACAGACAGCGTTGAGAATGCTTCATGTGAGTTTGATATAAAGACGTTAAGACCGACATACAGAGTTATTGTCGGTATGCCGGGTAAGTCAAACGCTTTTGCGATATCTTCAAAGCTCGGTATCGGCAGTGATATTATCGACAACGCAAAGGAGCTTGTAAGTACAGAGGACAAGCGCTTTGAAGAGGTTGTACAGTCGCTTGAAAAGACAAGACAGGAGCTTGAAAAGCTGAAAAGCTCGGCGGCGGCAGAGCAAAGAAAGTCAAAGGAAATCACCGATCAGCTCAGAGCAGAACGTGATCAGCTCGAAAAAGACAAGGAAAAAGAGCTTCAGGACGTAAGAAGCAAGGCGGCAAGCATTATCGAAGAGGTGCGTTTTCAGGGCGACCTTATGCTTGAAGAGCTTGAAAGGCTCAGAAAGCAGAAAGAAAGTGCTGATTTTGCTCAGAAGGTCAAAGGTGCGCGTTCACATATCAACTCATCTGTGAACGGAATGTATGACACAGCAAACCCTATAATGCAAAAGAAAGTAGATCATTATGTACTTCCCAGACCGCTTAAAATCGGCGATACGGTCAGACTTGCAGACCTCAACAAAGAGGGAACGTTACTCAGATTGCCCGATTCAAAGAATATGTGCTTTGTTCAGGTCGGGGCTATGAAAACCAAGACCAAGCTTGAAAATCTGCGCCTTGTGGAAGAGAAAAAGGAAAGCAAGAAACAGCCTACCCCATCAAAGGTCGGCAAGAAGCTTGTCAGCAACTATTCACGCAAGAGCGGTATGGAGCTTGATATAAGAGGTATGCTCGGTGATGACGGCGTTATGGAGGTGGACCGCTTTATCGACAGCTGTCTTTTAAGCGGAATATCGGTTATTACAATAATTCACGGTAAGGGTACAGGCGCTCTGCGTGCGGCAGTTCAGCAGTATCTGCGGAAAAATCCGCACGTCAAGTCGTTCCGCGACGGCGCTTACGGCGAGGGTGAAGCGGGCGTAACTGTAGCTGAGCTTGAATAACTACTATCGGAGGCAGATATGATCAAGGTAGCCGCATTTGACATAGGCGGTACGCTTATGGAATATAAAGGTATGCCGGGCGTATGGATCGATTATTACGAAAACGGTTTTAGGCACGTTTGTGAAAAGCTGTTGCCCGATTTGAGTGAAAGCGATATAGCCTCAGGTATGGAAATACTGCGTGGCTATAATCCTACGATAAAATATCGGGAGGCTGATTATTCGCACAAGCGTATATTTGGCGAAATAGCTCAAAAGTGGGGTACGGATATTTCAACCGACAAAATTGCTTATTGCTTTTTCGAGGCTTTCCCGCTTGAAGCATACACATATCCTGAAACTATACCGGTTCTGTACCAACTGCGTACCATTGGTATAAAGACAGCAACGCTTACCGATGTAGCCACAGGAATGCCCGACGAACTGCACAAAAGCTATTTTCCTGAGCTTATACCGTATTTCGATTTTTACGTTTCGTCAACCTTGTGCAGATACCGCAAGCCGAACATAAAGGGGCTTGTCGATATAGCGGTACATTTTGGTGTGAAGCCCGATGAAATGATATTTATCGGCGACGAAAGAAAAGATGTACTGGTAGCCGAGAGCTTTGGCTGTACGTCTGTATATATCGACAGATATGATAACAACCGCGATTTCGGGCAGAAATACACTGTCAGAGATCTGAACGGATTTTATGATATTGTTACAAAGCTATAAAAATTGCCCGGTCGTTGACCGGGCATTACAGACTGTCGATAAACCTATATAATTTTTGAAAATGGGGTTTGGGGCGTAGCCCCAATGCGGGTTGT
>DOQG01000006.1:40201-53415 GCA_003512525.1 Oscillospiraceae bacterium | reverse complement strand
TCGGTGATAGTGCAGTTGCACCGGTACACTCACGAAATTATTAACACCTTGTCGGTATCGAAGTTGTTTTCAGCGTTGTTGGCGATATATTCTATTATACTGCCGCGTTGTTTTTTATCCGCACTGCTATTTTTTATATTTGCTATCACATTCTCTGTTTGTAGGGTGCGGTGCTGTGTGTGCTTGTATGGTTTCGCGTCCTTGCAATCGTGGTCGTTTGTGGTCGGTGCGTCCTGCACCGACTGGGTTCGACCACTCATAAGCGTCCATGCTTAAACTCTGGGCACACACACTTAAGGCGTCCTTGCCTTGCTTGCCCCTCCCGTTACACTTATCTTTAATCGTTCATCGAGCTTTTTAATCTGTCAACTATCAACCGTAAAAGTTATACACAAAACTGTGTATTCTCAGGATATTTCACCTTTTGGAAATTTCGGTGACAGTGCAGTTGCGCTGATTTACTCACGAAATTATTAACACCTTGTCGGTACGGAAACTGTTTTCAGCGGTGTTGGCTGTATATTTATTGTTTTGACGTTTTTACAATATGTTGCATTGTAATTTTAATGAAATTTGATAGACCGAGGAATTGAGTCACAGCCCCTTTTAATAAACTCACACACCGCAAAAATACGCGAAAGTATTTTTGTTTATAGCGCCGACTGTTCCTCAATGTAGCTTTGCGTGTCTTTTACTTCGGATAAAAATTAAATTTCCGAACATCATTTTCTTGAATGCAATAATATAGACTTTACATCACGGCAATTTGCTAAAGTCAGACTCAAGCCGCAATCAACACATAAAAAGAGTCATTGTCTAAGCGACCGGTCTGTAATGTAACGCGTTACAGAATATAAAAAATTACCCATTTGTGTATTGCACGACCTCTGTTTATATGATATACTAAAAACATCAGTATGATATTTACCAAAAACGAAAGGAAATTGCATTATATGGGAGCTATACTCGAATATAAGTGCCCGTGCTGTGGCGGACCGTTACAGTTCGATACAGACGTGCAGAAGATGAAGTGTCCTTATTGTGACAATGAATTTGACGCAGAAACACTTAAAGAAAACGATGATATCCTCAAAGAAGAAAAACCGGACATGATGGACTGGTCAAGTCAGCCCGGAAACGAATGGATGAAGGGGGAGCTTGACGGTCAGAAGGTCTACCTCTGTAATTCCTGCGGCGGTCAGATCGTCTGTGACGAAACAACAGGCGCTTCCGAATGCCCATATTGCGGAAGTCCCGTTGTTATGACAGGTCAGTTTGCAGGCGACAAGCGCCCGGATATAATTATCCCGTTCAAGCTTGACAAAGAAGCGGCAAAAGAGGGCTTTAAAAATCATCTTTGCAAGAAAAGGCTTCTGCCAAAGGCTTTCAGAAGCAACAGCTACATAGAAGAGGTCAAGGGTGTATATGTTCCTTTTTGGCTGTATGATGCCGATGCCGATGCACAGGCGTATTACCGTGCGACCAAAGTGGAAACATGGAGCGATTCAAAGTACAATTACACAAAGACATCATATTACAGACTATTCCGCAGCGGTTCGCTCAGCTTTGAAAGAGTGCCGGTTGACGGTTCGTCGAAGCTGGCAGATGATCTTACAGAGTCGCTCGAGCCGTTTACGGCAGACGGTGAAGTGCCGTTTCAGACGGCTTACCTGTCCGGCTATATGGCGGACAAATATGACGTTGACTCACAGACGGGAAATGCCAGAGCAAATGACAGAGTAAAAAAGAGCACACTTGACAAGCTGACTGAAACAACAGCGGGTTATTCAACGGTAACGCCTGAAAATTCATCGGTCCAGCTTGCAAACGGTACTGTAAAGTATGCGCTTTACCCTGTATGGCTTTTAGCCGCAAAATGGAACGGCAAAGTATATAATTTTGCAATGAACGGTCAGACGGGAAAGTTTGTCGGCGATCTGCCTATGGATAAGGGCGCTTATTGGCGCTGGACGGGACTGATCGCGCTGATAGCCGCTTTATTGACTTTCGGCGCAGCGTGGCTTCTCTTTTTGAAGTAAGGGGGTATTGACAGATGATAAAGAAAATAACAGCCGTTCTGACAGCGGCAATAATAACAGTCTGCATCGCCGTTCCTTGCTTTGCGGAGATAAACCGTGATTGGCAGAACAAAGAGATCCCGACAGAAAGACAGCTCGCAAGAGCGGTCGATTATACCGGTGCATTTTCAGATGAACAGCTGGAGCAGTTGAATGAAAAGCTTGACAAGCTGAGTGAAAAGTGGAATGTAGACATTGCCTGTGTTCTTGACGAAGATCTCGGTGAATACAGCTCCGCTACCAAATACGCCGATGATTATTATGATTATAACGGCTTTGCCGAAAACGGTGTATTATTTGCCGTATTCTCTGGTAGCAGAGATTGGGCGGTAAGCACTAAAGGCTCGGCAATAAAAACATTCGGAGATTATCAGGACAGCATAGTCGGTACGATAAAAAGTGAGTTGTCCGATGGTAATTATTTTGATGCGTTTGCGGGATATGCGGATAAGTGCGATGAGATGCTGGCTTACGAAAGCGAGCACGGAAGTGCTTAT
Source organism: Oscillospiraceae bacterium (assembly GCA_003512525.1). GTDB lineage: Bacteria > Bacillota > Clostridia > Oscillospirales > Ruminococcaceae > Ruminiclostridium_E. The sequence continues at coordinate 50,840 of DOQG01000006.1, read as the reverse complement.
GTAGCCTCTCAGCAAAAGGATGCGTCTGATTACATCATAGCTGTTGTTATCAGCGTTGTAGTGGGAATTATTATAGGCTTTATCGGTTCCGGCATAATGAAGTCCAAGCTGAAAAGCGTGAACTACAAGTCGGGCGCAACAGATTATATTGTTCCTGAAAGCTTCAAACTCGATAATTCCCGTGATGTATATCTTTATAACACGATAACAAGAACAGAGCGTGAAAGCGAATCAAGCTCATCATCGGACGGCGGTTCTCATACGAGCTCCTCGGGTAGTTCGCACGGCGGCGGTTCGGGTAAATTCTGATAAAATACAAATGAAAAGGAATACGGGTATCGGCACTGCCGATACCCGTGTATTTTTGATCGGTATTTATTTTCCTACGCAAAAACGCGAGAATATTCTGTCTATTACCTCCTCGCTTGCGGTCTTGCCGCTGAGCTCGTACAGACTGCTCAGTGCCGCTTCAAGCTCAAGTCCCGCAACGTCTGCAGTCATACCGCCGTACAGCGCGTTATAGGCTCTGTTGACTGCCGCCTGCGCCGATAAGGCACACTGCCGCTGGCGCTCGTTCGCAAGGAAGCCCGCCGCCGGGTCGAGCTTACTTATACCGCAACGTTGCTTTATTGCCTGTTCAAGCATTTCAGCACCGTCACCTGTCTTTGCGCTGATTATTACCGCCTTGCCGAGCTTATCTTCAATATATGCCGTGTCCGCTCTTGTTTCAAGGTCGGACTTGTTTATTATCGGAATGACTGTCTTGTCCGAAAGCAGCCCTATAAGCCGCTTGTCATCATCGGACAGCTCTCTCGAGCCGTCAAATACCGCAAGGATAAGCTGTGCTGTGCCTATGCGGTCTATCATACGCTGTACGCCGATGTTCTCTACCGTATCGTCTGTTTCTCTTATGCCTGCACAGTCGGCTAACTTCAGCATTATATCGCCGAGCCGCACGGTGTCCTCGACAATATCGCGGGTAGTACCCTCAATATCGGTAACTATGCTCTTCTGTACGCCTGTCAGCAGGTTCATAAGCGTTGACTTTCCTGCATTGGGCTTTCCGACTATCGCGGCGGTTATTCCGTCACGCAGTATCGCGCCGCATTCATAGGTCGCTATAAGGCTGTCGATATTTTCCTTTACGGCGGTCACGCTTTTCAGCCAGTCCGCCTTTGCTATTTCGTCCTCGTCCTCGCTCTCATCGGGATAATCTATCCATACGGCTATCTCCGAGGTAATTGCAATTATCTGTTCGCAAAGTGTTTCTATCCTGCGGTAGAGTGCGCCGTCAGTCTGTGCTCTTGCACAGGATAACAGCTGATCGCTTCCGGCGTTTATAAGGTCGATCACACCCTCTGCTTCCGTGAGCGAGAGCTTGCCGTTTACAAGCGCCTGCTTTGTAAATTCGCCCGCCTGAGCCATTCTTGCTCCTGCCGCCAGCACCGCTTGCAGAACTCTCCTTGTAACGTGTATGCCGCCGTGACAGGTTATCTCGGCTGTGTTTTCGCCGGTATAGCTGTGCGGTGCACGGAATATTAAAAGCACACCGTCGTCGAGCTTCGCGCCGTCCGCCGCGATATCACCGTATGCGGCGGTATAGCCGTCCATCTTTTCTATATCGTGCGCGGGGTATTTCGGTGTGAATACCTTTGCCGCGACTGTAAGCGCGTCCGTACCCGATATTCTTATCATCGAAACGCCGCCGCTTGCCATAGGCGTTGATATTGCCGCTATGCAGTCTGCCATTATATCTTAATCCTTCTTACCGAATAATTTTGCGAAAAAGCCTTTCTTCGCGGGCTTTTCGTCTGTCTGTTCTTCCGTGCTGTTTTCCTGCTTGTCATCGCCGTTATCGTAATAGCTCTCTTCTTCCTCCTCGGAAAGCGCCGTTTCGATAAAGCTCTTCTTGAGCAACTCTTCGCCGCTTTCGTTAAGTGTATATGTCCACAGCTCTGTCGGAGTGTTTATAACAAAATCGTCTATATTATCAAGGCTGAGAAGCGTCTGAAGCCGCTCGCCCATAGTATCTATCACCTGCTCCTCCATACCTGAGAAAAATTCCTCGCAGGTTATGTTATACTCATCGGCGGGGTTCTTTCCGCCTATTCTTGTAAGGTGGATACCATCACGCAGATATGACGTATAATCGAGATAATCGCTCCAGTATTCGTTTATCACCTGTAATATGACACGCTTTTGCAGAGCATTAACCTTGTCCTCGCCGAACTTCTGTGCGGCGGTGCTGTAATCATCGGCAAATTCGCTCTGCCAGATATCGACTGTCGACTCGCCTGTCAGGAATGCTCTTCTTCTGCCGAATACCGCGTCACGGTGCTTTTCGCCTATCATAGTGAACTTGAGCAGACGCTTACGCAGCTCGAGCGTATCGCCCTGTGCTATACGCTGAATGCGGTCGACCTCACGCAGTACGATCTTATCGTCAATCGGTCTGCCCGTTTCGGCAGTGGGGTAGTGCCTTTTCGGAATAAGCTTCTTTATCTCGTACTTTGTCATTATCTCGTCTTCAAGTGAGATTATGAAACGGCTCTCGCCTATGTCGCCCTGTCTGCCGCTTCTGCCGCGCAGCTGCATATCGCCGCGTTCACTCTCGCTCATAAATGTGCCGAGTATCAGCAGTCCGCCTGCCGCTACAGCCTCGTCCTTCTGCGATTCGTCCGCACCGCCCAGCTTTATGTCAACGCCTCTGCCCGACATATTGGCAGATATGGTGACAGCGCCGGGTCTGCCTGCTTCTTTTATGATCTCCGCTTCAAGCTCATCGTTCTTTGCGTTGAGTACGTTTGCGGTGATGCCCTCTGCCGCAAGGCGTTCATTCAGCTCTTCACTCAGCTCTATGCTTGACGTTCCGACAAGCACGGGCTGATTTTTTGCGTGGGCGGTTTTTATACATTCGACAATAGCGTTATCCTTAGCCGCTTTTGTGAGATATACTTCATAAGGGTGATCGACACGTCTGCAAGGAGTATGAGTTGGTATGACCGTTACCTTAAGATCGTATAACTGCCAGAACTCGTCCTCCGAACTTTTCGCAGTACCGGTCATACCGCTGAGAAGCGGATAACGGCGCAGATAGAACTGCATAGGCACAACGCCCATAATAACACCGCGACTTGTGCAGGTAATGCCTTCTTTCAGCTCGACTGCAGGCTGTAACGAGCCGGGATAGCGGCGGTTCTCAGCCGCTCTTCCGGTAAACTCGTCAATTATTCTTATATTACCGTCCTTGACGATATAATCAACGTCCTTTTTTAGTAAGAAGCACGCTTTAAGGCAATCCGTAATGCGTATAAGAAGCTCGTTGTTCTCCTCGTCATAAAGTCCTGAGCCGTCCGTTATAAGCTCCTCGCACTTATCCTCGCCCTTTTCGGTAAGGTAGATAGTGCCAAGCTCCTCGTTTATCTCATACATACTGCTGTCAAAATCCTTGACAAACTCGTATACCTCGGGGAGCTTTTCATCCGGCTTTACGGCGGTTTCGCCCGCTATAACAAGCGGTACTCTTGCCTCGTCTATCATCATGCTGTCAGCTTCATCGGCTATGCAGAAGTCGAAATCCGTCTGCACACAGTCCTCGGGCGTATTCGCAACGAAGTCACGCAAAAAATCAAAGCCTGCCTCTCTTGCGGTTATATATACTATCTGCTTTTTATACAGCTCTTTTTTATCCGCAATATCGGTCGAATGCAGGATACAAGCCGAGCTTATGCCGAGTGCGTCATATATCGGCTTCATCCACTCGCTGTCACGCTTTGCGAGATAATCGTTGAAGGTGAGTATTCTGACATTGTGACCGTTTTTCGCCATATAGCTTGCGGCAAATGCGGCACACAGCGTCTTGCCCTCGCCCGTTTTCATCTCGGTTATTCTGCCTTTGGTAAGCTCTGCGGCGGCGGTAAGCTGTTCGTCATAAGGGATAAGACCGAGGTATTTCTTGCTTGCAATAGCGCAGGCGGCGAATATCTCGTTTATATCTGTGCCGGCTTTAAGCTCGTCTATTGTGCCGACCTCGGCAAGTGAGCGTATTTTTTCGATGGATATATAAGTTTCAGCCATTTTTGCTGTCCTTTCAGAATAGATATGTATATAAACTGTGCCGTGAAAACGGCATTTCAAAGCCGTCTATATCGTTTATTTTACCACAGTGAAATGAAAAAAGCAATTATTTTTAAAAAGCACTTGAAAAATACGGATAAATGTGCGACAATAATATTTATATAGCGGCGTTCTGCCGCAAAAACCGATAAAGGAATGACTTACTTTGAATAATGCAAAATACGCTGTAATACTTGCCGCAGGCGATGGCAAGAGAATGAAATCCGATAAGCCGAAGGTGCTTGCCGAGGTGCTGTTTCAGCCCATGCTCGGCTGGGTGCTTGACGCTGTAAAGAGCGCAGGCATTGACAATACCGCAGTAATTGTCGGCGCTCACAAGGAACAGGTAACCTCTTATCTTGAAACGCTTGGCGAATACCCCACATTTGAGCAGAAAGAAAGGCTCGGCACAGGTCACGCAGTAATGCAGGCAAAACCCTTTATTGAAAAGGCACAGGCTGAAAATGCGGATATACTTGTAGCTTGCGGCGACGCTCCGTTCATTGACGCAGACACCATAACAGGCTCTTATGAGTATCACAAGAACAGCGGCAACGATGTTACGGTAGTATCCGCAATTGTCGATGACCCTACAGGCTACGGCAGAATAATAAAGGAAAATGACGCTTTCAAGGCTATCGTTGAGCAGAAGGACTGCGACAATGAGCAGGCAAAGGTCAGAGAGATAAACTCGGGTATCTACTGGTTCAAAGCGGAAAAGCTGTCCGGACTTTTAGATAAGCTTGGCAACAACAATGCCGCAGGCGAATATTATCTTACCGATACGGTCGGTGTTGCGGATAAGAAAGGCGTATACACGGCAGACAGCGCAGACGTTGTACTTGGCGCAAACAGCCGCAGTCAGCTTGCCGCTTTGAATGAAGTCGCAAGAAAGAGAAAGCTCGCTGAGCTTATGGACGAGGGTGTGGATATTCCTCTGTCGGACGGGATCATAATCGGCAAGGACGTAAAGATCGGTCACGATACAGTTATACTTCCGAATACGATAATCAAAGGAAATACTGTTATCGGTAACGGCTGTGAGATAGGTCCTAACAGCTATATAGATAACTGCGTTATAGAGGATAACGTTATCCTCAACAACGTACAGGCACACGAAAGCAAGGTTGACAGCGGAGCAAAAGCAGGACCTTTTGTACATCTGCGCCCGAATACACATCTGCATAGCGGCGTAAAGATAGGCGACTTTGTAGAGGTGAAGAACTCGGAGGTCGGCATAAACACCTGTATAGCGCACCTGACATATGTCGGCGACAGCGATGTGGGCAAGGGTGTAAACTTCGGCTGCGGATGTGTAACGGCAAACTATGACGGTATAAAGAAGTACCGCACTACAATAGGCGACAACGCTTTTATCGGCTGTAACACAAATATGATAGCGCCTGTTACTATCGGGGATAATGCGACTACTGCGGCAGGCTCGACTATAACAGAGGACGTTCCTGCGGATTCTCTTGCGGTGGAACGTGGTCAGACAAGAATTATAGAACACTGGGAAAAGAACAGCAAGCGTATAAAAAAGGCATAAGGAGGAAAACAGGTGGACGTTTTTCTTTCGGTGTTGTCGGTAGCAGGTATCATTCTCGGTGCGGTACTGCTGATAATGATAATATCTCTGCTGTTATCTGCTATTCTTTATGAAAGCGTTTTCGGAAAACGATTTGAGATATACGACTCGGCGCACCTGCCCGATCTTAAGGATTATAAGGGGCTTATAAGCGATCCTGTTACATTTCCGTCAAAGCGCGGCTATAAGTACACCGGGTTTTATTATCATGATGAAAGCTATGACAGCTTCAGGGGGCTTATAGTTTTCTCGCACGGCATATTTGACGGTCATCTCAGCTATCTGCCCGAAATAGCGTATTTTGCAAGACGGGGATACAAGATATTTGCCTTTGACAACAGCGGCAGTCATTTAAGCGGCGGAAAATCGCTTCGCGGGCTTCCTCAGTCGGCGGAGGATCTTGATGCGGCGCTGAGTTATGTTACAAAGACAAACACGCTTCCGCTGTATCTGTTCGGTCACAGCTGGGGCGGATATGCGGTATCTGCTGTGCATTGCTATCATCTTTATGATATAAAGGCGGTATTCGTACAGAGCGGATTTGACCAAACAAGCGAAATGGTACTTGAAGAAGGCTCTGCTATGATGGGCAGGTGGATATATATCCTTAGAGCCTATATAAAGCTGTACGAGCGTATGAAGTACGGCAAGGCGGCGGGCTACACAGCACACGCAGGAATAGCGAAAGCAACCGCAAACGGCACTAAGTTCCTTATACTGCACAGCACTGACGATAAGACGATAAGCCTTAAAAACAGCGTGCTTGCCAATGTTGAGAAAAACGATAATATCACTCTTATAACCGAAAAGAACAAGGGCCACAACTCGCTTGACAGCGACAGGGCGATAAAGCACAAGGCACAGCTTGACACGCTTTTTGAAACGACCTATCCGAAAAATCAAAGGACTAACAAGAATAGAAGAGAATTGTTCAGCGAAAAGGTCGATAAGCAAATCTACTACGAGCTTGACGGCAAGCTGATGAAGCTGATAGCCGATTTTTACGAAACGGCTCAGAGTGGGAAGGGTTTCAGCAGTGCGGAGTCAACAGGGAAGAAAAAAAGCAAAAAATAACGCACCGCTTACGATAAACATAACAAAATAATATCACAACTTTGCGAGCGACGGTTTTATTAACCGCCGCTCGTTTTTTGTCTGTTACACAGCCGTTACCCTCTTTTTAACTTAACTTATAAATGCAAATTCCGTTAGTTTCATGAAACGTTACATTAAGTAACTAAAAAACAGGCTAACTGAACATTCAAGCCGTTATTTAAGTTTCGCTTTGGCGAAATTTTGTGTAAATACTACTTTAAATTGTATTAAATACACATAAATCACTTTTAACTGTTGTGAAATTCACAGAAACAATCGACTTTGTTAAGTAAATTTAGTTAAACCTGTTGACTTTAAATGAAGCGGCATGATATTATGAGGTTAAGCTAAGAAACCAGGAGGCTATATCAGAATAATAGCAGAAGGAGTGAAATCATGACAGGTTTTAAGAAAAGACTGGCAAGCACGGCGCTTGCCACAGCAATGACGCTTACCGCTTTACCTGTATCCGTGTTTTTAATAAGCACAGATGCTGAGGCAGGAGTTCCGAACGGATTTGCGTATACGCAGGGAACAAGATTCATGCTTGACGGAAGCCCGTTCTACTATGCAGGTACAAATTGCTACTACCTAACGTTCAAATCGCAGGAGGCGGTAGACAGCGTATTCAAAGACGCAGAGGCGATGGGGCTGAAAGTTATCAGAGTCTGGGGCAACCTTGATGTAGGTGTCAAGACAGGTACGACAGACAGCGAAGGAAAGCCGGTATTTACAAACAACAATGACGGCCCGGGCGAAAAGGACGGGATCTATTTCCAGTATTTCGACAAGGATCTGGGAAAACCGGTGATAAACGAAGGCAAGGACGGCTTGCAGAAGCTCGACTACGCTTTATATCAGGCTGAAAAGCACGGTATAAAGCTGCTCATCACCTTTACTAACTACTGGGACGCTTTCGGCGGTATGGGTCAGTATGTAAAGTGGGCGCAGGAGCTTGGCATAAGCGGACTTAAAAAAGACGACTTCTACACAAACGAAACGCTAAAGGGCTGGTATAAGGATTATGTCAACGGTCTGCTGAACCATACGAACCCGTATACCGGCAGAAAGCTGAAGGATGAGCCTTCCGTATTTGCGTGGGAGCTTGCAAACGAGCCGAGATGCAATACCGACGCTCAGTGTAAGGACAATATACTTTATAACTGGGCTAAGGAAATGAGCGAATATGTAAAGAGCGTCGACCCGAATCATATGGTTGCGCTTGGCGACGAAGGCTTTTACAATAAACCTTACGGGTATTACAACGAATATACTACATCCAATTATGCCTTTTACGGTGCAGAGGGCGTTGACTTTGAAAAGCTGATGACAATCGACACGCTCGACTTCGGTACTCCTCATCTTTATCTCGATCAGTGGGGAATGAAGCATACAGGCACAGGACAGGACGATCTGCTCTGGTTTAAGATACACGGCGAAACCTGTGCGGAGCTTGGCAAACCGGTCATTCTGGAAGAATTCGGTCTTACAAACAGGACTATCCGTGACAGCGAGTACGAGCAGTGGTTCGAGGTGCTTGAGGGCAATGTCTACGAAACAGTCGAATACGCAGGCACAAACTACTGGATGATAGCCTCATACATTGACGGTGCGCTTTATCCCGACTATGACCAGTATACCGTTTACGGTCCGGAGGGAACAGATACAGAAAGCACAAGACAGCTTATCATAAAGCACGCCGCAAATATGACAGCAAAGAATAGCGTCAACACAATAGCAAGCGACAAGCTGAGCTTTGACAGAGCCGACACTACCGACCTTACGGTAACAGCAGCTATGAAGGAGGGCGTAATAAGCGGTATAACCCTTGACGGAAATGCGCTTACAGAAGGCAAGGACTTCACGATAAACAACAACTCCGTAACTATAAAGGCAAGCTATCTTAAAACACTGGAGCTTAAAAGCCATGTGTTCACACTTAACTGTACGGCAGGCAGCAGTCCGAAGTTCACAGTAAACGTAACCGATGTATCGATCCCCGCACCGACGCTTGACAAATATATCGCTACAGTTGACAAGAACCTGCGTCACTATAAGCAGGTGAATGTTGGCTACGACAAGAAAACAAGCGAATTCAGGGGCATAACGGTAAACGGCAAATATCTCACGGCAGGTGCGGATTATACCGATAACGGCGGCTTAGTCACATTCTCTGACAGCTTTATAAAATCTCTCGGCGAGGGCAACGTAACGCTTGTGTTCGACTTCTATGAGGGTGCAGATTGTGAATTCCGGCTTACCGTAGCCGATACATCGGCACTGGAAGATATAGATACTTTTGAAAACTACACAGACGATTCTCAGCTACGCAGTGCATATACACCGAATACAAACGGAAACAACATAACGGTTTCGCTTGTGGACAGCACTAACGGCAAAGCGATGCGCTTTGAATACGATGTCAGCCTGCCCAACGGATACAGCGGCGTAAACCACGCACTTTCACAGCGTAACGTTGCACAGTACAAGGGCGTCAGCATAACCCTTGCCGGCGACAACAGCGGCAACACCTTTACGCTTCAGTTCAAAGATAAGAACGACAACTATTTTGAAAAAGAATTCGCTGTAGATTTCTACGGTGAAAAAACGATCAAGATACCTTTTGAAGAATTTAACGCTCCAAGCTGGCAATCTTCCTCTGCTACGCTTGACACAACGGGTATCGTACAGGTCGCATTCTATGCAGGTCGCAGCGGTAACGCCGACACAGGCGCTTATATAATCGATGATGTATACTTCTATAACGAGGAACAGGAAACCGAGGGTGCACACCTTATCGACAAGACAGGCACATTTGACGGCTCTGCTCCTGCGGCTGTACTTACAAAGCTCGTGCTGAACGGTCAGGCTATATCAAAGATAACCTGCGGTGACAAAACGCTTAACAGCAATACCGACTACTCGTGGAACGGCAGTCAGGTAACGCTCAACACACCGTTTACACAGGCTCTTGATAACGGCAAATACGAAATAGTATATCACTTCAGCGACGGCACTACAGACACATTTATTCTCACCGTTATCAATTCTGCGGTCACAGATGATATTACGGTTGATAATGTCACAAACTTCACAAGCACAAACGCAACCGATTCCTCGCTCACTCTTGCGTGGGACAAGAACAACAAGGCAGAAGGCTACACTGTCGAAATATACAAGGGCGGTAAGTGGAACGAGATATACAGCGGAGCAGACACATCCTGCACCGCAAAAGACCTCAGGGCTTCCTCGACCTATACCTTCCGCATAAGAGCATACAAGGCTTCGGGCGGCACAACATATTACAGCGACTATGTAAGACTTGCCGCTAAAACAGCGGAAAGCTCAGGCGTTTCAAACGTTAAATCCTTCAGAAAAATCTCAGCGACATCATCCGAGCTTATAATAGGCTGGGCAAAGAACAACTCCGCAGAAGGATATATCGTTGAACAGTACAAGGGCGGCAAATGGACGGAAGTGTTAAGAACCTGCACAAATAACACTGTAGGCTTTATAGCGGGCGACCTTAAGGCAGGTACGACCTACACCTTCCGCATAAGAGCATACAAGACCTCAGGCGACACGGTCATCTACAGCAACTATACAAGACTTGCCGCTGTGACAAACGCAAACTAAAAGCATAATAACAGCAAACGGAGCATATCAGGAAGATATGCTCCGTTTTGCTTGTAGAAATAGTCTGTTTTTGAAATAAACTTCTGATTTATTATCCCTATCCCCCTGCCCCCTTTCCCCAGAAAGGGGGTGAATGTGGGGCTGCCGCCCTCACCCCGCTTGGGGCTACGCCCCAAACCCCATTTTTAAAAATTATGTAGGTTT
>DOQG01000006.1:0-40050 GCA_003512525.1 Oscillospiraceae bacterium | reverse complement strand
AATTATGTAGGTTTTTCGACAGACCGAAACGGAGCATATCAGGAAGATATGCTCCGTTGTTTCTTTATCCGAATTATCTGAACAGCGTACATTCTCCGCTTTTCCTGTAATACGCTATGCGTTCCTCTATTACCTCACGGGTAGTGTTGTAATACTCCGCAAGGCAATCTATGCAGAAAAACTCATCTGCGTTGCGTGTGACCAGCTTTCTGTAAATCGCTATATCATCGCCGCCGAGCGGTGCACCGCACTTTTTGCAGGTCTTGTAGTTTGACATTAAAGCTTTACGACCTTTGCCGTATATACTGCGCAGTCGTGAGGCTGTAAGGTAGTTACATATCTCTCGGAGAATTTACCGATATCCTCGTGCGACCAGCAGTCGTGCATTTCAAGGCCTCTGCCTGCCGCCGTGCTGAGCCCTATATCCCAGAACTGTAAAGACATCTCTGCGGGTACATCGCTGAAGTTATACATACCTATAGCATAGTCGCCGTTGGCGAGCGGCTTTACAAGTGAGAATACGTTTTCGGGGTTGTTCCACTGGCTTATGCGGTAAGGTCCTCTGCACTCGATGTCCTGATTTACTGCGATAACTTCCTTATTGGTCAGTATCTCCTTTGTCCTGTCGGTCATATGACGGATATCACAGCCTATCATAAGAGGAGAGTTCATCATTGCCCACAGTGAGAAATGCGTCTTGTACTCCGTGTCGGTACAGCCGCCAAGACCCTTGCCTTCCTTGTTGCCGAACTGGTCGTCGCTCTCGCCGTTTATGTACTGGTTGTTTGAGCCGCCGTGCATACCGACAACGAGCATATCTATATCATTGTGGCAGAAGCAGCCGCCATAGCATTCGTTACCCATTTGTGACAGCGCAAGACGCTTTATCGACTCCCAGTTATCCTGGATATCGCCTGTTGAGCGGAAAAGATGAGCGCCGCTTTCTCTTATCCACTTGTAGATATCATCATTGCCCCAGTTGCAAGCGGAGAACATTATCGGTCTGCCGCAGTTTCTGAGGGCGGTAGACATACGCTTGTAGAGTATCTCACCGGGTATATGTACGGGCTTGTAGCAGTAGTCGTATTTCAGATAATCAACGCCCCACTCGGCGAAAGTTTCTGCATCCTGAAATTCATGCTCAAAGCTTCCGGGGTGACCTGCGCAGGTGTGAGTGCCCGCACACGAATAGATACCGAACTTAAGACCCTTTGAGTGTACATAGTCCGCAACAGGCTTGATACCGTTCGGAAACTTCCAATGATCGGGTACAAGCTCGCCCTTTTCGTTTCTCTGCTTTTCGCTCCAGCAGTCGTCAATTACAACGTATTCATAGCCTGCGTCCTTGAGTCCGTTTTCGATGAATGCGTCAGCCGCCTGCTTTATAAGCTCTTCATTTATCTCCCAGGTAAACGTGTTCCAGCTGTTCCAGCCCATAGGGGGTGTCATTCCGAGTAACTTTTCCATTTTTGTTTTCCTTTCAGATATTATTCTTCAAAGCTGTCCTCTTCGTTTCTTGTGTTCCACAGCTCGACCAGGCGCTCCATTTCTTCTTCTGTGAGCGAAATGCCCTTGCCCATTCTGCTGTGGTCGGGTGCCCATGAACGGATATCGTACTTAGGCTCTCTGTCGTTCCAGCTTACCATATTAAGCTCAATGTTGTACTTGCCCTCGCTTATAACGCCGAGCTCCTGTGTTATCTCATACTTAAATTCTGCCATGTCCTTAGTTCCTTTCTTATATACGGAGTTTTTAATTTTTATATTAAAGAGGATTATGCCTCTTCTCCTGCGTTTTTATCATTTTTTGACTTCTTTTCGGGTTTTTCTTTCTTTGCCTTTTCGGGCTTCTGCTTTTTCTGCTTGGGAAGCCTTGTATCGTCCGCAAGCTCTACCGCATCAAATATGCAACGGTATCGGGGCGGTATCAGCTTGTTGATATGCCTTTTGCCGAAAAACCACATTCTGAACTTTGCCGTATCAAGCACCTTGTCAAGATATGTATTTATATGATTGCGGCTGGTTGTGCCTATGTCGATGAACTCTATCATTCTTGCCGGCGGCTCATAGCTGATTATAAAATCCGCCGTGTTGTTATGCGTTGCAAGGTTAGCCAGTCCCTCGGCAAGCTCTTCATCTGTCGGGAGCTCCTTTATCCAGCTCTTCTCATCATCCGGCTCAAGATAGCTGTTGTTTTCCTCACTCTGACCGCCGCCGAAAGCAAATACCGTTTTTTCGGCGATCGTGTAGTACTGACCTCTCATCAGCTGACGCAGGTTGCCCGATATGAGCCTTGTCTTACCGCCGCACCACTCTTCTACCGGGTACTCGCTCAGTAAATCGAAATTCTCGTGTACGCCCTCGACAAAAAGTATGTTATATTTCTTCTTGCCGAGCTTTTTGAGCATACTCTTTTCTTTTTTACTGCCGTCCCATATACAGCCGAAGTCGCCTGTTATTATCAGCGCGTCACCGCGTCTGAGCTTTTTAAGTATCGGCGCTTTAAATCGTGAAATATCGCCGTGCAGGTCGCCTGTAACGCATATCATAAGCTATATCCTTCTTCCGTTTTTATTATCCTTACTTACGGTAAGTGTATACTCCAGTCTATCGGCTCTATGCCGTTTTGCTGTAAAAAAGCATTTACCTTTGAGAAATGGCGGCAACCGAAAAATCCGTTATACGCCGACAGCGGGCTTGGGTGTGCCGCTGTGAATACCGCGTGCTTCGGATTTGTAATAAGCGGCATTTTCGACTTTGCGTTGCTTCCCCACAGTATGAATGCCGTAGGCACATCGCGCTCGTTCAGAAGCTCAATTATCCTGTCGGTGAGTATCTCCCAGCCTTTCCCCCTGTGGCTTCCCGCCATACCCTCACGGACGGTAAGCGAGGTGTTCAGCATGAGAACTCCTTGCTGTGCCCAGTCGGTAAGCTCGCCCACTGACATATCAAAGTCTATCCCGAGGTCGTTATGTATCTCGGTAAAGATATTTTTCAGCGAGGGGGGCGGCATAACTCCGCGCTTTACCGAAAAGCAAAGTCCGTGCGCCTGTCCCGCACCGTGGTACGGATCCTGACCTAAGAGCACCGCCTTTACCTTTGAGTACGGTGTATATTTCAGTGCATTGAAAATGCAGTCCGCAGGTGGGTACACATTATAATTTCTGTATTCGCCGACAAGAAAAGCTCTCAGCTTCTTGTAATATTCACTTCGGAACTGATCTGCAAGCAGCTCGTCCCATTCGTTGCCTATATTGACCATTTTGTTTCTCCGTCAGATCTCGTGTGTTCTTGCATAGTCGAATAAATACTGCTGTGCTATGCCCTCGTTGCCCTTTATACATTCCGGCAGACCGTCCGGATATAATTTCTGCTCGATACGCTTTATCCATACATCTCTCGGAAAAGCGTCCGTCTTGTGATAGCCGAAAAGCAGTACGCAGTCCGCGACCTTGTTTCCGACACCCTTTATCTTTTTCAGCTCTTCTCTTGCTGTATCGGTATCCATAGCGTTTATGCCGTCAAGCGAAACCTCTGTGCTATTCAGCTTTTCTACCGCGTCAACTATGTATTTTGCTCTGAAGCCCGCTCTCAGCGGTGCTAAGTCCTCGGCGGTAACGCCGACAAGCTTTTCAAGTGTCGGGAAAGCATATCCGTGCTCCGTCTTTTCCCCGAAGCTCTCGCACAGCCTGTCAATAATACCGGTGATACGCTTTATATTATTATTCTGCGAGATTATAAAGCTGATGAGCGTTTCAAAAGGCTCTTGCCTTAGTACTCTTATACCGGGGTTTTCTTTGCAGGCAAGGCGCATATGTTCGTCCTTTGAAAACCGCTCTATCAGCGCGTCGTAGTCTGTATCAAGGTCAAAGTATGACTGCCAGTAAGAAATATCTTCTTTTTCTATCTCGTGTATGGTGTAAGTGTTGTCGCCGTTGTCGGTTATGCCGGCGTATTTACCGCCTGCTATGCCGCAGAAATTGCCGCCGAGCTCTTTCCAGCGGAAAGCCTGTCCGCAGAAAAGCGTACGCCTTATATCAAAGCCCTTGCAAGTGAATGTGTAGTCCATATGATCATCTGCCGTTATCAGTTTTTTGAATTATCCGTTTTTGTCGGGGGAAAATTTTAAATTTAGTCTTGATTATTTCCGTTATATATAATACAATATTAACAGAGAAATTACAAGACCGACATGAAAAATTTTTCTTTTGTCCCTCTTATAAACCGACACGGATTTTAAATTCTGCGGTGTTTTCCGCATATATCAAATTTTTTGAAAGGAAACGAACAAAGTGAGAGAAAGCATACTGACTATACCGGTAAACGAAGTATTTGAGCCCCGTGAGGGCTGTCCTATCTGCCGTATGAGAGATACGGTGGAGGAGCATATATGCGAATATATAATGGGGGCGGCTATGATGGAGCCTGACGTAAGGCAGGATACCAACAGGCTCGGCTTCTGCTTTACACACTATCAGCAGCTGATGATGCAGAACAACCGCTTGTCACTCGGACTTATGCTCAATAGTCATCTTGAAGTGCTCAGAGGTAATATTTTTGAAAAGAAAGGCTTGTTCGCTCCTAAGGATGCAAAAGCTAAAAAAGCAGGTGCGGTAGGCGATACCTGCTTTGTCTGCTCAAAGGTACAGTGGGGCGTTGACCATATGCTTGAAACGGTATTCACAATGTTTGCCAAGGACGGCAAGTTCAAAAACCTGTTCAAGTCGCAGGAATGCTTCTGTATGCCGCATTATCACTATCTTGTACAGCTGAGCGAAACGAAGATGGCAAAGAACGACAGGGCCGAGTTTGTAAAGGTAATGGATACGATAATGCAGGAATATATTACAAAGCTCAACAGCGATGTAAACGACTTCTGCAACAGCTTTGATTACCGTAACGCCGGCAAGCTCCACAGCGAAGAGATGGAACACGTGCGTACATCTATCGAAAGGAGCGTTTCGTTCCTTACGGGAAGAAAGCCGACATCGAAATAAATCTCATTATACGTTAGTATTTTAATATTTAACATTACATCACAGTTCAGCGATATAATCCGAAAAACCTCAAAAACCGCTTGAAATTTTTGAAGGTAAGTTGTATAATGAAGTATAAACCACTTTTACGGAGGTGTCCATGAGCAAAAAAAACACAGCGGCTACCATTGCTACAATAATCGTTGCCGTGCTTGCAATAGCAACGACTTTGTTCCTGCTGTACCAGACTTCACAACAGCAGATACAGGAAAATCAATATAATTACATTCCCTCGGACGAGGTCAACGAAGAAATGAATATGAATGCGGTAACTCTTATCAAGAACAACTGCGAGATATTCAGAATTTATCTTCAGTATGGTCTTCCGCATCAGGCAGAGCCGTATAACAATGTTCCCGAGGACGGCTATTATACCGTAAAGAGCGACAGCTACAAGACAATGTCTGATATTGAAAAGCTTGTCAATTCAACATTTGTTGAAAAAGAAGCAAAGCGTATCCTCACAGACATAAACGGCGACAATATCGCTGTCTATGCCGAAGAAACAGATGAGGACGGCAACAAGGGCATCGGTCTTGATATGAATATGGTTGACGAGAACGGCAGATTTAAGGCTCTTGACTACGGCTACACATGGTCAAACGCCAGGTTCACACTTCACCCCAAGTCAAACACCGAGTGCGATATAATCGTTGAGCTCAACTCTGCGGAGGAAACCTCCTCAGCCGATACAACCTCTTCCGGCTCGGAAAGCAGCATCAAAAAGGTCACCGCCAATATGCTCAAGGTAAACGGCGAGTGGCGGCTTCAGAAGCTGGTATATTGATAAATGAGTAAAAAGGACAATCCTCTTAAAGTCTATGCTGTTGTAAGTCAGATAGGTTTTCTGGTGATAACTCCGCTGCTGATATTCATATGGGGCGGCAGTGTACTGGCAGACAAGCTTTCGCTTCCGTCATGGGTTATGATCCTGCTTGTGTTCGCAGGGATAATCACTATGATATCGGGAGTGGGGACTTATCTTAAAAACCTTATAAAAATGTACGGCGGAAAAGACGACAAGAAAACCTATAAGTATCTTTCCGACCGCCGTGACAACGACTATTACGACGATAACCGCCGTGACAGGAAGCTTTAAATATGAAAAAGAAAATTACCGAAACGACATCATTCAAAGAATTTATGGCGCTGTTGCCGTATTATATAGGAGCGCTTGTATTGCTTGGGATAGTCAGCGTTATCCTTATGATTTCGGGAATAGGCGACTACACACTGCTTACGGGTGCGGCAGTCGGTACAGCGGTTTCGGCACTGAATTTTGCGCTTATGGCAATGAGTGCGGAAAAAGCCGTTACGATGACCGAAAAATCCGCAAAGCTTGCTATGAACGGCAGTTACGGTGTAAGATATATCTGCACATTCATAATTCTCGGTGTGCTGATGTTTTTTAAAATCGTCAATCCCGTCACAGCTGTACTTCCGCTGTTTGTGCCGAAAATCGGCTACACGGTTACCGCTTTCAAGGAGAAAAGCGATTTCTGACAGCAGAATTTACAATCGCTGACTTAACATTAAATTTATATAAAGATATAAAATATTCATTACGGGAACGACCCGTAAAAATAAGGGAGGAGCATTAGAAAATGACAGACCTTATAAAACCTATGGCGGAATTTTCAGTAGAAGGACCGCTTAAATCGATAAGCTTCGATATAGGCAGCTACAATGTGGTAATAAGCGAGAGTATCGTTGTACAGTGGATAGTTATGCTTGTCCTCGGCATCGTATTCTTCATACTCGGCAGAAACCTCAAGGTAAGATCGACCTCACGCAGACAGATGGCGGCTGAGTATCTGGTAAACTTCTTCAACAATATGGTGCGTGACACCATGGGCGAAAAATACAGAAAGTACACCCCCTATATAGGCGGACTTTTCTGCTTCTCTATTCTTTCGAGCCTTATGGGTCTTTTCGGCTTCAGATGTCCGACCTCGGACCTTTCCGTAATAGCCGCATGGGGCATCACGACATTCGTGCTGACGCTCAGGAACAAGCTGAAAACAGGCGGAATCAAGGGCTATTTAAAGGGCTTTATCGAGCCTATGCCTTTTATGCTCCCGTTCAATATAATCGGTGATATCGCAAACCCCGTTTCACAGACACTGCGTCACTTTGCAAATATCCTCGCAGGCTCTGTAATCGGCGGACTTATCTACTTTGCTTTAGGACAGGTCGCAAACGGACTTGCATCTATCGGCGTTCCCGCTGTATGCTCGCTGTACTTTGACTTGTTCTCGGCATTCATTCAGGCTTATATCTTCTGCACACTGACAATGGCTTACGTTTCAATGGCAGAATGCGGAGATGACTAAATTAACATGTATTCTATTGTAAAACCTCTATGATAACTAAAAATGGGGTCGCAGGGGCGAAGCCCCCGTACAGGTCGTCAGCCATTTGTGTCACTGCGTCGTGCAGTGACTTTGTACGGCTGACTGCAAGCGTCCCTGCTTGGACTGGGCGGTAGCCCCAGCTAATAGCCCAAAGGGGTTTTCGGCAAGGATGCCGAAATAAGGACACACCAAGCTTTGCACGATGCAAAGCCATTAGAGTGTCCTAAAGGGGATAGGGATAGAAAATTTGCTCTATTTTTTATAAAAGCAGGATTTTCCACAAATTATAATTTTATATGTTTACCCCCACAGGAAACTGTGGTGTAATAAAAACAATAATCTACCTACAGGTAGAATAAAATGACGGAGGACTTTGATATGGAAAACTTATCACAGGCTATCGTACTGGGCGCATCTGCAATAGGTGCAGGTCTTGCTATGATCGCAGGTCTTGGCCCCGGTATCGGTGAAGGCTTCTGCGGCGGTAAGGCTGTTGAAGCGATCGGCAGACAGCCCGAGGCTTCGGGCGCAATCACGAGAACGATGATCATCGGTGACGCTCTTGCGGAAACCACAGGTCTTTACTCACTCGTTATCGCTCTGCTGCTGATGTTCGCAAATCCCTTTATCAGTCAGCTTTAAGTTCTGGCAGACTACAACACGAAAGGATTGAAGTGAAATGACGGATATGCTGAGAATAGCCGAGGAAGCGGCTGCGCAGGCAACTGAACAGGCTAAGTTTTCTCTGGTCAGCATAGATCTTAACACTATAGTCTTCACTCTGATCAACACGCTCATTATCGTTCTGCTTTATTTCTTCTTTCTGCACAAGCCCGTCTGCAAAATACTTGACGAGCGCGCAAAGACGGTAAACAAGGATATGGACGACGCACAGAAGGCGAAGGAAGAGGCCGCCGCAGTAAAGGCAGACTACGAACAGCGTCTTGAAACATCAAAGGAAGAGGCAGCCCGCATTGTAGCCGACGCTACAAAGAAGGCGCAGGCAAGAGAGGACGAGATCATCTCTGCCGCAAACGAAGAAGCCGCTTCTATGAAACAGCGTGCGGAAGAATCTATCGAGCGTGAAAAGAAGCGTGCGGTAAACGAGATAAAGGAAGAAATTTCCGATATGGTAGTTATGGCGGCTTCAAAGGTTGCCGAAAAGGAGATAAACGCGCAGGACAACGAGAAGATAATCGACTCTGTTCTGTCGCAGATCGGAAAGGAGAGCTGAAATGGCTGCTGTTGACAAGACATACGGCGACGCATTGTTCTCTCTAATAACCGAAGAGGATGAAAAGGCACTGCCCGACATTCTCGGACAGCTTAAGGGCGTGTCGGAGGTTTTTGCCGCCGAGCCCGATTTTATAAAGCTGCTTCGTACTCCTACTATCCTTATAGAGGAAAAGACAGGGCTTATAAAAGAAGTCTTTGACGGCAAGGTGCACAGTTTCGTGCTTAACTTTCTGTGCATACTTACCGAAAATGACAGACTGCCCGACTTTGAACGGATACTGGCATACTTTACAGAGCTGTATAACGAAAAGCTTGGTATAGCAGATGTTACGGTAACCTCTGCAATGCCTCTTTCGGATACGGCTGTCGAAAAGATCAGAGCAAAAATGGCTGATATCACGGGCAAGACCGTTAATATGACGCTGAAAACCGACGATAAGCTCATCGGCGGCGTTGTTATCAGCTACGGCAATACGACTATCGACGGAAGCGTCAAAGCAAGACTTGAACAGCTGAAGGCGGATATTGCCGGAACTATCGACTGACATAAAGATCGTCAGCCGGTAAAAAAATACGAAAGGAAGAACCTCCAATGGATTTACGCCCGGATGAAATAACAGGCATAATTAAATCCCGGATCAAGGACTACGGCTCAAAGATCCGTCTTGAAGATACAGGTACTGTTGTAACTGTAGGTGACGGTATTGTTCGTATACACGGACTTGAAAAGTGTATGATGAACGAGCTGCTGGAATTTGAGAACGGCGTTCGCTGCATGGCGCTCAACTTAGAGCAGGACTTTGTCGGTGCGGTTATGCTGGGCTCAGATGCCGAGATCAAAGAGGGTGATACGGTAAAGCGCACAGGTTCAGTCGTATCTGTACCCGTAGGCGAGGAACTGCTCGGACGAGTAGTAAACGCACTGGGTCAGCCTATCGACGGCAAGGGCGCTATACTCGCAAAGGAAACACGCCCGATCGAAAAGATCGCTCCAGGTATCATTACGAGAAAATCTGTTAACGTTCCGCTTCAGACAGGTATCAAGGCTATCGATTCCATGATACCGATAGGAAGAGGTCAGCGTGAGCTGATCATCGGCGACAGACAGACAGGTAAGACTGCCATTGCGATTGATACGATAATAAATCAGAAGAAAACAGACGTAATTTGTATATACGTTGCTATAGGTCAGAAGGCTTCTACAGTTGCTAACGTTGTAGAACAGCTCACCGCCGCAGGCGCTATGGACTACACAATAGTAGTATCCGCTACCGCAAGTGAGCTTGCGCCCTTACAGTACATTGCACCCTATTCGGGATGCACCATGGGTGAATACTTCATGGAAAAGGGCAAGGACGCACTTATAATATATGATGACCTGTCCAAGCACGCTGTGGCTTACAGAGCACTTTCTCTGCTCCTCAAGCGTCCGCCCGGACGTGAGGCTTACCCCGGCGATGTATTCTATCTGCATTCAAGACTGCTCGAAAGAGCCGCAAACTTAAACGAGAACTATGGCGGCGGTTCACTCACCGCACTGCCTATAATCGAAACACAGGCAGGCGACGTTTCTGCGTATATTCCGACCAACGTTATTTCGATAACCGACGGTCAGATATTCCTTGAAACAGAGCTGTTCCACTCGGGTGTAAGACCCGCTGTAAACCCCGGTATCTCGGTATCCCGTGTCGGCGGTAACGCTCAGATAAAGGCTATGAAGAAGGTATCCGGTACTCTTAAGCTCGAATATTCGCAGTTCAGAGAGTTGCAGAGCTTCTCACAGTTCGGTTCGGATCTTGATAAGGATACTAAGGAGCGTCTTGCAAAGGGCGAGCGTATCGTTGAGATATTAAAGCAGGGACAGAATGCTCCGGTAGCTGTTGAAAATCAGGTCATAATCATCTATGCTGTAATCAACAACTATCTGAAGAACATTCCGCTTGAAAAGGTCAGCGACTTTGAGCGTGACCTCTATAAGCATATGGAAGAGGCTCACCCCGATATTACAGCAAGCATAAGAGAAGAAAAGGTACTCACTCCCGAAAACGAAGAAAAGCTTAAAGCCGCTCTCAAGGATTTTTCGGAGAAGTACGTTTAAAACTTAAGATATAAGCATTAAGCGAAAGGAAGAATAGTTATGAAAAAGGCATCACTTGTACTGAGCATCGTTGCTTTGAGCATATCCGCACTCACCCTTGCGCTCACGGTTTTAGAGCTGTTCTATAAAAAGACGACTTATATCGACAGTGACAATATCCGATAAAGGAGGCTTTGCATGGCTTCGGGAAATATGAAGGACATCAAGCGCAGAGTAAAAAGCGTTGAGTCCACTATGCAGATAACGAAGGCTATGGAGCTTGTTGCCTCTTCTAAGCTGAGAAAGGCAAAGCTTCGTGCCGAGGATGCGCGTCCGTTCTTTGATGCACAGTATTCCCTTATGTGCCGCATAGCAGGCGAAACGGAGAACCTGAGCACCGTATATACAAGGCACAGAGAGGTAAAGAACCGACTGTTTATTGTAATAGCGGGCGACAGAGGTCTTGCAGGCGGTTACAACTCCAATATACTGAAGCTGGTACAGCTAACGCACGGCGATGAATATATGCCTAAGATAATAGCTGTCGGCAAAAAGTCTGTGGAGTTCTTTACAAAGCACGAATACGATGTAGTAGCGCAGTTCCCCGGCATTGCGGAGCATATCAAAACGGCAGACGCTGCCGATATAGCGCAGATAGCGACAGATCTTTTCACAAAGGGAGAGGTCGATGAGATAGAGCTGTTCTTTACGCAGTTCGTATCTCCTCTTGTACAGACCCCTACCCGTATGCCCGTACTCCCCATAGATGCACCGACAGGCAAGGCAGTACCCGAAAACAAGGCAGGTACGACCTATGACCCAAGTCCTGAGGCAGTTTTCAACCGCGTGATACCAAAGCTTATCACAAGTCTTATCATGTGTGCGGTCAACGAAAGCTATGCTTCTGAGCTTGGTGCAAGACGAACTGCTATGGAGAATGCAACGGACAACGCAGAGGAAATGATCGCAAACCTGTCACTTATGTACAACCGTGCAAGACAGGAAAAGATAACGAACGAGCTCAATGAGATCGTATCGGGTGCTAATGCGCTTAATTAAGTTAAGAAAGGACAGGACTGATCTATGCCACAGAATATCGGCACGGTTGTGCAGATCATCGGTGCGGTACTTGATATAAAGTTTCCCCCGGAGCATCTGCCTAACCTGCTTAACGCCATAGAGATAGAACACGAGGGCAAAAAGCTGACCGTAGAAGTAGCGCAGCATATCGGTGACGATACGGTGCGTTGCATAGCAATGGGAAGCACGGACGGACTTGTAAGAGGACTTCCGGCAGTAGATACGGGCGCATCAATAAAGGTTCCCGTAGGCAGACAGACCCTCGGCAGAATATTCAACCTGCTCGGCGAGGCTGTTGATAACAAGCCCCAGCCCGAAACGGAAGAAAAATGGGAGATCCATCGTCCCGCTCCGTCATTTGAGGAGCAGGAGGGTTCAACACAGGTACTTGAAACGGGTATCAAGGTCGTAGACCTTATCGCGCCTTACCTTAAGGGCGGTAAGATAGGTCTGTTCGGCGGTGCAGGTGTCGGTAAGACCGTACTTATTATGGAGCTTATCAACAACATCGCTAAACAGCACGGCGGTCTTTCGGTATTCACAGGTGTCGGTGAGCGTACCCGTGAGGGTAACGACCTTTACAACGAAATGACCGAATCCGGTGTTATCGAAAAGACAACGCTTGTTTACGGTCAGATGAACGAGCCGCCCGGAGCGAGAATGAGAGTAGCCCTCTCAGGTCTTACAATGGCTGAATACTTCCGTGATAAGGAAGGTCAGGACGTGTTGCTCTTCATCGATAATATATTCAGATTTACACAGGCAGGCTCTGAGGTTTCAGCTCTGCTCGGACGTATGCCGTCAGCAGTTGGTTATCAGCCTACACTGGCGACCGAAATGGGCGCTTTGCAGGAGCGTATCACTTCTACAAAGAAGGGATCTATCACATCGGTACAGGCAGTTTACGTTCCTGCGGACGACCTTACCGACCCCGCACCTGCTACAACATTCGCACACCTTGATGCAACAACGGTACTTTCAAGAAACATCTCATCAATGGGTATTTTCCCCGCTGTTGACCCTCTTGACAGTACATCAAGAATACTCACTCCCGAGATAGTCGGCGAGGAGCATTACGAGGTTGCAAGACAGGTACAGTCGATACTCCAGCGTTATAACGAGCTTCAGGATATCATCGCTATCCTCGGTATGGACGAGCTTGACGACAACGACAAGCTTACCGTATCAAGAGCAAGAAAGATACAGCGTTTCTTATCTCAGCCGTTCTCGGTTGCAGAACAGTTCACAGGTATGAAGGGTAAGTATGTTCCGCTCAAGGAAACGATAAGAGGCTTCAAGGAGATCATCGAGGGCAAACACGACGATCTTCCCGAGTCTGCATTCCTGTTTGTAGGCACTATCGACGAGGCTGTTGAAAAGGCTAAGAATGAGAAGGCGTAATAACAAGGGTTATTTCAGCCCTATGACGATAACCGCGCTTTTACTGGCGCTGATTATAACAGGACTACCGTTTATAATGAGCGGACCTGTAAAGGACGATGATATATTGACTCCATTGCCGACCCCGGAAACAACGGCACAGGAATCATCGGTCATCGTGACTACAAAAAAGCGCACAGATGTATCTCCCGCACCGTCAGCTGCAGTAAAGCCCGGAAACGATATTCCGAGCGGTATTGTAAGCGGTGAAACGGTAACGGACGTACAGGAAAAAGCAAAAGCGCTCGAAAGCGTTGCACTTTCGCTGTACAGCGAAAACGGCGATAGCCTTACCGCCGATATGGTAAGGCAGAAAGCCGGCGTACCCGCAGATGAGCATTTTATCGTTACTATAAGCGTTAAAAACGGCAACGTAAGTAAGATATCGTATTTTACCGAGGACTATTCCGTTTCTTACGCAAACGGCAGTTATTCCGCACTTGCGAATATCGCCGATGAAAATTTTGAAGATTTGGTATTGTTCTTATAACTCCCGCGGAAAGGAAAGATGATATGACAGAATTCAAACTGAAGATCCTTACCCCGGAGGGAGTAGTATATGACGGTATGGCTGAAAGCGTTATCGTCCGTACTACCGTCGGTGACAAGGGCATACTTGCAAAGCACGAGCCATATGTTGCGGCGCTGACAATAGGACAGGCGAAGATACGCATTGACGGAGCTGTACGCATAGGCGCAGTTTCTTCGGGTATAGTCGAGGTCACAAAGGATCAGACATCGATACTCGCTCAGTCGTTTGAATGGGCAGACGAGATAGATGTCGAGCGTGCCGAAAAGGCAAAGGCTCTTGCTGAAGAGCGTATGAAGCAGTACAAGGACGATCAGCGTGCTCTTGATATTGCTGAGTACAAGCTCAAGAGAGCAATAAACAGAATAAATACGGCTAATATAAAGCTGTAAGACGCATAACACGACCCCCTGTCTGCTACCCGGCAGACAGGGGGTCGTTATTTTTAGTATCAGCCTTTTATAAGCCCCACCAGTCCCATAACAAACACAAGCATTACAAGCACAGGCAGGAAATAGGTCATATAGCCTTTCATAAACTTCTTTATCTTAAGACCCTTGCCGGTATTGGCTTCATTTACGAAGTTATCCCAGCCCCAGCCCTTTTTCGTAACACAGAACAGTATGAATACCAATGAGCCGAGCGGAAGAATAAAGTTGCTGACGATAGTATCTTCAAGATCGAGTATTGTACTTCCCGCACCCAGCGGCTGAAAGCCGCTCAGTATGTTAAAGCCAAGACAGCAGGGCACTGACAGCACAAACAGCAGTATGCCGTTTATAAGGCAGGATTTCTTTCTGCTCCAGCCCCACAGATCCATCGTGTTTGCTATGATACATTCAAATACGGCGAGTACCGTTGACAGTGCCGCAAACGACATAAACACGAAGAAAAGACTGCCCCAGAGTCTGCCGAGCGGCAGATTGTTGAATATGTTGGGCAGCGTTATGAATAACAGCTTAGGTCCGCTTGTAACATCAACTCCGTATGCCGAGCAGGCGGGGAAGATTATAAGCCCCGATGCTATCGCAACAAAAGTATCAAGCAGTGCCACGTTTACAGATTCTCCGAGAAGAGAGCGATCCTTACCGATGTAACTGCCGAATATAGCCATACTTCCCATACCGATACTGAGCGTAAAAAACGCTTGCTTCATTGCGCTTACAAGGATATTCGTTATACCTACCTTTTCTATTGCACCGAAGTCGGGCAGAAGATAGAACGAAAGTCCTTCCGCTCCCCCGGGCAGTGTAAAGCTGTTTATCGCAAGCACTGCCATAATAGCAAGCAGTGCGATCATCATTACCTTTGTGACCTTTTCAAGTCCGTTCTGAACGCCGATAAAGCATACGAGAACGCCTATCACAACGACAATCCCCATATAGCCAATAAGCGAAACAGGGTCACCGAGAACGTCAATATTGAAGTGGTTTTCCACAGCCGCAGTATCCATTCCGGCAAGCTCTCCCGATGCGGTGGAAACAAAGAATTTCAGCATCCAGCCGGCAACAGTCGTATAGAACATCATAAGCAGATAACAGCCGATAAGGGAAACCTTGCCGTGTAAGTGCCACCTTGAGCCTTTCGGTTCAAGCTGTTCATACATTTTGGCAGGGCTTTTCTGAGCCGCTCTGCCTATGGAAAATTCCATAGTGAGTACAGGTACACCGAGTATTATCAGGAAGAACAGGTATATCAGGACAAAAAGCCCGCCGCCGCTTTGACCTACCACATAAGGAAATTTCCATACGTTTCCTATTCCTATTGCACAGCCTGCGCTGAGCAGTATAAAGCCAAGACGGCTGCCGAGTTTATCTCTGCCCATAGTTCCTCCGGGTCATTAATTTTTTATATATAGTTTGTTGAAAGAATTTGTTTTTATTAAAATGAAGTGCAGATTCTCAAGCCCTATCCCCCTGCCCCCTTTCCCTGGAAAGGGGGAAAATACGGGGACTGGCGTCCCTGCGACCTGCCTTGGGGCTATGCCCCAAACCCCATTTTATAAAAGATTTTTAAATTTATTTTGTGATTTATGCATCGGTTTTCAGAACCTCTCTGTAGTCCCACAGATATTTGATTCCCGAAACCGTCGTAAGTATGCAGGATATGTACATAAGTATGTCACTTATCAGCTGTACGGGGAAAGTTTCTGTCGTGATCGCGCCGAAAACGACAAGTATATGCATAATAATGATAACGCATATCGCAACCATTGTTGAGGCTGTCTTAAGCTTGCCCCATATACTTGCCGCAATAACTGTCTTTTTCTCGCTTCCTGCGGCGATAAGCCGTATTCCCGATACCACAAATTCACGGGCGACTATTATAGCCGTTACCCATGCGCTTGCCCAGCCAAGCTCAACAAAGCAGATGAGCGCCGTAACGACAAGCACCTTATCGGCAAGCGGATCTAAAAACTTGCCGAAGTTTGTCACCATATTATATTTTCTTGCTATTTTACCGTCTGCCGTGTCGGTTATGCTTGCAACGGTAAAAATTATCGCCGCCCACAGATAGCTGTAGGGCACAATATCGCCTGCGAGCATAAAGAACGCGAAAAACGGTACTAGTATCACTCGAAGCAATGTGAGCTTATTAGCCAGGTTCATACCGATATCCTTTCAGCATTACACCTGCTCACCGAGCAGATTGTTTTCAAGCACGTCTGTTATTTTAACATTTATAAAGTCGCCGATAACAGGGCGTTTTTCTTTTGTCGATTTGAAGTATATCATACCGTCTATCTCAGGGGCAAAGTGCATACTTCTGCCGAAATACATATCCGAGTAGCGGTCAAAGCCCTCACAGACGACCTCATATGTGTTGCCGACCATACCCGCGTAATATTCGCCCATGCGGATCTCCTGCTCGCCTGTTATTATGTCCGCTCTGCGCTGTCTTTCGCCCTCATCTACCTGGTCGGGCATTTCTGCGGCGGGAGTATCCTCCTCGGCAGAATAAGCAAAGCAGCCAAGGCGCTCGAACTTTATATCGTTTACAAATTCGGCAAGCTCGCTGAACTGTTCCTCCGTTTCACCGGGGAAGCCTGTAATAAGCGTAGTTCTCAGCACCACACCGGGAATTTCACGGCGCAGCTTTGCAAACAGTTCACGCAGGCTCTGCTCGTCGCCGCCGCGGTACATATTGCGGAGGATCTCCTTGTTACAGTGCTGTATCGGAATGTCGATATAGTTCAGTATCTTATCCTCTGTCTTTATTGTTTCGATAAGCTCGTCCGTTATTCTTTCGGGATAGCAGTAAAGCAGTCTTATCCACTTGATCCCGTCTATTTTACATAGCTCTTTAAGCAGATCCGGCAGAGCGTATTTCTTATAGAGGTCTATGCCGTATGCCGTAACGTCCTGTGCTACTATAACAAGTTCCTTTACGCCGTTTTCGGCAAATTTCTTTGCTTCCTCTATTATGTTCTCCATCTTTCTGGAACGCATTTTACCTCTTATAAGCGGTATAGCGCAATAAGAGCACTTGTTTGAACAGCCGTCCGCTATTCTTAAGTATGCATAGTGGGGCAGAGTAGACTGCAGCTTGTCGCCCTCCATATTATGGCACAGCTTGTCGCCGAATGTCACGACCCTTTTATCCAGCATTACCGAGTTGATGATCTCAACTATATCATCGTTCTTTGCAATGCCTACCACTGCATCTATTTCCGGGAACTCTTCGTCCATCTGCTTCTGATAACGCTCTGCAAGGCAACCCGTTACGATTATCTTCTTGTTGATACCGTCATTCTTGCGGCTGATAGCTTCCATTATCTCCTCGATAGCTTCTTCTTTAGCGCTTTGGATAAAGCCGCAGGTATTGATTATTACAACATCTGCAAGACCCGCCTCGTTTACTATTTTGAAGCCGGCTTTAGCTATCTTTGCAAGCATAAGTTCGGCATCGCACTGGTTCTTCGGACAACCGAGAGATACCATACCGACTTTTATTGTGTCTGCCATTATTTTTCCTTACCTTTCCGTATACCGTATGTATTATATTTTCGCGATTTACTCATCGTAATATTCTTCTTCGTCATAATCTCCGTCTTTCACGCGGGATAATGCTAGCTTTATATCATCATATGCAAAGCCCCTGCGCGCAAGTGCCGCAGTCACACGCTGAACGCTCTTATAGTCAGAAAAATCCAGCTTGTTTGCATATTTCTTATCTACAAGATGTATAATTTCGTCTATAAAATCCTCAGCGTCATATTCTTCTTCCTGCTGTGAAATAAGGCTGTCGGGCAAGCCCTTTCTCCGTAGCTCAAAGCGGATCTTGGACTTACCCCAACCCTTGTTTATATATGACTTGTAAAGCTTTTGTGTGTACTTCTCCTCATTTATGAGGTCGTGCTCACACATCAGCTCAACTACCATCTCGCATAGATCGGGAGGATAGTTTTTTATCAGCTTATCATAAAGCTCTTTTTTCGAGTGATCACGCTGAGCGAGTATGTACAGCGCTCTGCGTTTTGCTCTTATTCTTTCATCATCGGTATATGACATCAGTCAAGATCCTCTGGTGAAAATTCTTCAAAGTCGCTGTCTGCTTCGACTACTACGCTTTTCTTTGCTGTCGCTTTCTTTTTCGTTGACGGTGCGGATTTTGCGGGAGCGTCAGCCTTTGCAGCCTCTTCACCGATCTCCTTAAGCTCGTTTTCTGCCGCCGATTCTGAAGTGTCGGCATTGTCCGTGCCTTCTCCGTCCTCACTGGCGGACATATCGAGCTTAGACATATTCTCTTTTATCTTCCCTTCGATCTCAAGACGCAGATCTTCATTTTCCTTAAGGAACTTCTTTGTCTTTTCCTTACCCTGTCCGAGTCTTTCGCCGTTATAGCTGTACCATGCGCCGCTCTTCTTGATAAAGCCGAGCTCTTCGCCCATTGTTATTATTTCGCCGAGCCTTGATATACCCTCGCCAAATATCATATCGAACTGTGTTTCCTTGAAAGGCGGTGCGACCTTGTTCTTTACGACCTTGCACTTAGTAGTATAACCTATTATCTCGCCATCGTCAACTATCTTCTCACCCTTGCGGACTTCTATACGCACGCTGGCATAGAATTTAAGCGCACGACCGCCGGGAGTTGTTTCGGGGTTGCCGTACATAACGCCTATCTTTTCACGAACCTGGTTGATAAAGATTGCAACGGTGTTAGACTTTGATATAACGCTTGTCAGCTTTCTCATAGCCGCCGACATAAGTCTTGCCTGAACACCGACAAAGCTGTCGCCTATCTCGCCGTCGATCTCAGCCTTTGTTACCATAGCGGCGACCGAGTCGAGTACGACAATATCAATAGCGCCGGAGCGCGCAAGCGTTTCCATAATTTCAAGTGCCTGCTCGCCCGTATCGGGCTGTGAAACGATAAGGTGGTCAATATCAACGCCGAGCGACTTTGCATAAACGGGGTCGAGTGCGTGTTCAACGTCAATGAATGCCGCCATACCGCCGAGCTTCTGCGTTTCGGCGATGGCATGGAGCGTAACTGTAGTCTTACCGCCGGACTCCGGACCGTATATCTCAATAATTCTGCCCTTTGGCAGACCGCCTATGCCGAGTGCATAGTCAAGACCGATCGATCCTGTCGGTACGCTTTCAACATCAAGCTTTTTGTTCCCCTCGCCGCCGAGAAACATAACCGAACCCTGACCGTAGTTCTTGATTATCTGTTCCATAGCGGTATCAAGAGCTTTTTTCTTTTCTTCCGGAGTGGTAGGGTGATTTACGGTAGGTGTCGCTTTTTTGTTATTTGCCTTTGCCATAATAAAATTACCTGTCCTTTCAGATTTCAATATGTATCGGTTTTATTCTGTGATTATATTCTATCATAATTGCTGTACCATAAAATGTACAGATTTTATTTTCTATCGCTTAACAGCACAGACTATTCTGTCGTGCCCGCTGTAGTCCTTAACAACCTGCGGAGTAAGTCCCGCTTTTTCAAATATTCCGCTCACAGCCTGCCCCTGTTCCTCGCCGATCTCTACCGCAAACAGTCCTCCGTCTGCAAGCTTTTCTGCCCACAGCGGCACAAGCCCACGATAAAAGTCCAGTCCGTCCTCGCCCCCGAACAGCGCAAGCTCCGGCTCGAATGTTACTTCCTTTTGAAGAGTTTTCATATCCGCAGAGCTTATATACGGCGGATTTGAAAGCACGGCAGACAATGAATTATCTGCAAGTCTGTCGAGTACATCTTTATCAAAGATATCGCCGTTTATAGCTGTGACAAGCTTTTGGGCTTTGTTTTCCGCTATGTTTTTAAGAAAGTAGCCGTATGCCTTGTCGGATATCTCGATACCCACGGCTTCGACATTTGCTTCAAGTGCCGTTGTAACAGCTATACAGCCGCTCCCCGAGCACAAGTCGATCACCTTGCCGCCTGTCTTTTTAAGATGTTCGATTGCTATATCACATAGCAGCTCTGTTTCAGGGCGGGGAATAAGCACGCCCTCGCCGACAAAAAATTTTCTGCCGTAGAAGTCCCAGCTGCCCAGGATATACTGTAACGGCTTTCCCGTTTTGCGCATATCCGCCTTTTTGACACACTCGGTAAACTCTGCTTCGGAGATATCCTCAAACGGCATTTTCCCGCCGTCGACCTCACTTACGATCTGCTTTGCTTCAAATTCCGCATCATCGGTAATGCTTTCAAGCATATCGCTTATAAGCCGTACCGCCTGCCTTATTACCACTTCGCGTCCTCCGGCTTTTCCGGGAGAACGGGCTTCATAGAGGCTATCGCAACCTCGATCATCTCATCGGCAGGCTCTTTTGTTGTAAGACGTTGGATAGCAAGTCCGGGAGCTGAAATTATTTTTGTAACCACATTATCGTATCTTCCTGCGATACGGATAAGTTCGTATGAGATACCTACGACTATCGGCAGGAAAATTATCTTACAGCAAATTCTCAGCATATCGCCTATAAATTTTGATACGCCGAACGCTTCAATGAACAGCTCGCTGTTTATCGGGAGCAGGGTATATACCAGTATGCTTATCGCAAGCGTCAGAAATATAAAGCTTGTACCGCATCTGGGGTGGAAGCGTTTGTACTTTCTGACATTCTCTACCGTCAGCTCATCACCGTGTTCATAGCAGAATATCGTCTTGTGCTCGGCACCGTGATATTGATACAGCCTTTTCATAGTCTTCATAAGCGAAGTCAGCCACAGATAGCCGACAAACAGCGCGATCTTAATAATACCCTCTGTCAGCGAGCGGAAGGCAGATATGTCCGTATCGCCGAACAGTGTCTGTATGCCTGTAAAGATAAGCGTAGGCAGTATCACAAACAGCGCGACGGCAAGCCCCACGCCGAGTACGCCCGATATTATTGTGACAGCCGTTGTCAGAGCGGCATTATCGCCGTCTTTCTTTTCGCCCTTTTTATCTTCCGGTTTTTCTTTGCTTACGTTATCTGCCGGTTTGTCCTGCTCTTTTTCTTTTTTCTTCTTGTCTTTTTCGTCCTCTTCTTCATCGAACATTCCGCTCACTTCGCCCGACTTGTTAAGGTACTTGTAGCCGTCCGCCAACTGTGAAACGAAATTCACACAGCCTCTGATAAACGGCGCTTTGTTATACCATTCAGGCTTTTTCCTGTCCCATACCTCGGTATATATTTCTCTGTCGGGCTGACGTACAGCCATACAGCCCTTTTTCAGACCGAGCATCATAACGCCCTCAATGAGAGCCTGTCCTCCGACCTTTGTTTTGATTATCTCCTTGTTTTGTTCGCTCATATTCAGCCTTTCTTACAGTTCGTCCTTTTTCGCTATCGGCAGGGTGATAACTACCCTTGTATACCGTCCGAGCTCGCTTTCTATATCAAGCGTTCCGCCGTGCGCTGTCACTATCTCATCTGCGACAGCAAGTCCTATTCCCGAGCCCCTGACCGTGTTATTTGCCTTGTAGAATTTAGCCTTTACCTTTGCCAGATCCGACTCGGCAATGCCGCAACCGTCATCTTCCACGGTAATTATTACCGTGTCGGGCGTTACCGCAGTGGCAACGATTATATGACCGTTGTCGGCGGAGTATTTTATAGCGTTGTCTATTATATTTATAAACACCTGTCTTATACGGTTCCTGTCGCCGAAGATAGTTACTATCTCCTGCGGCTCATCATAAAGCAGTGTTTTGTTTTCCTGTCTTGCTTTTTCGGAGTATATGATTACTGCATCGGTAAGCTCGGCGAATACGTCCATATTTGCTTTACTGAGGTTAAATCTGCCGCCCTGTATACGCGAGAAGTCAAGCAGCTCTTCGACCATGTTCGACAGCCTTTCGGATTCTTCCGAAATGACGCGCATACCTTTTTTGAAAGTTTCCTTATCGTTCGGGCTTGCGGCAATGGTTTCGCTCCAGCCCTTTATAGCCGTCAGCGGGGTACGCAGCTCATGTGATACCGAAGAGATAAAATCGTTCTTTATCTTCTCCGAGTTTTCAAGCTCGTCCGCCATATAGTTGAATACATGGCACAGCTCGCCCAGCTCGTCATCGGTAGTTTCCTCTATATTCACCTCAAAGTCGCCCTTAGCTATCTTTTTGGCGTTTGCGCCGATAAGTCTTAGCGGCATCACTATCGATTTTATGAAGTAAAGTCCGAGCACCAGCATAAGTATGATGATAGCTCCGCTTATCGCTATTATGAAGATCATGATCACGCCGAGCTGTTTGTCCACCTTAGAAAGCGAGGTTATGACCCTTACCGCGCTGTAGTTGTCGTTTCCGGTTTCAAGCAGTCCCGTGACAGCCATGACCTTTTCGCCGTTGCTCTGATAGCCGCTGTAAACGCCTATACCGCTTTCGCTTTTTACTGCGTTGTCATAGTCGGGCATATCATAGGAGTTGCTTGGCTCAAACCCGCTCGATGTTATTACGACCTTGCCCTCGGAGTTTATCATCATAAGCTCCATGCGGTCTTTTTTGGTGAAGCTTTCAACGGTATCGCGTATCTCGTTTGAATAGTTAGTGCCGCTTCCTGTAGAGCTGCTGTTGTAGTACCGTGTAAGCACCGTGGATATAACATTCATCTCACTGCGGAGCGTCTGCTCGACCGTACTGTAAAAGTACGACCTGAATACACAGTACAAAACTATATCAAGCAGTACCAGAACTATAACTACCGCACTGAAGCTTTTGAGAAACCAGCGGTTAGCTATCGTTGTGCGTCTTGCCAAAGCCTTTACCTCCGTTTATTTATCCGTTGAACTCGCCTGCGGCGGCAAGCTCGTCTACACACCATTTGTAGCCGTAGCCCCATATGGTGGTTATGTATCTCGGATTTGACGGGTCTTCCTCTATCTTCATTCTGAGCCGCCTTATATTGACATCGACTATCTTGTCATCGCCATAATAGTCCTCGCCCCATATGCGGGTGAGTATGCTCTTGCGGTCAAGCGCAGAGCCGCTGTTTTCCATAAAGTACTCAAGCAGCTGATATTCTACCTGCGTTATTTCGATTCCAATGCCGTTTTTTGTGAAAATACGGCTTTTTGTGTTTATTGAGAACGGTCCGGAAATAAGCGTCCTGCCTTCGTCCTCGGGCGGTCTTGCCACGCTCAGGCTTACTCTGCGGTAAACAGCATCGACCCTTGCGACAAGCTCCGAAGGCGAGAACGGCTTGGTTACATAGTCGTCTGCGCCCTGTGTAAGACAACGTATCTTGTCTACCTCCTGACTCTTTGCGGAGAGCATAATGATACCCATAGTATCACTCTTCTGCCTTAGCCAGCGGCAAAGCTCACTACCGTCCATGCCGGGCATCATTATATCAAGCAGAGCAACATCGATAAGCCCGCCGTAGTGTACATATGCTTCCATAGCCTGTGCGGCGTTGCTGACATCAACAACATCATAGCCGCTGCGCTTTAAGTTTATTACGACAAAATCCCTTATCGCGTCTTCATCTTCACAAACGAGTATTCTTTTCATATCATTACCTGCCTTTCACCGCATTGTTCCGACCGGGTTTTCCCGCTCACGGCGCAGTATTGCTTGTGTATCCTTCCGGACGTACCTTGAGAGCCGCGGCTATTTCGTCTTCGGTAAGCGACAGCCCCTCGTACATAATGCTTTTGTAATATATCGTCTTTTCGCTGTCGTCCGAGAACAATCTGTAGCCGTCACGCAATGCCGACTGCACATCGGGTTCGCTTTGAGAAGAGGTGTCATTTTTAAGCACGACTTTTATTGTGAGCAGTGCGTATTCGTTCTTTTTTATATCGCCTTCATACTTCCAGAAAGAAACCGTGTTGTCATCTGCGTTGACAGCCGCCGTTACCATTCCTACCCATCTTCCGGGGAAGGTAAGCATATAGTTCCTTTTCGGGTCGATGAATGTATAAGCAGTAAGCTGTATTTTATCGCAGTTCTGTCTGTACCAGCGCACTGCGCATATCTGCTCGGGATAAGAGAGATTTTCATATCCCGGCAGCGGTGATGTCGCCGGGATATCTATTATCCCATCGCCGTCTATATCCTGTGAACGCAGTTTAGGTGTATAGCTGTTTGTGCGGCGTGAATAGTTCGTTTTCGCTCCGTCCCGCACTATCGTGTCGGCTGTTGTGAATGCATTTCCGTTATAATACAGTACGCTTGTACCGTAGCAGTTTTCCGAAATCAGATAATCAACGGCTATGCACGGCATTTCCTTGCCGAGTATAAGACAGCTTGCAGACATTATCCTGTCAAAATCGGTAACTCCGTTTCCAAATGACAGTACAGGGTACATCATACCGAGAGTTTTGCCGTCCGTACAGCCGTAGACGGTCATATTGCCGCTTTTCTTTGCGCCGTCGCGGTTGAAGCAGGCGAGATATTCTCCGCTTTCGGTCAGATTATCCAGCATCATATATGACGCATATCCTATAGTTCCAAGCTGTGTCGCAACACCGTTTTCGTAGTCGATCACCGACATTATCTTGTCGGAAGAACCGAGAACAGAGTAGCTTATAAGCAGCTTTTCCTTATCTGAGCCGAGTTTTGAAAAGGCAACGCTTTCGACCTCAGTACCTGCCGCCGGAAGCTCATAAGTCGCTTTCCAGTTACCGTTTTCATCCTTATCAAGGAAGCTCACACGCAGGTTTCCGACTGCGTTTCCGTCCTGTGCGTCCGGTTCTTTTGCGGCTTCGCTTTTGCTTTGCTCATAAAAGACTATAGCCTCATCGGTAGGTTCGCCGTCTATATTGTGGATAACGAATGCACTGCGGTATTCTCCGGTATGGGGATAACGCAAATCAACCCTGCCCGCACTTGCGGTCAGGGCGTTGTATATTTCGTTCTGTTCGTCTGTAAGCCTTGGAGAAGCTAAAAGCTCGCCGGCAGAAAATGAGGCCGAGCAACCGCAGAGCACAGCAATAAGACACACCGATGCCATAAGCCCTGCTGTCATTCTGAGTATTTTATTAAGGCGTAGTATAGTGATGTTTTTCATTTTTACTCCTCGGACATTTTATTGTATGTCCTGTGTATCGCTTTCAGAAACGGTTTTTTCCGTTGCGGTAATGTTCTGCCCGGCAACGGGAGCATTTTCCGCCTGTGCAGAAACTCTTTTCTTTGAGAATTGCACGATACCTGCAAGCACAGCAGGTACAAATGCGGTTATTATAAGTTCAAGGTCGGGCGTGTCGATAAGCTGTGCCCATTTTTCGGCGTTTGTTACCGCAAGCGCAAAACAGCTTATAAGATACGCGGCAGAACACGCTCCGCTGAAATACCCGGAAGCTATAAGCGCGGTTCGCGTGAATTTCTTTTCACCGCCGCACATAAATCTGCCCATATTTATCCAGAACAGTATAGTCAGTATATAGAACAGCATCAGCATAAGCTTCTGCGGCATACCGGTTATTATCGGACTGCCGAGATAGAACCTGACAGCTACAATAAGATAGTTGATAATTATAAACAACGCGCTTATGCACTGTGCGGGGACTATCTTTGACGATGACATTATCGTCATACCTCCGGCGATATATGCTACACAGCCTGCGAGAGATGTTATCGTGCAAATTCCGACCGTCCCGGAAGAAAAATCGTTTATAACAGGCAGTATCAATGCCGCACCCGCGAGTATCATTACAACACCAACGGCATTACAGCTTTTTTTGGACAGCTCATCTGCTGTTTTTGCTCCCGAGCCTTTAATGTCAAGGAAAGCAAGAATGCTTATTGCCACCGCCGCTATAACGAGCAGTATGTTGTATACGGTGTTAAGAGCCTCGCTTCCTGCCTCATAAAGATTGGACGGATATTCTGTACCTGTATTGAGCTGGATTATCCTCAGCACAGTCAGTACAACGGCGGATATAATTCCTGCCGATATTGCCTTTTTATCGGAAAGTATGCCTTTCATTGTTGCGCCTTTCAATTGTTCTTTTATAATCAGCGCTGGTCAAGAGCAACGTAATCCCTGTTCTTGATGAGCGTTCTGTAGGCAGGACGCATGATACGCTTGCCGTTTTCTATTTCTTCCATTCTGTGAGCGCACCAACCCGGCATTCTTGCACAAGCAAATAAAGCGGTGTACATTTCGACCGGTATGCCGAGAAGCTTGTAAACAAGTCCCGAGTACATATCAACGTTAGCGCACATTGTCTTTATATCGCCCTTGTTCTTCGCAAACAGCTGAGGAGTAAGACGCTCGATAGTATCGAGAAGTCTGAACTCGGCTTCTGTTTCAGTGCCCTTTGCAAGCTTCAGAGCAGCTTTCTTGAGCTGTACAGCTCTGGGGTCAGAAAGTGTGTAGACTGCGTGTCCCATACCGTAGATAAGACCGCTGTGGTCGTTTTCTTCCTTGTTAAGTATTTTTGTCAGGAAGTCTGCGACCTCGCCTTCGTTCTCCCAGTTCTTAACGCCGTTTTCGATGCAGTTAAGCATTTCCATAACTTTTATGTTCGCACCGCCGTGACGGGGTCCTTTAAGCGCCGATATAGCCGAAGCGTAAGCCGCATAAGCGTCTGTGCCGGTCGAGGTTACACAGCGGCAGGTAAATGTCGAGTTGTTACCGCCGCCATGCTCTGCGTGGAGCATAAGACAAAGGTCGAGGAGCTTTGCCTCCTCCTTTGTGTACTCACGGTCGTCACGCAGAGTGGACAGTATGCTCTCCGCAAGGCTCTCGTCAAGGTTTATCGGGTGCATTACCATACTTGAGTTGTAGAGGTAACGGCGCATTACCTGATAAGCGCCTACCATTATTGCAGGCAGTCTTGCAATTACCGAGATCGCCTTGAGCATTTCGCTTTCCATGCTCTTGTTTTCGGGTTCTTTGTCATATGTGTAGAGCGCAAGCACCGACTGTGCCATCTTGTTCATTATGTTTGATGACGGGCAACGCATAAGTACGTCCTCCGCAAAATAAGGGGGCAGAGTGCGGTAGTGCGTCACTATCTTCTTGAAGTCCTCGAGATGCTCCTTGTCGGGCAGGTTTCCGAAAAGAAGAAGATAAGCCGTTTCTTCAAAGCCGTATCTTCCGTCCTTTTCCACGCCGCTTACAAGGTCACATATATCATAACCCCTGTATATCAGCTGACCGGGCGCGGGACGCTTTTCGCCCTCGTCGATGACGTAGCCGTGTACACAGCATATATTTGTAAGACCTACAACAACGCCGCTTCCGTCATTGTTACGAAGTCCTCTCTTTACATTGTATTTGTCATATAATCTCGGGTCTATTGCCGTCTGAATCTTGTAATCGCGGCATAGCTTCTGAAATCGCTCGTTCATACATTTTATTCCTTTCTGTCTTTGTACGTTTATAATAGCCTCGCATATTCTATCCCGTAAAAACGGTGAATATAATGAATTAAGGACGAACAGGTTTGCCGAAGCGTCTATTCTTTATTATTATACTCTATTTTGTTTGATAAGTCAAGAAAGGAACGTATATCGCCGTGAAAAAGAAATATCTGTATCTTCTTATAGCAGGACTGGCGCTGTCAGCGCTTTTACCTGTGGTTATACTTATGTGCCTGTGCACAAGGTCAGAGCAGATCCGACCGCAGACGGTGATGTATGGCGGAATTGAATATACCTATAAGGAGTTTCTTACCGGGTGCATATTGAGCAGCCTGAAAATGCTTGACGAACCGCCGGATGATGACGATGCCGAGGGCATAAAAGCCGTGGCTTCAGCGCTTGACTGTTCGGCAAGATATCTGCTGAGGGCGGGAAAGACTCTTGACGGCGGATATCCGAGTCTTGAGCACACGGACGAAAGGGAAGGGCTTTCACATTTCGGAGCGGAGCTTTCGACCTACAGAAAATATGCGGAGAAAGCCGCCGAGTACGCCATATCATATGATATCAACGTTGGCGGCGAAGCGGTTTTTCTTCCGATCTGCCGTATTTCGTCGGGTGCGCTGATATCACCGTATGACAGCGGAAACCCTTATGTCAAAAAGTTGTATTGCGAAAAGGACAAGGCTGCGGATTTTTACATCGGCAGTTGTCAGCTGACGGCAGACGGCATAGCGGAAATAATGCTGACAGAGTACCCCTCTCTTGTTATCCCGCCCGATGAATCCCGGTGGATAAGCGACATCAGGTGTGACAATGACGGAAATGTTCTGCGGCTCAATGTCTGCGGAATTGAAATGTCGTGCGAGCAGTTCAGACGGCTGTTCGGTATACGTTCCGCCGCATTTGATATGAGCTATACACAGCGGCTGTACAGCTTTACAACAAAGGGTGACGGCTGTAATACGGGAATGAGCGTGTATTCGGCGCTTAAGCTGTCGGAGCGCGGATACACCGCAGAGCAGATACTGAACGAGTTTTACGATTTGTAGAATATACGGAAATATATACACATAGGATAACGCAAGCGGTCGTGAGTATGAATGCACGACCGCTTATAAGCATCTATACTTAAAAAACCCGGACATTCATTTAAGATGCTATTGCATTACTTGCTCCTGCCGAATTGTTTTTCAAACAACAGAACCTCATTTTTTTGAATATATGCCGTTATATCGGCACTTATACGCGCATTGCTTCAACACAATAACTGTTTTCTCAACCCCTCCAGTATCTTCTTCTCCCTGCGTGACACCTGCACCTGCGTCATTCCGAGGATCTCGGCGGTGCGGCTCTGGGTGCATTCCTCGCTGTAGCGCAGTATTATAAGCCTGCGGTCAAGCGGCTCAAGGCGGGAAACAAGCTGTCGCAGAGCCATTCTGTCAAGCGCTTTGGGCTGTTCGGGCTCAACGGGCAGATCAAAAGTACCCTCGTCATTTTCCTCGTCATCGTAATTGCTGAGGGACAGCGGCGGGAGTGAAGCTCCGAGGGCCAGCGACGCTTCTTCCGGGGTTATCCCGAGCCGTTCGGCAAGCACCGATATATGCGGCTCTTCACCGTTTTTTATAAGCTCGTCACGCAGTCGGCAGATCTTCAGCGACAGCTCCTTTAGCCCTCTGCTCACCTTGATAGTTCCGCCGTCACGGAAAAGCTGTTTTATCTCCCCCATAATAACCGGCACGGCATAGGTCGAGAATTTAAGCCCGCGGCTTTCGTCAAAGTTGTTTCCCGCCTTGACAAGTCCCACACAGCCCGCGGAAAACAGCTCCTCGTATTCTATCCCCCGATCCTTGAAGCGGCTCGCTATAGAGTGCACAAGAGCAAGATGCTCGGTTATAAAAGAGTTGTCCCTGTCAGTGCTCATTTCAGCTCCTTTTTGTTAAGTCTGAAAATCAGGGTGACGGTCGTGCCCTTTCCGGGCTTTGACGATACCTTAACCTTGTCGCAACAGCTCTCCATCACCGCAAAGCCAAGTCCGCTCCGCTCAAGCTCGGGCTTTGTGGTGAAAAGCGGTTCCATAGCCTTTTTGATATCCTCTATGCCACAGCCTTTATCGGTTATCTTTATGTATACTTCTTCATCTTTTATATGGGCGGTTATATTTATAAGACCTACCGTTTCACTCTCCGCATAGGCGTGGACAACGCAATTTGTCACTGCCTCGGACACCGCCGCCTTTACTCCGCCAAGCTCGTCCAGTGTCGGGTCAAGCTGTGAAACAAAAGCGCCGACAGCCGCCCTGGCGTAGCTCTCGTTACGCGACAGGGCGGGCACGGTCAGTTTTACATAATTATCGCACTTCATTTTCATTCCTCCGTTTTCTTGCCGCTTATGATAAGCCTTGAAAGTCCCGCTACCTGCAATATCCTGCGGACGGACGGTGACGGGTTCTTGACCGCGATACCGCCGCCGAGCGACTCCATTATACGCTGTCTGCCGAGTATAAGTCCTATCCCTGAGCTGTCCATAAAGGTCACCCCCGACATATCCAGAATAAGCATAGTCGGCATAAGGTGTTCAAGCTCAGGGTCTATCTGCATGCGTACACCCGCCGCCTCGCAGTGGTCAAGCTCGCCGCTTATCACGGCGGTGATGCTTCCGT
This sequence comes from Oscillospiraceae bacterium, assembly GCA_003512525.1. Lineage (GTDB taxonomy): Bacteria > Bacillota > Clostridia > Oscillospirales > Ruminococcaceae > Ruminiclostridium_E. The sequence goes on along the minus strand of DOQG01000006.1, from coordinate 9,890 downwards.
TTCGTTTTATCATTTCAACACTCGTATAAAGCTCCCCTTTCATCGCGTTATGCTGTATGCTGACAGCTTGTATTTTATACCGCGTGAGGTGAGAAACGTGTCGGAACAAGGAAGAGAGATACGAATGAATATTGAATATTGAATAATGAATAATTGTGGTGGCGCTTTCTTGCGGTCGTTTGTGGTCGTTGCATCGTGCAACGACTTTGTGCGACCGCTGTGAAGCGTCCTTGCTTCAAGCGCGGATTTTGAATTGAGGATAGTGCGGAAAAAGAGGTTGTGCTCTTTTTAAAATTTAATGTGATATTATAATTTGCTGAAAGTTCAGTAAAGAACTATCACACCCGGCTCCCTTGTGTAAAGGGAGCTGGCACAGTGCGGTACGGCATTTTCGGTATTGCTTCTAAAATCAGGTCAAAGATGTTTAGAACAGAACCGCGTTTTCCTGCACTGTGACTGAGGGATTGTCAGCGGAGGTGATAGCAAAAGCAAAAAGGTCAGTGGCGGCGATCCCTCAGTCTTGACGGCAGATAAAGTACGAGCAATTTAGATGTTGCGGGTATCACTAAGGATAACAAGATTTAACACAAGTAAGCCTTGCCGCAAGCCAGCTCCCTTTAGCAAGGGAGCCAAGTGAGGTGCGGTGCAGAGCGTGTTGTTCCTTTTAAAATGATGTAAAATTGATGTAGGTTTAGTGCTATCCGAAAAATAGAACTATCACCCTTGGCTTATGAACGCTCTGTTGGTTTCGCGTCAGTGCGAAACTTTGGGCGTTCAATATCGGCATCCTTGCCCGTCCCTTGTGTAAAGGGAGCTGGCGCAGTGCGGTACGACATTTTCGGTATTGCTTCTAAAATCAGGTCAAAGATGTTTAGAACAGAACTGCGTTTTCCGGCACTGTGACTGAGGGATTGTCAGCGGAGGTGATAGCAAAAGCAAAAAGGTCAGTGGCGGCGATCCCTCAGTCTTGACGGCAGATAAAGCACGAGCAATTTAGATGTTGCGGGTATCGCTAAGGATAACAAGATTTAACACAAGCAAGCCGGCTCTATTTAGCAAGGAAGCCGGGAATTAGTGCTTAGCGGCATTACATACCTCCCGACTAAAATCCGCATTTCAATTTGACAACAGCAAGCCACATATGCTATAATACACTTAATTGTATAAACAAAATGGGGCAGAATACGCAATGCGCAGTTTACCCTGATATAAAGACAGAAAATACAGGAGTTTTTATGCAGACTAAAACTTTATGCAAATTTTCGCGCATACCGCAGACGGTGTGCCGTATCGCCTTATCGGCGGCTATTTTTACAGGCATACTTGTTGTGATGGTTTTTGCGCTTGCGCTTATAGCAAACGGAATGATAACACTGCCGTCGGCTGTGATAAGAGTTGTCGGCAAGGGCAGTATATTTGTGTCCGACCTTTCGGCGCTTACAATGCTGTTTTTTGGAGCGGCAAGCCTGCTGTTCGGACTGGGACTTATACTTCTGAGCACGGCAAGACTGTGTCCCGCCGCGGCATCATATGTATACAGACTCTTCTCGTCCGTTAAAGAATGAAGCTGAAAAACGTTATCCGCTTCCGCCATATGCGCGTGCAGAAGCTGAGCACGGTTCAGGTGCTTATCCGCGTGTTCTTCGTGTCGGGCTCGGTGTGCCTTATCGCGGCGCTGTGCTGCGCGATATTTCTCGATAAGGACTACAGAAGCTCTGTAAAGCGCGGCTCACAGAGCTTTCCGTTTACCGAATTTCTGACGGTGGAAACGACAGATATACCGGTGTACATAACGCGGTCTGCCGATGATATGATACACGTTTCGTATGTCAGCGACACCGAGGTCGAGGTGTTTGACGACGGCGGGCGGCTTGTGATAGAACAAGTACCCGGCTTTGTGATAACGCTGTTCACCCGTGAGCAGTTCAGCTACAGGATAGAAATTCAGCTGCCGGATAAGCCGTTTGCAAGCCTTAACCTCTATTCTGCGTCGACCGACCTGCACTGCTGTGCGGTGAGCGGGTATATGGTGAATATCAGGTGTAAGAGCGGCAGTGCGGAAATTGAGCGGCTGTCCTGCACGGGTACGCTTGATATCGAATGCGACAGCGGCAGGATAGATATGTATATAGATGAATTTTCGGGCGGTAAGCTTGTAAACTCATCGGGAAGCATAGACATCGACTTTGCCCGGGACGCAGATACGGTGATCTCTCCCGGTACACGGTGCTATGTCAACGGACTTGCCGCTATGAGTGACGGCAGAGCCGCAGAAAAAGATGATCTCGGGATAACCTCGCCCTCGGGCAGAGTAAGAATAAATACAAATATAAAGCAGGCTCAGTAACGCGGCAAAGCCGCAATATGAAAGGATATGTATTATGAATAACGCAAAGCAGACTTTTACTATCACTATCCCGTCAAAGACAGGGTATATGGATCTTACGGAAGATGTAATGGAGTGCGTGAGAAGATCCAATATCAGAAACGGTATCATAACAGTTTCGTCTATGCATACTACCGCCTCTGTGTTCACCGCGACAAACGACCCCGAGGCACTGAATGGATACCTCAAATACTATGAAAAGGTATCTACCCTTGCGGAAGAGCCGCTCAGGGCGGCTATCTGCCATCAGCTTGCGGGCGGCTCGGTGACTGCGGCTATCTGCGACAGCGAGATATCACTCGGACTTTCGCAATACATAATATATATGGACTTTGACGGAGAACGTGAAAAGACAGTAGAGATAAATATAGTCGGAGAATAAGATGATTTCAGTAGTAATACCTGCGTATAACGAGCAGGAGAATATACCTGCCGCCGCCGAAAGGCTTGGCGGCATATTAGCGCCGCTTGATGACTATGAGCTGATTTTTGTTGATGACGGCTCAAGGGACGGCACATGGGAGCTTATAAAACAGCTCGGCGAAACTGACGAGCATATAAGAGGGCTTCATTTTTCGAGGAATTTCGGCAAGGAGGGCGCTATCTTTGCGGGGCTTAAAGCCGCAGACGGCGACTGCGTTGCGGTGATAGACTGCGATTTACAGCACCCGCCCGAGCTTCTTGAAAAGATGTACACCGCGTGGAAGAACGGCGCTGAGGTAGTCGAAGCCATAAAAGCGTCAAGGGGCAAGGAGGGCATAGTATACAAGCTCTTCGCAAAGACCTTTTACCGTATGATGAAGAACAGCTCGAACATTGAGCTGGACGGCGCGAGCGACTATAAGCTTATGGATCGCAAGGTGGTAGACGCACTGAACGAAATGCCCGAAAGACTGACATTCTTCCGTGCGCTTTCAAGCTGGGTAGGCTTCAGGACAGAGCGTGTGGAGTTTGACGTTGCGCCGAGAAACGCCGGCAAAACCAAGTGGTCGTTCAGAAAGCTGTTCAAGTATGCTTTAAGCTCGATAACCAGCTTTACGAACGTACCTATGCACATCATCACCTGGTCGGGTATACTATTCTTCTTATTCGCTGTGATACTTGCAGTACAGACGATAGTCAACTTCTGTACGGGGACAGCGGCGGACGGCTTTTCGACCGTTATACTCCTGCTTCTGATAATAGGCAGTATACTTATGCTCGGCATCGGAATTATCGGATACTATCTGAGCAAGATATACGAAGAGATAAAACAGCGCCCGAGATATATAGTAAGTGAAGAGTCGGGGCACAGACAAAAATGTGAGGACGAAAAATAATGGCTTCTTTCAGAGAAAAAATGCTGTCATTCAGGCACTTGTGCTATAAGAACGGTTATCTGTTCGCGGCATTTCTTATCCCTGTGATACTAATGGGTATAGCGTATGTCACATTCGGTATATACCCTTTCGGTGAAAAGTCGGTGCTGTCGCTTGACCTCAACGCGCAGTACGTTTTCTACTATGACTATGTGCATGACGTAATAGGCAACGGTGAAAGCCTGATGTACTCGTGGAGCAGAAACCTGTCGGGCGAGTTTATGGGTATCATCGGCTACTACCTTGCAAGCCCGTTCAACATACTGGTGTGGATATTCCCGCGCAGTATGATAACCGAGGGTCTGCTCACAATGATACTGGCAAAGTTCGGTGCGTGCGGTGTCGCTTTTGCACTGTTTGCGCATAAGTCGCAGAAGCTGTCAAAGATCACTGCGGCTGTGTTTGCGCCTATGTATGCCATGTGTGCGTATATGGTGGTACAAACCATGAACCCTATGTGGCTTGACTGCGTTATCGCCCTGCCGCTTATCTGCTGGGGCATAGATTCGCTGATAAAGGAAAACCGCTTCCGACTGCTTATCGGCTCGCTTGTGTATGCATTTGTGTCAAACTTCTACATAGGCTTTATGGCGGCGATATTCTCGGTGCTGTACTTTATCTGCCGTTACTTCTCGCTTGAAACCTATACAGGCAGCACCGGAGCGGGCATAGTAAAGAAATTTGTCACAAAGGGTGCGTTCTTCGGGGTGTGCGGAATAGTATCGGCTATGATGAGCGCATTTATGATACTGCCCGTTTACAACTCATTACAGAACGGCAAGTTCAGCTTTACCGAGCCTGACTATTCGCTTGCTAATAATTTCAACCTTGTAGATATAGCAAGAAAGCTGTTTCCCAATACTTACGACACGGTAAGAATGGAAGGGCTGCCGTTTATATTCTGTGGGTCGCTGGCGCTTGTGCTCGCGGCGGGATTTTTCTGCTGTAAGGCATATCACTTCAAGAAGAAGCTTGCGGCCGGTACGCTTATCGCACTGCTGACGGTAAGTATGTATATCCGTCCTGTCGATATGATATGGCACGGCGGACAGATGCCGAACTGGCTTCCTTACCGCTACTCGTTTATGCTGTCGTTTGTGATAGTGGCACTTGCGGCGCATTGCTTTGAACAGCTGAAAGAGGTCAAGGCAAGGACTTTAGGAGCGATTACACTGAGCTATATTGCTCTCATAATATACACAGAGGCACAGGATACTTTCATAACCACGCTCGGCAGTGAGGGCAGAGAGGTATTTGACGGCATAACCGTTGCGCTCCCGGCGATAGCATTTATGGCGGTTGCGGGAATTACCGTATTTGCGGTAAGGCATTACGGCGGCGGGAAAAACGTATCAAAGACGGGCGTTATCCTTGTAACGGCGGTCATATGTGCAGAGCTTTGCTTTAACACTACAAATACGCTTACAAAGATGCACCAGGATATAACATTCTCGACAAGGGACAGCTACTTAAGCGTTATACTTCCTCTGCGTGAAAAGGTTGAGGAAATAAAGGAGCAGGACGACGGCTTCTACAGGATAGAAAAGAACTTCTTCCGTTCGGTAAACGACCCGATGGCGGTAAATATGTACGGACTGTCGCATTCAAGCAGTACGCTTAATGCAAGGGCTATAGATATGCTGGGATATTTCGGCTTCACCTCTAACGGACACTATTCGAGATTTTCGGGTAACACTCCGCTGACAAGCGATATCTTCGGTGTAAAGTATATCCTCGACTGTCAGGGCGAGTCGACCGCAAACATAAGGTCTGCGGACGATATAACCGTTACCGAAAACAAGGACGCTCTGCCGGTAGGCTATCTTGTAAACAGCAAGGTATCATCGCTTGAGCTGTCAAAGTATGACGTATTCGACAATCAGAACAAGTTGCTGAACGCCATGACAGGCGGTAACAGGGAGTTCTTCACGGTGTTCTCCGCAGACGGCGAGCCTTATGCCGAAAACTGCAAGAAGGGCTCGTTTGAAAACAGCCATATCGGATTTACGGAAGCTAAGGGAGAAGCAAGTGTAACATATACGATAACTGCACCAAAGAGCGGCGAGGTGTATATGTTCCTGCCGACCGATTATCAGCGCGAAGCCGCGCTTTATGTAAACGGAGCATACAAGGGTATATGCTTTGAGAGCGACAACCATAATATTAAGGATCTCGGCAAGTTTGAAAAGGACGAAACCGTCACTGTAAAGCTTGTTCTCAAAAAGAGTGATCTTTATTTCAGAGAGCCGCAGTTCGCCGTTTATAACGAGGACGCGGAAACAGCGGCAATAGCACAGATGTGGGAAAAGAACGCCGATACAACGGTCGAAAAGGTAAGTCAGACCGATATACGCTTTACGGTAAACGCTAAGAGCGGCGATATGCTGTTCACGACTATCCCCGCCGAAAAGGGCTGGACGGTGTATGTTGACGGCGTAAAGACGGATTACGGCACTGCGCTTAATGACGCACTTATGACAGTAGAGCTGACCGAGGGCGAGCACGTTGTCGAATTTAAATTCTTCGCGGCAGGACTCGGCACAGGAATTATACTGACAGTAGTCGGCACGGCGATCTTTGTGGGTATGATACTGATATATCTTAAGATAAAGAAGCCTGTAAAGCTTACGAAAGCGTTAAATAAGGCTGAAGATATTGACATTGACGAAACTGATGCTATAATAGAAAACGATATATCCGAAAAACCGGAGGGCAAAGAATGATACTTGCAGTAGATGTAGGCAATACAAATATAGTTTTCGGCGGCTTTGACGATAAAGGTGAGCTGTGCTTTATATCAAGGCTCAACACACAGGTTTCAAGAATGGAAGACCAGTATGCGATAAAGCTCAGGGATATACTGTCCCTTTACGGCTTTGAAAATGCGGCTATAACCGGCTGTATCATTTCCTCTGTCGTATCACCTGTTACGCCTGTTCTTGAAAGAGGCATAGAAAAGCTCTGTAATGTAAAGCCTATAGTTGTGTCCCCCGGTATAAAAACGGGACTTAACATTAAGATAGACGATCCGTCCGTACTCGGCAGTGACCTTGTATGCGGCGGTGTAGCGGCTAAGAACAAGTATCCCTTGCCGTGCATATTCATAGATGTAGGAACGTGCCTTAAGATATTCGCGCTTGACAAGAGCGGCGCAATTCTCGGCGGTGCGATAGCGCCCGGCCCGAGATTATCATTCGAGGCGCTTTCCGGCAAGACGGCATCTTTGCCGCTTATCGGTGCGGAATCCGTCAAAAAGATGATAGGTACAAACAGCCCCGACAGTATGCGTGCCGGAGTTATCGGCGGCATTGCCTGCATGATAGACGGTATGATAGAGCGGTACGAGGAAGAGCTCGGGGAAAAGGCGACAATAGTCGCAACAGGAGGTTATGCAAGCCTTATAGCTCCGCTTTGCAGGCGTGAGCTGACGGTCGATCCTAACCTTGTATTAGAGGGTCTGCATATTATCTACAAGAAAAATCAGAAGAAGTAAACGGCACTGTGGACGGAACCTACAGATATTATTTCTGCGGTTACCGGCTGTGATCAAATTCTGATTTGCAGATGATATGTAAAATATACAACCCTGCGAGGTACCCACTGACAATGGGACTTCAGCAAAGGAGATTTTTATGTCAAACGCAAACAACACACTTGCATCTACAAAAAACAAAACTATGATGCTCACAACAATGGGACTGCTGACAGCTATAGTAGTCGTATTACAGGCTATGGCTATAGCGATCCGTTTCGGCGTATTCAACATTACGCTTGTACTCGTTCCGATAGTGGTCGGTGCGGCTCTCTACGGCTGGAAGGCGGGTGCATGGCTCGGCTTTGTATTCGGCGTGGTCGTACTGTTTACAGACGCAGGAGCTTTTCTTGCGATAAACGTCCCCGGAACGATAATTACAGTACTTTTAAAGGGCACTCTTGCAGGTGCCGCCGCAGGATTTATCTACAGTCTGTTTAGTCGCAAGAACGATATACTCGGAGTAATAGGCGCGGGCATTGTGTCCCCGATAGTAAATACGGGCATTTTCCTTTTAGGCTGTCTTGTATTTTTCTATGACACTATTGCTCAGTGGGCAGCAGGCGCAGGCTTTGAAAATGTCGGCGTATATATGGTGACCGCATTTGTAGGACTTAACTTTGTTGTAGAGCTTGCGATAAATCTGGTACTCAGCTCGGCTATCGTGCTGATACTCAAGGTCGCTAAGAAGCACATTAAAAAATAAAATAAACGAAGGGCGAAAAAATGGACAACAATTATTTAGCCGAGCTTCTGTTCGGTGACATCAGGACAACACCCGAGGATATGTTTGCAAAATATCCCGCAAGAACACTTCCCGACAAGGCGGCTGTGACAAGATTTGCTCCCAGCCCTACAGGCTTTATGCACATAGGCGGTCTGTATGCCGCACTTATTTCAATGTGTATGGCAAGGCAGTCGGACGGTGTATTCTACCTGCGTCTTGAGGATACCGACAAAAAGCGTGAGATCGAACACGGAGCAGACGAGATAATCACATCTCTTGCACAGTACGGCGTATGCTTTGACGAGGGTGCGGCGGCTGACGGAGAGCCTGAAAAGGGCAGCTACGGTCCGTACAGACAGAGTATGAGAAAAGAGATATACCAGACCTTTGCTAAGGATCTTGTAAAGCGCGGTCTTGCATATCCGTGCTTCTGTTCGGCTAAGGAGCTTGACGAAATAAGAAAGGCACAGGAGGCCGAAAAAGCCGATATGGGCTATTACGGCAGCTATGCAAAGTGCAGAGAGCTGTCCATTGAAGAAATAGAAGCAAATATAAAGGCAGGCAAGGAATACGTTCTGCGTCTACGTTCGGACGGCAACGCAGAAAACAAGATAACCTGCCGCGACCTTATCCGCGGCAACATCGAAATGCCCGAAAATATAATGGACGTTGTGCTTTTAAAGTCGGACGGTATCCCTACATACCACTTTGCACACGTTGTAGACGATTTTCTGATGGGTACTACCCACGTTATAAGAGGTGACGAGTGGATAAGCTCATATCCTCTGCACGAACAGCTTTTCAGAGCAAGCGGTCTTAAAATGCCGAAGTATGCTCACATCGCCCCGATAATGAAGCTTGACGGCGGCGAAAACAAGAAGAGAAAGCTCAGCAAGAGAAAAGACCCCGAGGCAAGCGTTTCGTTCTACTCAAAGGCAGGTTTCCCGGTTCAGTCGGTGCTTGAATACCTTATGACTATTGCAAACTCCAACTATGAGGAGTGGAGAATGAAGAACCCCGATGCCGATATGTCGCAGTTTAAGTTCAAGCTTGAAAAGATGCCTGTCAGCGGTGCGCTGTTCGATATGGATAAGCTTGCAAGCGTAAGCCGTGACGTTATCTCAAAGATGAGCGAAGAAACGCTCTTTGACGAGATAAGTGTATGGGCAAAGGACAATGACGAAAAGCTGAACGCCTATATCACAGCTTCGCCCGAAAAGTTCAAGGAAAGCATAAAGCTCTGGAAATATAACGGCAAGAAGGTCCGCAAGGATATAGCCAAGTGGAGCGATCTGTCGGAGATGTTCCCTTACCTTTACGGTGACGGTGTTGACGGCTATGAGTTTGATGAAAAGCTGACTGCCGATGAGCGCAAAGCATTTTTAACGGCGTATATTTCAGCTTATGACCACAGCGTTGACAGCAGTGCGTGGTTTGACGGTGTAAAGGCTGTGGGTGAGCCGTTAGGCTTCTGCCCCAACATTAAGGAGTACAAGGCAAACCCCGACGCATACAAGGGTTCGGTTGCGGACGCGTGCGGAATATTGAGAGTTGCTGTTACAGGCAGGAAGAACTCGCCCGATCTGTATACTATTATGCAGATGCTCGGCGAAGAGGAAACGCTGAAAAGGCTGAATGAGGCTGTTAAGGCTGAATAAGAGCTGTTTGGAATTAAGTTAATAGGATAGACCCGCTGTTTTATGACAGCGGGTTTGTTTTTGGTTGTGGAAAATAGTTGTTTGATATAAACAATATAGTTTCTGTTTTCCGCTTAACAAAAATGTTTGATGTTTATACTCTGATAGCTGGCTTCCGATACTGCCTTTTGCAAGATAGCACTTCTCGGGTTCGCTATTCTATTTAATAACGTTGCTGCTATGTGTGAGG
>DOQG01000040.1 GCA_003512525.1 Oscillospiraceae bacterium | reverse complement strand
TATTTCCTCAAGTATATTGTAACATAAAAACGGACAAAAGTCCAGCGAAACACAGCAAAAATATATACAAAATATAGTATTGTTATTTGTTCGTTTCGCCGATTTTTACAAACTTGTTACATTGTGCTACAGGTAGCACAAAAAAGAAATGCTGATTAACTTTCAGAAAAGAAAAAAGCGGCTGATTTCAGTCGCTCATATCCATATTCAATTAAAGTGTCGGGTACATATCATCTTTCACTACATCAACGATCTCACCTTTCCACAGTTCTCCGTGCAGTCCTTTGTGATTAATATTGTTTTTGGCTTTTACAGATGTACCGCCTGCCTTTTCCCACTCCAATAGATTTTTATTATAATCGTCTATCAGAATATCTTTATCGGTGAGTTGATGACCGATAGCTTCTGACTTTGGTACATTCAGAGAAGTAAAAATTCTGTGATCTTTATCTATGTTAGGCAGATACTTATCAAGCCATTGATTTTTTTCGTCCAATGAGCAGGAATTTAACGTAGCCGATAAAATATAAATCTCCGCCGTGCTATCATTCACTAATTTCTCAATAGCTGCTACAGCGTTTTCAAACGGCTTTAAATCTCTGAAAAAACCTTTTTCGAACATACGTTCAAGATACAAGTTTTCGTCGTGAAACCTTGCGATAGTTCCGTCCATGTCAATATAGATTTTGGTTCTTTCTTGTAATACGGGAATATTACCGGAGGCTACTTGTTCGCTAACGCCTTCCAATTCATTTATAATTGCTTTTTCCCAATCATCAAGATTATTCGGAAGCGAGTTTTTGAAGCACTCGGAGTTCAAACGGGATGTATGCTCAAAAAATTCCTTTTCTATTTCTTCCGCATTGACGATGGCACTTTCACAGCCACATTCATCATTTGCTAAGTCAGTGAAAAAACGTGAGCTGTTGCACTGTCCGTCAAAGTCAACCAAAAGAATACGATTTTGACGACGGGATAGTGTATAAGCTATGTTGATCGCCGTGGAAGTTTTTCCGACTCCGCCTTTGTTGTTGTAAAATGCAATCATTTTCATAACAGTAAACCTCTTTCTGCTGCATAAAGCAGCTACAAAATTAAGCCCCTTTTTAAAAAATAATAAGCACCGGGAAAGGACGGCAGGCTTACTTTTCCGTCCTCGATGTAGCTATCATCGCCCGATGCACTTCGGAACACAAATCATTCCCATCATAACACTAACTTGTGTTCCGACCGTTGAGAGCCGGCAGAGTTGCACTGCCGCAGGTTGCTTTTGCTCTCATATAGGTGCGACACCGTATCGCACAGGACGTTCCTGTCGCACCATATTGTTCTATTTTCTTGTGTCATAGCCTTTTTTCTTTTCTTCTTCAAGCATTGCAACATACTGTCCGTAACTCATCTTCTTATCGAGAGCCATCTTCTCGACTTCTGATATTCTGATTTCACTTTCGGTTTTTCGTTTGTGCGGCGCAGTAAAATCAATTATCTTTGCAGGCATCAGCTCACCTCCTTTTTAAAAGCAGAAAGCACGGACGAGCCGTGCTTTATAATATTTGATAAACATCTCAAATTATGATATAATAATCAAATTAATTGGAAATGGAGAGGATTTAATGAATAATAACAAAAATATCACTGTAAAACAGGCGATAGATCGCTATATAGAAAGCAAAACCGCTGTTTTATCCCCATCTACTATCTACGGTTACAAAAAAGCAAATCAGCGTTATTTGTATATTTTGCACGACGTTAAGATAGCTAAACTTGACCAGAAACTTATTCAGCGAGCAATCAATAAATTATCTTATTGTTATTCACCTAAAACGGTACGTAATGCGTATGGTTTATTGCACGCCTCTTTGCAAATGTTCGCTCCCGATTTTGTCTATCGTATATCACTACCGCAAAAGATAAAATCATCATTTTATGTACCGGATGAAAACGAAATAAAAGTAATATACAAACTAATCAAAAATACAGAGCTTGAGATTCCATTTTTATTAGCCAGTCAATGTGGATTGCGTCCTTCGGAAATATGTGCATTGACAAAGGATTGCATTACCGCTGACGGATTAGAAATTCGCAAAGCAGTTGTAATAAATGAGCATGGCAGAGAAGTATATAAGCCGCCTAAGTCATACGCCGGATATAGGACAATACCAATATCGCCCTTACTGCGAGATAAACTCATGAATACTCCGGATAAAAAACGGATTTGCGTTATATCTTCAAATAAAATAAGCCGTGATTGGAATTCATTTCTTCGTAAACACGGGCTACATATATTTAGATTCTATTCTTTGCGACATTATTACGCCAGTCAAGCATTATTGCTTGGAATACCACAGAAATATATTGCGGAATTAATGGGGCATTCATCGACTTACATGATTGAAAAGGTCTATCAGCACACCTTTCCATCTGCGATGGAAGAATTTAAGGTTCGTATTGCTGATAACATAGAAAAACTTTTGGGGTAATAAGGGTTCGAATCCCTCTTGGCGTGCCAACCGCTTTGATTGCAAAGCGGTTTTTCTTTTGCATATTATATACAGAAAAGGCGGAACGGTTTTTTATGCTGTTCCGCCTTATATTATTCCGTTTTAACAAATTCAGATACCCATTGGATCCCCCAGAACACCGTAAGATGAATAGCCGGGTCAGACAGCATAAGTACCGCACGCTCCGTTTTATTCGAATCATCGTCCTGCACTCTGAGTATCTGATAAGCAATACCCGCAATTCCGATGAACACGGCAGGAAGCATACTTGTGGCGAAGCTCATTGCAACGCCGTATAAAACAACCAGTCCGCATGTGCCTATAAGCCTTTTTAAAAAGTAACGTGACGTATCGACCTTTCCACAGAGTGTTATAATTATTGCAATTACACTACATATTATAGCTCCGAAGCAAACATACCGCCACAAAGCGTCAAGCCGTGTAAACGCTGAAATTCCGCCCGCATAAAGAAAATCGGTTACCGTTCGTGCAATCCCCCATATAATAATTATTACCGGAAAAAACAGTGATTGTAAAAGCGCCGTTCTGTCATCTTTAAACATAATACACCTCGTTTGTCAAAAGTACATCTTGAACGATGCCGTTTATCACTTATGATACCTTTTCCCCGCAATAATACTATACGCCCTGTAGATCTGCTCCAGAAGCATCACCCTTGCAAGCTGATGCGGAAAAGTCATCTTCGACATAGACAGCTTTATATCAGCCATCGCCTTTATCTTGGGAGCAAGCCCGAACGAGCTTCCGATTATGAAGTTCACCGCCGACTTTCCCTGCACCGCCGTATCGCTCAGCTTAGCTGCAAGCTCCTCGCTTGAAAGCTGCTTTCCCTCAATGCACATAGCAACGGTAAGAGCGTTCTTTGCCAGCTTCTTTTCTATCATTTCAGCTTCTTTTTCGAGTGCGTCCTCTGTTTGCCTGTCAGACGGCTCATTCGGCAGTGCGACAGGCTCTAGCTCGTATATTTTAAGCGTACAGAACCCGCTGAGCCGCTTTTCATATTCCTTGCAGGCATCTCTGAGATAGCTTTCCTTCAGCCTGCCGAGGCAGATTATATTTATGCTCTGCATCAGCGTTTCTTAGCGTAGCTTTCAAAGCGGCGCTTCTCCTTTGATGCCTGTTTTCTGCGCTTCGAGTTCTCGATAGTTCTTGTGACAATAAAGCAGATAAGCAGTATTACAATTCCGGCTATTGAAGCTTTGAGCCACGGCTTGTCGAACTCGTCCTTTGCTTTTTCTATATAATACTCCACGTCCGATCTTGCAACGTTGTTGTTTGCGACAAGGTTTACGGTAGCAATCGTTTCACCCTTGAATTTAACGTCCATAACGCCGAGTATATCGCCCTTTTTCACAGGAGCCTGTATGCTTTCATAAGCCTTGAAAACCTTTTGTACGCCCGCTTCCTTTACCGATTTTGGCATAAGCGCCGTGTAGTCGCTTTCGGGTGTCAGGATAACGTGTGTCGCGCTCTCTCCCATCTCAACCTTGACCTCGGTTATCTGCTCGTCCTTGTTCACAACGGTAGCCATTTCAAAGTTTGTGAATGCCCACTTGTAGAGGTTGAGCGCGTCCACCATCGAATACCAGTCGTCATAGTATTCTCCGTTCTTGTCCTTTACCGGTGCGCCGAGCGTCACAAGTATATAGTTGTACTGATTTTTGGCGGCCGAAACAAGGCATCTTCCGGCTTCATCGGTAGTACCCGTCTTTGTGCCGTATGCGTATTCATATTCATAAACACTGCCGGGACGCAGGAGAGAAATAGTGCTGTAAATAGAGTAGCCGTCGGGGTTTGCGTCATTCTTCGGCATTTCGTATTCATATGTGCTTGTTATTTCCTTGAACAGAGGAAATTTGTCATAGGCGTACTTTGTCATCTTATAGAGATCTTCCGCTGTAGTGTAGTTGTTGTTATTATGCAGACCGTGAGCATTTACAAAGTTTGTTCCGGTACAGCCAAGCTCCTTCGCTTTTTCGTTCATCATTCCGATAAACTTTGATATGCTTCCTCCGCCTATGTTGTAAGCAAGAATATTTGCCGCTTCGCAGGCAGACGGGAGCATAAGCGCGTATAAGCAGTCCTTGTATGTCAGGTTGTCCTGCAAAGGCTCAATAGCGGCATTTGACGGATCGCTGTAGTTCGGGTCCTCATAGAAGTCGTTGAAGCAGTCATAAGGCACTTCGACCTTCTTTTTAAGAGTGCCCTCCGACAGATGCTCAAGTGCAATTATGCAGGTCATTATCTTTGTAGTCGATGCCGGATACATCTTCTTGCTTTCGTTCTTTTTAAAGACAACATCACCGGTATCGGTGTTTACCATATATACAGCCTCGCTGTATATCTTATCGGTATTCGGATCAAAATCGTATACTTCATCATCACCGTCTTCGGCAAAAGCGGTAAAAGAAAGCGAGCATAACAGCATAGCCCCGCAAAGCAGAGCTGACGCAAAACGTAATATCTTCTTCATGATTTATTCCATTCCTTTTCATCGGAGATTTTTAAATATGTTCTTTATTATTGTATCACATATCGTCTGAAAAGAAAAGCTTTTTTTCGTTTTTGCCGCTTTATTTTGCATATTCTCCTTGTCGGTTTCTCTTTTATGTGTTAAAATAGAATAAGAAGTTTCTTACAATTCGGCAAGAAAACCATATCAGCCGAAAAAGCGGAGTAAAATACAAAGAGGTGATAGTATGAACGGAAATGTGCAGAGAAATGCCAAAACAGCTTTTGTCTGTGTATTGTTTATAATAATAGTTTCTTTGTTTTTTTATCTTCTTACCGCAGGCACAATGCCGAAATATGTCGATATACCGTCCGCTGACAAAATAGCTGATGTCGATTTGTCAAAGGAGGGTGTCGGTATAGATATATCCTCCGGCGAATATTACACAGGACGGCTGTATATGCCGGACGATTTTGCAAAAGGCAACATATCACAGGGCGATCCCGATGATAAATACGCCACATTCCGCATAGTGCTGCCCCTTGAAAAAGGTATCACCTACGGACTTTCCGGAGAAACAGCGACCTATGCGCAACAGGTTTATATTGACGGAAAACTGTCAAGCGAGGTCGGTAAGGTGTCCGACAATGCCGAAGAATTTATCCCTGCGACAGACAGATTTACACTATATTTTACCGCACAGGCGGATACCACAGAAATAATAATCCGCCACGCATGGTTCAATCACAGAACAGGTACGATACACAAGCTCTGCCTTGCAAAAGCGCCGCTTATATCCGCAAACGACAGGGCGCAGACCGTTTGTGACGGACTCATTGCAGGAACACTGCTTGCTATGGCGATATTCTTTTTCGGAATGTTTCTTCTCGGAAACAGAAAACGCAGTATGATGTGGTTTTCACTCTCCTGTCTTACGGCGGCTCTGCATTATCTGATATATGAAAGCAAGCAGATAAGGGTGCTTTTACCGCATCTTGACTGGTATACAGAGCATAAGCTCGAATATATCACTAATATCCTCTATTTCGTGTTTATACTGCTTTATGCCTTTGCTATGCTCGGATTAAGACCGCGTAAGCGGTTTGTGGTGACCTCGGTATGTGCGGTAGGTTCGATATTACTGTTCTACATCATAACGCCGTCAACCGTTTACACACATTTTACTTTAGTGACAGGCGCTGTTATGGCAGTATATCTGATCCTTTCGTCTGTATATATCTGTATTATGACCGTAAAGCAAAGACTGATGGGCTATATCGACAGCATTATAGTATGCTCTACCGTTGTACTTACCACTGCCGTGTATCTGATAGAAGGGCTTACATATTTTACAAAAATATTCTATATCCGCTCCTATGCCACTATACTGTTTGTATTCTGCAATGCGGTCATGCTTACGATAAATCTTTCCAGAACGGAGCGCCGCCTTGACGAGTCGAAACAGCGCGAATTGCAAGTTACCCATATGAATGAAACTCTCGAAAAGCTCGACCGGCTGAAAACCGATTTTATGCATAATATCGCCCATGAAATGAAAACTCCGCTCACTGTAATGAGCGGATACGCACAGCTTACCGAAAAGCAGATAGACAAGAATATCGTGAACAGCGAAACGCTTTCAAACCTGAAAACCATTTCAAGCGAAGCTCAACGTCTGTCCGATATGGTAACAAAGCTGCTCTCGGTATCTCATAACGAGGCGGCTGCAATAGAACTGAGCCGGTTTGCCGCAAAGGACGTTCTTTCAGATGCGGCGGCGGTATGCAGACCTATACTTGCCAAACACGGCAACCGGCTTGTCACAAGGGCTGATAACTGCCCCGATATTATAGCAAACCGTGAAATGCTTCTGCAGGTGCTTATTAACCTGGCTGTAAATTCAGGCAAGCATACCGAGAACGGAACAGTGACTTTTTCGGCAGAAAGATCTGCCGACGGCGATAATTTCGCCGTGTTTATAGTATCGGATACCGGAACGGGTATATCCCGCGAGACACTCCTGCACTTGTTTGATAAAGGCTACAGTACTGACGGCGGTAACGGTCTGGGGCTTTATATCTGCCGTGATATCATAGAATCAACAGGCGGAGAAATAACCGCAGACAGCAGTGAAAACGGTGCGGTATTCCGCTTTACCGTACCATGCGGAAAGGAAGATGAAAAGTGAGCACGATTTTGCTTGTGGAGGATAATCCGCATATAATGAAGATAAACAGCTCGTGTCTTTCCATGGAGGATTACAGTGTACTTGAAGCCGCCGATGCGGCACAGTGCCGCAAGCTGTTGTCCGAGAATGATGTCGACCTTGTGATACTTGATATTATGCTCCCTGACGGTGACGGAGTATCGCTCTGTCGTGAGATAAAGGCAAAATACGATATTCCTATACTGTTTCTGTCCGCACTCAGCGAAAACGAGGATATTATAACAGCTCTGAGAGCAGGCGGCGATGACTACCTGCCGAAGCCGTACGATATCCAGGTGCTTATAGCAAGAGTAGAAGCAAGACTGCGCGCAGTCCGGAAAGACAAGCGATATATCACTTTCGGCAGCCTGAAGCTTGATACGATATCTATGGCGGCATATTTTGCAGACAACGACCTGCTTGCGACCCATAAGGAGTTTTCGCTTCTGCTGATGCTTGTACGCAATATAGGCAGCACAGTGCAAAAAGCCGAGCTGTACGAAAACGTATGGGGACTGCCGTATTACGACAACGCAAATGCACTGTTCACGGCGGTTTCACGACTCAACAAAAAGCTGGACGATAATAACGCAGATGTAACTATTACCTATGAAAGAGGTAAAGGCTACGCACTTGAAAAGATATAAAGAAAACAATGACTTGATTTTTATATCAGCGCAATATGCCGTATATTGAAGTGTTGCCCCATAAAAGCGCTATCGAAAGCTGGCTGTCACAGCAAAAGCTCAAACAATATAACAACCGGTCGGTTTTTCGGCTGAAGCCATCAGCCCGACCCGCATACCCTCTGCTCTCTCAATCTCTCTTTGATAAGCTCTGTAAATTCATCGGGGCTGATAACCTTTACGCACGGACCGAACGACAGCACACGGATAACGATCTCTGTTTCATCGGTCGCGTAATATTTCAGATGAAGCAAGTATCTGTTATCGTCAACACGCTCCGCCTGCTTTTCAAAGTGTGCAAAGTGGAGCATTACGCGCTCGAGCGCATTCCGCTCGTCATTTATCTGCAAGGTAAGCTCTCTTATCTGCTCTGCCTGCGGTTTTTCGTTCCACAGCCCCGTCCCGGTATAAAGCTGACAGTTTATAATTCTTCCAAGATTTATCTGTCTGAACTTACAGCCGTCCATTATTACTCTTATCTTATCATCCTTTTCGGAATATTCAAACCCTTTGGGGAAAAATCTCAGCGTTACCTCCTTGCCGTACCTGTTGTCAAACCTTGCGATTATCGGCAGATCGTTCTTTATGGCATAATATATCAGTCTGAACCGACCGATATAGCCCTCATCACCAAAATCATCACCGTCCGAGTATTTATCGTATACTTTATAATCGTCCTCGGTGAAAAGCGGCTCGACATCGGATAAGTCGGGGAACTGTACATCGAACAGCCTCACCCTCTTATCAAGCGATACGGCTTTCAGCCAGCGTTTCTGAAGCAATGTCAGCGGCATTGTCGGCTCATGCTTTAAAAGCGGTTTTAAACTGCGGTCAAGCAGCTTCCATTTTCCGCTTTTAAGCGATGGCATTATTGTAAGCACGCTTTCGGAAAATGCGTTTTCGCTGACGATACGGTCAAGGTCTTTTTCGGTCGCGCTTTCGTCAAATGCGGCGGTGATTATCTTCGCTACCGTGTTATAATACGCCGAGTAAAGCTCACTGAATATCATCGCTTTCACCTCCGCTGTCAGCCGTGTTATCCTCTATTCCGTATATTTCATACATTTTCTCTATATCGGCTTTAAAATTATTTTCAGCTGTTCTGTCCGAAAAATTGAGCCTTGTTATACGGCAGATAAACGTGCGTATCCACGGTATCATTTCGGTAGTGTCGAATACATCGGCGGAGTATCTGTAATGGTTGTCGTCGATTTTTTCAACTGTACCGCACCGCTTTTCACGCTCGAGGCGGTTTACAATATACTGCTCGTTGTCTGCTATTCTTATATCAAACTCAACGTGCTGAGCGTCTTTCTTGTCAAGCCTGCCGCTTACGCCCCACATACAGCTTTCAGCCGCATTCAGCTTCTCCCTAAGCTTATCAAACCTTTCGCACGGCTCGCCGATTTTCACATCGGATATGTAATCAAGCCGATACGAAAACAGCCTGTTCGCCTTTATGTTATAGGCTATAAGGTGCTGTCTGCCGTTTTGTGCGCTGATATAGATCCGAAGCGGTACAAGCCCTACTGACATCGGCTTGTAGCTGTGTCTACCGAGATTTTCCACGGTGACACAGCATTTCTTCTGCATTGCGTCAAAGAGCATAGCCGCTATATCGCTGTCAAGCGCCTGCGTGATATAGTGGTGCTTGAATGTGAAAAGCTTTTCGTGCGGCGGTAATTTATCCGAGATAAACGAGCCGATAACACCGCACGGTGCGGTTTCTCCGAAAAAGTCGACAACATCACATAGCTGTGACACGTCAACATCGGGAGAACGGCTGTAAAGTACCTTTCTGCCCTGCTTTTCGGTTATGATAATGCCCTCCTCGGTGTATTCCTTAAGCTTTTTTCTGAGGGTCGATTCGTCAAATGTAAATTCCCCCGACAGCAAAGTATCGATCTCATCTATAAGCTCCGACAGCGTCAGCTTAATATCGGGAGTGTAAAGTATATCAAATATCGCAAAGTGAAGCGTTATATCCCCGTCTGTAAAGCTCTTCGCTTTCCACGCTTTATAGAAAGGATTGCTGTCCTCGTTACGGCTGTCTACCGACAGAAATACATTCTTGCCCTCGGCGGTCTTGGTAAAGCGCATATAGTCCCCGAGCCAGCTTTCTACCCTGCGGCGCTCATCGTCATATGAGCGGGCGCTTTTCCTGTCGTATTCGTTTCTGCTCTTGAAGCCGTATACATAGAACTCCCTCATATACGCGCGTATTTTCTCAAAGTTCTTTATAAGCTCGCTGTATGCCACTTTATCACCTCTGTCATATGTAAGTAATACCCGACTGCTTTCACAGTCGGGTAATTCTGTTCTGTTTTATGCGCCAAGCTCCAGCACAGGCGCAGTGCCGATAGTATAACCGTCTGCACTCACTCCCGCTGTTGCTCCGTCCCACGCATAGGCGGTGATCTCATCGCCGTTGCCATTGACCCACGCCTTGCTTGTGCCAAAGGCGGGAACATCGTTTATATCGGAGATATTCGTCGTATCGGGCGTGTACCACGCCGATACGCACACGCCTTTTATGCAGTTGGCTCTTATCACGCCGTTTTTAAGCTCGGGAAAGCAGTTAAGCAGATATGAACCCAACAGCTCTTCTCCGTATTGCGATGTCATCGTCTTGGTGTCCTTGTCAACGACAGCACTGTTGCCCCACGTTACCGTATCAGGCGAAAACGCAGACGGATTTTGCACAGCGTCAATATGCCATTCGCTGTCAACTACCGTTATAGTGAAAACCTCACGGCAATCTTCCCCCATAAGCATATAGTTCTTGCGGTTTGCGTCTGCCATTGTCAGAAAGTAGCCTATCTGCTTTTTCATTTCTGCGGCAGTGCTGTTGGCTGAGCCGACATTAGCTCTTATTGTAACACCTAACAGTACAGGCACAAGTATCGCGGCAAGAACGCCGATTATAGCTATTACAACAACAAGCTCAATTATAGTAAAGCCTTTTTTTCTATGTAAGCGCCGAATAGTATTCATCATATTTCCTCCGTGTTAGCTTATTAAGTTAATAATAACACATTTCACACAGAAAATCAACAGATATATAATAATATTCTCTGTTTATATTATTGTGAATTTACCCCTTGTCCGTTTTTATACTCATGCTGTGAGTGCACAAGCAGGTACTCGTCTATGCATTCGGGCGGCGTATCAAGCCAGCCTATATAATAGGCGGTTATGTCGGTTATCTCCTGCGTTATACGGTCGGGTAAGCGCTTGCCCGTTTCACGGTCATAGGTTGAGAGCATAATGTCCTGCGGAACGTTTTTCCTGCAATGCTCAATAAAATCTACAGTTACCCCGTAATTTATATCATTTGCATCAAACGCATACAGGTCAGGCGCACCGTAAAGATGTATTATTTCATGAGCGATAACCGCAGGCGAAAGATGTTCTCCGTTCAGAATTGACGGTAAACGGCAAAACTCATAATTGTATTTTTTCTCTTTGTCGTATATACATTCGGCTGTCGGGTCGATGTTTAAGTTATCATCATTTTCGGTATCATCATCATACTCGTTTATAAACAAGAGATATAAAATGTTGTCACAATTATACTTATTTTTCAGTGCCGCACTGTCGATTTTGCCGTCTATATACTCCCAACATTCTGTGTTATCGGGATTTTCTGTTATATTACATATTATGCCCTTAAAATCGGCTTCATAGTACAGATCACTTTTTTCATCAGTCGGATATACAAGAGAAAATGTCTTATTATAATTATCTGCCTGTTTGCCGAGCCACTCGGCGGCAATTTTCAACGCGGCAAAATCACGCTCACGCAACGCTCTGTCGTTTTCGTTACCGAAATCCCAGCTTGATTTATCATCACCACAGAATATAGTTACAACAAGCGAGTTACCGACCGGCATATCTGCCGAGCCTAAATTGTCAAGCTGTATCGTCTTTTCCTGCTTTGGCACAGGTCGCGGGAATATCCTGATAACAGCAAACCTATCCAGCATAAAAATCACTGCAATTGCACATATAATTATTACCGCCACACCGATTATCAGTGTTATTTTATCTTTTTTCTTCATTTCTCACCGTAATAAATATCCCCCGACAGTCACCCGTCGGGGGATATCAAATTCATTTAGCAATTCTTAAGTAAAATACTTATGATGCCTTACCAAGCTTAAGCTCAGGAGCTGTACCAAGGATGATACCATCAGATGTGATACCTGCTGTGTTACCGTCCCAAGTATAAACGCCGTTCTTGAAATCGTCTTCTGTAGGCATTGAAGAAGGTGCATCAGTACCATCAGCAGAGTATGCAACATACTTGCATGAACCGCCTACGCAGTATGCGAATACATAAGAGCTCTTAACATCAGGGAATACATCAGCAAGAGTTCTTGTCATAAGCTCTGTTGCATCTTCGATGTCAGACTTATTACCTTCGTTAGCCTTAACGCCTGTTATTTCAGTACCCCATGTCTTTGTGCCCTTGAATGCATCAGAAGCGGCAGGAGAATATGAGCCCTCTGATAATGTTGTTCCCCATGTACCATCATCAGCGATTTTGAATGTGAAGCTTGCTATAGCGGTGTTTGACTTCTTCATGCCGTAGCCTGCTGTATCAGCATCTGTTAAGAAGTTGTTGATCTGCTTCTGAAGTTCAGCTGCTGTTGTGTTAGCAGATGTTACTCTTGAAGAAGTAACGAAGCCCAGCATTGTGGGGATCAGGATAGCTGCGAGTACGCCGATGATAGCGATAACAACGATCAGCTCGACCAGTGTGAAGCCTTTCTTGGCTTTCAGTTTCTGTAATTTCTTTATCATGGGAAATTACCTCCTTGAAAAATGTAAAAGTTTTTTATGTTTAACGGTCTGCGCCGTTAAATCCAAAATTCCCCGTGGGTCTTCAGAATAAATATATGCCGAAGAATTTCTTCTCAGCACCTTTTCTGTTACCCTTGGTGTTTTCTGTACATTAAGAATATCATACTCCATTCAAAAAAGCAATAGCCAATTTGCTAAATTTTGTGCTAATCTTTAAAATTAGTGAATTTTAGATATAAGCGATTTCTTTTTGTGGTGCATTTTGCACAAGGATTGTGTAACCGAGTTACACGCAACGCATCTTTTGTTGCATTTTATAATAATCCCACTGAAAACTTACCACAAAATCCGACCAAGTTTTCAGTGAAACCGCACTTATAAAGCAAGAACCCCCGCAGGCACATCGCCCGCGGGGGTTCTCTATATTAGTTTAAAACATTATGGAGCTTGCGATTAAACTGTTTCGTCAACGCCGTAGTAAGCATTGAGGTACATCTGCTTGATCTCGCTCATCAGCGGGTATCTGGGGTTAGCACCTGTACACTGGTCGTCGAATGCCTGCTCTGTCATAGCGTCAAGTCTGTCTAAGAAGTCCTTCTCATCAATACCGTAGTCCTTGATCGTCTTCTTGATGCCTACAGTTTCCTTGAGCTGTTCGATCTTAGCGATGAACTTCTCGAACTTCTCTTCGTTGTTCTTGCCTGTTACGCCGCAGAATTCAGCAACTTCAACGTATCTCTCAAGAGTATGGGGGTGATCATACTGTGAGAATGTACCCATCTTTGTGGGGTTGGGAACTGCGTTGAAACGCATAACGTGTGTGATAAGCAGAGCGTTTGCAATACCGTGAGGCAGGTGGTGGAAAGCACCGAGCTTGTGAGCCATTGAGTGGCAGACACCGAGGAATGCGTTAGCGAATGCGATACCTGCCATAGCAGAAGCATTAGCCATCTTCTCTCTCGCTTCAACATCTGTCTGACCTTCAGCGTAAGCTCTGGGCAGATACTCGAAGATGTTCCTTGCAGCCTTGAGAGCAAGACCGTCTGTGTAGTCTGTAGCCATGATCGATGCGTAAGCCTCGAGGCAGTGTGTGAGTGCGTCAACACCTGAAGCACTTGTCAGACCCTTAGGCTGTGTCATCATGTTGTCTGTATCAATGATTGCCATGTTGGGCAGTAACTGATAGTCAGCAAGAGGATACTTAACGCCTGTCTTTTCGTCAGTGATAACTGCGAAAGGAGTACACTCAGAACCTGTACCTGAAGATGTGGGGATAGCTACGAAGTAAGCCTTTTCGCCCATCTTGGGGAATGTGTAAACTCTCTTACGGATATCCATGTATCTCATAGCCATATCGAGGAAGTCAACATCGGGATGCTCGTAAAGTACCCACATGATCTTACCTGCGTCCATAGCAGAACCGCCGCCGAGTGCGATGATAACATCAGGCTGGAACTGCTTCATCAGTTCTGCACCTTCCTTAGCGCAAGCAAGCGTAGGATCGGGAGCAACGTTGAAGAATACTGTATGAGAAATGCCCATCTGATCGAGCTTATCTGTGATAGCCTTTGTGTTGCCGTTATGATATAAGAAGGAGTCTGTTACGATGAATGCCTTCTTCTTATTCATTATTGTGCCCAGCTCATCAAGAGCAACAGGCATAGAACCCTTCTTGAAGTAAACCTTCTCAGGAAGTCTCAGCCACAGCATATTCTCTCTCCTCTCAGCGACTGTCTTGATGTTGATGAGGTGCTTAACACCAACGTTTTCGGATACGGAGTTACCGCCCCATGAGCCGCAGCCCAGTGTTAATGAGGGGAGAAGCTTGAAGTTGTAAAGGTCACCGATACCGCCGTGTGAAGAAGGTGTGTTAACGAGGATACGGCAGGTCTTCATTCTGTTGGCGAATTCGTTGATCTTCTCACGCTCTGTAACAGCGTTGCAGTACAGAGATGATGTATGACCGTAACCGCCGTCGGCAACGAGCCTTTCAGCCTTTGCAACTGCGTCTTCAAAGTCCTTAGCCTTGTACATAGCGAGTACGGGAGAGAGCTTTTCGTGTGCAAACTCTTCTTCGATGTCTACGCTTTCAACTTCACCGATAAGGACCTTAGTCTTGGGGTCAACCTTAACGCCTGCAAGCTCAGCGATTGTAGCGGCCTTCTGACCAACTATCTTTGCGTTGAGTGCGCCGTTGATAAGGATTGTCTTTCTAACCTTTTCTGTTTCTTCGGGATTTAAGAAGTAGCAACCGAGTGATGCAAATTCCTTCTTAACCTTGTCATATATCTTGTCGAGTACGATTACTGACTGCTCAGAAGCACAGATCATACCGTTATCAAATGTCTTGGAGTGAACGATTGAAGCAACAGCGAGCTTGATGTCTGCTGTAGTATCAATGATTGCGGGTGTGTTACCTGCACCAACGCCGAGAGCGGGCTTACCTGATGAGTAAGCAGCCTTGACCATTCCGGGACCGCCTGTAGCGAGGATTATATCAGCGCTTCTCATAACTTCGTTTGTGAGGTCGAGCGAAGGAACATCGATCCATGCAATGATGCCCTTAGGTGCGCCTGCAGCAACTGCAGCGTCCAGAACTACCTTAGCGGCAGCGATTGTGCTCTTCTTAGCTCTGGGGTGGGGGCTGATTATGATACCGTTTCTTGTCTTAAGACAGATAAGTGTCTTGAATATAGCTGTCGATGTGGGGTTTGTTGTAGGAATAACTGCGGCAACAACACCGATAGGCTCTGCAACCTTCATTGTACCGAAAGCCTTGTCTTCTTCGATAATGTCGCAGGTCTTTGTGTTCTTGTAAGCGTTGTAGATGTACTCGGCTGCGTAGTTGTTCTTGATAACCTTATCTTCAACAACGCCCATGCCTGTTTCTTCTACTGCCATCTTAGCAAGCGGGATTCTCATCTGGTTAGCGGCGATTGCTGCTGCCTGGAAGATCTTGTCGACCTGCTCCTGTGTAAAGGTTGCGAATTCCTGCTGTGCAGCTCTTACTTCTGCCATACGAGCCTTGAGAGCGTCAACATTGTCAACGATCAGCGGGCTTACGGGAGCAGATTCAGCTGTCTTGTTGCTTACGATTTGCTTCTTAGCCATTTTGTCCTCCTGAATGTTTTAAACTGTTCTTTCTTATTGTACCGTTTTTTGCGGTCTGCTATTATAGTTTACCGCAGGGTCGGCGGTTTACCCATTTGTTATTTTTTTAACAATATCATTATATCAATTTGAAGCGCATTTTGTCAATCTTTTTTTCTATGAAAATGGCTAAAATAAGACCGCCGCTTTTGTGCATATTGTATAATAGGTTCTGAAATGCGTGGCATATGAGGGATAACGCGGCATTACTCAGTCTGTTGTGCAAAAAACAGCCGTGACTTAACCGCCACGGCTGTGCACTATTTAATTGTAATCAGATCTTAAAATGCTCCCCGTATTTTTCTTTCATAGCTTTCCATGATTTCTCATAACCGTATAGTCCTTGAAAATATATATCATCTTCTCCAAAGAGCGATGGCACATCATCATAAGCTAAATCATATTTCATAGGATACGCTCTATGATAAGAGTTCCCGTCATTTGTTCCGGGAATAGGAGTAACAGCCACAAAGGCAAGATATGATACGTCTTTTTCCATAGGTGAACCGTTATCAGAAATTACAGCTTTACCGTTATGAGAATGAACAAAATCATTTATTGCATTACAATTTTTAATTTCTTCCTCGATAACCGCAATATTAGCCTCATAGTCTTTCAATGAATTTTCACTCGGTTCTTTTTTTGCATTTTCTTCTTCAATGTATTTCTTATATTCGGCAATTTTCTCTTTTTTTTGCTTAATAGCTTCATCAGCGGACATCAGAACAGTATTGCCGTTTTCTTCTGTAAATTCACATACATTGAATCCTTCTTGAATATAAATTATATCTCCTGTTTTAAGATCCGTTACCGCATCGGCGGTTTTGTCAATCACTTCTTCAATAACAATCGGAGTATATACTCCGTTCAGAACGTTATCATCAGAAGAATCCTGCACGGTTTTGATACCGCTCCTTCCATTCTGAAATACATAGCTATCGCCCGCAACCTTGCATTTTATTACCAACACCTCATCTTGTACTGCATATCGTGCAAGAGGAAGTGTTACTGTTTCACCGGTAAACGCTCCCAGTCCATCTCTTTTAAGGTTATATATTCTGCGAAAAGTAGTTTTTACATACTTGTTTTTATCATACGAAAACGTCTGATACCCATCGATATTTTCAACAAGATTTTCATCGCTTTTATCATTTGAATTATCCGGAGTTGAGCTGTTTTCAGTAGCCGAGCTTTCAACCTTACTTTCATTTTTGCTACCCGTGACCGAGCTCTCGCTCGGCGGTGTAGTATCACCTACACCACTCTGCGTAGAATTATCAGTACAGCCGAATAACATAAGTGTCGATAAGATTAGAGCTGCTGTTTTGGTTAGTTTTTTCATGGCGTTTTACCTCAATTGTGTAGTCCTTTGTTATTTTTTGAAATGATCCCCGTATTTTTCTTTAAGATATTTCCACTGATCTCTGTAACGGTAATAGCCATTGAAATAGTCCGCATCTTCTTCCTCGCTCATATATACTTTCGGCGCATCGTTTTCAAGGTCAAAAGTCACTGTGTAATTTGCGGCATATTGATTATTGTCAAATACAAAACCCCTTGCTTTTTCATCAAAAATCATTAAATATGACTGCCCTTTTTCTAATAAAACCGTTCTGGTAGATATTACAGTCTGATGTGACGTCAGATAGTCACGATATTTTTTATCAGATTCAAGTGCCTCACCAAATTGTTCCGCCAAATAGTTATCGGAATTATTTTCAATGACTTTTTCTATATCTTTTATGCTTTCATCCAGCCATTCGAGAGGTTTATTATTGTTGTAAGATTCAGTAAGGATATAGTCTTCCATTACATATACAATATCTCCTGTGTTATAGTCGGTTTTAACACCAAAATCATCAATTATTTCATCTATCATAACCGGAGTATAAATACATGTATAGACGCCTTTGTCATGTCCGTCACGGTTGAATTCAACATCTCCGCATTTGCCCTCCAATATGAAATAGCTGTCACCTACTACATGGCACTTTACAACTACAGGCGCTCTCATAAATCTTTTTAAATTTGTATAATTTGGCTCAAACGAATCTTCAAAATCATACGGTGAAATCAGCCTTTTTTTAAATTTATTATCGTTTGTAATTTCGTAGACCGAAGAATCATACGAAAACGTCTGATACCCCTCGATATTCTTCACAAGATTTTCTTTTCTTTCGTTGCTCGAATTATCCGTTTCGGAACTGTTTTCAGTAGCCGAGCTTTCGGCTTTACTTTCATTTTTACTGTCCGTGACCGAGCACTCGCTCGGCGGTGTAGTATCACCTACACCGCTCTGCACAGAATTATTAGTACAGCCGAATAACATAAGTGTCGATAAGATTAGAGCTGTTGTTTTGGTTAGTTTTTTCATGATTGATTACCTCGATTTTGTAGTTCCGCGTTATTTCTTGAAATGATCCCCGTATTTTTCTTTAAGTATCTTCCACTGATTCTGATAGCAAGCTCCGCATCGGTACAGATTTTTAACCATCTCTTCCGACTGATCTACATAGGGAGCGTCGTTTTCAAGGTCAAATATTATGTTATATGTATAACAATAGATATTCCCGTCGATTTCATTCGGCGTTTTAACGTTTTCTGCAAACACAAGATACGACTGACCTCGTTGCATCATTACAGGTGCACATAGATTGACAACATATTTTTCGGGATTTTTACCGATAATATCATAGTATTCAAGCTGTTTTTTATAATACTCAAAATTTTCTTCACTAAAATAACTGCTGTTGAAATTGCCGTTTTCATCTTCATATTGCTGTTTTATATATTCAATTTGCTCTTCCACCCATTTAGGCGTTTTTGTATTGTATTCTTCAACCGGTCGATACCATTCCCGCACATAAATTATATCGCCAACAGAAAATACACTTTCATTTCCGAAGTCCTCGACAATTTCTTCAATTATAACAGGTGTAAATATGTAGTCGTCCTCTTCTCTGGTAATTTTGACATTACCGCATACACCTCCGTGTACATAATAGCTGTCACCTACAACCCGGCATTTTATTCCTATAGAGCTTCGATTGTTTGCTTTCATATTTTCTTTTTTCGTAGGATCGGATGAACCGGCGCGGTCATACACGCCGTAATAATGTTGGGTATATTCTATTTCGGTGAAATTTTCGTATTTATTCTCATCATACGAAAACGTCTGATACCCCTCAATATTCTTTACAAGATTCTCGTTATTCTCCTCACCGGAATTGCCAGATATTGAACTGCTGTCTGTTACAGAGCTTTCGGTTGCAAAACTATCATTTCTGCTTTCACTCTCTGTACCCGAACTTTCGCTCGGCGGTGTGGTATCACCTATACTGCCGTTTGCAGAGTTACTTGTACAGCCAAAGAGCATAAGTGCAGATAAGATGAGTGCTGTTGTTTTGGTTAGTTTTTTCATAGCGTTTTACCTCAATTTTGTAGTCCCGCGTTATTTCTTGAAATGATTCCCGTATTTTTCTTTAAGTATCTTCCACTGATATTGGTATGCATAACTTGCCACAAAAACTTCCTTATCTCGTTTTTCCGATATATATACAGAAGGCTCATTTTTTTCTAAATCGAAAAAGATAGGATAAGCGTTATTGTAAATATTTCCATCAACTTCATTCGGTGTGCTGTCGTTATCAGCAAAAATCAGATAAGATTGTCCTTTCTGCAAAAGAACAGGATTCCATTCGGTTTGAATATATTTTCCGTTCGAGTTCTTTAAAGCGTTGTAATACTCCAATTGCTCATCATAATACTTTTTATCACTTTCACTGTGATTACTGCTGTCAAAATTACCTGATTTATCATCAAATTGCCGCCTTAATTCCTCCTCAGCTTTTTGTACAAAATTAAGACTTCTTTCGTTATATCGTTCTGTTATCGAATAAGATTCACGGATATATAATATATCCCCTTTTTTGTATACGCATTTTTTGTTATCCGAATCGACAACCTCTTCTACAATAACAGGCGTATATATAGAAGATAAAAACGGCTTCACGATCAGCGTTTCTCCGCACTTACCGTCATTGACAACATAACTGTCACCCGCTACCCTGCATTTTAATGCAACAAGTTCAGATGAATTAACATCTATGGTTTCTTTATACAAGTCTTCAAGATTCGGCTCGGGCGGGGTATACATACTGTATATAGGATAATATGAGCTTTTGTATATATATTCGTTAATAATTTCGTATTTATCCTCGTCATACGAAAACGTTTGATACCCCTCGATATTCTTCACAAGATTTTCTTTTCTTTCGTTGCTCGAATTATCCGTTTCGGAACTGTTTTCAGTAGCCGAGCTTTCGTTATTGCTGTCCGTAACCAAACTTTCGCTCGGCGGCGTGGTATCACCTATACTGCCGTTTGCAGAGTTACTTGTACAGCCGAAGAGCATAAGTGACGATAAGATTAGAGCTGTTGTTTTAGTTAAGATTTTCATGATAGATTACCCCCATTTTTTCTTCAAACTCAATTTGTCATATAAAGTAATAGTTTTATTTATATCTCCATGTTTTCTTCTCATTATAGACATAACGTAAAATGCATTATCATTGTTGCCAATTTTTTCGTCTGCGTGGCATAATTTCAACGCATGACCTACTTCATGCATAACTACTGCTTTTTGGTCTAAACTGCTTAAAGAATTGAAACTGCCAATATCTTGATTTATGAATATTACACCGCTCGACAAATTTTGCGTTGCGTTATAATTGATATCATATACAGATTTAGGATAACTGTTTAATGAAGCGTTACCAATAAAAATTCCATAAGTATCAGAAGAAGCGTTTTCAATTCCCGAGGAAGATAATTTTTTACGAGCGAGAATAACATTCAATCCTGAACTTGGTGTTGTATTGGGAGGATATGCTTTTACAGATATGTTGTTGCTTATTCCATTCCATGCCTCGGCAGAATTCGCAAAGTTATTATAATCAGTTTGACTGTTGAATAAAATGTTTAGCCTATATGTACCAGATTGACCTTCATATTTTCCCTTCCAACTTGATGGATAATTACTATTTACCGTGGTTAAAATTAGTCTTTGACTAGAATCATCTGTTAGTACGAGACCTCCATTTGAATTTTTGCTTAACCATTTATTATTATACATATTTGTTACACAGTATGTATCGTTGGTTATTTTTTCAAACTTCCAGTTATAATAAAGATTAGTTTCATTAGTGCATTTCAACGTAATTATGTTAGTACCAGTAGTGGTGCACAACGCGGGTTGAATACCGTCTTCACCATATAATGTATATATAATATAACCACCACTTTTGGATTTTTTTACGATCCAAGCTTGGTTGCTATCAGAATAAATTGTAGCATTATTTTCTTTTGCTGTGATAATAATTGCTTCAAGCACATTTCCTTTTGTGTTGTAAGCTATACAATTCTCACTATCCGTCTTAAACACATACGCCATACCGTCAACCAAAGGATTCCATTGTACAACAACTCTCGGTTTAGAACTACTGTACTCCGTCATATAGAAAGAGCGGCGCAGTGACGCATTGGTTTCGTTTGCATTGGTTATAACTATGCCCTTTTTTATGTCATATCCGGAATATTTGCTCGCTATTGCCAGAGTAGTAAAATCAAATGTACAAGTACCGCTTTTTGATATTTTAGTTGTACTCATTACAGAGCCGCCGGCACTTGTGTTTGCATATGTAGGTTTTGTTTCAGCCCAACCCGATGTCTGACTTGAATATCTTACCTGTAATGTTGAAGTGCCGGAATTTCCCGTGCCTTCGTACATATACAGCTTTGCGCTTTCAATTTCATTTGCTTTAAGGCTCTTGTATGTTGCGTTGCTGTCAAGTCCGGGAAAGCGCACAATAAGTCTGCCTGCGCCGTATGTGCTGTCCTGATAGCCTACCGTTCCTATAGAATAAGAGCCGAAATTTGTTGTACTTTTCTTGCTGTATAAAGGTGCGTCAAGTATTGTCTTTGAGCTTCCGCTACCGCTTGAGCTGAGTTTTATGGTCGGATCTATTGTAACCGGATATACCGCTTCGTTTTTCAGCCATTCATTGTCAAGAGTAATAGTTATCGTATAGCTGCCATCGGCATTTTTTACTGCCGTATATCCCGTAACATATCCCTGCGGTACTATTGTGTTTTCGCCTTTTGAGCTGTCAAACAGTATTACCTCACTGACAGTACCGACTATCTCTTCCTTTTCATCGTCAACAATTGAAAAACAGCCGCCCTCATCTTTAAGGCTAAGACCGTTTGTATTGATATCGAAAGAAAATTCGTTCTTTCCGTTGTATCGGTCAAGTATGATATTTTCTTTTACACCGTTGAGCTGTGCGCTGTATTCTATGACTGTATCGTCACCGAATACATCGGCATATTCAACAATATCGTGTTTGTCATATTTGTTTTCTGTTTCGGTTATAATATCCGATACATCTGCTTTATCAGAAGCGACAGGTGACATTTCTATAATATATTCGTCGCTTTTAACGATAATGCCTGTTTCGTTGTCGAGCTGTTCCGGCATATATACATTTATGTCGTTTTCCGCGCTTACAAAAGCATAGCCCTCTTTATCCGCTTCTGACAGTTTAGTACTTTTGTCGCATACTGTGCCGTTTTCATCGGTGTACTTTACAGGCTCGTCAAAATAATACATTGTTTTTGATCCGTCTTTATTCTGGAATACTACCGAATAATCGTCTGTTTCCTGCGCAAATAAGCGGTTTGCGTGTTCTTTTTCTTTAATATCCTTTACAGATATGACTTCCGGTATCTCGTAGTCGTCAAGCTCCTTATCTGAAAGCTCAACAAGGCTCAGATCGCCCGGCATTAAGTCCTTGAGCAGATTTCTGTCCGCTTCTTCTATACTTTTTTCGCTTGTACTGTTTTCGTTATCGGCGTTTCCGTTTTCATGTGCATATACAGGTATGCTTGTTGAGAGTAATGAGATTGCCAATAGTAAAACAGTGAATAAATGTTTTTTTCTTTTCATAAGTACCTCCGTTTTGTTTTTGAAAAAGAAACACTTTTTCTATTGTTACAATATCACTTATGCTATGCAAAATCAAGACTTGTCTTTATATTTTGTGGAATATAGCCAACAAAAATTGTCATAATAACCAAACAGCGACTTGCCCTCGCAAGCCGCCGCTTCTCATCTCACTTAACCTCAACAACAACATCTGCACCTATTCCCGCCGCCTTTATTACACCGCTTTTCTCTGCGGTGTCGGGCTCATATGGTTTTCCGTCTTTAATATACGCTATACTGCACTTTCTGCCGTTACCGAGAATATCGGGGATATTCTCCGCCGGGATATGCACCTTTGCGGTCGCTCTCCACAGGTTGATATCAAGCACTCCGTTTATCCTGTCTGCCGTTATGTCCATATCGGACTTTGAAGTAAGCTCTATGCTTCCCGAGCTGTCCTCTATAACAACGCTGTCCGCCTCTCCGTCATATTCAAGCCGCCTTATGTCAAGCGAGCTTACACACAGCAGTCTTGCCTGTGCGGATATTTCACAGCAGTCGGTAAACTGCTTCGGCAGCAGTATCTTCACCGATACATTCTCCTGCGCTTCATACCTGCTCATCTTATCCTTGCGCAGGCACTCTACATCAAGCTTGTTTTTACGGCTGTCGAGCCTTACCTTGAATACCGAGCCGATATCCTCCGCCGTTTCCGAGGAAAATATAACGTGCAGCTTCTCGTCATCACCGCCGGATACGGTGATATCACGCACGCTTCCGGCATTTATATCAAAGTGTGTGTTGACATCTATATCATATGCCGTTTCGCTCGTGTACTGAGCCGCACCGCCTTTTTCCGTCAAATTTCCGCTTACAAGCTCGTCAAGTGTCACCTTGAATATCTCTGCAAGTATTGTCATGTTTTCAATATCCGGCAAGCCCTTACCCGTTTCCCACTTTGTCACCGCCTGACGTGAAACACCTATACGCTCCGCAAGCTCTTCCTGCGAGATGCCTTCATTTTTTCTTATCTGCTTTAACTTTTCGCTGAAATCCATATTGTCTTCCTCCTGTTTTCGTTTGGCTTTTGTGAACAGCTATATCATACCCTGTTTTTCGAGTAGCCGCAATAAACATCTGCTTACAATCGTTGTTTCCGGGCGCTACTTTGCGTTGCATACGAAAAATCGGCATAGCAAAGCGGAATGTGAAGCCACATTCCGCCGTGATCTTTATTAAAACTGCAACAGCATCACAACCATTGCCAAAATAAACACCGGTGAAAGCACCGCCAGCATCTTCTTATGCTTATGCTCTCCTCCGACAGGCGTAAGCTTTGCCGCTCCGCAGAACGCAAGCAGTACCGCCACAAACGGTGCCGCAAAGTAAGAGATGTTCACGATAATGTTTCCGAGCGCCGCCGCCGCATCTACAAGCCCGTCCCACAATCCGCCGATGCCCGTGAGCTGCTTCTGATACGTTATGACCGTCACAAAGAAGTTGTTTATCAGGTGAAGAACCATTCCGGGGATTATCGTGTCATATCTTACCGCCATAAGTCCGAAGATTATACCGCTTAAAAACGCATATGCAAACTGGTCAAAATTGCCGTGCGCCAGTCCGAACACCAGCGCCGATATAATTATCGCAGGCGTATCACCTATAGGCTTAAGCGAGCGTAACAGCAGATGACGATAGATTATCTCCTCAAATACCGGCGCAACAAACGCCGTAAAGATAAGCGTTACCACGCCCGCGGAAAAACTCGACGGAGCTATTGCTTCCATCACATTCTGTATCTCTCCCGCACCGAACAGCAGCTGTAATATATAATTTATACAGGTCGTTATATTGCTTCCCCACATTGCAAACGCAAACATAGCAGGTATGAATATAAGCGGATAGTACGACTTGTTCTCATACTGCGTGTCAAGACGCTTCAGCGGTCTGTACTTCTTATACAGCACCCCGAACGCAAGCAGCTTTGGGATATATGTCGATATATTGCTGAAAGTGTAATTAAGCACAGTAAACATAGTACTGCCTGTTTCAAGCCCGGCATTCACAAAGCCCCTCAGCAGGAACACCATCGCAATGAATATAATCTTTTGCAGTAAAACGGATACGATCAGCGCAACTCCGACATCAAGGCATATCATGCGTATATCCGCAGGCTTAAGGTCGTCTTTCGAGGTCAGAATATCAAAGCTCTGCTGTCTGTACCTGTCTGCAATAATACCGGTAAGGCTTTTCTGCATTTTAACAGAGTCCTTTCGTTAAATAATCATCATAGCTATTATATACGCCGTGCACAGAATAAATCCCGCAATAAACAAAGGTTCTTTTGCCACAGCGATGAATTTCTGCTTTTTGGTAAGTGCGGGATAGTTGTTTACCGGTCGGTAAAGGCGATTGTTCTTAAGCTTCCCTATAGCCGCCGCAATGCCGACTACAGCTATTATCAGTATAACAGCAAGGTAAATCATCAGCGCTGTCATAAACGCCTGCTCGCCGCCTGTAAGCCCCTCGCCCTGCTGAATATGCGTAAACGCCGATATAAAAGTTTCACTGCTTACAGCCACGATCGCTATTCCTGCAATAGAGTTGAATATCGCGTGCATTATCATTGTCGGCACAAGACTGCCGGTCGCGTATCTGACATAGCCCAGACATATGCCTACTATCACCGTATAGCAGAACTGATGTATATTGCCGTGCGCCATTCCGAAGCACAGCGATGAAACGAGTATCGCAAAGCCGTTTCCGTAGGGCATAAGCGAGGACTGTATAACTCCCCTGAACCAGTATTCCTCAAACACCGGTGCCAGCACCGCCATTTGTATAAACAGAAAAGCAAGATACCAGCCGCCAAGCCCAAGCCCCTTTGACACTATCGGTGCGAGCGTATCCTGAACCGCCGAGCGATCCTGTACTATAAAAAAAGATATCGCCATCACCGCAATGTTTGCCACCTGACCCGCTCCGTACATTGGTACGAACCACGATACAGCCTTGCCGAGCCTTTTGGGCTTCTTGTAAAGCCTGCCGTCAAAGTGATATCCGAGCAGCTTTGATGTGACCGCTATCGCCAGCACATACAGTATAAGTATACCCGCGAGCGCCTGCACCGAAGACGTTATCTGCGCATCGCAGTCAGCCATAAGCGCCCCGATGAGCGCAGTTACCGCATCAGCCGCGCACCGTGCCGCGAATATGACTGTTAAAGCCAGTCCCGCCTTTTTGCAGGCGGCTCTGAAATCAGCGGCGCACATCGAGCACTTCTCCCGTTTCGAGCATTTCCTTTACATAGCTCGGGAGCGCAAAGCAGCCCTTGTGGAGCTCAGTGTTATAGTATCTTGTCTTAAGACCGAGGGAGTTCCAGTGCTTTGCATCAAGGTCGTTTATCGGATCAAGCCCCTTACTTGCAAAGCCGAACAGCCAGTGACCACTGGCATACGTCGGGATATGAGCCTGATAAACAGCGCATACCGGGAACACCGATTTTATGCGCTCGTGCGCCCTGCACATAGCCTTTGCGTCATTAACATAGAACGGGCTTTCATGCTGATTTACAAGCACGCCCGTGTCTGTCAGCGCATTATAGCAGTTTCCGTAGAACTCAGGCGTGAAAAGGCCCTCTCCCGGTCCGAACGGGTCGGTAGAATCAACTATTATAAGGTCGTATTCCCCCTGCTTATGTCTTACATAGCGCAGTCCGTCCGTAAAATGCATATCAAGTCTGGGGTCGTGCATAGAAACCGTCATCTCGGGGAAATACTCCTCGCAGACCTCAACCACCTTTTTATCTATCTCGACAAGGTCGATATGCTCTATCGTGCTGTAACGGCACAGCTCTCTTACCGTGCCGCCGTCGCCCGCACCGATAACAAGTACGTTCTTTATATCCTTCTTTACCGCCATCGGAACGTGTACTATCATATCATGATAGATAAATTCGTCCTTCTGCGTTATCATCACATATCCGTCAAGCGCAAGCAGTCTGCCAAATTCAAGCGACTGAAAAACGTCTATCCTCTGATATTCGCTTTGCTCGCTGTACAGCTGTTTGTCTACTCTTATCGAAAACTTAACACTGTCGCTGTGATTTTCAGTAAACCATAAATCCATATTATTACCGTCCTTTCAATCTGTAAACGCATAAGTCTATGTGGTACGGCGGGCGATCTTAATCGTCCAGTATCATAATGTTCTTTATTTCAAGGTCCTGTGTACCCGTAAGAAAACAGCCCTTATCCCCCGCATACTTTATATATGCGAGAATTTCATCGGTTATCTGCTCTCCGGGCGCAAGTATCGGTATTCCGGGCGGATAGCACATTACAAATTCGCCGCTTATCTTACCCGAACTGCGCTCTATCGGCACACTCTTCTTGTTTCCGTAGAATGCGTCCTGAGGCGACAGCTTAACTATAGGATTGATATACTCGTGATCAAGCATACCCGTCTTATCCTTTGAGTAGATACGCTTTATGTCATTGAGCGCACCGATAAGCCTGTCAAGATACAGCTCCCTGTCGCCTATCGAAACATAAGCGAGGATATTTCCTATATCGCCGAATTCTATCTGTATTCCGTAGCGGTCACGGAGAATATCATACACCTCAATGCCCGCAAGTCCGATATCTCTCGTGTGTATCGACAGCTTTGTAACATCGAAATCGTAGAACGCTCCGCCGTCACACAGCTCCTTTGAGAATGCGTAATAGCCGCCTATCTCGTTTATCTCATCACGCATATACTGCGCATATGACTGCACCTTTGCGAATATCTCCTTACCGTGAAGTGCAAGGTTTCTTCTCGATATATCAAGACTCGACATCAGAAGATAGCTTCCGCTTGTCGTCTGCATAAGGTTTATTATCTGCCTTACATAGCCCTCGTTCACTGTGTCCGCTGTAAGCAAGAAGCTGCTCTGCGTCAGCGAGCCGCCGCTCTTGTGCATACTTACTGCGGCAAAGTCCGCGCCCGCTTTCATTCCTGCAAGCGGCATATTGTCGCCAAAGTAGAAATGCGTTCCGTGCGCCTCGTCCGCAAGCAAGTACATTCCGTGAGCGTGTGCAAGATCCGCAATACGCTTTATATCCGAGCATACTCCGTAATAGGTCGGGTTATTTACAAATACCGCCTTGGCATCGGGATTTTCAAGTATAGCCTTTTCAACGTCCTCGACCGTCATTCCGAGCGGTATGCCCAGCTCCTTGTTTACTCCGGGGTTTACATATACCGGCACAGCACCGCCGAGAATAAGCGCATTTATCGCACTGCGGTGTACGTTACGCGGCATTATTATCTTCTCGCCGCGCTTGGCAACGGCAAGCGCCATAGCCTGCACTGCGGCGGTAGTTCCGTTTACTATAAAGAATGCGTTTTTAGCACCGAAAGCCTCTGCGGCTATCTGCTCCGCCTCCTTTATGACAGAAACCGGGTGACAGAGGTTATCGAGCGGCTTTGACGAGTTTACGTCCACCGTCATGCATTCCCTGCCTAAAAATTCCGTCAGCTCGGGGTTGCCCCTGCCCATCTTATGACCGGGTACGTCAAAAGGCACTATACGCTTTGCCCGGTATTCCTTTAACGCCTCATATATAGGCGCGCGCTCCTGTGAGAGCATATCATCAGTCCTTTCGGAAAGGAAGTAATGTTATCATAGTATCACATTGATATTTTTGCAGGGGAGGGGCTTGTCCCTCCCGCAAATTTATTGATTATGTCTTTTGTCGATTTATAGAACGAAGTGTGAAGTTCACTCACCCGTAAATATTCATTCCCGAATATATCTCGATCATCTCTCGCCTTAAGTTCTCCGTAATTCTCAGTCGCTCCTTTGGCGGGATATCATATATATCCGTATTGAACAGGTAGTTTTTCAGATCCATCTCTCGCACCATAAGTCTTGTGTGGAATATGTTCGCCTGATACACGTTTATATCGGTTGCGTCATATTTCGTCAGCGTATAATCGTTGATAAAATCCTGGATCGAAGTTATATCGTGGTCGAGATACAGCTTTCTTCCGCCTACATCACGGGTAAAGCCCCTCACCCTGTAATCTATCGTTATGATATCGGAATCGAAACTGCCGATAAGGTAATCCAGCGCATTAAGCGGCGAGATCTCTCCGCAGGTCGAAACGTCAATATCTACCCTGAATGTAGAAATACTGTTGTTGGGGTGATATTCGGGGTAAGTGTGCACCGTAACGTGCGACTTGTCAAGATGCGCCACCACCGTTTCGGGAGCTGCTGCCGCACCGCGCTGAGGGTGAAGCGGCTTTCCGTCCACCATTCCCCTGTTGCATGACTTATCTATCTCCATGCTGTCGGTTGCCTTTTCACTTATCAGCAGTGTTACGCTCGCGCCCTGCGGATCGTAGTCCTGCTTTGAAATATTAAGCACATTCGCCCCGATTATATCCGTAACATCACACAATATACCAGTCAGACGCTCTGAGTTATACTGCTCATCGATATAGTCAATATATTCTTTTTGTTCTCTTGCCCCTTTAGCATAACAAACATCATAAATGTTAAAGCTGAGGGTCTTTGTGAGGTTGTTGAAACCGTAAAGTTTAAGCTTTTTTTCCAACAGACACACAACCTTTCGGAAAAATATCTGCATATAAACACAGCTACTATAATAATATAGTAAAACTGCCCTCTTGTCAATAAAAACTTGTGTAAAGAAAGCCGCCGACGGCTTTGATGCTCATCGGCGGCTCAGTTTTTGATAAAATCTATTTTTATAAAACAGTTAAAAATCTCAATCCCTATCCCCAAACCCCTTTCCCGCGAAAGGCTGTGTATGCTTTGTTGGCTCTGCATCGTGCAGAGCCTTTGGGCATACACGCCCGGCATCCGTGCCGGGGCTAATTGTGGGGCTGCCGCCCTCACCCTGCTTGGGGCTACGCCCCAAACCCCATTTTAAAAGTATATAAGTTCATTAAAAAGCCAGCCGCCGACGGCTTTGATGCTCATCGGCGGCTCTGAATATTATTCTGTTTAATTTGAGATTACACGTTATCCTGACCGGGAACATACTCAAGACTGTCGTCTGAAGTTGTAACCTCTGCAGCTTCCTTAGACTTTATTTCTCCCGAAGCATCATTCTTATCCTTGAATACAAACTTCAGCAGGATAGGAGTTACTACAGTAGTAATAACGACCATAATTACTATAGGACCGAAAAGTCCGCTGCTCATAAGTCCCATATTAAGTCCCTTATCCGCAACTATCAGCGCAACTTCGCCACGGGAAATCATTCCCACGCCGATTTGCAAAGCCTCTTTGTTTGTGTATCTGCATATCTTCGCACCAAGTCCGCAGCCGACAACCTTTGACAGTATAGCGACTACCAGCAGTACAACGGCGAATATGATGATTGTAGGTGTCATATTTGTAAGCGTTACCTTAAGACCTATACTTGCGAAGAAGATAGGCGATAACAGCAGATAAGACATCGTGTCAAATCTGTGTGCGATATACTTTGTCTTTGACGTACTTGAAATTACAAGACCTGCAACGAACGAACCTGTAATATCGGCAACGCCGAAAAATTCTTCCGCAACATACGCGAAGAGAAGGCAGAGCGCAAAGCTTACAATAACATAACGGCGCTGATTTTCTTCCGTTCTCTGCGTCCACTTGTTGAACACGAAGTGGAAGAATATACCGAACAGCAGAGCGAATGCGAAGAAACCGAGTATCTTCAGTATTACTATACCTATGTTTCCCGATTCGGGGTCTGCAAGCGATGTGATTACAGTCAGCGCAATGATACCGAGCACATCGTCTATAAGAGCCGCACCGAGTATCGCGTTACCTGCTCTTGTGTTGAGCTTTCCGAGTTCTTTAAGCGTTTCAACAGTGATACTTACCGATGTAGCGGTAAGGATAACACCTACGAAAACGTCCTGTAAGAATGTCGATGTCGAAAGAGTGGGATCTGCCGTACCGAACAGGAACGCTGTAGCGGCACCGCCGACCAGAGGAACGATAACACCGATAAGAGCTATTATCGAGCTTGCAAGTCCGCACTTTTTCATCTCGCGGATATCCGTTTCAAGACCTGCGACGAACATAAGCACGATAACGCCTATCTCCGACAGATTGCTGAGTATCGGAGCGTTGTCAAGAGATACAAGGTTAAGACACACAGGGCCTAAAATGATACCGGCAACCAGTGCGCCGACTACCTGAGGCAGCTTTATAACCTTTGACAGCAGTCCGAATGCTTTTGTGAAAATGAGGATTATCGCTATATAAAGCAGATATGTGTAATCCATAATTCATCTTCCTTTCTGTTTGTTCTACTTTTTCTTTTCGTCACAAAGGCTATATCGCTGCTGTGCGATATAGCCCCTGTTTTTTCTGTATGCCCGTATTATAACACCTATTTAGAACATGTCAATCTATCCTCGCGATTTTGCGGAGAAAAAATCATAAAATCTATGTATTAACCAAAGCGAACTATTTTAAGTGGACAAATTTATTGATTATTTTCTATGCAATTTTTTAATGGCTCGCCATTCATTTTGGCAATACTTCTTTTTGTAAAGATGGCATAAAAAGCATATCTCCCTACTGCTCACATTCTCATAGATCCGCATAAATAAAAGCGTTACGGGGTTTTTACATTTCCGTAACGCTTTTATGACTATGAATTTTTCTTAAATATTTATTCAGTATCGGAAC
Organism: Oscillospiraceae bacterium; assembly: GCA_003512525.1. Taxonomy (GTDB): domain Bacteria; phylum Bacillota; class Clostridia; order Oscillospirales; family Ruminococcaceae; genus Ruminiclostridium_E. Next base: position 6,523 of record DOQG01000040.1, on the reverse strand, counting down.
ATTTCAGCCGACCTTTTCAACCATACATACAGCGTGTGCGGCTATACCCTTTCCTGCTATGCCAAGACCCTCCTCGGTAGTCGCCTTGACGTTCACATCGTCCGTATCAAGCCCCAGCGCCGCCGCTATGCTCTCCTGCATATCCGGTATGAAGCTTGCAAGCTTCGGCTTTTCGGCGATTATAGTTATATCCGCATTTGTAACGTGTGCATTTTTCTCATCAAGCAGTTTCCTGACGTGTTCAAGAAGCCGCATACTGCTTATACCCTTGTATCTGTCATCGCTGTCGGGAAAATGCTTTCCGATATCTCCGAGAGCCACAGCTCCGAGCATAGCGTCCATAAGCGCGTGTACCGCAACGTCCGCATCGCTGTGTCCGAGAAGTCCTATATTATCCTTATTCTGCACTTCCACGCCGCAAAGTATCAGCCTTCTGCCTTCTACAAGCCTGTGCACGTCATATCCGTGACCTACACGAAGCTTTGGTGCGCCTGTTTTACCGATAACATATTCTGCCATTGATATATCCTCTTTCGTGGTCAGCTTTATATTGTCGTAGCTTCCCTCAACGATAAACGGCTTTATGCCGTACAGCTCCATGACCGATGCATCGTCCGTTATCCTTGCGTCAGTGACATCAAGCTTTTCCGCCGCCGCAAGATAGTCGGCTTTTCTTGCCGCCTGTGGTGTCTGAGCAAGCCATAGCACGCTTCTGTCGGGGGTGGCGGTCACCTCGCCGCTACCACACACCTTGATCGTATCCTTTGCTCTTACTGCCGCCAACGCCGCACCATGCCGAAATGCCTCCAGTGCGACCTTGTCTGCCGTCTTTGCCGTCACAAAAGGTCTTGCTCCGTCATGTATCGACACAACATCGCTCTTTTCAGAGGTCTGTTTTACAGCTTTCAGCGCGGACTCAAAGCGTGTTGAGCCGCCCGTGATGATCTTTATCTGTTTGTCGGTCTGCACATTTTTGCTTATCAGCTCTTTGATTTTATTGATATTATCCTCGCTTGCCGCTATTATTATCTCATTGGCGTTGCTTTCGATAAACCGCTCCACGCTGTACAGTATGACCGCCTTGCCGTGAAGCAATGCCGTCATCTTGTCAAAGCCCATTCTCCTGCCGCTTCCTGCGGCAAGGATTATCGCACTTGTAAACATACCTCTCCTTTACGATCAATCAAAATGCTTGTAGTTGCCGAGAAATTTAAAGTACTTCATCTCTTCCTCAAGTATAGTCATAAGCCTTACCACCTCGGGATCAAGCGCATTTCCCTCAAAGTCGAGGTAGAATACAACGTCAAACGTTTCCCGCTTTATATCCTGCTTTGCCTGAGGCACAGGCGCACTCTCTATCTTTGTGATATTCAGTCCGTACAGCGCAAAACGGATAAGCATTCTGTACAGTGAGCCCGTGGTATGCGGCAGTGACATACATATCGAGATTATATCCGCATCGGGAGTGACCTCCGGGCGCTTTGATATGCAGATAAAGCGCGTTGTATTGTCCGGGTTGTCCGCAATGTTGCGCTTTACTATCTCAAGGCCGTACAGCTTTGCGCATCTCTCCGAGCATATCGCCGCTACCGTATTATCGTCACTGTTTGCGACCAATTCTGCGGCAAGTGCCGTATTTGTATATGGCACTTGTCTTGCGGAGCTTTCCTTTAAAAATCCGAAGCACTGCTTTAAAGCCTGTTCATGCGAATATATAGTCTTTATATCCGCTCCGGGCTTTGCCGCAAGGCAGTGATCTATCTTTATCTGAGTGCGCTTGCAGATATAGAAATTGTACTTTGCGAGCAGGTCGTAGGTCTGCCTTATATCGCCCGCCGTGCTGTTTTCGATCGGAAGAACGCCGTAATCCGCACTACCGCTTTCAACTGCCTCAAACACATCGGAAAAGTCGGGATAGAAGTCTATCTCCGACTCGGGGAACAGCTTTACCGAAGCCGCTTCGGTATTACTGCCCGCAGTACCCGGGCAGGCGATCCTTATGGCTTCTGTTTTCGGGCTTGCAAACTCAGGTGTCGGCGCGTCAGCAAGTATCCTCTGCTGTAAGCACTTGGATATATCCATAATACAGGTGAACAATTGTCCCGCACCCTCGGAAATATCCTCGGGCGCTTCGCTCTTTATACGCTCGAGTATTTCCTGCTCGCGCTTTCCCTGAAACACCTGCATATTGTTTTCTTTCTTGTACTTTGCAACCCCGACACACAGATCCATACGCTTCAGAAACAATCTCAGTATTTCATCGTCTGTCGCGTCGATCTCTCTCCTTATCTCTTTGAGATCCATTTTTACTCTCCGTTTCTTTATTTCGGTATTTTATACATTATACAGCAATTGCCGCAGAACTTTTTTCAAAGCACTGCGACAATGCATAATTTTCAGTTTCAGTCAGCTTTCGACTCCGCCGAGCTTTCTGCCGCAGCCGAAGAAGATACAGAGGACGTTTTGGAAGACGCATCGCTGTTTACCGTTGCCTTGGCATAGTACACAGTTACCGTTTCGGAATTTGCAACATCGACCTTTTCGCCGACCTTTTTACTGCATTTAACGACATATCCCGCCTTTACGCCGTTCGTGTCGCCGGTTTCCTTCTTTTCAAACTTAACGTTTCTCTGCGACAGCATAGCCGTGTACTCATCAACTTTAAGACCGGTGTAATCGGGAAGCGCTATAGATGAAGGTCCCTTGCTGACTACAAGCTTTATCTCAGTGCCTTCTGTGATCTCGGTATCGGGCTTGATGCTCTGGCTTATTACTATGCCGTTTGCGACTGTATCGTCGAACTTATATTCGGCGTTTATCTTTACAAAGTTGTATGTGTCCTGTATAGACGTAAACAGCGCGCCTGTAAATGTCGGACAGCCGTACACGATATCCGGCATTGTATCGGAGGATACCGTTGTTGTAGCGGCGGTAGTTTCCGGAGCGCTTGAAGATGCCGTGCTCTCGGGTGCGGAATAATAGTTCGGGTCGTATGACGAGCTTGTATTATTATCTGTCATTGCAAGCACCGCAATAGCGATGCCGAAGCCGATGATTATAACGCCGCACACGATTATAGTTGCGATAATCGCCGCTTTATTATTCTGCTTTTTCTTCTTGCCCTTAGCGTTTGTGCTTTTCTGCACAGGCGCTTTTTCAGGCTCTTCCGTGACCTCGATACGCTTTACACGCTGAACCGGACGAACCGCCTCCTGCTCGGCGGTATTGAACTTAGGCTGCTCAAACAGCTTTACAACAAGCTCTGTTATCGTCTGTATACGGTTTGAAGTGTTCAGCTTCAGACCGTTCATTATAACCTTTGAAACGTGGCTGGGCACATTTCTGTTTATCACCATAGGCTCGGGGCAGTTGTCATTGCCCAGTCTTGAAATAGATTCCGCGGGCACACAGCCGGTCAGCACCCTGTACAGAGTAGCGGATATGCCGTATACATCTGTCCATGTACCCTGCCACTCTGCGGACGAATACTGCTCGGGAGCAGAATAGCCGGGGTACATCTCGCAAGCAATTTCCGTGCCTGTCGTTCTCCCTGCGCTTATCTGAAAATCTATGAGCTTAAGCTCGTTCTTCTCTGTCACGAGTATAGTCTGCGGACTTATCCCGCGGTGGATTATCCCTGCGGAGTGCACAAGGCTGAGCGTGGTCAGTATCGGGGGGAAGAGCTCCTTTACCCTGTCCCATGTAAGCTCGCCCGAGCAGTTGGCAAGATAATTTTTCAGCGTTATGCCGTTAATAAACTCGAATATTACATACGCCGTATTGTTCTGCGGGAAAATATCAAGCACCGTCTGTATGTGCGTCATTGAACGTGCCTTGAGCAACGCCTTGTTAAGCTCCACAAACTCCGACATATACGTCTTGTAAAGCGGAAGCTGGTTAGGGTCAACTATTATCTGCGGATCGCCCTTCTTGCGTGAGCACAGTGTATCGGGCATATATTCCTTGATCGTGACCTTTGTACCGGTCACCTTGTCAAAACCGATATATGTAGCTCCCTCGCCGTTGTAGCTGAGAAGCTTTCCTGCAATATAACGGTCGTTGAGCACCGTCCCCGGTGCAAGATATGACGGCAGATAAGGCGCGTCATTGCTGTAGCCGCACTTCTCGCACGGCCCGTCGCTCTCTTTCTCGTTCATACAGCCTAAGCACAGTCTGTTTATCTCTGTCATTCAGACATTCCTTTCAAAAGAGGATCTTCTCCTCGCAAAGTTTTATGTATAACCGCCTTTCGCAGGCGATAATTATCTATAATTCAGCTACTATATAATAACTTAAAAACCGCTCGATGTCAACGGTTTCGGGCGATTTGTAATAATATTGTAACTTTTTTAAAAAAATCGGTGTTAATTTAAATAATATTGGTATTTCTTTCTATAAAATATTTTGTGGAAGTTGACAAAGCGCCGCCACGGGGTTATACTTGAATAAAAATTCTGTGTATAAGGTGATATTATGTTCGGCAAAAACAAACGACCCAAAGATACAATGTCGGTAAAGGACATGACGCGGCTCGACAAACGACCGCTGAAATACGTTACCATGCGCGACCCCGAAACCTACAAGGAGGTACGGCTCGGTGAAAACGGCGCAGTGAATATAATGGACGGCGATTTTGTGCTTGTCTGCCTCGGCAAGGACGTAATGCGTTGCGACCTGTCAAAGGTGCGCGTAGGCGAGCTTATGAACCTGTCGGGCATAACCGTAAAGGGCATCGACAAAGGAACAGGAAAAGAAATGTCGGTAATCGCTTACTTTGCGGATAAGTTCTGATTTCAGCCGGTTCTTGCTTTGTGGATAAGATAGTAACTACCGCCCCTGCTTTATGCAGAGGCGGTAGTTGTATTCTATCGTTCCAAGCAATTAAAATCAACCGAAATAATCGATCTTCATAGCCTTCTTGACCTCGCTCATAGTCTGAGCCGCGCACTGACGTGCCTTTTCAGTTCCCTTCTTCAGCACATCGTAAACATAGTCCATATTCTTCGCAAGCTCCTCACGACGCAGTCTTATCGGCTCAAGCTCCTCCTGCATTACGTTGTTGAGGAACTTCTTTATCTTCATATCGCCAAGACCGCCGCGCTTGTAGTGCTCCTTCAGCTCGTCAAGGTTCTTATAATCGGGCAGATAACGTTCAAAGTGCTCATCTGTGCAGAATGCGTCAAGATAGGTGAACACCGTGTTACCCTCGATATGACCGGGGTCGGATACCTGAATGTGGAGCGGGTCAGTAAACATACTCATTATCTTTGTCTTGATGTCAGCAGGACTATCCGCAAGGTAAATGCAGTTGCCGAGCGACTTGCTCATCTTCGCCTTGCCGTCAGTACCGGGCAGACGCATACAAGCCTCGTTTTCGGGAAGTAATATTTCCGGCTCAACCAGCACAGGCTCGTAGATGGAGTTGAACTTGTGGACTATCTCCTTAGCCTGCTCGAGCATAGGCAGCTGATCCTCGCCTACAGGAACGGTAGTAGCCTTGAACGCCGTAATATCGGCGGTCTGGCTTATCGGATAGCATAAGAAGCCCGCAGGTATGCTTGCTTCAAAGTTTCTCATTGTAATTTCCGCTTTTACAGTAGGGTTACGCTGTAATCTTGATACTGTAACAAGGTTCATATAGTAGAATGTAAGCTCGGTAAGCTCGGGTATCATCGACTGAATGAATATCGTTGACTTTTCGGGGTCAAGTCCTGCCGCCATATAGTCGAGTGCTACCTCGCCTATATTACTGCGCACCTTTTCGGGATTGTCGAAGTTATCCGTCAGCGCCTGTGCATCGGCGATCATAATATAGATGTCGTCAAAATCGCCCGTATTCTGTAACTGCACTCTGCGTCTGAGCGAACCTACATAGTGACCTATGTGAAGTCTGCCTGTCGGTCTGTCACCTGTTAAAATAATCTTGCTCATAATATTTACCTCTTCATTTATCGGCTTAAACAAAAAGCTCCCGTCCCGAATAAGGAACAGAAGCCGTATCTGCAAGCCACCTTATTGTACGCACATAAAAATGCGCTCTCTGTGTCACGGTCAGAGTCTTCCGTCAGAAACTACTCACTCATCGCTTTCGGTCTGCCCTCGCAAGTCCATTCGTATCGGATAAATACGCCGCTTTTCAGCTTACGCGGCTCTCTGTGGTATCTCTGCCGATATTACTACTCTCGGTCAACGGTTTAATATATGTGTAGTATATCACGTTTCCCGCTCATTGTCAAGCGCGGCAGGCGGCAATGTGCCGCTTCAAATTCGCCGTTCTGCCGGTTTGCGGTTTGAATAACCTCCGTTACCGGCGGTAATAATATGCAACTGCGTATTTATCGCTCCGGACAATGTCATAGCTTATGCCACCCCCGCCCCGCACTACCACATTCTCGGCTTATGAACGCTCTGTTGGTTTTGCATCCATTGCAATCGTGGTCGTTTGTGGTCGGTGCGTCCTACACCGACTGGGTTCGACCACTTATAAGCATCCATGCTTAAACTCTGGGCGTTCAATATCGGG
>DOQG01000027.1 GCA_003512525.1 Oscillospiraceae bacterium | reverse complement strand
GTTCTCCGGCATTATCTCGGAGTTCAGTACGATTATGTTGTTTATCGACTCATACGGTATTTCGAGTATGTCCGAGAGAAACGCCTGCAATATATGCAGATTTCCCTCGTCCGTAAACAACTTCTTGAATATTATATCCAGCTTTGCCTTTACTATATTTCTTGCCATTTGTGCATCTCCTTTCGATTTGGTACTATTTCCTCAAGTATATTGTACCATAAAAACGGACAAAAGTCCAGCACTTGCCGGAATATAAAAAACCGCCCCGTGAAAAACACAGGGCGGTAAAATATTCTTATAGTATTATCAGTCAGCCAAAAAACTGCTCATAAGTGTATGACCCTCAGCAATATAATCGCCTGTCTTAGCCGCACTTTCCTCACAGAAGCAATCAACACCGTCCAGCTTCTTTCTGCTGTCATAGATCATAAACGGCACAGGAGCGTTTGTATGTGTTCTCAGCTCCAGAGGTGTGGGGTGGTCAGGGCAGATAAGGATCTTGATATCCTCATTCTTGAACTCTTCAAGCAGCTTGCCGAGTATCTTCTCATCAATAAGGCTTATTGCCTTTACCTTATTGTCAACCTCATTACGATGACCGCATTCATCGGGAGCTTCAACATGAATATAAACAAAGTCCTTGCCGCCCTTAAGAGCGTCAACAGCCGCCTGAGCCTTACCGTCAAAGTTTGTGTCGATGTAGCCTGTTGCGCCGTCGACCTTGATAACGTCCATACCTGTGAACTTACCGATACCTCTGAGCAGGTCGACTGCAGAGATCATAGCGGCGCTCTTGCCGTACTTTTCAGCGAAAGGAGTAAGCTCCTTGCGCACACCCTCGCCCCAGAACCATATGCTGTTTGCAGGGCGCAGACCTCTTTCGATTCTCTTTAAGTTTACGGGATGATCCTTCAGCAGATCATAGCTCTTCTTCATCATCTCAATAAGCGGCTTACCGTTTTCGTTTACACCGAGGTGTGTCTTTATCGGTTTGCCTGTTATATCGTGAGGAGGAGTCAGCGTGCCAATATCGGTCGTACCGTGATCCCATATCAGGCAATGACGGTAGCTTACACCGCTGTAGAATCTGAATTTGTCCGTGCCGAGCTTTTCATCAATGAACTTAATAAGCTCTGCGGCTTCTTCTGTTGATATATCATCTGCGCAGTAGTCAAGTATAGTCTTGTCCTCATACACAGGCTCATCTGACAGTGTTACAAGGTTTGTTCTGAAAGAAACGTCCGTAGGCTTCATATCAATGCCTATACTGCCCGCCTCTAACGGACTTCTGCCCGAATAATATATTGCAGGATCATAACCGAGAACGGAAAGATTTGCAACGTCACTGCCGGGCTTTAAATTATCCTCGACCGTCTTTACAAGACCTACTCTTGATACCTTTGCGAGCTTGTCCATATTAGGCTTATGAGCAACACTCATAGGTGTGCCGCCTATATCCTCACGGGGAAGATCAGCCATACCATCGCAAAGTAATACTGCGTATTTCATTTTTTTGTTATCCCTTTCTTGCTTAAAAATCCGACAGGAAAATAATTCTGCAAAACCGCGCTTTTCCTGTCTTTTCTACTAAAGTATATCACAACATCTGCAATAAATCAATATAAAAATTGCATAATAACCGTTTTTTACTTTGTCGGGAAGCAGATTTTAACACGGATATTTTTCGCCGCAAAAGCAAAAATATCATCAAGGACGGTGATATTTTGAACATTTCCAAAAAAGAATACGCACAGCTTGCCGATCGTTATTCTGCGCCGAGCAAGCTATATATAACAGTGCCGAAAGCGTTTGTGATCGGCGGACTTATCTGCTGTATAGGTCAGTTCTTCACCGATTTATATATCATGATAGGAAACGATATCGATACTGCATCTGCTTACACATCAATTACGCTTGTGCTTATAAGCGCATTGCTCACAGGCTTCGGTCAGTACGAACGAATAGCAAAGCACGCAGGTGCAGGTACTCTTGTGCCTATAACAGGCTTTGCGAATGCCGTTGTTTCTCCCGCACTTGAATTTAAGACCGAGGGTCTCATTCTCGGTACGGGCGCAAAGATGTTCATCATAGCGGGACCTGTGATAGTCTACGGCATTGCGGCAGCCTTCATCTACGGCGTGATCCTCTTCATAATAAGTCTTTTCGGAGGTTGATATGGCTAGATTTATAACTGACGGTACTATAGAGCTTGACCGCGGTGTGTCGGTATATTCCTGCGCCGCCGCTGTCGGTAAAATGGAAAGCGACGGTCCGCTCGGCAACTGCTTTGACTATGCCGCCGAGGGGGCTGAGCTCGGACTTACCACATGGGAAAAGGCAGAGAGCACCTTTCAGCAATATGCGTTCGATATAGCGCTCAGAAAAGGCAAGCTTATAAAAGAAGATATTTCATTCATTTTCGCAGGCGATCTGCTCAACCAGTGCACAGGCTCGGCATACGGACTGCGCGACACCGATATACCGTTTATAGGGCTTTACGGTGCTTGCTCAACAATGGCGGAAAGCCTCGCCATGGCTTCGCTTTTTGCCGATATGCGACTGGGCGAATTTTTTGCGGCGGTCACCTCTTCCCACTTCTGCTCTGCCGAAAGACAGTTCAGATTTCCCATAAACTACGGCGGTGTACGTCCGCCAACAGCACAGTGGACAGCCACCGGCGCAGGCTGCTGTATAACCTCTGCCGCCGAAAAGCCGCCGTTTGTGAAAAGCATCACCATAGGAAAGATAACCGATATGGGCATCAAGGACGCAAACAATATGGGCGCGGCTATGGCAGGCGCGGCATACGACACGATAAAACGGCACTTCTTAGCCACCGATACCTCTCCTGCCGATTATGACATGATTTACACAGGTGACTTAGGACAGGTCGGATCTGACCTTATGCACGAGCTTTTCCGCCGTGACGGAATCGGAATAGAGGACAAGCACAAGGACTGCGGACTTATGCTGTACGACCGCGAAAAGCAGGACGTACACGCAGGCGGTTCGGGTTGCGGCTGCAGTGCCTCTGTGCTGTGCGGACATATCCTGCCGCAGATAGCGGACGGAAAGCTCCACAGAGTGCTCTTTGCCGCTACCGGTGCGCTTATGTCGACCACAAAAGTGCAACAGGGCGAAAGCATACCCGGCATATCTCACTTAGTAGAGATTACTGACACAATATAACAGGAGAAAAATTATGCAATATTTATGGGCATTTTTAGTCGGCGGTGCACTTTGTGCTATAGGTCAGCTGCTTATCGATCTTACAAAGCTAACCCCCGCAAGAATACTTGTAGCATACGTTGTTTCCGGTGTAATTCTCGGAGCGACAGGCATTTATCAGCCGCTCGTCGACTTTGCGGGTGCAGGTGCGTCCGTACCTCTTACGGGTTTTGGCAATCTGCTTGCAAAGGGTATGAGAAAAGCTGTGGAAGATGACGGCTTACTCGGAATCTTCACGGGCGGATTTACCGCCTGCTCGGCAGGTGTTACCGCCGCTATGATCTTCGCTCTCGCGGTATCACTGATTTTCAACAGGACCGACAGGACACGTCAGGAATAAACACAACCGCCGACCTTACAGCCGGCGGTTCAGTCTGTCGAAAAACCTGTATCGTTGATAAAAATGGGGTCGCAGGGGCGTAGCCCCCGACAGGGTCTAGGGGCGGTAGCCCCAGTAATATAGCCCCGGCACGGATGCCATGCGTGTATGCACAAATGCTCTGCACGATGCAGAGCCAACAAAGCATACACAGCCCTTCACCACGGGGAAGGGGTTTGGGGTTAGGGATAGAGAATTTGCACTATTTTTATAAAAATAGACTTTTCTACAAGCTGAACCGCCGACCCTACAGCCGGCGGTTCACTTTATCCATATATAAATAACTCAGTTCAGATACATAAATCCCTGTATCACAACACCTATAATCATAATAAGCGCAAGTACCCCCGCACCTATCTTCATACCTATTCCGAGCTTTTCGCGATTTTTCTGCTTCATATTCCGCTCTCCTGACCTTATAATTTTATATAGCTAATTATACACCGATAAATTTCTGCTGTCAAGTGATAATGTACCTGCATAACCCGCACAATGTCCGGAATAAACTGTATCATTAACTTTTCGGAGTGTGATATTATGTTTATAACGGTACTGCAAACAGCTTTACAAAGTCTTATATTTTTTGCATTGCATTTCAGAAGCAACGGCTCGTTTCCCCGTCAGCTTTCCGCTAAAGAAGAGCGGGAATGCCTTGAAAAGGCGGCTCATGGCGACCTTGCCGCCCGCAACAAGCTTATCGATCATAATCTCCGCCTTGTTGCGTTTATAGTAAAAAAGCACTACCCCGACAGCAAGGAAGCCGATGACCTGATATCCATCGGAATAATCGGGCTTATCCGCGCCGCAGAAACCTTTGATTATAAAAAGAACATCAACTTTTCGACCTATGCGGGAAAGTGCATAAATAACCAGATAAGAATGTATTTCCGCAAGACAAAGCACCTGCAGACGGAAGTATATATGAACGAGCCCATGGACTTCGACAAGGACGGAAACGCAGTCACCCTCGCCGATATCTTCTGCGACGGTACAGATGTTGCCGAAGAAGCCGCACTGAATATAGAGCTTGACAGAATGTACAGATATATAGACGAAGAGCTTGACGAGCGCGAAAAGGAGATACTTACAAAGCGCTACGGCTTGTCGGGTATGTCCTACAGCACCGACAGGATAATGACTCAGCGTGAGGTGGCAGACGAGCTCGACATCAGCCGTAGTTATGTTTCAAGAATAGAGAAAAAAGCCCTTGAAAAGCTCCGTGCCCGCTTTGAAAAGGGTGACTGAGCCTGTTTGCAAATTCCGATACAACCACTGCGGTATTTCTGTAGCCACTTAATCAAAGCAATCAATAATATCCTGTGCGGTAAACAAATTGAGTCGATCTTTATTTTGCGGGTCACTCAGATCAATTGCACTCTGTTCTGAATTCCTGACGAAAGCGTCAATTCCGTTTTCAGTCAGTAACGAAAACAGATAAGTTTTTCCTATTTCAATTTCAGGTCTGTTAAACGCTATTGTTATTGTATCTGAACCGCCCAACGCTTCAAGCTGTTCTTCTATGAACATATCTTCAAAACCGCCCTCTATCCAAAGGTTTAACTTTTCCGGGACATTATCGTTAATGTACTTATAAGGCGTTATCACTTCTACCGTGTAAATAGTAAATATTTCTTTGTCTTCCTGCGCGGTTTCATCGGTTGCGACCTCATAGCTATTTCTGTCTACCGCTACGAAAGTAAACCCTGTGACCTTTCCGGACACTACAACTTTTGACGCATCTACCAGCTCTTTAGCTGTATTATATGCTTGATAACATGAATTGACTGCATTATATCTTACATTTCTTTGAGAGCTTTCGTTATCAAGTGATGAAACGGCGCTCGAAAGTTTTTTGTCCTCACAGCCTGAGAGTAAAATCAACGCAAACATACATATGAAACATATCATCTTTTTCATGCATATTCCGCCTTTCTGCCTCGGTTTATATTTCCTTATCTTCTACTTACAAGTATTTTGCCATATTCCTTATAAGCCCTCAGCTTGCCGTCATAAGTAAAATACAGAACATCGTTGCGATCACCGTCACCGAATTCATATTCATAAGCGTTCACAGTAGACGGATTGAGCGCGTCGGTGAAATATTTTCCGTCCGGTTCGCCTAAGATCCTTTCAACATCATCAAGCATGCTTTGTTCGGTCAGCTTATTGAGCTTTTATTTTTCGTCATCATTCTTCTTCCATATAATCGTGGTCACCGATACGATTAACATATATTATGCTGTTTACAATATACACTCTTAATTTGTCGATGTATCCGAAATATAACGCAACCTCGTTTCCTCCAAAATATTCAATACCTTTTTCTACTGCTGTAAGTTCCAACTTAAACATATCATTATTTTCCGAAGGTTTTCCAAAGAGCTCTTCAACATTTTCAAGCGTACTCTCCGAATTCAATTGGTTTAATTTATCTGAAATTTCCTTAGGAAAACGACTTATATTTCCATTGAGTTCAACCTCTTCGGATTTTAAATTATAATATCCCAAAAAATCTCCCGCTCCGTTTCCAACCTGAAAATATTCCCATGGACAGATATAATATAAATAACAAGATATGCCTGAACCGGTTACTATGTATCCGTCGCCCATTTTTTCGAGTATAGTCCCTTCGCTGTCATCTTGTTTTACTGTACTTGCTCTCTCGAAAAGCTCATTGCGCCTTTGCTCTTCTTCGGTAAGGCTTTCGGTACTGCTTTCTTCCCTGCTGTCATTGCCGCTTTGCTCTGTATCGCTTGTCTTAGTTATCTCCGATGTACTTTCCGTAATGTCGGAATTTACAACGTTATTCTGGCACGCCGTAAGCATCACAGCTGCCATAACAACCGCTATCCCTGCAAATTTTTTCATAGCCGTTACCTCACTTTGCTATATTCTTTTTTCTGTCAGCTCTTGCAAGCAATACCGTCACGATCGCAACACCCGCAATTATTGCCGCAAAGCTGACTACAGTCATGATCTGCGAGCCCGAGCTTATTCTTATCGGAGAATCGTCAACCTTCCTGCTGAAAAACGCCGGATAAACATTAGCGAACGTTTCCATACAATCCTCCCTGTCCGAAAACGACAGTTTAAAGTCCTTCATATAGAATTCTATCGTTTTTGTATCGGAAACCCCGTATGCCTTTATAACCATACTTTTTGCATCTTCCGGGATAGGTGCAGGCTTGTCATCGCCCAAATATGCCTCGATGAAATTCTCTGCATTATATATGTACAAAGTTGAATAATCTCCTACTGTCTTTACACCGTTTGCGTCATAAAATTCAATGTCTATACGTCCGCCGTTGTTATCGAAAAGCGGTGAGCTGTTTCCGAGCGTGACCGAGAAATAAAACCCGTGACTGCCGCCAGGTATATCAAATGTCCGCACTGCCGCAACATCATAGTCTTCATTGACATCGGACAACTTTTCCGTAACCTTTGTCTTATCAAAATATAACACGTTGTTTCGTTCATCGTATTGCAGTGAGCCGTCCGTCGACCAACTTGCCGTATCACTCCAGTTTTTAAAATAGTTCTGCGTCTTTATGTCCATAGTTTTCCCTCTGCCTAAAGCGATATGATATAGGTGATATCCGATTTTACATAAACTTTCCGTTACTTATATCAACTGTTGTAATACACAATATCGGCTTTCTTCAGCTGTTCGTCAAGATATTGCTCAAATTCATTTCTGACCTTATCGCTGTTATTTTCATCGACAACAAGGTTTTCATCTTCAATAAATTTGTTGTACATTCTCTGCCTGTTCACCATTGCGATATACGAATCGGCGCTGTCTTTTATGTACTGCTCTTCCGTGGTCGACAGTTTTTCAAAGCATTCGTTCATTATCTCACGGTTGACTTTTACATTGTCATATTGACCTGAATATGCATCAAGATCGTCAAGCTGCTGCTTTATCTGTTTCTCGGCTTCATCTTTTGATATGCTGTTATCCATACCGAGGAAATAAGCCGTTTCAACCAGTTTTTTTATAGCCTTGTCCCTGTCAGCAGGGCACTGCTCGTCAAGCCTTTTGAGCGTGATCTCCTTATAGTCAGGTGTAGCTATATCGTCAATATGACTGCTTATAACCTCTTTGAAAACCGCATTTGTATTTAATTGCTCCTGTAGCTGTTCCTCGGTGATATCAGTACCGTTGACCGTTGCAACAAGATTTTTATTATTCTGACACCCGATAAGCAAAAACGCCGACAGGCAAATAACCACCGCCGCAAACACCGATATTTCTAAGATTTTTTTCATATGTATACTCCTTTCTGCCCCTTTACTTATATTACAACTGAGCACCCCTGTTTGTCCATAGTGCGATAAAATTTTAATCCTTGAATCTGCAACCGTTGAAAAAGTAGCAACTTGCAGGATAGTATTTCATCTTTTGTCAACAAGCAAAATCCACTTCCGACGGATTTTATGTCTGAGGTTATTATACCACATAATCTTACCAAACAAGACCCAATCTCATACATTTTCTTTAAATCCTTTATTAAAGCACCCGCCGCGGCTATTACACCGCGGCAGTGCCAAATTCAATTATTTATTTCGCCGCCGGCATCAACGCGATATAATCAGTCGTAATACTGTTATCATCTGCCTTATATGTTCTCTTCTCGGCATAAACAGGTATTATACTGCCGTCATATTCGATTTTATCTTTGTTCCAGCTGTTCCTTAGCGTTTTCAATAGCAATTGCCAATTTTTCTTCCAGTAATTTTTTCGGCGGCATTTTTGTCAGGTATTGTGCAACGTGGATGCTTCCCTTATCTAATTCCATAAGTTCTACTGTTTCCTGTGATTTTTCTGCACAAAGAATCAAAGCAATCGGATCATCTTCTCCCTCGCACATTTCATTCTTTTTCAGCCAACGCAGATATAGTTCAACTTGTCCCTTATGCTCAGGTTCAAATGCACCAAGCTTTAATTCAATAAGAACAAGTCGTCTAAGCGAACGATGATAGAAAAGCAAGTCCATGTAGTAATCTTTTCCGTCCAGAACGAAGTGTTTCTGTCTTGCCATAAAAGCAAAATCACTGCCCATTTCAAGTATAAATCGTTCAAGTTCAGACAAAATTGCATTTTCCAAATCTTTTTCGCTGTATGTATCTTTCAGTCCGAGAAAATCGAGTACATAAGGGTCACGGTAAAATAGATCCAATGACATCTTATCCTTTTCCATAAGAAGTGCAATATCGTTTTTAATCGTTTCATCAGACTTTTTGGAAATAGCTGTGCGTTCATAGAGCATAGAGTTTTTACGTTCTCTCAGTACACGAACACTCCAATTTTCTGATTTACACATGGCAGCGTAAAAATCTCTTTTTAATTCATCTTCAATCGGAAGCAAAACTACAAAATGAGACCAAGTCAATTGTTGTGACAGCGTCGCAACTTTTTCTTTATCAGGAAACTCTTGATAGAACTGTACCATTCTGAAAATTGCTGTTCGGTCAAATCCTTTTCCATAATTTTGAGACAGCTGTTTTGCAACTTCGTTTATAATAGCTTTCCCATATTCGGCTTTATGATTCTGCAAAATATCCATACAAACAGTTTCGCCAATCTCCCAATAGAGAAAGACAATGGCTGAATTGACAGCACGTGAAACAGTATATTTTTTTGCTGTTATGAGATTTGATATTTTGGAATAGAGGTCAGCAGACTCTGCGTATTTCATCAACTCGCTCATAAAAATACCTTTCTTAAAAAGTTGTGACAGCGCCGCAACTTTTATTTTTTTGATACGATCATTGTTTGTATTATAACATAAAATAAGTCGGTGTCAGCCGACACGGCGATATGCCGTCTTTTGCCTTTTGACAAAAGTTTTTATGTTAAAATGTTCTCAGACAGGCGGTGTGCCGCAAGCCGTGCAAGGCACGGCAAAATCCACTTCGGCGGATTTTATGTCTGAGGTTATTATACCACATAATCTTACCAAACAAAACCCAATCTCATACATTTTCTTTAAATTCTTTATTAAACCCCCACCGCGGCTATTACACCACGGCAGTGCCTTGTTTTTCAGATTATTCCGCAGGTCTCAGCTTAGGACAATATTCGTAAACAAATTCCCGTATACCGTCAAAATCCGAAACTATCTGTGTCGGATGCCACTCGCACAGTTCAAACTTTACTTCATCTCTGTCAATATCATCTGAAATATCATATTTGCTATCCCAACTTATGCTTAACGAGATTGAATTTCCGTTATAAATGTAACACAAATCCAAGTATCTTTTATCATTGTACAATACATAAGCTCTTTTTAATATGCTGGCATCAATTTCAAAAAAGAGATCTTTTCTCGGTATTTTCGCACCAATCAGCTTGTCTAACTGAACTTCTATCTGCAAAGCAAGTGCATCCATGAAGATCTGACTAATCTGATTCATAAATTGCTTATTACAATCAGCCAAAATCACTGTATAGTAATGCCCTCTCAGATTATAATACAGATTTTTTCCTTTGATTACTTCTTTGAATTTTTCATCTACTGTTTTATCTTCACAGACGTTAAACTCAATTCCGCCATTATAGTTTATTCCGAACGGAATTAGTGCAATATTTATATTTTCCATCCAAACGTATTCCGGTTCACGGTCATTAGCATTCATATCAACAGTCCACGATATCCACCTTGTTTCCCAACTGTCACCGTAATACACAACAGTAAGCGGATAATAATATACTCCGTCTTTTTCAAAAAGATATTTTCCGTCTTTTCCGTAAAACACAGTGTAGAACTGTAACAACTTTACTTTTTTACTGCATTTTTCGGTAATTTTATCTGGCAATTGTTCAAGCGCCGCATTTCTAAATCCCTGCCCTATCATATCATTTAACATAACAGAATAAAACTCAATTTTCATGCATTTTTCCTTTCTTTACACACAACCTGCTAACGGCACTATCAAAGAAGCTCCGCCCGTTGCCGGCGCTAATGCAACACAAACAACTCCTGCTCACCGATATTCCAACAGACACCTGCCGCAGTTTTTACACTGCGGCTGTGTCAATATCAATACAAAAATCAACTGTTAAATTTTCCTCCTATTTTGCCGCAAAGCAACAGCCACTGTACCGTTATTGGTTTTGATTGTTCAAATATTTATTTTTTCCAAAATTCATATCAGAGAATGCAAAACTATCGAGCTCAACTATGTATAGATTATTTTGATTTGCAGGACAAAACTCTTCTTAATCCTTAAACTTGCACCCGTTGAAAAAGAACCAACTTGCAGGATCATATGTCAGCAACTTGTTATTGTCGTGTATTTCCGACCATATCAACGTGTCAAATCTTACTTTCACATTGTCGTGCGGCATTTTATTGTCAACATATTGCTGAAAGCTCTCTTTGAAATATTGTGGCGTACCTGTCTGCAATCTTATAGGATCGCTATATATCATCACAAGACAAGGCTCGACACTATCTTTGTATTCAGCAGTTACAAAAGGACAGCATTTCTGCTCTTCACAGAGCCTCTTTATATCTTCTCTGTTCTCCCACTCAAGATCATTACGATACACTTCCCAAATTCTCGAATAGAATCCGTTACGAATTGCAACATCGGTCAGCTCATATTTTTCGCCGAGAGTTTTCATCGTAGCATAATCAACGCCTTCGGCTATTCTTTTAAAAGTTTCGTCATTGCGATCGCTGTTCATTATCGTTGAATATGCTCCACTGAGAGTAAGCGTATTGTTTTCAGGTAAAGGTTCACAGTCCATAAGAATATATGCACCTGTTTTCTGCGCATGATATTCAACATCAGAAGCTTTAGCTCCGTATTTTTCAAGACCTTCGCTCAGATAATACAAAAACTTCATATAAAGTCCCGGTTCGTCAGGGATTGTTCTGAAAGGACATATCAGTGCATAATCCGACTTGAAAACATCTTCCTGTATATATCTTCTCGGCAAAGAACCTCTCTTTGGTTTATCATCTGAACTTTCGCATAATACTTTTACAAGAAAATCTTTAATTGACATTTACTTAACTCTTCCTGACCAATACCAAGCACCGAGGGATGTAATATAATTTGCATCCAACTGTTGATTTGGACTTATTTTATAATAATTTTTTATATACATAAATTCCTTGAAAAATGCAGAATTTGGATTTGCATTGTTTGGATTAATATTAAAATATATTTTCTTATTTTGATCTAACTGATTTTTCAAAAAAGTTTGATTCGCCTCCCACATTTTATTTCTTCCATATTTAGCCACAAACTCATCATATTTACTACTATAAAAATATGTCATTTTGTTTTTTTCTGCAACAATATAGTATGGATTTTCCGCATAGCTTGAGCCTAAAAGAACACTTTTTGAATTCTTGTTTTTCATCATATTCTTTGTGTGCAAATTAACGCGGCGCGCTGAAGTTCATTTGAAATATAATTTCTAAATTTAGATATTAAAGCACCCACCGCGGCTATTACACCGCGGCAGTGCCTTGTTTTTCAGATTATTCCGCAGGTCTCAGCTTAGGACAATATTCGTAAACAAATTCCCGTATACCGTCAAAATCCGAAACTATCTGTGTCGGATGCCACTCGCACAGTTCAAACTTTACTTCATCTCTGTCAATATCATCTGTTACATTGTATGCGCCTTCCCAACTAATGCTCAATGGAATCACATTGCCATTATATATAAATGATACTTCTAAATATTTCTTTCCATTGTATACACTTAATAATTTGTCAACATTTTCAGCATCAATTTCAAAAAAGAAATCCTTTCTCGGTATTTTGCCCCCGACAAGCTCGTCAAGCCGGGTTTCAATCTGCAAAGCAAGTGCGTCCATAAAAATCTGATTTATTTTATTCAGAAGGCATTTATCACAGGCTGTAAGAACAATCATATAATAATGTCCTCTCAGATTATAATACAGGTTTTTTCCTTTTATCATTGCTTTGAATTTTTCGTCTATGTTCTCATCATCGCAAACGTTAAACTCCAAACCGTCTATGTAGTATAATGAGAACGGAACAAAGTATAAGTCTAAATTTGTAAATCTAAACGGATAATAAGGCTTTAAGTTATTAACCTCTGTATTTACAGTCCACGATATCCACCTTGTTTCCCAACTGTCACCGTAATACACAACAGTAAGCGGATAATAATATACTCCGTCTTTCTCAAAAAGATAGTTCCCGTCATCTCCGAAAAACTCAGTATAAAACTGCAATAGCTTTACCTTTTTACTGCATACTGCGGATATTTTATCCGGCAACTGTTCCATTACAACATCTTTGAAGCCTTGTCCAACTATACCGTTTAACGTTGTAGAATAAAACTCAATTTTCATGCATTTTCCCTTTCTTTACACACAACCTGCTAACGGAACTATCAAAGAAGCTCCGCCCGTTGCCGGCGCTAATGCAACACAAACAACTCCTGCTACAATAACAACGCCTAACACAACATTTGAAATAAAATTTCTGAATTTACCTATTAAAGCACCCACCGCGGCTATTACACCGCGGCAGTGCCTTGTTTTTCAGATTATTCCGCAGGTCTCAGCTTAGGACAATATTCGTAAACAAATTCCCGTATACCGTCAAAATCCGAAACTATCTGTGTCGGATGCCACTCGCACAGTTCAAACTTTACTTCATCTCTGTCAATATCATCTGAAATATCATATTTGCTATCCCAGCTTATGCTTAACGAGATTGAATTTCCGTTATAAATATAACACAAATCCAAGTATCTTTTATCATTGTATAATACACAAGCTTTTTCTAATATCCTGACATCAATTTCAAAAAAGAAATCCTTTCTCGGTATTTTGCCCCCGACAAGCTCGTCAAGCCGGGTTTCAATCTGCAAAGCAAGTGCATCCATAAAAATCTGATTTATTTTATTCAGAAGGCGTTTATCACATGCTGTAAGAACAATCATATAATAATGCCCTCTAAGATTATAATATAGATTTTTCCCATTAATCATTTCTTTAAATTTTTCATCGACATCTTCATCACTGCAAACGTGAAATTCTAATTCATCTTTGTAATATAATGAAAACGGAACAAAACACAAATCTATGTTTGAAAATCTGAATGGATAATAAGGCTTTAATTTATTAACTTCCATATCAACAGTCCATGATATCCACTTTGTTTCCCAACTGTCACCGTAATAAACCACTGTAAGCGGATAATAATACACTCCGTCTTTTTCAAAAAGATAGTTTCCGTCATCTCCGAAAAATTCAGTATAAAACTGCAGCAGCTTTACCTTTTTACTGCATACTGGGGATATCTTATCGGGCAGCTGTTCCGTTGCCGCATCTTTAAAACCCTGTCCGATTATTAAGTTTATTGTTGCTGAATAAAACTCAATTTTCATGCATTTTTCCTTTCTTTACACACAACCTGCTAACGGCACTATCAAAGAAGCTCCGCCCGTTGCAGGCGCTAATGCCACACATACAACTCCCGCAACAATTACAACGCCTAACACAACAACTGAACCCAACGCATCATTGCTATAGCTGTAATTATATGACATTTTGTATTCATAGTCTTTAGCTTTAACTTCTATAGGCGAAGTTTCAATATTGTATTTATGTTTACCTTTTGATTTACTTTTTTCATATAATATAAGTCCTCTACCATCACCTTTTTGGGCTGGAGATCTTACATCAATATAATACCCATCAAAAGACATAAAAGCGTATGGTTCAATATAATATCCAACCATCAATGGCTTGGTAAAATTTTGTTGAATATTAGGATTATTTCCGGCATTTAAATATCGCTGAATCTGCTTTATTCCAATTGCTTGACCTATAACATATCTGTTTTTATCCGGTTTAACCTCCCATAAAAAAGTCCCTGTGTTTGGTATATCTTTTAATATATCGGCATATCCGTCATATCTGATTTTCTTCTCTTTATCTTTATAACTGACACCGCCTTGTACTATTTTGTTACTGTTTCTGTCTGTTGTGCCTCCGACCTTAGCGGCAGTCCACATCACCACCTCATCATGAGTGATTCTGCTTTTATTAAGTTCTGACATGCTTTCATAAGTTCTTTCACTTAAATTAGCCGCATGAAAAAGCACATTGAACGAAACGTTGTCAAAAACCATTTCATTGTTTTCTCTTGATAAAAGATATGAAAAAGAGTTTGCCGCCTCCAGTGTGTTTTCGTCAAATGTTCCGTATTTATTTCCCTCAAGATGTTCATAATATCCCAGTACCTCTAACGCTCTCTGTACAACTATAACATCAAATCCTGATGAATTCAACCTTAATTTTCTCGAAAAAGATGATGGCACTTTTGCATTTCTGTTTCCTCCCAACACAGTATACGCATACTCGGATGTCGGATTATTTCCGACCACAATATAGTCTGCTCTTGCAATATTCATTTTTTCATCGATATCTTCGCTTATTTTTACTTTAGTTGCATATTTGATTTTCCCGTGAATATACGCTAGATCATTTGCATCTTTGAGTGTTTGCAACAGCAGAAGCTTTTTCTTTGTTGATGGATCTGTAATTAACGTATCGGGAGAAGTAAGCACTCTCTTCACTGTAACACTGCAAGTGGCTTTGCACTTACCGTCATTAGATTTAGCGGTAATAACAGCTTTACCTGCTCGTTTTCCTGTTACTTTGCCTTTACTGTCAACAACGGCAACAGCCGTATCGCTTGACGACCATTTAACCGACTTGTCTGTAGCATTACTCGGCTGAAACGTTGCAGTAAGCACTCTGCTGTTATTTACATTTAAAGGAAACGATTTTGAAGACAGTGTGATGGTTTTTACTGCAACTTTAGAGTTATATTCAATCACAACATACGGCTTATAATCAGCATTGCCCTGCATAGAACTGAAAGTTTTCATATTCTTTGCATACTTTGAGCTTATTTCATATGTTTCACTTGCAGTTTTGAAAACCAGACCTTTTGCCATAGAAGAACTGTTTTTAAACCAGTTTTTAGCTATAGTTGTTATATCCCACGCATACCATTGTTTACTGTAACCGTCGCGTACACTCTGCCCGTTACCGCCCTTTACGGTATGCTGATATACCGCAGGTTTTGATTTGTCCTTCTGATAAATCTTTATAGGACCTGCCGCACTTCCTGCGTTTAACGCATTCCATGTTTTTACATCTTTTTCAGTCCAGTTATTGCCTTTAAACATTGCACATACGATTTGCGTTTTCGTGCTTTGACACATCAGATCACGTATCTCAACATATGCGCTTTGAATTTGCGATGCATCTACTATACCTTTTGAACTGAAACTAAATCCGTTCAGTTTAAGCAAAGTCCTGCACGCACCCCAGTCAGTCCAACCTACTCTTGAAACTCCGGAAGTTCCGAGCGATGTTTCGCTTGTTCCCTTACCGTCCTTACCTTTGAAAACTTGAAGATCCTGTATGCTGAGATTATCTTTATTAGATTTTATATATGGGTCGATCTTGACAGGATATTTTGTATCCGGGTCGGTAAGATATTCCTTGTCAACAGTCAGTGTTACCTTATATCTGTTGTTTTTCTCAAGCTCCTCTACCTTATACTTTCCGATCGTGTTATGCTTGTTGTCAGCCGAGAATACTATGACCTCACCGAGTGTAGCCTTTACATCACCGCTTTCATCGGCAAGCAGTAAAGTACCCTTGTCCTCATGCAATGTAAGACCGCCGGTCGTTATTTCATAGTCAAACGAATTTTTACCGTTATAGCTTTCTAATATGATATTCTCTTTTACTCCGCCGTATGTATAAGTATATTCGATATCGGTGCTGCTGTCAAATACATCACTGTATACTACTGTATCGTCCGCCGTCTTTTTTGCGGGTGATAGCGACCTTCCGATTTTGTCAGTAAGCGGTTTCATCGTTATATTCAGCTCATCGTCGGTTACCGCTATGCCCGTCGTCAGAGTTGCGGGTAGAATGACCTCAACATCATTTCCTTCGTTAACATATGCTCTTCCGCGTCTTACCGCATCATTCGACTTGTCAGCGACCTCGCCGTTCTCGTCAACATACTTGACGTTCTCGCCGAACAGATACAGTGACCTTGTTCCGTCCTCCTTTTCAAGGACGATCTCACTAAGCGACTGTTCCTCGCTGTTTAGCCTCGCCACATATCCGTCGGCGATCACCTTTTCTGCGTCAAGACTGTCCGGCAGATTTTCTTCGCTGACAGCAGTCTTTACTATCTGCTCTTCAGCCGGTTCGTTATCCGCCGCGATTTCTTTCATTTCCGCATTGGCGGAATCTGCAAAAGCTCCGACCTTAGCCGTGTTTACCTGTTCTGTCTGAGCATAAGCGCTTACCGCACCGTTTACAGTCAGTGCAAACGCTATCACTGCCGACAGTACACCTCTTTTCTTCATACTTTTTCCTTTCTGCATAAAGCATTAAATTCATAGAAAACAAAATCGTCTGTGATTTTCCCTTCTATAATATAAACGTATGAACCCCAAAAACCTTACATCATTTTCCGACATTTCTTTCATTTTCTCCGTTTTGTACAAATTACCGCCTGCTGTATTGTGCAAAACACCTACCTCCCGCCGCCCCGATTTTCTCAACTTCCACAAACACCGCTAACCCCGCACTGCCCCTCGCCCCGCACTACCACACACTCGGCTTATGAACGCTCTGTTTGTTTTGCGTCCTGCAAAACTCTGGGTGTTCAATATCGGGCATCCTTGCCCGTCCCTTGCAAAAGGTGAGCTTCTGTTGCTTAAGTCTTGCTCAGCCAACTATTGAGGGATCGCCTGCACCGAACCTTTCCGCTTTTGCCATCACCTCCGCTAACAATCCCTCAGTCACAGTGACGGAAAACTCGGTACTGTTCTGCACATCTTTAACCTGATACTCACAGCAATACCTAAAATGTTGTACCGCACTGTGACAGCTCCCTTTACACAAGAGAGCTGGCTTGCGGCAAGGCTCGCTTGTTTCAAATACTACTATTATTCGCGACACACGCAACGCCCAAATCACACAAAATTTATCTGCCGTCAAGACTGAGGGATCGCCGCCCCGATTATCTCCATTCCCGCAAACACCGCCAACCCCGCACTATCCCTCGCCCCGCGCTATCCCCATTTTAAATCCGCACCTGAAGCAAGGGTGCTTCACAGCGGTCGCACAAAGTCTCTATGCAAGGACGCATAAAGACAGCCGCACAAAGCCGTTGCACGATGCAACGGCACAAATGGCTGTCAATGCAAGGACGAATAAAGACAGCCACACAAAGCCGTTGCACGATGCAACGGCACAAATGGCTGTCAATGCAAGGACGCAGCGACCACAAACGACCGCAGGTAGGCGCAACCAAAATTATTCATCATTCATTACACACAAAAACCCTGCTGTTCCGTTCCCGAAACAGCAGGGTCATAAATATTAACTTTCCGTCATGTACATCTGTTGCGATCCGCCGCCTCTCAGCTCTTCACTACCTCGTAGTCCTCTCCGCTTGTCGCGCGCTTAAGTACCTCAAGATACTGCGGTGTTCTCCACTGATAGGTATTTCTGTTTATCTGTCCGCCGTTGTCCCAGATGAATGTCGCAATGCCGTAATCACTGCACAGCTTGTTCAGCTTTTCGATAAAGAATATGCAGGAAGAAAGGTCGCTTCCGCTTGCCGCATATTCGCCGATTATTACAGGTATTCCCTTGTCGACAAAGTTCGTCTTCATCTTGCCGATAAGCGTTTCCATCTGCCTTACTTCATTCTTTGTGCCCCATGTGTGCTTGATGTCACAGGTGCAGAAGTCCCACGGTGTGTAGTAGTGCACCGAAACAATACATCTGTTTTCGGGGTCTTCGGGCATCTTGAAGAGAGAATCGCAGGTGCGCTCTATGTCGGTGTAATATCCCGCTATAAGCAGATGACGCTTTGCGTTGTTTCCGCCTGTCGCACGGATTATGTCGACAAAGTCCCGGTTGATCTTGTTTAACAGGTCGTATGCGTCCGCCTTGTTCTTGTTGTAAAGGTTGTCAAATCCGACCTCGTTCATCGACTCGAATATCAGATAGTCGGAGTAATTCTTGAATCTCTCGGCGATCTGTTCCCACACATTTTTATACTTTTTCAGGAATGCGTCATAGTCCTTCTGCGACTCCTCGATTATCCACGCGCCGAACTTCGGATCACCGCCGCCGTCATGATGAACGTTGATTATAACATACATTTCCTGCGAGTACGCATAGTCGACAACCTGCTGCACCCTGTCCATCCACTCCTTGTCGATGTTGCCGTCAGTGTCCATATGGTCGCGCCACGTCACAGGTATTCTCACCGCATTTATTCCATCGCTTTTAAGTTGAGCGAACAGTTCATATGTAGCCTTAGGGTTGCCCCACAGCGTTTCGTCAACCTTTTCGCCCTCTTCAACGTGCTCGTTTACCTTGCCGTCACCGTCACGGTCAGCCTGGCAAACGTCAAGCGTGTTGCCGAGGTTCCAGCCGAATGTCATATCATCGACAAGCTGCTGAGAAGTAATGTCGCGCATCACTCCGGGCTCACTCTCCCCGGCAGGCTCTGAGGTGTCGTTACTGCTCTCCTCTTCACCCGACTGCGTTGTGCTCTGCTCACTACTCTGCGCAGAACTGTCAGTACTGCTTTCGCTGCTGTCCTCCGCAGAAACGTCCTGAGATGTGCTTTCATCGGCTGAGATTTCCGATGATGATACCGTATCGGACGATCCCGCCTCAGATGATGTCGTGCCTGATGTTGTCACGTCAGATGATACCGTATCTGACGATATCGGCGATGAGCCGCCCGATGATGTATTGCCTGCACAGCCTGCCAGCATCGATACAGCCAGTACCGCCGCTATTATCGCCTTGAGTGCCCTTGCTTTCATATTAGCTCCTTTTCCGTCAGGGTGCTATTCACCCATCTTACATTTTTGATTACAACTTTATCTTAGCACAAACCAAATTTCAGTTATATTAAAAATGTTGCTATTTTTGCATAAATGTTGTATAATATTTTCAACGTTTAAAAAACATACAAGAAAGGTGAAATATGACAGATAAACATACAGTATCTGCCAATGAGCAGAAAATCAGGTCGGATACACCCGAAAACGCCGCAAAATGTACCATGGTATCAACCACCGGTACAGACGAAAATACAGAGCCCGATAAGCTCCTTTATGTACAGCAGGCACAGGACTTTTTTCATGAGCCTGTCGAAAATGAAAACACCGTCTTTGCGCTTGTAGCCTTGGGCGAGGTCGAAAAGATACTCGAAAATAAGCTCAGATACGATGCAGATCCCGACAGCGGAAAAGGACAGCTATCCGACGATCCGCTCCGCAACCAGATATACCACCTGGTGGTATGCGCCGCGCTTGTTGCCCGCGCCTGCCTTGCCGCAGGTATGTCCGAGGAAACCGCCTACACTCTGAGCGACCTGTACATTCAACGAGCCGACAAGTGTACGACTGTAAAACAGGTCATGGAGCTGAATGATGATATGATGATGGATTACGCCGGAAGAATGCGCAGGCTAAGGCGCACGAAACGGCTCTCCGTGCCCGTCCGCAAGGCTATCAAGATGATCTCCGAGAACACCGGAAAGAACCTTACAGCAAAGTCTATCGCCGAAACCATCGGCTACGACCGCTCCCACCTGCACCGCCTGTTCAAGGCGGAGATCGGCATGGGAATACACGAGTACATCAGCGCCGTACGCATCAACGCCGCCAAAGGAATGCTGCGGGACGGAGATCACAGTATCGCCGATATCGCATCACTGCTCGGGTTCTCGTCACAGAGCCATTTCTGCCGTGCTTTCAGCAAAGCTGTCGGTGTCACCCCGAAAGAATACAAAGACGACAAACGCCCCTGATACTATTCATATAATTTACCCGCTGATACTTGAACTTGACCGCCGAATGTGATATACTTATTTTATTATTGTATAAAAGTCAAAGAACGAAAGAAGAGGAAAACCTATGGCGAAAAAAAGAATAGCCGTACTGTTCGGCGGTGCTTCCGCTGACCATGCCGCCTCGCTCCACACCGCATACAGCGTGTTGAGCGCCATGCCAAAGGAGATAGAGCCGCTCGCAATTGGCATTACGAGAGCCGGCAGATGGCTGTTTTACCCGGGAAGCTATGAGAATATAAAGGACGGCAGCTGGGAGCAGGACAGCGATTGCTGTTCATGCATAATAAGCCCGGATATGACAAACAAAGGCGTAATAAAGATAATCTCCGACGGTGAGAGCACCATACACCGCATTGACGCTGTATTCCCCGTGCTTCACGGAAAGTACGGAGAGGACGGCAGAGTACAGGGACTGTGCAAGCTTGCGGGACTGCCTATTATCGGCAACGATTTTGCGGCGGCGGCACTGTGCAACGACAGACGTATTATGGATCTGGTGCTGTCCGACAGCGGCATAAAGGTAATTGAAAACGTCACGCTTCACCGCAGTGAAATGAACGATATGGCGAAGGCTATAAGCAAGATAACCGATAGACTGAGCTTCCCGATATATACTGCACCGACAAGCTGTTCAACATCAGTCGGCGCTTGCAGAGCGGAAAACGAAAAGGAGCTTGAGGAGGCTGTAAAAACAAGCTTTTCTCACCACCCTTATATCATAGCCGAGAGCGCCGTTAAGGGAAGAGAGCTTACCTGCGCGGTACTCGGCGCAAAGCACCATGACGAACGTGTAGCCATAGGCGAGCTTGTAAGAACTGATGACAATATCGATAAGCTTTCCGAGTATATCGCATCAACTTCCGAGCTGATAGTTCCCGCTAAACTTGACGGTCTTACCCAAAACAAGATAAAGCAGACCGCAAGAGCCGCATATGATGCGCTTTCCTGCAAGTGCTTCGCAAGAGTTGACATGGTACTCGGCGTTGACGGAGAGGTCTATGTAAGACGCGTAAGAGGAATACCCGGTCTTGACAAGGAAAGTATATTTACAAGACTGGTAACAGAAAGCGCATACAGCTATGAAGAAATGCTCAGATTGCTCATAGGTGCTGTAGTTGACCTCGATTGAGGCTTTGAAAGGAACAACGGATAATAAATGAAAAAGAACGTATGTATTACGATAAAAAGCACACAAACGGTAGATCAGGATAAGGATTCTACCGAGTTGTTCACATTCGGCGCTATGGAGCGTACCGAGAACGGTTTTCGTCTTTATTACGATGAAAGCGAAGCTACCGGTTTTGCGGGAAGCTCGGTAACGCTTGAAGTGACCGATGATATGATAACTATGACAAGAAGCGGTAATGCTATCAGCTCTTTGTTCATAGAAAAAGGCAAGAAGCACCACTGCCATTACGGCACGGAGTTCGGTGACTTTATGATAGGCGTATGCACGGACGAAATAAGAAATGAGCTTGAAGAAACAGGCGGGGATATCTACCTCAAATACACGCTCGACATAAATTCAAGCTATATGTCGGAAAATGAAATGTTTATAAACGTCAAGGAGTGTAACTGATGAAAAATATGATAGAGCTTGCTAAACAGCAGGTAAAGGAAACGGTAATGAACGCACTGGGCAGACTGGTTGCGGAGGGCAAGATAGAAGCAGTTCCCCTGCCCGCATTCAATGTAGAACGTCCCGCCGATGTATCACACGGCGACTTCTCATGCAATGCCGCAATGGCAAGCGCCAAAGCGCTTAAGAATAACCCCAGAGCGATAGGTCAGATGATAGCCGATGCCGCAATACTTGACGGCACTGTATTTGAAAAGATCGAGGTTGCGGGACCGGGATTTTTAAACTTCTTTATAAGCCCCATATGGTTCAACGAAACTGTCGGCGAGGTCATTTCAAGCGGAAGCGACTACGGAAAGACAGAGCTTGGCAAGGGTAAGAGAGTGCTTGTCGAATTTGTATCGGCTAACCCCACAGGACCTATGCACATAGGCAACGCAAGAGGCGGTGCGCTCGGTGACAGCTTATCTTCGGTGTTGCAGTTTGCAGGCTATGATGTAGAGCGTGAGTTCTATGTAAATGACGCGGGCAATCAGATTGAAAAGTTCGGCAAGTCACTGTCTATAAGATATATGCAGATAGCAGACGGCAATAAGGCTGACGTTATAGCATCGTTCGGTGATGATGACGTATGCCGCAAGATATTTGAAGATGAAGAAAACTTCCCTATGCCCGAGGACGTATACAAGGGCGTTGACATAATCGAACACGCCTATAATTTCTATAAGATAAACGGCGACAAGTTTGTATCGGCAGATGAAGAAAGCCGCAAGTCTGCGCTGGTAGAATACGCTCTGCCCCTCAACATAGACGGACTTGAAAAAGACCTTAAGAAGTACCGTATCGTATACGACACATGGTTCAGGGAAAGCTCGCTTCACAAGAGCGGCGCAGTAAAGCAGATAGTTGATATGCTGACCGAAAAGGGACAGACCTACGAAAAGGACGGCGCTATCTGGTTCAAGGCATCGGATTTCGGCGATGATCAGGACAGGGTTCTTGTCCGTGCAAACGGTATACCCACCTACTTTGTACCCGATATCGCATACCATTATAATAAGCTCGTCACAAGAGGCTTTGATAAGGCGATAGATATTCTCGGTGCAGATCACCACGGATATATAGCAAGAATGAAAGCCGCCCTGACTGCACTCGGCGTTGACGCAAACAAACTCGATATTGTTATAATGCAGATGGTAATGTTAGTCAGAAACGGCGAAACAGTAAAGCTTTCAAAGCGTTCAGGCAAGGCAATAACGCTTTCGACCCTTCTTGACGAAGTTCCGATAGATGCGGCGAGGTTCTTCTTCAACCTGAGAGATCCCAACACTCATCTTGAATTTGACCTTGAGCTTGCTATTGAAGAAAGCTCTAACAACCCTGTATTCTATGTTCAGTACGCTCATGCAAGAATATGCAGTATTCTGCGCCGTATGGAGGAAGATGGTACAGGCTACAAGAATATCCCTCTGACAGAGCTTAACTTCAGTCACCCCGCAGAGCTTGCTCTTATACGTCATATTGCCGCTCTTCCCAATTGCATAAACGAAGCCGCAAAGGACTATAACCCCTCAAAGATAACCAAATATCTGTGCGACCTTGCACAGCTTTTCCACAAGTTCTATGACAACTGCAAGATAAAGGGTGAGGAAGAGAATATCCTCCAGTCAAGGCTTTCGCTCTGCGTTGCCACAAAGACAGTATTCAAAAATCTGCTCGATCTGCTTAAGGTCGATGCGCCCGAAAAAATGTAATTCGAGAAAGGAAAAAATATGGACAGCAATCCCGTCAGTCAGGATATACCTATACGATTGCCGATACTGCTTGACGGCGGTACCGGCACAGGGCTAGAAAAATACGGCTATGACCACAGTATGTCAACGGCTCAATTTGTCTGTGAGCACCCGGATGCACTTGTTCAGCTCCAGCAGAGCTTTCTTGATGCAGGTTCGCAGGTGCTCTACACCGCGACACACGGTGCAAACTGTGAGAACTTAAAGGCTTTCGGTGCAGAGGATAAGACAGAAGAACTCAATGCTACCGCCGCAAAGATAACTTACGACAACTTTCACGGCAAGGCGCTCATAGCGGGCTGTCTTTCGTCTACGGGTCTTTATATAGAGCCTTACGGCGATTACACCTTCACCGAGATAATGTCGGTATACAGGCAACAGGTAAAGGCGCTCTCGCCATATTGCGATATGTTTGTTATAGAAACTGTACCCGCACTGTGGAATATGCGTGCGGCGGTACTTGCCTGCAAGAAAGAGAACAAGCCGATAATAGCAACAATGAAGGTAGACGAGGACGGCGACACAGCAATAGGCACAAATGTACTGTGCGCTATGCTTGTCCTGCAAGAAATGGGTATATCTGCATTCGGTCTTAACTGTACATCAGCCGATTTATGTCCCGATATAATAGAAGAGATCGCTCCGTATGCAAAGATACCGCTTATCGTAAAACCCAGCGCCGTGTTTGAAGCCAACGGAGAAAAACAAAGCATATCACCCGATGAATTTGCGTTTGCGGTAAAAAAATCAGTGATCAACGGTGCAGGGATAGTCGGCGGTTGCTGCGGCACAGGAAAAGAACATATTGCCGCTCTGCGTGAAATGCTTGCAAATATCGACAACTCAGAAATAAAGCCTGTCGAAAAACAGGACACTTCTCTTGCGCTTGCAACTGAAAATCAGATGTTCTTCTTAGATCCCGAAACAACGGAGTTTTCACCCGCAGTCGAGTGCGGTCCTTATATGGAAGACGACATTGCGCAGATGTGCAACGAAAGCTACGATGTACTTACGGTAAGCATAAACTCGCCCGACGATGCTATTGACTTCGGCAGAAATATGCATATGGCAACACTGCCTGTAGCATTCTTATCTGACGATGAAATATCGCTTAAAATGGCGCTTATGCTATATCAGGGCAGGGCGATAATAGACAAGAAATCACTTATAGAGCCCGAAAAACTCGAGGCTATGGCAGAAAAATACGGTGCCGTGCTGTATTAAGCCCTAAACAATATTTACTTTACAACACGGAAGGAATTTTTGAAATGTATAAATCAGAAATGCAATACTACCGCAAAGCGTTCTTTATGGCAATGATAATGGGTGTTATACTATTCTTGCCTTTTGTTCTCATAGACGGCGGATATTTCATCTATTACGGGGATTATAACGCTCAGCAGATACCTTTCTACACACTTTGCAACCAAGCTATAAAAAGCGGCAGCTTTATGTGGAACTGGCAAACAGACCTCGGTGCGAACTTTATCGGTTCGTACTCATTCTACACACTCGGCAGCCCGTTCTTCTGGCTCAGTATGCCGTTCCCCGCAGAATTTGCAAAGTACCTTATGGCGCCGCTCATGGTGTTGAAGCTGTCATGCTGTTCGCTGTTTGCTTTTGCTTATATAAGGCGTTTTGTAAAAAAGCCGAAGTCCGCGCTTATCGGCGGTCTTTTATATGCATTTTCCGGTTTTTCGATGTACAATGTATTCTTCAATCACTTCCACGAAGCGATGGTCGTGTTCCCTCTTATGCTGATTGCGCTCGAAGAAGCCGTTGTAAACAAGAGAAGAGTGTTCTTTGCACTTACTGTTGCGCTCAACGCTTTTGTAAACTATTTCTTTTTCATCGGAGAATGTATATTTCTTATCATCTACTTCCTTTGCCGTCTTACCGACCCGAAATTCAAGGTAACATTAAAGACGTTCTTTGCGCTGGCGTTTGAGTCTGTTATCGGCGTTGCGCTGGCGGGAGCGATGTTCATACCCGCGATAATAACCTGTATAGATACCCCGAGATCGGGCAATACCTTAAACGGCTGGAATTTGGTGTTCCATAATCCGTCACAGCGATACGGAATAATATTGCAGAGTCTTTTCTTCCCTGCCGATATCCCTGCAAGACAGAATTTCTTCCCGGATTCGTCGGCAAGATGGGCGAGTGTTGCCGCATATCTGCCACTGTTCTCAATGTCGGGTGTAATTTCATTTATAAAATTCAAGAAAAAACACTGGGCAAAGTGGCTTATGCCGATATGCCTGTTGTTCGCACTTATACCCGTGCTGAACTCAAGCTTTGTGCTTTTCAATAATAATTTCTACACACGATGGTTCTATATGCCTATACTCGTTGCTTGCTTTATGACCTCCTATGCACTGGAAAACTCAGAGATAGATATGAAGTACGGACTTAAGTGGTGCGGATTTGCCGTAGTGCTTATATCACTGGTGGGTGTGCTTCCGTCAGAGGTATCAAAAGATATAGTAGATATAGGAACCGGTGATACTACTACCACGAAAGTTTCCGAGCTTTTCAGTCTGCCTGGCGAAAAGCTGCCGTTCTGGATATCGGTAATACTTGCGATAACGGCAATAGTCGTATGCTTTATACTGGTTCGTAAAAAGGATAAAGCAAAGCCTAACAGGTTTTTGCATAAAGCGTACTGCTTTACAATAGTTGCCTGCCTGTGCTTCTCATACTACACGCTTATCTACGGAAGAGCGATAGGTCCTAAGGTAGGAGATTACAATAACATTGTAAACGCTACAATAGAGCTTGACGATGACAGCTTCTACAGAGTCGAAACATACGGCGTTACAAACAATGCCAATATGCTCTGGGGAATGTACGGTTTCCGCAGCTTCCACAGCATTCTGCCCGGCTCTTCGTTTGAATACTATGACGGTATGGGATTTAACCGTTCGGTAAATACCGACCCTGACGGAACGTACTATGCAATGAGGTCGATAAACTCAACGAAATATCTTATTATTCAGAGCTATAAGCTTGAATACAGCGATACAAAAACGCTGCTTGAAAACCTCAAGAACTTTGAGAAGATAGACGAGCAGGACGGATTTACGATATTCAAGAACAACGCTTATATCCCGATAGGCTACTCAAACAGCTTCTATATAACCGATGATGAGTACGAAAAGGTTGCAAAGAGCAACCGCGACAATATGCTTGCGCGTGCGGTGGTGCTTACCGATGAGCAGGTCGAAAAGTATGGGGATATATTGACAGAGCTTGACCCTGACAGGTATTCGGATTTCAATTTTGATACATTCAAAACCGATGCCGAGGAGCTTTCAAAAACAGCAGTCGATACATTTACTCCCACCGCTAACGGGTTTACCGCTGCGTCTTCGTTTACCACAGACAGATTTGTTACATTCACAGTACCGTGGGAAAGCGGCTGGAGCGCAACAATTAACGGACAGCCCGTCGAGATAGAAAAGGTAAACCGCGGAGTAATGGGAATAAAAGTGCCCGCGGGACAGTGCGACATTGAGTTCAATTACGTTACTCCCGGACTTAAAGTAGGTGTTGTCTGCACGATAGGCTCTGCATTTATCCTGATGATCTACTACATTGTGCTGAAAAAGGTATTCAGATACAAGCCCAGCCCGAACGTGCATCTCTACGGCGAGCAGCAGCTGACAACCGTTATCAATCACAATGCATATATCAGAACGATAACAAGCACGATTGATGAACAGCTTGAAAAGAATGCTGAACTGCCTGAAAGCAATACGGCGGAAAATAATAAAGATGTTACAGCATCTGACGAAGATAATGAATACGATGTTGAAAACGATAATGACAAGGCGGAATAAACCGCAGAAAAGAGGATTATATGCATCTGTTTGAAAAAACGATAGACAGCGAAGTAAAGTACGAGGGAAAGATACTGACCGTATGCTCTGATAAGGCAGAGCTTGAAAACGGCGCTATCGTTTCACGCGATGTTATCCGTCATAATGGCGGCGTAGGCGTTGTTCCGATAACCGACGAGGGCGATGTGCTGTTTGTAAGACAGTTCAGATATCCTTTTCAGAAGGTGCTGATGGAAATTCCCGCAGGAAAGCTCAACGCAGGCGAGGATCACGCGGAAGCCGGAAGAAGAGAGCTTCAGGAAGAAACAGGCTGTACCTGCAAGGAGTTCAGATACATGGGATATATGATCCCTACTCCTGCTTACTGTCAGGAGATAACACATATGTACCTTGCTACAGGTCTTGAGGGCGGAAAGCAGAACCTTGACGATGATGAATTTCTCGAGGTGGTTAAGATACCGCTTGACAAGGCTGTTGAAATGGTTATGAACGGCGAAATTGAGGACGGCAAGACACAGCTTGCTTTACTCAAAGCCAAGATGATATTAGGCTGATTTTCGGCATAAAATATTATAATGTCAGACTGAAAGGATCGGGAGTACAATGGAAGATTTCCTCACAGGAAAGAAACACGTTCATTTTATCGGAATAGGCGGAAGCGGTATGTATCCGCTGGCGCAGATACTTCACAGCAAAGGTTTCTATCTTACAGGTTCGGACAATAACGAAACGGAAACGCTTAAAGCGGTGCGGAAGATGGGTATACCCGTATACATGGGTCAGAGAGCCGAGAATATTGAGGGCGCAGATCTTATTGTGTACACAGCGGCTATAATGAGCGACAACCCGGAGCTTATCGCCGCAAAAGCAAGCGGTGTGAAGACTATAGAGCGCTGTGAGCTTCTCGGACTTGTAACAAGCTGGTACAACAAGGCTGTATGCGTATCGGGCACACACGGCAAGACTACAACGTCCTCTATGCTGACGCATATGTATCTTGCGCAGAACATTGACCTGTCTACCGTTATCGGCGGAAAGCTGAAGGCTATAGGCGGAAGCGGAAGAGCGGGTTCGAGCGATGTTATGGTATGTGAAGCATGCGAGTTTTCAAATACGTTCTTACACCTGTTCCCCAACATTTCTATAATACTGAACATTGACGCGGACCACCTTGACTTTTTCAAGACGATGGATAACCTGAGAGCGTCTTTCACCAAGTTCTGCGACAATACAACGGATATCCTTGTTGTAAACGGTGATGATGAAAACACTATGAGAGCGGTTAAAGCATCGGGCTTTGACAAGCAGATCATCACTTTTGGCAAGAGTGATAAAAACAGATATTACCCCGAAAATATCGAGCGTATATCCGATTTTCAGACCGATTTTGACCTTATGGAAAGCGGCAGGAAGATTGAGCGTATCTCGATACACGTTCCCGGCGCGCATAATGTTCTCAATGCGGTTGCCGCCTGTGCCGCCGCACTGGCAACAGGTGTTACCCCCGAAAACATCAACAAGGGACTAAGCACATTCTGGGGCGCAGGGAGAAGATTTGAACGTCTTGCGACTATCGGAGGCATAACCGTTGTTGACGATTACGCTCATCACCCTGCCGAGGTTGCCGCAACACTGAAAACGGCAAAAGCAATGCAGGACTTCAAGCGAGTATGGGCTGTGCATCAGCCGTTCACCTATTCGAGAACATACACGCTTATGGACGACTTTGCAAGCGCGCTTGAAATTGCGGATAAGGTTGTACTGACCGAGATAATGGGTAGCCGTGAGAAGAACACATATAACGTCTACTCTGCCGACCTCGCCGCCAAAATTCCCGGCTGCAAATGGTTCCCGACCTTTGAAGAGGTTGCACAATATGTTGCCGATAACGCAGAAAGCGGAGATATGATCATCACGCTCGGCTGCGGCGATGTATATAAGGTAGCTTTCAGAATCGAGGAAATGCTGAGGGAGAAGTACGGAGAATAAGCAAATAATTCGACAAACAGAAGCTGTCTGACAAGGTTTCAGACAGCTTTTTTGTTTTCCTTATATTGACTGTAAAATATAATTATGATAAAATAAGAGTATACCAAAAAAGGACGGAGAATATATGGGACTATTTAATAAATTATCCTCACCGATAGTTTTAAAGGAAGACAGCAATGCCGATGAACAGTTGAGGCAGATGGAATATTACGAGCTTATAGCTCCCGAGGCTGTAAAGCAGGCTATCGAGCGCGACAAGGCGCGTATAAGCTATGGCAAGACAGGCGAAACACAAATTATGTACGAGCTGAAAAACAGCCATATGCCTATGTATATAATCCACGATCTATACCTTGAATATAACGGTTGCACCGCGCAGATAGACTATCTTATCGTAACAAGAAAAGTGACTTTGCTTCTCGAGTGCAAAAATCTGTACGGCAATATTCTTGTAGATAATGCGGGGAATTTTATACGCCGCAGCGGAAGCGGTCAGACGTTCAGGCAGGAAGGTATGTACAGTCCTGTCACGCAGAATGAACGACATCTTGCCCTGATAAAGGAAATGCGCAGAGATACAAAGAATGTACTGCTCAAAGGACTGTTTGAGAGCAATTTCAACAACAACTACCGTTCGCTTATAGTAATGGCAAATCCGAAATCAATAATTGATTACAGGTACGCTCCTCAGGATATAAAAGACAAGATCGTAAAGGCTGACGGACTAATCAGAAAGATAAACGAGATATGCAGTACAAGTAATATTCCCGATATGTCGGACAAGCAGATGAAAGCGCTTGCCGATTTCTTTATGGAGCATCATACAGCTAACAAGACAGATTATACCGCTAAATATCAGAATATGATAAACAAGGAAGCCACAAAAGAAACAGTTGCTCTAGTTGCCACAGAGTCAAAACAGACTGCTGTTGAAAATAGGTATACACCCAAAAGCAACCCAACTGTATGTTCGCCCGACACAAGCGGATTTGTCGGTACTTCGGGAGCAAATGCACCTGATACACATATCGACAATTATGAAAATCTGCCGATATACAAGGCGCTCAGGCAGTACAGATACGAAAAGAGCAAAGCCGAAAATATCAAGGCGTATTATGTATTCAAAAATGATGAGCTGATCGAGATAATCAGACTTATGCCGACCGCTCCGGGCGAGCTTAGAAGTATAAGAGGTTTTGGAGAGGGGAAAATACAGAAATACGGCAATGATATTGTAAATATCGTTAACAGGTACAGATGAATTTTCAGATATAAAAATAACCGTCCGGGTTTTAAACCTCGGGCGGTTATTTAATTTCATTATTCTCATATTTCATAATATCCTCGACTTTACAGTCAAGTATTACACAAAGATCATCGATAAGCTGAGTGGTGACTCCCATATTATGCCGCAGTCTGTTTATCGTGCTGCTGCTTATATTATACTTATTGATAAGCGCATAGGTCGAAATCCCTCGCTTTTTCATTGTATCCCAAAGCGGTGTATATACTATCATATCTGCTTCTCCGATCTGGCTCAGAATAAATTATCATTTAATATTATAAATTATGTCCGACTACTTGAACATTGTCGTATTTTCGACTATAATATAAAATGGTTCTTATTCTGACAATAAACGGAGGCAAAACATGGTTTGTACAATTTTCTCTGATAAACACGAAGTAAACAGCATTTATAAAAATGATTACGAAAAATATATACAGAGTATCAAGAAAAAAATTATAGAAACGGTATGGGAAATGTATTGTAACGGTTATGATACATTTCAAGTCAATTGTGAATACGGCATTCCTTTATGGACGGCAGAAATAATCACTGCTTTGAAAATGTACAATTCTATATTTCTTGATATCTTTGTACCGTATGAAGAGCAATGCAAAAATTGGTCGGAAGATAAACGCAACAGATATTATGAATGCCATAAGAATGCCGATTCTGTCTCAATTGTGAATACGCATTACAGCAAAGAATGCTATAAAATTGCAGAAGAGATTATGATACGCAAAAGTGATATTGTTATATTATTCGGGTTCTCAGAAAGTATACGGTACTATTCGGATTTTTATAATATACCTCTCATAAATCCGGATTAAATAAAAAAGCAGTACCGAAAAACGATACTGCTCTTTGTCATACTTTCATTGATTACTTTGCGCTGATTGTCATCTTATATCTTGCGATCTTTTTTCCGCCGAGTATCTGAATACCCTTCTTTTCTTCGAAGACCCCGCTGTCATCATCGTAATCGTCACTGCCGCACCAAGGCTCAATGCAGATAAATCCTGCGCGCTTTCCTGCGGGAGTCCAGAGTCCGAGTGTTTCAAAGCCCTCAAAAGCTATGCTTGCAAGAGTTTTTTTGCCTTCTGTAAGCTTTACGGCTCTCGACTTTATGTTATCAAAATAAACCACATCGTTATCAAACATTTCATAGCTCAGCGGGAGCTTTGTTGTACCGTCAAGCCGCTGTATGCGATCCTTGCTCCTGAATAACCTTGTTTCAAGATCCATAACGGGAGTTGACGCTTTTTCACGCTTTTCAAACACCAGTGTGCAATTATCAAGGTCGTTACAGGCTATAGCCGGATGAGCACCTATGCAGAACGGTATCCTGTCATAGCCCGGATTGTACACGCTGTATCCTATCTCTATCCTGTCATCAAAAAGATTGTACTGTAAAGCAAGCT
Organism: Oscillospiraceae bacterium; assembly: GCA_003512525.1. Lineage (GTDB taxonomy): Bacteria > Bacillota > Clostridia > Oscillospirales > Ruminococcaceae > Ruminiclostridium_E. The sequence goes on along the minus strand of DOQG01000027.1, from coordinate 25,808 downwards.
GAACGCTGTACGGATAACTTTTCTTTATTGGTGTGTAATTATAGGCAAGGATCAGCGAATTTCCGCTTTGACGCACTGTCACAAAGGTATTATCACGGGCAAATCCATGCTTTGAAAGCGAAACCTCCTTGCCGCCTATTACAGTTTTATTATTTTTGACATTGCCTATTGCAGGGAAAAGAACAGGCGATGTCTTACCCCAGAAAGCAGGGTCGGCACACCACATTATCTCTCTGCCGCCGATAACGAGCGATTTAAGTTCAGCTCCCTCTGATGAGATCACAGCCTTTGAATTATGTGTTTTAAGCTCAAACATCATACAGTTACCTCTAATGCTTATTGCTGATAAGCTGTAAGCTTATCGTTTTCTATAGTGAGATTAGGATTGTTGAACTTCCAGTTATTTATAAACTCAGGCATTTTCTTTGTTGTGCCCTTGAAATCCGGGAGTTCGCTCAACGTTATCACCTTATCACTGGAGAACACACCCTTTAAAAATTCTTCACTCATACGTTCGGTATTCACCGATGGTGTTCCGCCAAGCTTTGTTATTATCGCTCCCGAACCGCTTGCCGCGCAAACAAATTCTTTGCACCAAGGCATATAATAAAGCCATTTTACCTCACTGCTTTCAGCAAATACAGCCTCGGGATCCGGTATATAACCGACCTCGGAAAGTGCTGTCATCTTGCTTGTATCGGTACATTTTGAAAGCTCTTTATATTTTGCCTTCTGCTCGCTATGGTTTTCGCTTGTGGGATATATATCGATACCGCTGATATCATATGTATTGGCATTTACTGTTGTAAGTTTAGACTGACCGTTCCATACCCATATAAGGTTTGTAAGCTTATGATAGTTTTCAAGGCGGTCGTATACCATATACCACAGCTTCTGATAGAGCTGTTTCTTATATGTTTCCTTGTCCTTCATACCCCACCAGAACCAGTTTCCGCTTGCCTCGTGAAGAGGACGCCATATAACGGGAACGCCTGCTGTTTCAAGGCGCTGTAAGTAAAGCGCGATAGTGTCGATATCTTCAATAACCACATTATATTCCTTTGTTCCCGGAGTTACAGCATTTTCAAGGCTGAAGTTGCGGATATCCTTGCTGTAGAATGCAGTACCTTTAACACTGTCATCATCAATATCAACAGGAACTTTCCAGTGCCAGCAGAAAGAAACTATACCGTTCTGCTCATTATGCCACTTGATAGCTTCTTCGATCTGCGTGTAATCAGGTTCGTCAGTCCCCTGTGCATACAGGAAATCAAAGCCCATTATAGCAGGCATATCACCTGTCGTATTGTAATACATAATATTTTCAAACTGATTAGCATCAGAATACTGCTGACCCGCAAGTATCTGCTTTCCGTAAACGCTCTTTAAATAATTGAAAAGCTCGAGCGTTTCTTCATTGGTGTTCTCAGAAACAGGCTTTGAACCGTCGGGTGTCTTTGCTTCAAGCTTTTTGATAAGTGCGTCTACGTCTGTTTCGTATTTTAACGCAACATCCATATCTATCTTTCCGTTTTCGTCAACGGCGATAGGATTTGAGCGAAGCTTCTGTTCGTTGTCCGTATTTCCTGACGATGTGCCGTCAGCAGAAGTCGATGCATTTCCGCTGTCGATATTTCCTGATGTATCACCGCCGTTGCAGGCTGTCATAGACAAAATCAGCGATACGGCAATAAGTGCCGCGATTATTCTCTTCATTTGTGGATATCCTTTCCGTTTAGTTAAATTTAATCTTCTGTTTTTCGGAATTAACTCCGATTAACTTAATTATATCAAATTGACAAATAAATTTCAATAGTTTTAAAAAATTCAGTTTGTTTTGCAAATAAAAGTAAAATTTCACGTCAATTTCCAAAGTAAAATTTCGGATAAAAATATTGACCGCGTGACGAGGATATGGTAATATAAATATGTATATAATGTACGGTGACTTTGCTGAAAGTGCAAAGCACCATTAAAATGAAAGAGGTATATTTAACCGCATGGAAATACAGCTACTCATAATCATCATAATAATGATCGCTTGTTCGGCTTTTTTCTCGGCAAGCGAAACAGCACTTACCGGTGCTAATCGCATACGACTGAAAAGCATGGCTGAAAACGGTTCCAAGGGCGCTAAAATGGCGCTTAAACTGCTCGACAAATACGATAAGGTTATCACAACCATACTTATCGGCAACAACATTGTAAACATAACCGCTTCCTCACTCGGTACTATACTTGCGACAGCAATAGTAGGTCCTGACAATGCGGCGCTCGTATCGACAGTGGTACTGACGCTTGTGATACTCACATTCGGCGAGGTAATGCCGAAAAGCCTTGCAAAAGATCACTCAGAAGGAATGACAGTCGCAACGAGCGGAATAATCACATTCCTTACATTTATATTCACTCCCCTGTCAGCTTTATTTATACTGCTTAAAAAGCTTGCAAACAAGCTGTTCGGAAATAAAAAAGAGGTTACTGTAACAGAGCAGGAGCTAATGGCTATAATCGATGAGATCGAGGACGAGGGCGTACTTGAGGAGCAGGAGCGTGACCTTGTAAAATCAGCACTTGAATTTGACGAAACTGTAGTCGATGAGATTATCACTCACCGTGTCGATGTAATAGCTGTTGATGTAAACGAAGATATCGAAACGGTAAAGGAAACCTTCATCAACGAGGAATATTCAAGGCTTCCCATTTACGAAGGCTCTATCGACCACATTATCGGCTTTGTCAGCCAGAAGGACTTTTTCAAGAAATATCTTACTAAAAAGGATGATGAAACATTCTTACTGCGTGATATAATGCAGGAGATTCACTATGTTCCTCATCTGATGAAGATAAGCGATATAATGAAACAGATGCAGAAGGACAAAGTGCATATGGCTGTCGTACTCGACCAGTACGGCGGAACGCTCGGTATAGTTACGCTTGAAGATATACTTGAACAGCTTGTCGGCGAAATATGGGACGAAAATGATGAGATAGTCGCACCTGTTACATTCGTTTCCGAAAACGAGTTCAATGTCAACGGCGATGTATCGCTTACCGCTTTCAAGCGCTACTGGCATAATCGCACGGGAGATAATCCTAAAATCGACGGTAACGCAAAGACAGTCGGCGGCTGGGTGCTTGAGCTTTTCGGAAAAATACCCGAAACAAACGAAAGTGTCACAACAGACGATTTCAGGATAACGGTTCTTAAAGTCAGCGAAAGAAGAATAGTAAAGGTACGCCTTACTGTAATTTCCAAACCTGAAAATAAGGAATAATATGCGTATACTGTTTATAGTCTGCGCCGTACTGGGTACTGTCGGGATATGCGGACTTCTTGTAATGCTGCTGTTCTTCAGACTGAAAATAAATCTCGGCTTCAGACTGCCGAAGGGCAGGACGATACCGATCGAGCAGTTTATTCCGCAAGGAATATACGGCTATACGGTATTTACGGCTGTGTTCGGATATTTCGGACTGTTACTGCTGCCTCTGTCGCTGCCGTGGTACTTTATCGTACCTGCCGATATAGCTATGGCATTTATCGTGAACTTTATCGGTAGACATTTTCTCTCCCCCGCCGTAAAGCGCTTTGTAAACGGTAAAGCGCCGAAGCCCGATGACCTCACCGGATATGAAGCCACTGCGCTTGAGAATATAGGCGGGAACGGCTACGGCAAGGTAAAAGTAAAATACGAGGGTATAAGCTACCGTTTTGACGCGATATCCGTGTACCATACCGATATTGAGTCCGGTGAAAAGGTCGATGTGGTTACAGGTGAAGATGAGCTTCTGTTTGTCCAGAAAAAAGACGAGATATATAAAGTTTTTGATGAAGAAATTGAACCCGCGACTAAAGCGGAAAGCGACAAACACACCGAACCGAAAAGGCAGAATGACAGCTTTGTAAGAAAGAAAAAAGCTGAAACAAATGAAAATCAGAAAGAAGAATAATAAATGTTTTCTAAGGAAATAACAACTACTGCGGACGATTACCGCACATTGGTAAAATTCACGGAATATTCGCTTAAAAAATCCAATAACATTCTGTTCATCGCTATGGCTGTACTTGCGGTGGCATCGCTCGTTATCGGGCTTGCGGGAATGATCCCGCTGTATGTTTCGGCTGCTGTATGTATTATTTGTGTTGCGGTGATCCTTGCCGATATTCTTCTTATATCCAAGAAAGCTAAGGACGGCATAAAGTACGGCAAGGTAGCGCTCAACGCAAAGCGCACTTTCAGTTACGATGCCGCATCGGTAAAAGTTTTCGGCGGAAGAACAGCAACGGATATAAACGCACAATGGAACACAATTTTCAAGATATATGAGATCGAAAATTGTTTTATCATATATTTCAGGTATGACCTTGCGTTCTGTCTGCCGAAAAATCAGCTGACCCCGCAGGAAACGCTGAATGTAAGAAATTATTTCATAAAGAAAATGGACGGTAGGTTCATTAAAAAATGCAAATGATAAAAACAGGAGAAACAAGAATATGTTAAAGAAATTAAAAAAACAAGTGCTTGATGCTAACCTTTTGCTCCCGAAATACGGCCTTATAACATTCACATGGGGCAACGTTTCAGGAATAGACCGAGAAAGAGGGCTTGTCGTAATTAAACCCTCAGGTGTCGAATATGACGGTATGACGGTCGATGACCTTGTAGTTATAACTCTTGACGGCGAACAGGTCGAAGGTAATTTAAGACCGTCAAGCGACACACCGACACATCTTGAACTTTACAAGGCATTCCCTAATATCGGCGGTATTGTCCACACACATTCACAGTGGAGTACGACCTTTGCACAGAGCGGACTTGATATTCCCGCGCTCGGCACAACGCACGGCGACTATTTTTACGGTGCTATACCCTGCACAGACAAGATGACACCCGAAGCTATCGGCGGCGAATACGAAAAGGAAACCGGCACAATAATAATTGACACATTCAAAAAGCGTAATATAAATCCCGATGCCGTACCTGCTGTAAACGTGCACTCTCACGGTCCGTTTGCGTGGGGCAAGGATGCAACAGAAGCCGTACACAATGCGGTCGTACTTGAAAACGTGGCAAAGATGGCTATGTTCAATCTGTTGCTTGACAAGAATATCGAGCCTATGCAGCAGGAGCTTCTTGATAAGCACTATCTGAGAAAGCACGGCGCTAACGCATATTACGGACAGAAATAACGGCTTCGGGGGGATAATATGAATATTTACTGCCTATCGGAAGGAGAGCTTTATAATATTGAAAACGGCAAGGAACGCCGTGTTCCTTGCGAGCGTGTGGAAAGCTACCGTGACGTGATCCGTAAGATGAAAGCCCGCGACGAATGGAAAACCACCGGCAAGGGTGCTAAATTTATGGGCGTTGAGCCAAAGGAATACAACGAGGAAGAAACGTACAGTATGCTCAGAGGCATCGGGTCTTGCGGCGACAAGCTGATATATTCTACCTTTGCGGATAATGTCGGCGGTATGTATTTCAAAGACGGCGATGGAGAAAACTACATATTTGCAAACCGCGAAGAAATAATCAATGATATTGACTGCTATGACGGAAAATGCGTTGTCAGTGCGGGAAACGGATATTATGAAAATCACATCGCGCTTGTAAGCACCGACAACGGCAGCTTTGAACAGCTTACAGAAGGGTTCACCAGCGAAACGCACCCGTTTATTTCACGCAGGAACAGCGATATAATCTACTATACTGCTATGGGGTTTGCAACAGACAGAAGCGGAAATGTTGCAGAAAAAAGTCCGTGCACGATATGTCTTTACGATACCCGGAGCGGTACTATAGATGAGTATATAGCCGAGGACGGATATGACTGCATAAAGCCACAGGATGACGCTGACGGCAATATATACTACATACGCAGAAAATACGTTTCATCAAAACCGAAAAGTAACCTGCTTATAGACATACTTATGTTCCCTGTCAGAATAATCAAGGCTATAGGTGGATTTTTAAGCGTATTCTCAATGGCGTTCGGCGGAGAGCCTTTGCGCACCGGTGGAAAAAATCCCGCAAAGAGTAAGACTGCCGATGAGCGTGAAGCGTTTATCGAGGGCAATATGATAAAGGCTGAAAAACAGCTTAACGGCAACGCGGACGACGGTGTTATCCCGTCCGACTGGGAGCTTGTTAAACGTGACAAGAGCGGAAACGAAACTGTTATAAAAAAGCGTATAATGGATTACAGACTTCTTGAAAACGGCGATATAATCTATTCTAACGGAAGCCGTATCGGAAAGTTGGAGGGTGATAAAAACACCATTCTCTGCAAGATAAAGTACGCAAACTCAATAACCGTAACTGAATAAGACAAAATTAAGCCGCCGTGCAAATCTGCACGGCGGCTCTTGCTATTAAGAATTAATTACTTGATGATATACTTATCAAGCTCAGCCATAAGCTCATCACAGTCATCACTGTGAACACGGAGCTCAAGAGGCTTTGAAAGATCTAAGCTGAAGATACCCATTATCGACTTAGCGTCAATTGCATATCTGCCGCTTACGATATCAACATCGTAATTGCACTTTGTAACTGTAGTTACGAAATTCTTAACGTCTTCAATGGTATTGATTCTGATATTAGCTGTTTTCATACAAAAAACCTACCTTTCATTTTTCGGCTTTCCTGTCCGATTGATTTCATTTTACCAAAATGTAAGGCGGTTGTCAATTGCTTTTAAACTGAATTTACTTAAATTTTTCAATCGGAGAGGTGACCGTTAGCCTGATTTCCCTTTTTCCGCCTTAATTATGTAAGAGCTTATCGCTTCTTACAACTATATAATAGCACATTTCACACAGCGGTCAAGAGTATTATTGTCAAAAACACGCCACAACTTGCAAAATTCGTAATAATAAAGTATAATTAAGCAGTCGGGAGTTTACTTTTAGTGAAACTTACCACAATTTATTATGGAAGTGATATTATCAGATATACCGTACAGACCTTCGGCTGTAAAGTCAACCAATACGAAAGCGCTTTGATAGCAAAAGCTATGGACGAACACGGATACAAGAAAACCGACGATATTTTTACGGCAGATATCGTTATAATAAACAGTTGTTCGGTGACGGAAAACAGCGATAAAAAAGCAAAACAGCTGATAAATAGGATAAAAAGCCGCGACCCTATGAAGACAGTCGTGCTGACGGGCTGCTTCCCGCAGGCTTTTCCCGAAACTGCGGCGAAGCTGTCGGCAGATATCGTAACAGGTACAGAGCACAAGGAAAGTCTTGCCGATATGATAGACATATTTACCGGCAACAATGTAAAACAGGTAGCCATACCGCCAAGACCCGTTAAAAAGCAATATGAAAAGCAGAAAAACGCCGATATGGGCAAGACGAGAGCGTTTATAAAGATTGAGGACGGCTGTGACAGGTTTTGCAGTTACTGCATAATCCCCACAGCAAGAGGCTCTGTAAGGTCACGCCCTTTGCAGGATATAATTGAAGAAACAAGGTTTCAGGTTTCGTGCGGTCATAAGGAAATGGTGCTTGTCGGCATCAATCTTTCCTGCTACGGTCAGGATAACGGGTTGAGGCTTGCGGACGCAATAGAAGCGGTATGCTCGGTGGACGGTGTCGAACGTGTGCGGTTGTCATCGCTCGAACCGGAGCTACTGACAGATGAGGACATAGCAAGAATGGCGGCACAGAAGAAGCTCTGCCCGCATTTTCACCTGTCGCTCCAGTCAGGAAGTGCCGCTACGTTAAAGCGTATGAACAGGCACTATACGCCCGATGAATATTACGATATAGTCGTAAGGCTTAGAAAAGCGTTCCCGGACTGTGCTATAACTACCGATATTATGGTAGGATTTGCGGGCGAAACGGACAAAGAATTTGAGGAGTCGTGCGAGTTTGTAAGAAAAGTCGGCTTTGCGGCAATGCACGTCTTTACCTACTCTATAAGAGAGGGTACTGCAGCGGCAAAGCGCACAGACCATGTTCCGCACGATGTTGCGGTAAAGAGATATCATGCTATGAGCAAGCTTGCTAATGAGCTTAAAGAAGCGTACTTCCGCTCAAATGTGGGAAAAACGGAAAGGGTGCTTATTCAGCGCAGAGAAAGCGAGGAATATGCAAACGGACTTACTCCGCAATATGTCCCTGTACGCATCTACGGCAGTGACGCAAAAAAGCAGGATATAATTACTGTACAAATTACCGAAGCGTCAGGCAGTGATTTTTGTGTCGGCAAAGAAATAAAATGCTTGTAATCGGGCAGATATTGTAGTATAATTAAAAGGTATTGATAGTTTCGTGCTTATAGTACGCTTTATAAGCCTATGGCACGCTTACAATAAAATGACGGAGGAAGTTTATGTCAGTTTATCGCATTTATGTGGAAAAGAAGCCGCAGTTTGCAGTCGAGGGAAAGGCTGTTCTCTCTGACCTTAAAACCGCACTTCAGATCAAGGGCATCAAGGATGTCCGTATCGTAAACCGTTACGATGCAGAGGGTATCACAAAGGAGAACTTTGAAAAGGCTACTCCCACTGTATTCTCAGAGCCGCCTGTTGACGATGTTTATTATTCACTGCCCGAAATCAAGGCTGATGAAAAGATGTTTGCAACAGAGTTCTTACCCGGTCAGTTCGATCAGAGAGCAGACTCTGCCGCTCAGTGTATCCAGATGCTGTGTCAGGGCGAACGTCCGACAGTAAAATACGCTAAGCTGTACATTTTAAAGGGCGATGTTACCGACGAGGATTTTGCCAAGATAAAGCACTATCTCATAAACGCTGTAGAAGCAAGAGAGTGCGGCTTTGAACAGTACGAAACGCTCGACGTAAAGTACGATATACCTAAGGACGTTGCGGTTCTTGACGGATTTATAGAACTTTCGGAGGATGAGCTTGCCGAGTTTATCAAGAAATATGCGCTTGCTATGGATCTTGGCGATATAAAGTTCTGTCAGGAATATTTCAAGAAGGAGCAGAGAGATCCTACCCTTACCGAAATCAGAATGATCGACACATACTGGTCGGATCACTGCCGCCATACGACATTCGGAACAATAATCGACAATGCGACAATAGACGCTCCGTACATTGCCGAAACATACAAGGAATACAAGCTCGACAAGGAAGAGCTCGGCAGAAGCGCAAAGCCTGTCTGCCTTATGGATATTGCGACTGCGGCTGTAAGAAAGCTGAAAAAAGACGGTCTGCTCCCCGACCTTGACGAGAGTGAAGAAATCAACGCCTGCTCCGTAAAAATAACCGTTGATGTTGACGGCAAGGACGAGCAGTGGCTTCTTATGTTCAAGAACGAAACTCACAACCACCCCACCGAGATTGAACCTTTCGGTGGTGCGGCAACCTGCCTCGGCGGTGCTATAAGAGATCCGCTTTCGGGCCGCTCTTACGTTTATCAGGCTATGCGTGTAACAGGTGCTTCGGATCCCCTGCTCCCTGTTGACAAGACGATCCCCGGCAAGCTCCCTCCGAGAAAGATAACGACAACAGCCGCACAGGGCTATTCGTCATACGGTAACCAGATCGGTCTTGCAACAGGTCACGTTGCCGAGATATATGACCCCGGATATATGGCAAAGCGTATGGAGATCGGCGCTGTTATCGGTGCAGCTCCCGCAGAGAACGTTGTCCGTGAACGTCCCGTCCCCGGTGACATAATCATTCTGCTCGGCGGCAGAACAGGTCGTGACGGTTGCGGCGGCGCTACCGGCTCATCAAAGTCGCACAGCGTAGAATCGCTCGAAACCTGCGGTGCTGAGGTTCAGAAGGGTAACGCTCCCGAGGAAAGAAAGCTCCAGAGATTATTCCGTGACAAGAACGCAACAAAGCTTATCAAGCGTTGCAACGACTTCGGTGCAGGCGGCGTTTCCGTTGCTATAGGCGAGCTTGCAGACGGTCTTGAAATCGACCTTAACGCAGTTCCCAAGAAGTATGACGGTCTTGACGGCACAGAGCTTGCTATCTCAGAGTCACAGGAAAGAATGGCAGTTGTAGTTGACAAGAACGACGTTGACAAGTTCATCGCTCTTGCAGGCAAGGAAAACCTTGAGGCTACTCCCGTTGCGGTAGTTACCGAAAACCCCAGACTTAAGATGAACTGGAACGGCAAGACTATCTGCGATATTTCAAGAGAATTTTTAAATTCAAACGGTGCGGAAAAGCACACGGATATATACGTTCCCGCTCCCACTGTAAGCTATTCGACAGGCAGACACAACACCAAGGAAGAATGGGAAAAGCTCGTTACCGACCTTAACGTATGCTCACAGAAGGGTCTTGTACAGCGCTTTGACTCAACGATCGGCGCAGGTACTGTTCTTATGCCTTATTCCGGCAAGACACAGCAGACACCTGTACAGGCTATGGCTGCAAAGCTTCCCGTGCTTTCGGGCAATACAAAGACGGCATCTATAATGGCATGGGGCTTTGATCCTTTTGTAAGCCGTCAGTCGCCTTATCACGCCGCCGCTCTCGCAGTTGTTGAAAGTATGGCTAAGGTAGTAGCCGCAGGCGGTAAGAGCGAAAAGTGCTGGCTCACATTCCAGGAATACTTTGAGCGTACACAGGGCGACCCTGAGCGCTGGGGCAAGCCTTTTGCCGCACTTCTCGGTGCATATAAGGCTCAGATCGCGCTTTCAAGCGGCGCTATCGGCGGTAAGGACTCAATGTCGGGTACGTTTGAGCATATAGATGTTCCGCCCACGCTCGTTTCATTCGCAGTTTCAACTGCTAAGTCAGACAAGATAATTTCTGCCGAGTTCAAGCTTCCATGCAGTGATATCTACTACATTGAGCCTGCATATGACGAGAACGGTATGCCTGACTTTGACAGCGTGAAGAAGGTATTCGCAACAGTCGAAAAGGCAATTGCAGACGGCACTGCCCTTTCGGTATGGACCATGGCTCACGGCGGTATTGCAGAAGGTATCTTCAAGATGTCACTCGGTAACAGAATAGGTGCGAAGCTTAAAGCTATGGATGATGAAAAGCTGTTTGGTCTGCACTATGGTGCATTCGTCATCGAAGCCAAGAGTGCGATTGACGGTGCAGAGCTTATCGGCGAAACGGTAAGCGATTATACGATCACAGCAGGCGATGTTAAACTTGACATTGCAGAGCTTGAAAAGAAATATGACGCTGTTCTTGAGCCTATCTTCAAGAATTCGCTCCCCGAAATGCTGAGGCCCGTATCGGTTGCTTATGACAAGGGCTGCGATCTTCTCACAAACAAGGCTCCCGGCACTATCGCAAAGCCTAAGGTACTTATCCCCGTATTCCCCGGCACAAACTGCGAATACGATATGGCTGCCGCATTCAACAGATACGGCGGTGAGGCTGAGATATTCGTTATCAGAAACCTTTCTGCAAAAAATATGGAAGACAGTGTAAACGAATTTGCAAAGAGAATTGACGGCAGTCAGATGATCGCCGTTCCCGGCGGCTTCTCTGGCGGTGACGAACCCGAGGGCTCGGCGAAGTTCATCAATGCGTTCTTCCGCAACCCCAAGATCAAGGACGCTGTCGAGAATATGCTTTATGCCCGTGACGGTCTTATGATAGGTATATGTAACGGCTTCCAGGCTCTTATCAAGCTCGGTCTTGTGCCTTTCGGCAAGATAGTTCCTCTGTCAGGCGAAAGTCCCACACTTACATATAATACAATAGGCAGACACCAGTCACAGCTTGCTCTTACAAAGATCTGCACAAATAAGTCACCGTGGCTTATGCATTGCAAGGTCGGTGAAGTTTACAATATACCGATCTCTCACGGTGAAGGACGTTTTGTAGCAAGCGATGAGGTTATAGCAAAGCTCATAGAAAACGGTCAGATTGCTACTCAGTATGTTGATCTGAACGGCGAACCTACAATGGAGCTGGCTTATAACCCCAACAGCTCAATGTGCGCTATCGAAGGTATCATTTCTCCTGACGGTCGTGTACTCGGTAAGATGGGACACACAGAGCGTATAAGCACCGACACCTGCGTGAACGTTGACGGCAACAAGGAACAGTTACTGTTCAAGGGCGGTGTTGACTACTTCAGACTTTAATTGCAAAACCGCATAAATACAGCACCCTGCAAGGTAAAAAAACTTGCAGGGTGCATTTTTTTGCAGATATAACAATAAGGGCAGAACACGCGTCTGCCCTTATATTCATTCTGAACTTTTATTTACTTGCTCTTCTTGCTTTTTATCTTAAGAGCTATCGGTGCAACACCGCCTGCGACAAATGCAGCCGCTATCCACAGTGCGAGCGATTCGCTACCCGTTTCGGGGCTGTCCTTGCCAAACTCCTCGGGCGATGTGGTATAATCACAAGCAATGCAGACATAGTGACCTATTCCGGGCTGTGTGCCTGAAGGTTCGGTATCTGTTATCCATACAAACTCATGATATGCATAATCAATTCGGTTTCCGTTTAAATCGATATGCCAGTGGTGACTGCCATCACAATGCCACTCAGTGATATCCGAACCCGGGGTTTCGGGCTTGCTGTCCGGGGTTTCAGGCTTGCTGTCGGAACTATCAGAAGTGTTATCTCTGATAAGATCAAGCTCATTTTTTTCAACAACTCCGCACACCTGACAATGCCGCTCTTCGACACCCTTTTCAACTGTTGTCGGCTTCTTTATTATCTTCCATTCCGACCAGTCGTGTCCTTTCGCAGAAAGCTTCTGTATATCTTTTTGCGCATTGCACTGAGTGCAATGTATCGACTGCGAACCGTCTTCGGTACAGGTCGGTTCTTTATCAACAGTTATCTTTTTATCCCATATATGAGCCGCAGGAATGATATCTTCTTCATTTTTTCCGCAGTTTGCACATTCACGCACACGCTTGCCGTTCTCTGTGCAGGTAGCTTTTTTGACTACTTTCCACTCGCCGTACTGATGAGCTGTAGCCGGTATAGGTTCTGAATCTTTAGTTGCGTTGCACCGTGAGCAATGGATAGATCTTGAACCGTCAGCTGTACAGGTCGGTTCTTTGTCTACCGTGAAATCATCTTCCCATAAATGTGCATTTAAATCGATATCGGTACTATCATATTCAGTGTAACCGCATTCTGTGCACGACCTTGTTTTTTGTCCTTTTTCAACGCAGGTAGCATCAGAACTTACCGACCATTCCGTGAATACATGATCTATCGGCTCGATCTCAGTGATATCCTTTACAGCTTCACAGCTTGAGCAATGGATCGACTTTGAGCCACTCTGCGTACAAGTCGGTGCTAAATCGACCGTAAAGTCATCATCCCATACATGTTCCTGAGGCGGAATGTCAGAGATCTCCGTAAAGCCACATTCTGTACATATATGTTGCTGTACGCCGCCCTGTGTACAGTCTGTCATATTGAGTATTGTCCATTCACCGAACGAATGACCATTTGCGGGTACCTCGGTAATGTCCTTTTTCTCATCACATTTTGAGCAATGCACAGACTTTGATCCCTTTTCGGTACAACCGGGCTTAATGTCAATCGTAAAGTCGTCTTCCCATATATGACCTGTCGGCTCGATTTCGCGTGTTTCTTCATATTCGCACACAGAACACTTGCGTTTATCTCTGCCCGATGTAAGGCATCCTGCAGGGATATCTGCTTCCCACTCCCCAAATGTGTGACCGTTCGGATCGCCGTTTTCAAACACCAGCGCCATGTCATTTGTGTGCGCTCCGCATTCGCACGAATAGAAATACTTGGCAGGATTTACACAATCCGCAGGAGCAGCTAACGTGTTTTCGTTTACAGTTCTGATGTCAAATGTATGATTTACTTTATTGATTTTTGCCTGACAGTTCTTACAAAGATTATAGTGTCCGGTTAGATCGGAATAATGCAGATTGCCGTCACTCTCATGTTCAACCTTATAAGTCAGCGTGAAACGTGCCAGAGCCTTATCCTGAGTGCCTGCCGACGCATCCGCATAAGCGGTTCTGTCTGTTATAACGATAAAATCTTCGGTATAAGTTCCTGCGGCTAAATTGCTGTCGGGCTTAACTGTGAATGTTGCAGTTTCACCCTTTGCAATCTTTGAAGAGCCGTCATCGGCAGTACCCCATTCATTGCCGGCAGTGTATGATACTGTGAACGAAGAAGTGTCAGTTATGACACCGCTTGCTTTATTAAGATCGGATTCCTTTACTACTCTGTACTTTGCTATAGAACCGCCCTCTGTGACTTTCACCTTGAGCGTTACTGTCTTTGTCGGGTTGTCGTTATCAAAATGTGTACCGAAGTCGACAGTTGACACAGGATTGTTTTCACTGTCTGTTACAGATATTTCAACATCTTTAAGACTTGCGTCTGTAGTTACGATAAGGTTGCGGTCAACCGAAAGTGCGATGAACTCGCCTGTCGTGCTGTCAAACGTGTACATATTGTCAGGTATCGCATTACCGTCAATATCTGTTACCTTAACGCCTGAGAAACGGTATTCATCCGGATCGTTCAGAGCAAACGTAAACCTTGAAGGAGCTCCTCTCATAGCAAAGACATTTCCGTCCGTTACAGTTGTTTCATTCGTATTATTTGCCTTTATGCAATAGGGCATTACATTTACTTGCGGCTCGCTGTCATCTATTATTTCACTGTCACCGATGTGGACAATACTAAGTCTGTTTGATTCCGATACTATTGTGTCGGCATCGGCAACATCGGTTAAAGTATTTCCGTCCGACAGCTTTATTTTATAGCCGGTTTCCGCAATGCACTTACCGCTTGCATAATCCAGCGTATATCCGGTACCGGAAGCAGGAGTGAACCTGCGGATAACGCCGCCGTTCGTCTTTGTTATCTGTGCCGCACTGCCAGCTTTTGTGATACTGCCGTTTGTGAGTATCGTACCGTTGTCAACAGACAGAGTGCCTGCTACGGAAATGTCGCCGTAGGTTTCAATAACAGTGCCGTCGGTTACCTTCGCCGTTCCTTTACCGATTATATCGAGCTTTGCATTTTCGTAACCGTTCACAGACAGAAGCTTAAAATCGCCAGAAGTATCGGCGGCATCGGAATCATCAAGCTTATTGACATTGAGAATACCGTTTACGGCGTATATTCCGCTTACAGATGTTCCGTTATTTCCCGGCTTGCCTTTATAATTATCACGTTCTGCATCGGGTGCGTACGTATTTACGCCCGCATCTCCACCTCTGCCGGCTGTAACGTTAAGTCTGCCGCCATTAAGATACACCCTTGTATTATCGGTTATAGCCGCACCGCCGTTACCGCCGTTACCCCCAATGCCGTAATACTTTTCATTTGTATCGTGGTCAGTGTTATAACCCGCATCGCCGCCTTTACCGCCATTGCCGCCGATAACAGTTACTGTGCCGCCTGCAACCGTGAACGACGAAACATTTACCGCAACTTTGCCGTCATTACCGTTCTTTCCGTTAGCCTTAACGGAACCGCTATCCGTCGAACCCCATTCGCCATCATCGCCGTACGCTCCGATAAAGCCAATAACACCGCTTGCACTTTCACTCTCACTATAAAAGGTTATTGTTGCATCTGTGCCGGCAATACCGTTCCATACAAATATCTCTGCACCGTTCTTGAGTATGACATTTACATTTCCTTTGAGATCCAGAGGATTTGTTGTACCGATACCAATGTTACCGTCAGCCACATACCACGTTTCTTTGCCGGCAATGCCCCATGCGGTATCGGAAGAAGCTATCTTTGTATAATTAGTTACCGTTCCGCTTATAACAGTACCGTCTGCAGACAGTCCGTAATAACTCACCGCTTCATCGGCAATTGCGTTTATTGCCATAAAGGACAGCGAGCCGACTGCAAGCACGGCAGATGTTGCTATGCCGGCTATGATTCTGGTTGAAAATGTTCTTTTCATTTGTCTCTCCTTATCCGGGAAATTTCAAGTAATGATATACGTTACTTATCTATCATATAATTTTAACATTCCGTAAAGAGAATTTCAACAAATATGGCACGAACGGTCAAAAAATGGCGGCGAATGGTATAATTACCTTCGCCGCCTGACTATAATGAATGTTTACTTATCAAAACCGAGCATTTTTTTCACTCTTGCCTTTTCCAGCGCAACGGTCAGGAGCACACCGACTATAAGTCCTACAGCACCCTGGATCACGTTGCCGAAAATGCTTGATGCCGCCGCAATTGGATCGCCATAAAGAATGATCGCATAGAGGTAGTAGCCTGCAACCATAATTATTTCAGCTACTACGCCGCCTATTATCTTACCGACAAGCGACTTCATATAAGAACTGTTCATAAAGCTCTTTGCAATGTAGAATGCCGCTGCTGCCATAAGCGCCTTTATTATCAGCGTTGCCGGTGCATAATAAGCATAACCTGTAAGCAGATCCGCCATCGCAGAGCCTATGCCTGCCGCCGCAATGCCCCACGGCGAGCCTAAAAGCCATGCAGATGTAAGTACAAGTACGTCACCAAAGTTTACATAGCCCTTTGTAAGCGGCATAGGTATCTGCACCACCATTGTCGCAACACAGGTAAGTGCGGCAAGCACAGCCGCAGTTACGATAAGCGTCAGATTTTTTGTCTTTACCATTTTTCTTTCTCTTCTTTCTTTTGTTTTAGGCTTATTTGCCTTTTTTCATATCATTAGCGGAATATACTACCTCCGCATAGATAGCCGCGATTATTCTGTACAGTTCAACAGGGATCGCTTCGCCGCTGTTGAGCATTACAAGGAGCGCCGCCGTGCTGTCGTCACGGTAAACGGGAACACCGTTCTCGTCTGCGATATTTATAATCTTCTTTGCAAGCTCGCCAAGACCCGACGCTACCACGACCGGGGCGTAGTTAAGGTCGGGGTTGTATTTGAGCGCCGCCGCGGCTTGCTTTCCTAAATTACGCTTGGACATTAAGACCCTTCCTCCTGTCGATTATTTTCGGGAAAACCTCAGTCAGCACATGAGGCTTTCTCAGCACCGCAGTTTCAAATTTTGCGGGCTTATAGCCGATATTCCTTATTATAAGGTCGATCTTATCGGCAAGTTTTTTTACCTTGAACCCGAACTTTTCGGGATATAAAAGCGACAGATTGATGTTTTCACCGAGTGCGTACATATCGACCTCAAAGCGTCCTATCGACTCAACATCGAACGTCAGGAACAGATGATAGTTCTTCTGCCCTATCGGCGTGTTGTTGGGATTGTTTTCATCATTATCTACCCACAGCTCGCCAAATGCTTTGGTGTCTTCTATCTGCAACGGCAGAATGTAGTGAGCAAGAGGAGTGAATACACCGGGAGCATTAAGCAAACTTTGTAAAAGGTTTGAAGCATTGAAATCGTCAAGCGACTGTATCGCCTCGTGATTTATGTTCTTTCCTATGAAATCGGTAAGCTTGTCGAGCGTTGACGGCGCAGACGGAATATTGCTCGCCGCAGGAAGCTCTTTACGCTGCGCCATTTTGTTTACTATATCGGTGAAAAACTCAAAGATCGTATCGCGCTGAGGGATATCGGGCATTTCGCGAAGTATCTCATTAAGATAATCAACGAGAGCCGTCATATCCTTAAGTCCCTGAAAATCATGATGAACTGTCGGTATCACCCGACGGCTGTCCGTTCCTGTGAGCAATGCCATTACTATATTTTTAAGTGTCTGTAATCCCGATTGTTTGCCCTCTTCAAACGGAGTTGTCAGAAATTCTAGTTTATCCCTTGATAAATCAAGTTCTGACAAGTATTTTTCATCGGTTAAATGCGACTTAATGAACAAAGACAAGGACAATTTTTCATCGTTATTGTCAAAAATGCTTAAATAGTCTTGATTTTCGGACTGATTTAGTGTATTATTATAAATATCAGGTGTATCCGACATCTCACTCAGCTGTTTTTTGCTGAACATTTTTTTCAGCAGATTTCCAAATGCTACAGATAACTCACGTCGCATCTCGTCAGACGGTATATATGCCAGAAGATTAGCAAAGCTTTCTTTCAGCATACCGTTATTTGTATTGTAACGTGAGAGGTTATGTACGATAAGCGGGATAAAAGTTTGTGTTCTCTCATCGTTGAGAAGACTTGCCGAAACATCTTTCAAAAGCGCAAGAGTTTCACTCTTCAGCGGCTCAAACATCTCAGGCGCACTGTTGCTTTTCCACTGTAAGGACAGATCCGACAGCTTACGCGACAGTGACTCGTTCGGCGAAAAGTATTCCGAAAGAAACTTGAGGTTAGCGCCGAGAGCGTTGAGTATCTCCTGTTTGTTAGATGAATAGTTCAGTGCTTTCAACAGTTGACCGATGCTTTCTTTAAGCTCGGGACCGGTGGTGGTCTTCAAGATGCCGTGCAACAGCTTATAAAACTCATCGCCACTGAACATGGTGTTCTGTTTTTCCTGGTTCTGTATCTCACGAACAAGCTTCTCGGGTGGAAGATAAAAGCTCTTGATAAGCTCATCCATATCGTCGTACAGCTCGGTGTAACCGTTTATCATCGTCTGCTCGAGCAGATCCGAGCTTAATAGGTTCTTGAGCGTTTCGACCGCCATTGTGGGATCTTTTATCTGAACCGTGAGCGGAGCAAGGTTTTTCCTGCCCATCATCATAGCGGCAGCAGAATCATTATCCTGTGCAGTAGCTGATTTTATCGGCTGAGCAAGCTCGACCATATCAAACGGTTCAATGTTGCCGTCATATTGTCGGTTGGTAAAAGAATAGCTCTTGTTATTGGAAACGGGAGCTGTAATCTGTGGAATGTTGGGCATATATATTTCCTTTCAGATGCACTGTTAAATTACTGCATCACACTGCTTGACAATA
Organism: Oscillospiraceae bacterium; assembly: GCA_003512525.1. Classification (GTDB taxonomy): domain Bacteria; phylum Bacillota; class Clostridia; order Oscillospirales; family Ruminococcaceae; genus Ruminiclostridium_E. Next base: position 7,021 of record DOQG01000027.1, on the reverse strand, counting down.
AGTTTAGCACATTTTTTTGGATTTATCAATATCAATCTTACGATTGCAAAATAAAAATAATCAGGGAAAGGCGGTTTTGTATATGGCAAAGGTTGAACCCGGCATGGAATCCATGCTCGAAATGTACATATTTGAAACCAATACGTTGCTTGAACAGCTCGATGAAATTCTCCTCAGGACAGAGGACGCTAATGTATTCTCTCAGGACGATATCAACGAGATATTCAGAATCATGCACACGATCAAAGGCTCATCTGCGATGATGGGATTTGAAAATCTTCAGCACCTTGCACACAAGGGCGAGGATATGTTCTTTGTAATAAGGGAAAAGCCCGAAATTGCAAAAAACGCTCATTTTGTATATGAACTCATATTCGAAGTATCCGACCTTTACAAGGCCGAGATCGAATATATACAGAATTCGGGCGATGACGACTATACTCCGACAGACTTCTCAGAAACATTCAAGAAGCTTGAAGATGCAACAGAAAAGCTTAAGGCTATGGAAAACGGCACTGTGCCCGCCACAGAAACAGCCGCTCCTGCCGCTTCTGCCGCTTCTGCCGCTTCCAATACTAATGCCGGAAGCCACGTTGACGGAAGTATGACAGTTCGTGTATTCTTTGAAGACGGTTGCAAGATGGAAAATCTGCGCGCATTCCTGCTTCTGACAAAGATAAAGGAAGAAGCGGAAGTGATAAGCTGTACTCCTCCCGATGTCGAATCGAACGCCGATACGGCAAAGGATATCGTTGAGAACGGCTTCCTTGTAACATTCAAGGGCTTTGACGGAAACAATGACTCAGTACTAAAGACTATCGAAGGTGCTGTAAATGTTGAATCATACGAGGTTATAGATAATCCCGCCGCACCTGCGGCAGAGCCTGAGCCTGCACCCGCACCCGCGGCGGCTCAGCCTGAAGCACCTGCACCTGCACCTGCACCTGCACCTGCTCCTGCTCCTGCTCCTGCGGCTAAGGCAGAAGAAGCAAAAGCTCCCGAAAAGCCCGCTCCTGCCAAGCCAGCCGCAAAGAGCGCGGTCAAAAAGGCACAGGATGATATCAAAAAGGCAAACGGCGGACAAAAACAGAGCCTTATCAGTGTAAATCTCTCGAAGCTTGACACGCTTCATGATATCGTCGGCGAAATAATAACCACAGAATCTATGGTTATCGCAAACCCCGATCTTGAGGGTCTTGAGCTTGAAAGTTTTTCAAAGGCTGCAAGACAGCTCAGAAAGCTTACAGATGAGCTTCAGGATACGGTTATGTCTATCAGGATGGTACCGCTTGCAGGCGTATTCCAGAAGATGGGCAGAATCGTCCGCGATATGAAGATAAAGCTCAATAAAGAAGCTGAGCTTGTACTTGAGGGTGAAACAACAGAGGTTGACAAGAGCATAGTTGACAATCTTAACGATCCTCTTATGCACCTTGTAAGGAACTGTATGGATCACGGCATTGAGGACGATATAAATGTGCGTATCGCAGAGGGCAAGCCTGAAAAGGGCACTGTAAAGCTTTCGGCAAAGCACTCCGCAGGTGAAGTTATCATAACCGTTTCCGATGACGGTGCCGGAATCAACTGCGAAAAGGTACTTGAAAAGGCAAAGGAAAGCGGACTTCTTACAAAGCCCGAAAGCGAATATACAACGAAGGAAATCCAGAACATGATTCTCCTGCCCGGCTTCTCGACCAATGATACGGTTACGGAATACAGCGGCAGAGGCGTAGGTATGGATGTTGTACGCAGTAATATCGAACAGTGCGGCGGTACACTTACCGTTGAAAGCGAAGAGGGCAAGGGCTCAAGCTTTATTATAAGAATACCGCTTACGCTTGCAATAGTAGAAGGCATGAAACTGAAAGTCGGTTCTACGATATTCACTGTGCCGATCTCCTCTATCAAAGAAAGCCTTATGGTTGCCAATAATCAGCTACTGCATGATACAAAGCAGGGTGAAATGATAATGATAAGAGGCGTATGCTATCCTATCCTGCGTCTGCACGAAAAATTCAAAATGCCGACCGAAGTAACAAAGCTCGAAGACGGTATACTCCTTCTCGTCGATATCGGCGGAAAGAATGTATGCCTGTTTGCAGACAAGCTTATCGGAGAACAGCCGGTAGTAGTAAAACCGTTCCCGAAGTATCTCAGCCAGTACAATATAAAAGCTGAAGGTCTTTCAGGTTGTACGGTAATGGGCGACGGCACGATATCGCTCATAATCGATGTCAATAATCTTATCGGCTAAGGAAACGGAGGGACAGACTTTGTCAGAAAATTATAATGATAAACTGCAGGAGCTTCTGAACGCTCAGAAATCCATGGAGGACGCAAAGAAAGATCCTCAGAACACAGTGATTACGAAGGTGCTGACCTTCTATATAGACGATCAGGTATACGGCATTGAGATACCTGATGTCATAGAAATAATAGAAGTACCGCCGATAACGGCTGTACCCGGTGTACCGTCTTACATAAAAGGCATAATCAATGTCAGAAGCAAGATAGTTCCGGTCGTAAATATCAGAAGCAGATTCGGCAAAGAAGAGATACCTTTTAATGACCGTACCTGTATAATAATCGTTTCGACAGGCGACGTTTCGGTCGGTCTTATCGTTGACAGTGTAGCGGATGTTATCCCTGTTACCGAACAGCATATATCCAAAACGCCCGACCTTACAGGTGTAAACTCAAATAAGTTCATAAAATCAATACTTGAGATGAATGACGGGATCAAACTCGTGCTTGATGTGTCGAAGCTTATTGACGAGCATGCAAGCGAAGAAAACAAATAAAGGCAGGTGAGCCGTAATGCTTAAAATAAACGACAGTGAATTTAACCGTCTTGTAACATTTATGAGAGAGCGCTACGGTATCAACCTCTCGCATAAGCGAACGCTTATTGAAGGCAGACTCAGCAATATGCTATATGAACGCGGCTTTAAAAACTATGATGATTATCTGGATTGTTGCCTTAACGATAAAAGCGGCAAGGAGCTTGATGGTCTGCTTATAAAGCTCACTACCAATCATACATATTTTATGCGAGAGCCTGAGCACTTTAAATATCTTACCGATACTGTTTTACCGTTTTTAAAGCAGGTAAATGCTAAGACAAAAACGATGAGAATATGGAGTGCCGGCTGTTCCAGCGGAGAAGAAGCATATACGACTGCTATGCACATAAGTGAATTTCTCGGCAAGGAGAAAACCGCATGGGATACAAGGATACTTGCAACGGATATCTCTCTTCGCACTCTTGCGGGAGCACAAAACGGCGTATATCTTGCAAGCGGATTGTCAGATCTTCCCGATGGCTGGATCGACAAATATTTTGACAGATTGGACAGCGAAAAATGCAAGATCAAACCGGAATTGCGCCGGGAAGTTATATTTCGTACATTTAATCTGATGGAGCCGATTCCATACAAAAAAGCTCCGTTTGATCTGATATTTTGTCGCAATGTTATGATATATTTTGAGATGGAAACAAAGCTTGCGCTTGTAAATCGTTTCTTTGATGTGTTAAGACCGGGCGGATATCTGTTTATCGGTCATGCGGAAAGCATACCCAGAGATACGACCCAGTATCAATATATCAAACCTGCAATATACCGTAAGCCGTTGCAATAATACGGCTTGACAAATATGCGGCAAAACGCCGCAATCGGAGGTGAGGTATTGCCTCTTCACATACTTATAACAGGAACAAGTACGGCTATAAGCCAAATAACCAAGTCAATTCTTGAACGCAGTATAAAGGACTGTTCGATAGAAATTGTCGATTTCAGAAAATTAGCGTTATCCGCAAATCCCGCGCATTGCGACTGTGCAATAATCAACAACCTTATAGCCGATGCATATTTTCATTTGCCGTCTGCACTGAACGGGATACCTTCTATACTTATAACCAACAACGACAGAATACTGAAAGAACCAAAGCATTTCGGTCTTTTCGGCGCGTTGAAAAATTCAAGCGGCGGAGCAACAGGGCTTGCGGTTTTTGAAAAAGAGCTTCACTCTCTGATAGACAAAGCTGTTGCAACCGAATATCCGCATAAAGCAGAAGCAAATCCGCATTTTGGAAAAATAATGCAGTCACCGGACGGAAGCGACCCTGAAATACTTTTTTCAAAAAAGACAGTTCATAAAAGCGCCGATACGGCAATACACAATGTCTGTCACGCAGGCAGACCCGACCTTATAGCTATCGGAGCAAGTACCGGCGGTACAGATGCAATTATAGAGGTAGTCAAAGAACTGCCTGCAGATACTCCTCCGGTAGTTATAGTTCAGCATATGCCGGTCGGATTTACGAAAATGTATGCTGACAGACTCGACAGAATATGCAAAATGAATGCAAAGGAAGCCGAAGACGGCGACAGGCTCAGACAAGGGCTTATAATACTGGGTCACGGCTCTGAACAGCTTGAAGTTCATAAAGATACTCTTGGCTATTATGTGACCTCAAAGCCCGGAGAAAAAGTATCAGGGCACTGCCCTTCTGTAGATGTATTATTCAGCTCGGTCGCAAAAGCCGCAGGAAAAGATGCGATAGGAGTTATACTCACGGGCATGGGGCGCGACGGTGCATCCGGGCTTGGTGAAATGAAAAAAAACGGAGCATATACTATAGGTCAGGACAAAGAGTCCTGCGTTGTATACGGTATGCCGTGTGTAGCTTTTGAAGAGGGTGCGGTATCAAAACAGGCTCCGCTCTCTGAAATAAAGAATATAATTATCAGAATGTTATAATTCTGAGTCAAGGAGAAAAAATGACAATAACGAAGAAAACCTTTTCGGCTGTCGCGGCATTTATTTCAGTACTTGCAGCTGCAATACTTATGGTGTGTGCAACGCCGAGCGCCTCTGCTGCAACGATAACAGGCAAAACATCAAAGCAGATCACCGCTGAAATCGGCACAGGCTGGAACTTAGGAAATTCGCTTGACGCTACCGGGGGTGGAAACAGCGTAAACAGCGAAACATCATGGGGTAACCCAAAAACAACAAAAGCAATGATAGACGCTGTTAAAGCTCAGGGATTCAACACAGTAAGAATACCTGTATCGTGGGGAAATCACACAAGCGGCAACAACTTCACAATCGACTCTGCGTGGCTCAAAAGAGTAAAGGAAGTTGTAGACTACTGTATTGACAATGATATGTATGTTATCCTGAACATTCATCACGACACTTCAACACAGTACTACTACCCTTCATCAACATACAAGACGCAGTCTGTGAAGTTTGTAAAATCGATATGGTCACAGGTTGCGGCATATTTCAAGGACTATGATCAGCGACTGGTATTTGAAACGCTCAACGAGCCAAGACTTGTCGGCACGGGCGATGAATGGTGGTTCCCTGTAAATTCCCCCAGCAGTGCGGTAGTTGATTCCATCAATGTTATAAACACACTTAATCAGACTGCGGTCGACACTATCCGTGCGGCAGGTGGCAAAAATAACGACAGATGTATAATGGTTCCGGGATACGGTGCATCTATAGACGGCTGTACAATATCAACATTCAAATTACCGAATGATTCTACGCCCGATCGTCTTATTGTATCGGTACACGCATATACACCTTATAATTTTGCTCTTAACGCAAACGGCACAGCTGAATTTAAGGATGATATGAAAAATGAAGTAGATTATCTGTACAACACAATAAAATCGCATTTTATCGATAAAGGTATCCCTGCAATAATCGGTGAAACCAGTGCTTCAAACAAGGGCGGTAACTCTGCCGAGCGTGTAAAATGGGCGCAGTATTACATGGGCAAATCGGCAGAATACGGCGTACCTTGTATGCTGTGGGATAATAACGTTTATAACGGCAACGACAAGGGCGAATGCCACGGACATCTCAACCGTTCAACACTCAGCTGGAATGACAAGAGCTTTATTGATGCAGTGATAAAGTACGGCAAAAAGGGAAGAAAGCCATCTCCCTCCTCCTCTTCCTCCTCTGCCCCGTCCGCAGTAACCGGATTTTCAAAGAAATCCTCCGCTGTTACAAGCATAACACTTAAGTGGAACAAAAACACAAGTGCCGACGGATATATCATCGAACGTTACAACGGCACAAAATGGGTAAGACTCAAGAAGATAACGAGCAATTCAACAACAAGTCTAAGCATAAACAGCCTTAAGGCTTCGACTGTTTACAAATTCAGAATCAAAGCCTACAAGATGAACGGAAGCACGGCACTTTACAGCACTTACAGCTCTACCGTTGCGATAAGAACCAACCCATCGGTCGTAACCGGTGCAAAGCTTGGCGGCAGAGCGGCTGACGCGCTCCGTGTCAACTGGACTAAGAATGCAAGCGCTGACGGATATATCGTTGAGATGTATCAGGGCAACAAGTGGGTAAGAGTTGCGAAAATCACAAACAACAGCACGACTACTTTCAGAAAAGCAGGTCTTAAGGCTTCAAGCGTTTATAAGTTCAGAGTCAGAGCTTATAAGATGAGCGGAAGCACTGCACTTTACGGTAACTACAGTGCTACTGTTACCGCAAGAACTAATCCTTCCATAATGAAAGGCGTTAAAATCGGCGGTAAGGCTAAGGACGCACTGAGAGTGAATTGGACAAAGAACACCTCTGCTCAGGGCTACATTGTAGAGATGTATCGAGGCAATAAGTGGGTAAGAGTTGCTAAGATAACAAACAACAGCACAACTACTTTCAGAAAAGCCGGACTTGCAAAGAATACAACCTATAAGTTCAGGGTTCGTGCTTATCACATGAGCGGTAGTACTCCGCTTTACGGCAATTACGGAAGTATCAGCGGAAAAACTGCTGCTAAATAAGGAATATCAGACAAAATCAATATTTCAAGAGGGCATCGCACTAAAAGCGATGCCCTTTTAAAATGCCAAAGTCAAACACATTTCAAAAAAAATCAAAAAACACTTGACTTTGCAGCCGCATTATGATATAATATTAACGTTGAATACGCAGGTGTGGCGGAATTGGCAGACGCGCTAGCTTCAGGTGCTAG
>DOQG01000053.1:32957-62998 GCA_003512525.1 Oscillospiraceae bacterium | reverse complement strand
CGCTCAAGAGGAATAACTGATTTGGGAGAAAACCTAAGGGGAGAGGGGAAAGCCCCTTTGGAGCGCCTTCCTCTCTCCCCTTAGGTTTTCTCCCTCGTTCATAGCAGCAACGTTATCGCACAGAATAGCGAACCCGAGAAGTATATCCTACAAACAGCACTATCGGTAGCCTGCTATCATTGTTAATTACTAAAGCAATATAATAGGAGCAAAGCATACAAAAAAGTGAGCCGAGCGCACTATATTTGCGCTTAGACTCACTTTTTCTTTTTCGGGTTGTGTCACAGCCCCTATTTTTTATATTACTTCTTCATAAGTCTTAACGAATTGAAGATAGCGATTATCGAAACGCCTACATCTGCGAAAACGGCCGCCCACATATTAGCAAGTCCTAAAACGCCGAGTACCTGAATTATCAGCTTTACACCGAGCGCAAATATGATATTCTGAAGAACTATGCGGTTTGTTTTTTTGCTTATCGCGAATGCGTCGGCAAGCTGCATTGGGTCGTCCTTCATAAGAACGCAGTCTGCGGTTTCTATAGCACTGTCAGCGCCCGAGCCGCCCATCGCAACGCCTATGTCGGCTGATGCTATTACGGGTGCGTCGTTTATACCGTCACCGACGAACATAACCTTTTCCTTGTCGGAAAGCTCAGATTTCATCTTAAGCGTGATCTCGCTCTTGTTTTCGGGGAGAAGCTCTGCATAGTAGTCTGTTATACCGAGCTTTTCAGCTGCCACAGCCGCCGCAGATTTATTATCACCTGTAAGCATTACGACCTTTACGCCGTGATTTTTCAGCATCTTTACGGTTTCTGCCGAATGTTCCTTCGGCATATCTGCGATTTCGATAAGACCTGCATATTTATTGTCGACAGCCACATAAAGCACTGTGCCGTTTGCTTCGGGGCAGTCTATGCTGTAGTCAGCCATAAGTCTGCTGTTACCGCAGAGAACGGTCGCGCCCGAAATCTCAGCCTTTATGCCCTTGCCGGCTATCTCACTGCATTCGGTGATCTGTGACTGGTCGATATCCGCACCGTATGCTTTTCTTACGGAAACGGCTATCGGGTGGTTGGAGTTGCTTTCTGCGTATGCCGCATATCGTAACAGCTCTTCCTTGCTCATGCCGACAGGTTCAGTTTTCGTCACTTCAAACTGACCCTTTGTAAGCGTGCCTGTCTTATCGAAAAGTACGACCTTTGCTTTTGAAATTGCTTCAAGGTAGTTGCTGCCTTTTACAAGTATGCCTTTTGACGAAGCCTTGCCGATACCGGCAAAGTATCCGAGCGGTACGGAAATAACCAGTGCGCACGGGCATGAAATTACGAGGAAGATAAGACCTCTTTGTACCCACGTTCCGAAGTCAAAGCCTGTGAACAGGGGAGGGATAAGAGAGATGATCACAGCCGCAAGTACGACTATAGGGGTGTAGTATTTTGCAAATACCGAGATGAAGTTTTCTGTCTTTGTCTTTTTCTCGACAGCGGACTCGACCATCTGAAGCATTTTGTATACCGTGCTGTCGGTGAACCGGCGCGTTGTTTTAAGAGTGATAACGCCTGAAATATTGATAGCACCTGCGGGGACTTCATCACCGACCGTAATATCTCGCGGTAAGCTCTCGCCTGTGAGGGCTGAAGTGTCTATTGAGGTGTTACCGCTTTCGATAACGCCGTCGAGCGGTATCTTTTCACCGGGCTTTACTCTTATTATACTGCCTGTTTCAACGTTTTCGGGATCGACTGTTATATATTCGCCGTCAATAAGAATATCGGCTGTTTCGGGCTTTGTCCTGATAAGGGAAGATATGCTTCTTCTTGACTTGTTCACGGCTATCGACTGGAAGAACTCGCCAACAGTGTAGAACAGCATAACGGCGACTGCTTCTTCATATTCTCCGAGTACGATAGCGCCGATACTTGCGATAAGCATAAGCGTGTTTTCATTGAAGAAATTCTTTTTTGCTATTGCCTTTATTGAAGTGATCGCTACCTCAAGCCCGCAGATGACGTAAGCCGCAAGATACATTGAAAGTATCGCTATCTTAGGCGCAAGCTGTTCTGTACCGATAGTTTTTTCAAGGATAAAAGCAACTATGAACAGAATGCCTGCGCTTATCATCTTGACTATATCTTTAGTATAGCTTACCTTTTTCTCAACGTGGTTTTCCTTTTCGCTGACTGTTACATCGGGTTCAACGGCAGTTACCGTTGCGGTCACCTGCTTTAACAGCTCCTTGTCGGAAATTATCTTTGACGGCGTTACGGTAAGCTCCTTTTTTATGAAATTCATCTTTGCGCTGTCCGCATATTCGGATTTCTCAACGGCTTCTCTTACTTCTTCGGCGCACTGCGCACAGTCAAGACCGTCTATTATATATTTCTTTTCTTTAAAAGTCTGTCTTTCCTTTACTGTTACATCGGGTTCGTGCTTTGCGACAACTTCGGTGACCGTTGTCATAAGCTCATCGGGCGAACACGAATTTTCCGTTTCAACGGTAAGCTCTTGCTTCATAAAGTTCATTCCTGCCGATTTCACACGCTCGTCCTTTTCAATCTCTGCACGGATCTCCTCCGCACAGCGAGCGCAATCAAGACCTTCTAAAATATAGATTTTTTTCATAAGCTGCCACCTTTGATATGCTTGAAGTTTTGAACAATTGAGTAATTGTTCAAGTGTGGAGTGCGAAAAAACAGGAGATGTTATCTCCTTTGATTTTTCCCGTTTTATTCCATAATATGTTCCAGCGCATTGCTGAACACCGTGTTTACATGGTCGTCGCTGAGCATATAGTAAACGACCTTGCCTTGCTTTTCACTGCGTACAAGCTCTGCCTGTCTTAATACTCTCAGTTGGTGCGAAATTGCCGATGCTGTCATTCCGAGCAGGGCGGCGAGGTCACATACACACATCTTTGAGCGTGACAGCGAGTAGAGGATCTTGATCCTGGTTTCATCGCTTATCGCCTTGAAGAACATCGACAGCTTTTCAAACTGCGTCTGTTCAAGCATTCCCGAACGTACATAATTTACTACGTCCTCATGTATCACGTTACAGTTACAGAACTCACTGTCGTCTTTTTCTGCAAAGTTTTCTGATTTATCGACTGCCATTTTAACCTCATTTCACTTGAACGGTTGTTCAACTGTTTGTATTATAACACTGTCATACTGCGTTGTCAATAGGTTCTTTATGATTTTTTGCTTTTTCTGCAAAATATTTTTCAGCTATACAGGAAAAGAATGCCGTTTTATCATCTTCCGTAAAATCCTTATCGTCAAGGAGCGCACTGACCTCGGATAACACCTCATCTGCTTTCTCTCTGGTTTCTGCCGGGGAAGTGCCGTAGAAATACAGCTTTTCATCGCTTGACAGTATCAGATCCACCGTGTCGTCCGTCAGCATTTCCTCGCTGACTCCGAGTAGCACCGCCATATCAGAAAGAGTTTTCGCTCTTGGCGTTCTCGCTCCGCTTATGTAATTTGCAAGCGCTCTGTAGGTTATGGAAATGGCTGCCGCAAAATCGGTCTTTTTATAGCCGTTTCTTTTAATAAGTATCTCCAGCTTGTCCTTAAGTTCCATAATTCCTCCGACTGAATTTCCTTTTACTATTATTATATCCTTACATTGGCGGGTTGTCAATCAAAAAAATACATAAAAATTCGCTAAAATTCAACAAATATTCACAATATGCAGTATAATATACAGTTTGCTGTATAAAAACTCTTGACTTTGATACGAAAAGGTGTATAATATTCAATGTGAGTTAAATCAGAAAGCAGAACGCCCGAAAGCGTCTGTGAGATAGAAAGGAAATAATAAAATGGCTAAAGAAATCAAAAAGATTGTACTTGCTTATTCAGGCGGACTTGATACGTCCATCATCATTCCGTGGTTACACGAGAATTATCCCGGCTGTGAAGTAATCTGCGTAGCAGGTAACGTAGGACAGGATTCTGAAATAGTAGGTCTTGAAGAAAGAGCAAAGAAGACAGGCGCATCAAAGCTCTACATAGAAGATATACAGGACGAATTCGTAAACGACTTTATATTCCCCACACTCAAGGCAGGCGCTAAGTACGAGGGTTATCTGCTCGGTACATCATTCGCTCGTCCTCCTATAGCTAAAAGACTTGTTGAGATAGCTAAGAAGGAAGGCGCTGACGCTATCTGCCACGGCTGCACAGGTAAGGGTAACGATCAGGTACGTTTTGAGCTTACTATCAAGGCTCTCGCACCCGAGCTTGAGATAATCGCTCCCTGGAGAATATGGGATATTAAGTCAAGAGATCAGGAAATCGAGTATGCAGAGGCACACAATGTTCCGATAAAGATCACCCGTGAAACAAACTACTCAAAGGATATGAACCTCTGGCACTTATCACACGAAGGTCTTGACCTTGAAGACCCCGCAAATGAACCCCAGTATAATAAGAAAGGCTTCTTAGAGCTTGGCGTTTCACCCGAACAGGCTCCTGACAAGCCCACATATGTTACAATACACTTTGAAAAGGGTATCCCCACTTCGCTCAACGGCGAAAAGATGGACGGCGTAAAGCTCATCAAGACTCTTAACAAGCTCGGCGGCGAGAACGGCATCGGTCTGTTCGATGTAGTTGAAAACAGACTTGTCGGAATGAAGTCAAGAGGCGTTTACGAAACTCCCGGCGGAACGATCCTTTATCACGCTCACGAGGTTCTCGAAACTATCTGCCTTGATAAGGAAACACAGCACTACAAGTACGGTCTTGCACAGAAGTATGCAGACATCGTATATAACGGTCAGTGGTACACACCTTTAAGAGAGGCTATGGACGCTTTCGTTGACAAGACACAGGAAACTGTTACAGGCGATGTTAAGCTCAAGCTCTACAAGGGTAATATAATCAACGCAGGCGTTACATCACCCTACACACTGTACAGCGAAGATTTTGCTTCATTCGGTGAGGACGATGTTTACGATCAGACAGACTCAAAGGGCTTTATCAACCTGTTCGGTCTGCCGATAAAGGTCAAGGCTCTGCTTGACGCTGAGAGAAACAATAAGTAAGCTTTAAAAGCGTTACGGTAAATCCCGCAAGGTGTAAAACTATGCCTTGCGGCTTTTACGGTTTTATAAGATACGATTCGTACCGACTTTTCGGTCGGTACGGTATTGTGTTTTATTTACACTTTATATTTATAACGGAAAAAACAAGACGCTTTTTGCGTTATGAATATAAAAGCATAAATCTGAAAGGAAACAACAGTATGTCTAAAATGATGTGGGCAGGACGATTTTCAAAGGAAGTCGACACAAAGGTCAACGACTTTAATTCTTCTATCTCATTTGACGCAAGAATGTACAAGCATGATATAAAGGGCTCGATAGCACACGCTACAATGCTAGGTGAGTGCGGAATCATCGACCCCGCCGACAGCAAGGCAATTATCGAGGGTCTGAACGGTATTTTAAGCGATATCGAAAGCGGAAAGCTTCATTTCGATCCAAATGCAGAAGATATCCATATGTTCGTTGAGGCGGAGCTTACCGCCCGTATCGGCGATGCGGGAAAGCGTCTTCACACCGCAAGGAGCAGAAACGATCAGGTAGCTCTTGATATAAAGCTTTATCTTAAGGACGAAGTCGATGAGATCGCGAAGCTTGTCCGCGAGCTTATAAATACGATCATCGATATCGCAAAGCAGCACACCGAAACAGTAATGCCGGGCTATACCCACTTACAGCGTGCTCAGCCTGTTACATTCGCACATCATCTTATGGCTTATGCGCAGATGCTGACAAGGGATCTGACAAGGCTTGCAGACTGCAAGGAAAGAATGGACGTAATGCCGCTCGGTTCGTGTGCGCTTGCAGGCACGACATACCCTCTTAACAGAAAGAGAACCGCCGAGCTTCTCGGTTTCAAGGATATTACGATGAACAGCCTTGACGGCGTATCCGACAGGGATTTCTGCATTGAGCTGTGCTCCGACATTTCGATGCTTATGATGCACCTTTCGAGATTTTCTGAGGAAATAATTATGTGGTGCTCATGGGAGTTCAAGTTCATTGAGCTTGACGATGCTTATTCTACAGGCAGCTCGATAATGCCCCAGAAGAAAAATCCCGATGTTACAGAGCTTATCAGAGGTAAGACCGCGAGAGTATACGGCGATCTGCAGACGCTTCTCACAATGATGAAGGGACTTCCGCTTGCATACAACAAGGATATGCAGGAGGACAAGGAGGCAATATTTGACGCAGTGGATACTGTAAAGCTGTGTATCTCGACATTTACTCCTATGCTTGCGACTATGACGGTACTTAAAGACAATATGCGTACTGCCGCCGCAAAGGGCTTTATCAATGCTACAGACTGTGCTGACTATCTCGTTAAGAAGGGACTTCCTTTCAGAACGGCATATAAGATAACAGGTACACTCGTTGCGCTTTGCATTGAGAAGAATACAACGCTTGAACAGCTCCCGATAGAAGAGTACAAGAAGCTGTGCGAAACGTTTGATAATGATGTATATGACGCAATAAGCCTTGATACCTGCGTTATGCAAAGAGGTGTTGACGGCGGACCTGCTCCAGATGCAGTAAAGCGTCAGATAGCAGAGCTTGAAGGCAGACTGGGCGGTATCGACATCTGATGATAACTTACGAATACAGATTACCGCACGATATAAATTCGTTCAGACGCAGTGTTGGCTGGTATGAACTTTCGCCAAGACAGCTTGAATGCGCGCTGACACGTTCGGTGTTTGCAATAACGGCGCTTGACGGGGAGAAAGAGGTCGGCTCGGCACGAGTTGTCGGCGACGGAGGCTATCAGTTCTTTATAAGCGACGTTATTGTCCGTCCCGAATATCAGGGACAGGGCATAGGCAGAGGAATGCTTACAAGGCTTATGGACAAGGCGTTGTCGGTCGCTGACGAGGGCGAAACGATAATGATAAATCTTATGGCGGCAAAGGATAAAGAGCCGTTTTACGAAAAGCTCGGATTTATGCGCAGACCTAACGATGAACGCGGCTGCGGAATGACAAGATTTCTTAAAAAATAAGAGGTGCTTATATGAGCGTAAAGGTGTATATTGACGGTCAGGAAGGAACGACCGGACTTAAAATTCTTGAGCGTTTCAAGGACAGGAACGACATTGAAATAATGAAGATAGATGAGGACAAGAGAAAGGATAACGATGAGCGTAAGAAGTTTATATGCTCGTCCGATTTCACTTTCCTTTGCCTGCCCGATGCCGCCGCAAGAGAGGCAGTAGAGCTTGCGAAGGGCAGTAATGTCCGTATTATAGATGCGTCTACGGCGCACCGTACAAATCCCGACTGGGCATACGGCTTTCCTGAGCTTTCAAAGGAGCACAGGGAAAAGATAGCGGCTTCATCGAGAGTGGCTGTTCCCGGCTGCTATGCAAGCGGTTTTATTTCGCTTGTATATCCGCTTGTAAAGGCGGGCATAATGCCGAGCGATTATCCGGTGGTCGCTCATGCGGTATCCGGCTACAGCGGAGCGGGAAAGAAGGCTATCGCAGTGTACGAAAGCGATGAAAAGCCTGAAGAATTTTACAGCCCCAGACAGTATGCACTCCCTCAGGAGCATAAGCACTTACCTGAAATGATGAAGATAAGCGGACTTGACTACAAGCCTGTGTTCAATCCTCTGATATGCGATTATTTCAGCGGTATGGTCGTAACTGTTCCGGTACTTACAAGACTTCTGCCGAAGAAATATACGCTTGCCGATATCCACAAGGCTTTCACTGAGCATTATGCAGACGCAAATCTTGTAAAGGTAATGCCTGTTATGGGCGAGGGTGTTCTCGAAAACGGCTTCCTTGCCGCAAACACATTATCGGGTAAGAACAATATGGAGATATTCGTTTGCGGAAACGATGAACGTATAGTGCTTTGCTCAAGACTTGATAACTTAGGCAAGGGCGCAAGCGGTGCGGCTGTTCAGTGCCTTAACATAATGATGGGTATTGACGAAACGACCGGTCTTGTATAATAAGTGAGGTAATAACAATGGTTGAATTTGATAATTATAAATTAGTCGACAAGGGCGTATGCGCCGCAAAAGGCTTCAAGGCGGGTGGTATAAACGTTGGTATAAAGCCCGGCTCAAAAAAGCGTGACCTTGCTGTTATCAGCTGTGACACAAAGTGTACGGCGGCGGCGATCTACACGCAGAACAAGGTCAAGGGCGCGCCGATAATCGTTACAAAGGAACACCTTAAGAACGGTATTGCTCAGGCGGTCATTGTAAACAGTGGCAACGCAAACACCTGCAACTCAAACGGTATTGAGATCGCAGAGCAGATGTGCGAGCTTTGTGCAAACGAGCTCGGTATTGATAAGAACGATATGATAGTAGGCTCTACAGGCGTTATCGGACAGAAGCTGTCGATAGACCCTGTGAAGAACAATATCAAGACGCTTGTAGACAGCATAAGCAAGGACGGAAGCTCGCTTGCGTGCGAGGCGATAATGACGACCGATACACGCAAAAAGGAGCTTGCGGTAGAGTTTACGCTTGACGGTAAGACCTGTCATATCGGCGGTATCAGCAAGGGCAGCGGTATGATAAATCCCAATATGGCTACAATGCTTGCTTTTATCACGACCGATGTAAAGATAAATGCGGAGCTTCTGCACAAGGCGCTGAAAAGAACAGCTGATATCACCTACAATATGGTGAGCGTGGACGGTGATACATCTACAAATGATACGCTGTGCATTATGGCGTCGGGTCTTGCGGGCAACAAGGAGATCACAGCCGAGGACAAGGATTATGAGGTGTTCATCAACGGTCTTTACGCTGTAATGATGAATCTTGCAAGAGAAACCGCCCGTGACGGCGAGGGTGCAACTAAGCTGATGGAATGCGTAGTTGATCATGCGCCTACTGAAGCGGTCGCAAAGAGCGTTGCACTGTCTGTTATAAACAGCAGTCTTTTAAAGGCGGCTATATTTGCGGCTGACGCCAACTGGGGACGTATCCTCTGCGCAATAGGCTATGCCGAGGGTGACTTTGATATTTCAAAGGTCGAGGTCGTTCTGTCATCGTCAAAGGGCAGTGTAAAGGTTTGTGAGAACGGCGCAGGCGTTGACTTCTCAGAGGACGAAGCGTTCAAGATACTGTCCGAAGATGAAATTGTTATCAGAATTGATATGCACGATGGTGCGGATAAGTCGGTAGCATGGGGATGCGACCTGACTTATGAATATGTAAAGATAAACGCAGAATACAGAAGCTGACACCGAAAGGACAAAAGAAAATGGAACTTGAAAACGAAAAGAGAGCCGGCATATTAAGCGATGCTCTTCCTTATATACAGCAGTATTCAAACAAGGTCGTAGTGGTAAAGTACGGCGGTAACGCGATGACAAACGACAAGCTGAAGCAGGCGGTCATGTCAGACCTTGTTCTGCTGTCGCTGTGCGGTATCAAGATAGTGCTTGTACACGGCGGCGGACCCGAAATAAACGCAATGCTGAAAAAGGTCGGCAAGGAGAGCAAGTTTGTAAACGGACTGCGCTATACCGATGAAGAAACGATCAACATCGTTCAGATGGTGCTCTGCGGTAAGGTCAACAAGGATCTTGTCGATCTGCTCTACAGCCACAAGGGCAGGGCGGTAGGTCTTTGCGGACTTGACGATCATATGATCGAAGCCGAGCAGCTTGACCCGGATCTCGGGCTTGTAGGCGAGATCACGCAGGTAAACGTAAGCATTATAAACGATGTTCTTGAAAAGGGCTATATCCCTGTAATTTCGACCGTTGCGGCAGGCAAGGACGGAACTGTATATAATATCAATGCGGATACGGCGGCGGCAAGAATTGCGGCTGAGATGAAGGCTGAAAACCTTATTCTTATGACCGATATCAAGGGACTTCTCGAAGACAAGGACGACGACACCACGCTTATACATACTGTCGGTGTTTCAGAAGTGCCTTATCTCAAAAAGCAAGGCATAATCTCAGGTGGCATGATACCCAAGATCGACTGCTGTGTCGAGGCTGTCCGAAGAGGTGTAAAGAAAGCAAATATCATTGACGGAAGAATACCTCATTCAATTCTTATAGAACTGCTTACAAACGAGGGCGCAGGTACGATGATTATCTGACATAATGACGTAAGCGGAAAGGACAGATTATGAATACTATTGACAAATTCAACTCGCATATAATGGGCTCATACGGCAGACTGAACGTTGTGCTTGATAAGGGCGAGGACGACAGGGCTGTTGATGAAAACGGCAAGATGTATATAGATTTCGGCAGCGGTATCGGCACAAACTCGCTCGGCTATTGCAACAAGGAGTGGGCTGACGCTGTGTGCAAACAGGTACGCAGTATACAGCATACCTCAAACTACTATTACACAAAGGTACAGGCTGAGTTTGCCGAGAGATTGTCGGAAGCTACAGGCATGAAAAATATGTTCCTTTGCAACAGCGGCGCGGAAGCCAACGAATGTGCCATCAAGATAGCAAGAAAGTACAGCTTTGATAAGTACGGCAAGGGCAGACACAACATAATCACACTTGTAAACTCATTCCACGGCAGAACGCTCTGCACGCTGTCGGCTACGGGACAGGACGTGTTCCACAACTACTTCTTCCCGTTCGTTGACGGATTTATAAATGTTGAAGCAAACAACATAGAAGACCTAAAGGCAAAGCTCGATGATACGGTATGCGCAGTAATGTTTGAGTACATACAGGGCGAGGGCGGCGTTGTGCCGCTGGAGCAGAAGTTCGTTGACGCAATATTTGAGCTTTGTGCCGAGCGTGATGTGTTGACGATCTCCGATGAAGTACAGACGGGCGTCGGCAGAACGGGCAAATTCCTTGCAGGCGACAATTTTGGCAAGAAAGCCGATATAATCACTCTTGCCAAGGGTATTGCAGGGGGTATCCCGATGGGCGCGTGCCTTAGCGGCGAAAAGTGCGCGAATGTACTTACTCCCGGTACGCATGGCTCCACATTCGGCGGAAATCCTATCGCGTGTGCGGGTGCTATTGAGGTGCTTAAAAAAGCGGCAGATCCGATTTTCCTGTCACAGGTCGCTGATAAGGGCAGATATATAACCGAAAAGCTGAATGCTATCCCTGAGGTCGAATCGGTTACGGGTATGGGTCTTATGATCGGCATAAAGCTAAAGACCAAGAATGCAAAGGATATACTTAATGCCGCTCTTGAACATGGGCTTCTTATCCTTACCGCTAAGGAAAAGTTAAGACTTCTTCCTCCGCTTACTATCTCTTATGAAGATATTGACAGGGGTCTTGAAATACTCGCAGAGCTTTTAAAGTAAAATAAAAACTAAAACCGAAAGGAAAGAATTATGAAACACTTACTTAAGATGATGGATCTCAGCACAGAGGAGATCATAGAGATACTCAATCTCGCAGACCAGCTCAAGTATGAGCTCAAGCACGGCATTCCCCACGACCATTTAAAGGGCAAGACGCTCGGTATGATCTTCCGCAAGGCTTCTACAAGAACAAGAGTTTCTTTTGAAACAGGTATGTATCAGCTCGGCGGCAATCCTCTTTACCTCTCTGCAAGCGATATGCAGATAGGCAGAGGCGAGCCTATACAGGATACAGCAAGAGTGCTTTCACGCTACATTGACGGTATTATGATAAGAACATTCGATCAGGCTGAGGTCGAGAACCTTGCAGAATACGGTAATATTCCGATAATTAACGGTCTTACCGACCTTTCGCACCCCTGCCAGGTGCTTGCAGATCTTATGACGATCCGTGAGTATAAGGGCAAGCTTGACGGCTTAAAGATGTGCTACATAGGCGACGGCAACAATATGGCAAATTCACTTATCGTAGGCGGCTTAAAGACAGGTATGAGCGTATCTGTTGCCTGCCCTGAAAACTATCACCCCGCCGCTACAACTCTCGCATTTGCAGAAAAGTATGACTGCTTCGAGCTGACAGACGATCCCATAAAGGCTGCAAAGGACGCAGACGTTATCTTCACAGATGTATGGGCATCTATGGGACAGGAAGGCGAAGCTGAGATCAGAAAGAAAGCATTCAAGGGCTTCCAGATAAACGATGAGGTTATGGCTGTCGCTAAGCCCGATGCTATGGTTCAGCACTGCCTGCCTGCACACAGGGAAGAGGAGATCACAGCCAAGGTATTTGAAGAGCATGCTAACGAGATATTTGACGAGGCTGAAAACAGACTTCATGCACAGAAGGCAGTTATGGTACTGCTGATGGGCAACAAGGACTGATATATTCAGGCTTATTAACAGAATATATGGGACGGAGCAACGCTGAAATGTTGCTCCGTATTCGTGTAATATGGGAGAATAGTCATGACTAATCTGCTTATAAAACTCTTTATAAAAGACAGTAAAAATACTACTGATCCTGCCGTCAGAAAATGTTATGGGTATCTGGGCGCATTTACCGGAATTGTGCTGAATATACTTTTGTTTATCGGCAAGCTTATTGCGGGTATATTATCGGGCGGTATTTCCGTAATTGCAGACGCATTCAATAACCTTTCAGACGCAGGTTCATCAATAATGACCTTTGTCGGATTTAAAATGGCAGGAATGCCAGCCGACAGCGAGCACCCCTACGGTCACGGCAGAATGGAATATGTTTCCGGTATAATAATTTCTTTTATTATAATGATGATGGGCTTTGAGCTTGGTAAAAGCTCGGTGGAAAAGATCTTCTCGCCCGAAAAGTCGGAGTTCAGCATACTTGCTGTATCGGTGCTTGGAGCGTCGCTTCTTGTAAAGCTGTGGATGGCGCTGTTCAATACAAAGCTCGGTAAGAAGATAGACAGCAACACGATGAAAGCCGCGGCGGCAGACTCTCTGTCGGACTGCATTTCTACATCGGTCGTTATAATTTGTATGTTCATTCAGCTGTTGTCAGGCGTTGAGCTTGACGCATATGCGGGTATCGTTGTTGCGCTGTTTATCCTTTACACAGGCTTCAACACATTCAAGGAAAGCCTTACCCCATTGCTTGGCACAAAGCCAAAAAAGGAGCTTGTGGACGAGATCGAAAGCACTGTAATGAGCTATGACGGGATAGTCGGCGTACATGACCTTATGGTGCATGATTACGGTGTAGGCAGAATGGTGATCTCGCTCCATGCCGAAATAAGCAGTAAAACAGATATAATGCTTGCACATGAGCTTATAGACCTTATCGAGGACGATCTGCGTGAAAAGTACAGGTGCAGTGTTACCATTCATATGGATCCTGTCGTAGTGAATGATAATAAGGTCGAAGAAGTGAAAAAAGTTGTCATTGATACGATAAAAGATATCGACAGCAGCCTTACTATCCACGATTTCCGCATTACAGACGGTGTGTCGCGAATTAACGTCATATTCGATCTGGTAACGCCTTTCGGCTTCAGATATAAGGACGGCGAGCTTTCTGCTATGGTAAGGGAACAGATAGCTGAAAAGGACGGCAGGCTGAATGCAGTCATTACCGTTGAACGTTCAATGTGTTGAATAATGATTTTAAACGCGCAAAGTCACAAAAGACTTTGTGCGTTTATTTTAAGTTGACTTGACACGGATTTTGTGATAAAATAAATCTAAACTATAAGATGAGAGAGTGTTTGTATGAACAGCGATAACGAAAAATGCGGAAAACTGTTTGTTATAGAAGGACTTGACGGTTGCGGCAAAAGTACACAGCTTGAAATGCTGAAAGAAAAAGCTGCCGATGATATCCGTTTTATCAGCTTCCCGAATTATGACAGTGCCAGCGGTGAGATAATCAAGGACTATCTCAGCGGCAAGTTCTGCGAGGAAAACGGCAGGACAGGCGCGTATACGGCAGGCAGCTTCTATGCAATAGACCGCTATATCAGCTACAAGACCGACTGGGAAAAGGATTACAGGTCGGGAAAGACTGTTATCGCCGCACGCTACACCTCGTCAAATGCGATATATCAGATGGCAAAGCTCGAAAAGTCACACTGGGACGAATATCTTTCGTGGCTTGAAGATTATGAATATGACAAGTTCGCGATCCCGCGTCCCGAAAAGATAATATTCCTTGATATGCCGATAGAAGTATCGCAGAAGCTTCTTTCCGCACGCTACGGCGGAGATGAGGCAAAGAAAGATATTCACGAAAGAAATATATCGTTTTTAAAAGCCTGCCGTGAGGCGGCACTGTATACAGCCAAAAGAAAAGGTTGGTATATTCTGCCGTGCTCGGACGGCGAGAAACCGTACAGTCCCGAAAAGATAAATAAAGAATTGTCTGAACTGATTTACGGTAAATAACAGGTGCAAAAGTAAGGTAATATAAAGTGCTGGAATTAAAGAAAATAGAACTCAGCGACAAGAAGTGGATAGACCCGCTGTTAAAGTTATCCGACTACAGAGGCTGTGAGTATAATTTTACCAATAACTATGTGTGGAGCAATATTTACGGCATAACCGTAGGACGTTTTCAGGATTTCTATGTATCGAAGCACGGAAACGAGTTTGTGTTTCCTGCAGGCAAGGGCGACACAGACGCACTGCTGTCCGAGCTTAAAAACTACTGCGACAGTACAGGGATACAGTTTAAATTCTGCAGTATGGATATAAAGGATAAGCATATGCTTGAAGAGCGTTATCCCGGTATGTTCACATTTGATACAACAGAGGACTTGTACGACTATGTTTATGAGTCAAAGTCACTTGCAACGCTCAGCGGAAAGAAGCTTCACTCAAAACGCAATTATATAAACCGTTTTAAATCTCTGGACTGGAGCTTTGAAGATATCACTCCGGAAAACATAGACGAATGCAGACAGATGAGTCTTGAATGGTGCAGGCGCAACAATTGTGATGAGAACGAGGAAAAATCCGAGGAGATGTGTGTGGTCGGAATGGGGTTGGCACATTTCTTCGAGCTGGGTCTTGTCGGCGGTATCTTAAGAGTTGATGGTAAGATACAGGCGTTCTCCTATGGTGAACGTCAGAACAGTGATACGTTTGTGACTCACGTTGAAAAAGCGTTCACCGACTATGACGGAACTTACCCGATGATAAACTATATGATGGCAAACAGGTTTTGTAAAGAGCTTGAATATATAAACAGGGAAGAGGATATGGGCGAGGAAAACCTCCGCAAGGCGAAAAGGTCATACTACCCATGCTTTATGGTAGAGAAGTTCAGCGCAGTCTATAACGCTGAGAAAGGATAACAATATGATATATGTATTTTTAGCAGACGGATTTGAAGAAACCGAGGCAATTGCCCCGATCGACATTTTAAAGAGGTTCGGTAAGGAAGTTGTTACAGTCGGAGTAGGCGGCGGTAAGGTGACAGGCGCACATGGAATTACCGTTACAGCAGATATTACCGACAATGATGTTATTATGACCGATAAGGTCGAGATGATAGTGCTCCCGGGAGGTATGCCGGGTACGCTTAATCTTGAAAAGAGCCCTGTCGTTCAGGCGGCTATAAAGTTCTGTGCCGACAATAAAAAGGCGATAGGCGCTATATGTGCCGCTCCCTCGATAATCGGCAGGCTCGGACTGCTCAGCGGTAAGAAGGCTACCTGCTTCCCCGGATTTGAACAGTTCCTTGAGGGCGCTATGTTCACGGGCGACCTTGTGAATATTGACGATGATATCGTTACCGCAAGGGGTGCGGGCGCGGCTATAGAATTTGGCCTTGCACTGGGCGCGTTGCTTTGCGGAGAGAAAAAGGCAGAAAAGATAGCTAAGGCTTTACAGTGCAGATAACGGTAAACGAGCAGAAAAAACAGCTCAGAAAAGCTATGCTTCAAAAGCGAAAAGAGCTTAGTGAAAGTGAAACAGCTGTTAAAAATTCCGCTATAACCGAGAAGCTTTTAAGCCTTGCAAAGGTGCAGTCGGCAGAGCTTATATTGCCGTTTGTTTCGGCAAAGGGCGAGGTCGGCACAAGAGAGTTTATAGCGAGATGCTTTGACGCAGGAAAGACTGTCGCCGTACCGAGATGTATTGATGGCAGTAATATGGAGTTTTGTGTTATACATACGTTTGACGACCTTGAAAAGGGTATGTATGGAATTGACGAGCCGAAAGAGTACTGCGAGGTAATAAAAGCCGAGAACGCGGAAAACAGCGTTCTGATAGTTCCCGCATTATGCTTTGACACTAAGGGCTACAGACTGGGCTACGGAAAAGGCTATTACGACAGATTTATCAGCAGATACAGCGGCTTTACAGTCGGAGTATGCTACAGCGAGTTTATAACCGATGATATACCGATCGATGAGTACGACAGATGTGTTGATATCGTCATTACAGAAAAGCAGAAAGGAAAGAAAGATGGAGAATAATCCTTTAGATACGGTCGGAGGCAATGGAAACATCGAAAATACAGATAACACCAACGAACGTACTATAATGATGGATTCGTTAAAGAGCTTCCATACGGGCGAAGTCGAAAACGATGAACCGTCATATGACAGCGGGCTTGAAAATGACACTCCGGACAGCGACAGCGAAAACGAGGAAGATGTCAACGCGGTCACTGAAGAAGAGTATCAGGAATATCTTGCGAGAAAAAAAGAAAGAAACAAGCAGATAAAGGCAAAGAACCGTCACCGGAGAACATGGTCACATATTCTGGCGGGTGTTTTGCTGTCGGTATTCATTATCTCCGTATCTGCGTTTCTTGCTACATATATTGTAAAATCGGCGCTTGACTTTACCGGTATCGGCAAAACCTATTGTCAGGCCGAGATACATATCGATGAAGACTCTACGACAGAGGAAATCGCGCAAAATCTCGCAAACCTCGGTATCATAAATATGCCGGATGTGTTCAAGCTGTACACTGATATGTTCGGCAAAGGCGACAAGTTTATAAAGGGCACTTTCACGGTCGATACGACTATGTCGTACAGCTCACTCATTTCAACGTTACAGACTGTTTCGAATGTAAACAAGACGGTTTCGATACAGATAACCGAGGGTATGACTGTTGATGAGATAGCACAGATGATGGAAGATAACCTTGTTTGCCGTGCCGAGGACTTTATGGAGCAGTGCAAGAAGCTCGGCGACACCTATAAGTTCCAGAAGCGGCTTGAAAATGAGAAGCTGAAGTATTATCAGATGGAGGGCTACATTTTCCCCGATACTTATGAGTTTTATATTCTTCCTGCTCTTGAAGACAACAAGGAGCTTGATACAAGCGAGTATGCCGCGGATGCTCTTGATATTATTTATCAGAACTTCAACAACAAGCTCACAGCGCGTTATTATAACCGTATGACCGAACTGGGTCTTACGCTTGATGAAACCATAACGCTGGCTTCAATAGCACAGCGTGAAGCGGATACTACAGCGAATATGGGAAACGTTGCATCGGTATTCTTCAATCGTATGGCTGATGCCGGGTCGTTCCCCCATCTTGAGTCGGACGTTACCGTGCATTATGTAGATGAACATATAAAGCCGCATCTTTCGACATCGCAGTATGACCAGAAAATGTTTGATGCCTACAACACCTATAAGTGTGACGGCATACCGGTAGGTCCTATATGCAATCCCGGTCTTGATGCGATAAAGGCTGTGCTTTATGCGCCCGAAACAAGCTACTATTATTTCTGCGCAGATCCTGAAACAACGGATATGTACTTTGCCGAAACGATAGCAGAGCACGAAGAAAATCTCCGTAAGTGCGGTCTTGACCACGCAATAGCAGATTAAAACCATGATGAATACATTCCGCCGCAGAGCTTTCTGCGGCGGAATGTTGTAATAGAACCGTAAAATAATTCAGAATGAAAGGTTAATGTTATGTTAGAATTACTGTCGCCTGCAGGTGATTTAGAATGTCTTATGTCTGCTGTTGATTACGGCTGTGACGCTGTATATCTTGGAAGCACTATGTTCGGAATGAGAGCGGGCTCGGCTAAATTCGACCCCGAAACGCTGAAAAAGGGTGTTGAATATGCTCACGCGAGAGGTGCAAGGGTACACCTCACCTGCAATACTGTTCCGTCAAACGACGAGATCGAGCTTCTCCCGGAGTTCATAAAAACAGCATACGACTGCGGAATAGACGCCGCAATTGTAAGTGATATCGGCTGTATCGCGCTTATAAAGCGTACAGTGCCTGACCTTGAGATACACGTTTCTACTCAGGCGGGAGTAGTAAACTATGTTACCGCAAACGAGCTGTACAAAATGGGTGCGAAGAGAGTAGTGCTTGCCCGTGAGGTCGATATAGAGAATATAAAGCGCATCAGGGATAAAATACCTGAGAATATGGATATTGAAGTATTCGTACATGGCGCTATGTGCGTGTCGTTCTCGGGAAGATGCCTGCTTTCAAGCTTTATGACCGGCAGAAACGCAAATAAGGGTGAGTGTGCCCAGCCGTGCCGCTGGAAGTATCACATTGTTGAAGAAAAGCGCCCGGGTGATTACTATGAACTGTGCGAGGGCGAGGGCGGCTCATATATCCTTAACGCCAAGGATATGTGTATGATAGAACATCTCAAAGAGCTTAAGGACGCAGGAGTTACCAGCTTCAAGATAGAGGGCAGAGCAAAATCCGCATATTATACTGCAACAGTTACAAATGCCTACAGAGCGGCACTTGACGCAGTTAAAAATAATGAGCCTGTTCCGCAGTGGGCAATAGATGAAGTGTATAAGGTGAGCCACAGGCAGTATTGTACCGGCTTCTATTTCAATAAAGACGATGCAAACCAGTACTATGAGAACAGCGGATATATCCGCGAATGCGACTTTGTAGGCGTGGTTGACAGCTGTGAAAACGGTAGGGTGAATATCACACAGCGAAACTATTTTACCGTCCACGATGAGCTTGAAGTGCTGTCGCCCGGAAAAAGACCCGTAAAGCTTGACATTCCGTATCTTATAAATTCAAAAGGGGAAAAGACCGAGATAGCAAATCGTGCGACCGAGAAGATGTACTTTGATTATCCAGTCAATTTCCCGCCACACTCAATAATCAGAAAGCCTGTAGTGAATAAGTAAAATTACGGAGGTATTGTTATGCTGAAAGCTCCGCAAAATCTGTTTGCGACCGCTTATGACGGTTCTGTACGATCTGAGTGGCAGGCTGTAGACGGTGCAGACGGTTACATTTTACAGTTCTATAATGCCGATGAGCCTGAAAAGTGCATAAAGTCGCGTTATGCACAACATCTTTCTAAGCAGATATTGGGGTTTCGTAACGGAAAAAAATATCTTGTAAGAGTGAGAGCATTCAGATATTCGGGCGGCAGGGAGATAGCAGGTGAGCTGTCACAGCCTGCAGAATTTACGCCGATATGCCGACATCTCAAAGCGCAGAACGTGATAGCAATGAACAAGGGCGAAACGTCACAGATCGTGTGGGAACGCAAAAATATCGTTCCTGCAGTCGTTTTCAGCTGTGATGATGAAAGCGTTGCCACGGTGACAAAGGGCGGACAGGTGACTGCCATATCGGACGGAATTGCCCGCATAACGTTGACTGTCGATGACGGCGAAAGCTTTACGGTGAATGTAGCTGTCGGCAGAAGTCTGTCACGAAGCAGCAGTGATGCAAGGCTCATGCTTTGCGGCGATATTATGTGTTCGCTAGAGCAACAGAGAAAAGCCGCGACCCGTTCGCTCGACTTTACCGATACATTCAAAGCGCTTAAAAGCATGATCGGGTCAACCGATTATTCGGTAGCTGTGCTTGAAACAACTTGTTTTGACGGTGCGCCTTTTGAATATGAGAAGATAAGAACGGATAGCGGAAGTCCAAACTGCAACTCGCCCTCAACATTTGTAGACGCAGTGAAAAGCTGTGGTTTTTCCGCGCTTGTAACCGCCAATAACCATAACTGCGACACAGGTCTTAAAGGACTTGAAGCTACCGTTCGGTGCATAAAAAACAGCGGTATGGCAAATATCGGGACGCTTGACGATGAAACGCATATTGCGGATATAAGCGGTATAAGGGTCGGATTTGTCGCGGTAAACTCCATTTCAAACGGACTTGAGAAAGACATTCCGCCGCACCTTATCGGTAAATATGAGCCTGTACATTTCAGAGAGCTTGTAAATTCACTTAAAAATGACGGTGCGGAATATATAATTGCATATCAGCATTGGGGTCAGATGAACTCGGTAACTGTACGCGATGCGCAGAGAAAAGCGGCTGAATATATGGCACAGTGTGGAGTAAATCTTATTATAGGTTCGCACCCCCATGTTATGCAACGTGCCGAAAAGATAACTACCGCTGACGGCAGAGAGGTGATGTGCTTCTACTCACTCGGTAATTTCATTTCGTCTATGAAAGAAATGCGTGAGAACCGCGAGAGCGCTATCGTCGATCTCACGCTTACAAGAACAGACGGCTCAGTTACAGCCGACATAACCTGTATACCTGTGCTGTGCGAGGATACATCGGGCGGTTATAAAGTGACTGTGCTTGACGGCAGTCTTACCGAAAGCCGTAGAGCGGCAAGAGAACATATAAAAAGCATTCTGGGCAACAGTGCGGATATCGGCGGTAAGCCGAAGCTGTTATTGCAAGGCTCTGCAGTACTGAGAAAGGTGTTTTCCGACAGCGGTTATAATTATGACGACACACCGCTTATCCTATCGCCTGTTTCTCTTATGAGCGAACAGAGCACACTTGCCGGTAAATGCGGCAATGTCAGAAACAAGCTTGACATTGCAAAGAATTTTAACAGCTACATAAGCAACAGCAAAACGGATTATATAGTTATTGACCTTTATACGCCGGCGGCAGTGTCTTGTTATAAGTACGGCAATAGCTATTATACCGCCTCACAGAATTTTTTAAGCTCCGATTTTTATAATAATAACAAGGATAAATTTGAACGGATATCGCCGCCGTTTGATGAAAAGGTGTGGAAGACGGCGCTGAAAAAATACGCTAAGACGATTTCCTCGTATTATGCAAAGGATAGGATCATACTTGTACGGCTGAAATTCAGCGATATATGCGTAAAGCAGGATCAGCTCAGGAACGGTAAAAACAGAAATGCGCTCAATAAGCGTATACGAATGTATGAAGATTATCTTATTTCACTGCTTCAGCCTGTTGTTATAGACGTTGCGGGCGGATATTTTGCTGATGGAACAAGCGGTATGGTGACAGCCTATGAGCCTTTGTTTTATGACGATGTACGCATAAAGACCGATATGGTGATCAGGCGTGAAACAGATGGCAGTATCTGTTTTGACAAGCCTGATGTAAATCTGTGGCTCTGCCGCGTCATACGTTATTATGACAATATGACAGCAAGGGCATATCAGCCAAAGCTGCTTGACAGAACGTATGCAGCCGACAGGCTGATCGAGCTTACCTCGAAGCGGTTTACGGCTGAGAATGCCGCTTACCTTGCTTTACTGCGCGAAAACGAGGTGAAGTCATATGATGATGCAAAAATTATCCTCGGCAGAATGTACGGCGCTGAAAAAGTGATATCCGTAATAAACGCCGTGACCTGTATTAACGGCGATCTGTCGGAGTGCCGATATGAGGACATAAGGATAATTTTTCAGGAAAATTTCATTGTAAAAAAACAGCTCGCAAAGAAACTTACAGAGGTTTACAAATACGCAAATGCAGATAACTGCGAGCGCATTTTCCTTATAAAAGATGATATAAATGCACTTTGTAAATATGAGAAGACTTGTAAACCTACAGTGGTTGATATATGGGGAAGCTGTATTTCAAGAGAAACGGTAAACCGCAACATAAGCGGTATATTTGTAGATAAGTACATATTCAAACAGCCGTTTTTGCTGTCCGAAGAGCCGGACATACCGTTTGATATAAACATCGGTGCAGATAAATTCTGCGGCAGCTCATGGCGCAAACGTACCGTAAAAGAGGCATTCCTGCATGAGGGCAGACAGATTTTATCCGATAGTACCGCCGATTGGCTGATAATCGATATGTACGATCTTATCTGCAATATGAAAAAGTACTGCGGGTCACTTTTTGAAGTAGACGACTTTATTCTCCGCACCGATTTTTATAGAACGATAGCGGATAAATGCGAAAGCACCTATCTGTTTAAAGAAAAGAGCCGCGAATATCTTGATAAATCGCTTGAGAGCTTTTCCGTGTTTGTGAATGAGCGTTATGGAAAAAACATTATTCTTATAAAAGCCGATTTAAAAAGCAGCTATATAACGCTTGATAATAAGATATCCGAGCTTTCAGACAGCGACAATACTTTTGAAAAGAAAAAAGCCTTCATAGCGGAATATGAGGATAAATTTGCACAGCAGACAGATTGCTATGTAATAGATATCTCAAAGCGCTATTACGCCGATGACAGATTTCCGCTCGGAGGCGCTCATATTGTTCACTATGAAGATGAGTTTTATAATCAGTGCTGTAAGCATATTTCCGAAATTCTGAGCAGCAGTAAAAAAAGATACCGTAATGATGTTGACGAGGAGTATATAGCGCTGAGAGATCTGAGAATTTAATATTGAACCAAGCAATCCCCATACAGCAAAACTGTATGGGGATTATTTCAGACTGTCGAAAAACCTCTTAATTATTAAAAATTGGGGTCGCAGGGGCGAAGCCCCCGACAGGGACTAGGGGCGGTAGCCCCAGTAATATAGCCCCTTCCCACGGGGAAGGGGTTTGGGGTTAGGGATAGAGAATTTGCTCCATTTTTATAAAATGGACTTTTTCTACAAGCTGAGTAATCCCCATACAGCTAAACTGTATGGGGATTATTTTTAGTACTGTTTTTGGGACAATTGATCTTTTATAATTATATTGGGTATAGAATAGAAAATCAATAAATTCGACAAAAAGTTTTAACAATTATCGCGGATATTTGCAAATTAGTTTAAAATATGTTGAAATTAGTCATCGAATGTGATATGATACTATATATAAATAATCATAACGATTGATTATTTTGGCAAATAAAAAACTCACCCGAAGGTGAGTTAATATTCACAACACTTGTGAAGGTACTAAAAAGTACGATTTGAAATAATTTTTATTTGAACTCGTAGTGTAAATTTATAGGGTAGTAAAATCCTATAACAATATAATAACACATTTATGGAGGAATGTCAATATGTCTTTTAAAGAAAATTCAAAATTTTATTTCGGGCTTGATATAGGAACCGACTCTGTCGGCTGGGCGGTTACAGACAATTTGTACAAGCTGTACAAATACAAAAATAATTTAATGTGGGGAGTAAGCCTGTTTGAAGCTGCTTCTCCGGCAGAGGATCGCAGGAATCACAGAACCGCAAGACGCAGGCTGGATCGCAGACAACAAAGGGTGGCACTGCTCAGGGAGCTGTTTGCAAAAGAAATTCTGAAAACCGATCCGGATTTCTTTTTGAGGTTAAAGGAGAGTTCTCTTTATCCGGAAGACAGAACGAACAAAAATGTCAATACATATTTTGATGACGCGGATTTTAAAGACAGTGACTATTTTAAAATGTATCCGACCGTTCATCACCTTATAAAAGAGCTTTCTGAAAGCGATAAGCCGCACGATGTGAGGCTCGTTTATCTTGCCTGTGCTTTTATAGTGGCGCACAGAGGACATTTCCTTAACGGCGCTGACGAAAATAATGTACAGGAAGTGCTTGATTTCAATTCTTCTTATTGCGAATTTACGGATTGGTTTAAATCGAACGATATAGAGGATAATCCTTTTTCGGAAAGCACAGAGAATGAGTTTTCTGTTATTCTCCGTAAGAAGATAGGAATAACGGCAAAGGAAAAGGAAATCAAAAATCTGCTTTTTGGAACAACAAAGACACCGGATTGCTATAAAGACGAAGAATATCCGATAGATATTGACGTTCTGATTAAGTTTATATCGGGCGGAAAAACAAATCTCGCCAAGCTGTTCAGAAATCCTGCTTACGATGAACTCGATATACAGACTGTAGAGGTCGGAAAAGCGGATTTTGCAGACACCATTGATTTATTGGCTTCTTCTATGGAAGATACCGATGTTCCTCTGCTTTCTGCCGTAAAAGCAATGTATGACTGGTCGTTGCTTATTGATGTATTGAAAGGTCAAAAAACAATTTCCGATGCCAAGGTGTGCGAATACGAGCAGCATAAGTCGGATCTTAAAGCACTTAAGCACATTGTCCGTAAATATCTTGATAAGGCTCAGTATGATGAAATATTCCGCACAGCCGGTGAAAAGCCGAACTATGTCAGCTACTCATATAACGTAACCGACGTTAAGTTAAAGCAGCTTCCGTCAAACTTTAAAAAGAAATATTCTGAAGAATTTTGCAAATATATCAACAGCAAGCTTGAAAAGATAAAACCCGAGCCCGATGATGAGGCGGTATATAATGAACTGATCGAAAAGTGCAACAGCAAAACGCTTTGTCCCAAGCAGGTTACCGATGAAAACCGTGTTATCCCGTACCAGTTATATTATCACGAACTGAGTATGATACTCGATAAAGCATCGGCTTATCTTGATTTCCTCAATGAGACAGAGGACGGCATTTCTGTAAAGCAAAAGATTCTTACGCTTATGAAATTCAGGATACCTTATTTTGTGGGACCGTCGGTAAAAAGAAATGAAACCGACAATGTGTGGATAGTACGCAAGGCTGAAGGAAGAATATATCCGTGGAATTTTGAAAATATGGTCGATTACGATAAATCCGAAGATGGATTTATCAGAAGAATGACCTGTAAATGCACATACCTTGCAGGAGAAGATGTGCTCCCGAAATACTCGTTGCTTTATAGCAGATATACTGTTTTGAATGAAATAAATAATATCAAAGTCAAGGATGTAAAGATTTCTCCGGAGTTGAAACAGGATATATTCAATGAGCTGTTTATGAAAACGTCAAGAGTGACAGTCAAGAAAATCACGGAATTGCTTAAGCGAAAAGGTGCATTCAGCGAAGAAAACGGCGATTCGTTAAGCGGAGTTGATATTAACATAAAGTCTTCGCTGAAGTCATACCTGGATTTCAGGAGGTTACTCGAAAACGGATCTCTTTCAGAAAGCGATGTTGAAAGAATAATCGAGCGTATTACCGTTACTACAGATAAGCCAAGACTTATTTCATGGCTTAAGACGGAGTATCCCGCTTTACCTGCAGAGGATATCAGGTATATCAGTCGTCTTTCGTATAAGGACTATGGCAGATTATCAGCTAAAATGCTTACAGGCTGTTATGAGCTGGATATGGATACCGGTGAGATCGGCGGCAGAAGCATTATTGATCTTATGTGGGCTGAGAACATCAACCTAATGCAGATCATGTCTGATTCATACGGCTACAAGAGCTTTATAGAAGAAGAAAACAAAAAGTATTATGCGATCAATCCTACGGGCAGCATTGCACAGACTCTTCGTGAAATGTATGTTTCACCGTCGGCATCCAGAGCTATTATCAGAACAATGGATATCGTCAAGGAACTCCGTAAGATAATTAAAAGAGATCCCGATAAAATTTTTGTCGAAATGGCAAGAGGCAGCAAGCCTGAAGACAAAGGAAAACGCACTTCTTCGAGAAGAGAACAGATAGAGAAATTGTTTGCTTCGGCAAAAGAATTTGTCAGCGATGAAGAAATATCGCATCTGAGATCACAGCTTGGCAGTCTTTCCGATGAACAGCTCAGAAGTGAGAAATATTATCTGTATTTTACTCAGTTCGGAAAGTGTGTGTATTCCGGCGAAGCGATAGATTTCAGCCGCCTTGGAGATAACCACTGTTATGATATAGATCATATCTATCCTCAGAGCAAAGTTAAAGATGATTCACTTCATAATAAGGTACTTGTAAAATCACAGCTCAACGGCGAGAAGTCGGACGATTATCCGATAAAAGAGCAGATAAGAAATAAAATGCATCCGATTTGGAAAAACCTGTTTTATCGTGATCCTAAAAATCCGACAGATAAGATAAAATATGAGAGATTGACACGTTCAACGCCGTTTACCGAAGATGAGCTCGCAGGATTTATTGAACGTCAGCTTGTTGAAACAAGACAGTCAACAAAGGCTGTTGCAACGCTGCTTAAAGAAATGTTCCCCGACAGTAAGATCGTTTATGTAAAAGCAGGACAGGTTTCAAAGTTCAGACATGATTTTGATATGCTGAAATGCAGAGAGATAAACGACCTGCATCACGCCAAGGACGCTTATCTGAATGTTGTTGTCGGTAATGTTCATGATGTCAAATTTACATCAAATCCTTTAAACTTTGTAAAAAATGCAGATAAGCACTATACGATCAAGATCAAGGAAACGCTTAAGCACAAGGTCGCAAGAAACGGTGAAACGGCATGGAATCCTGAAACGGATTTTGATACGGTTAAGCGTATGATGAGCAAAAACAGCGTGAGATATGTACGTTACTGCTATAAGAGAAAGGGTGAATTATTTAAACAGCAACCTAAAAAAGCCGGTAATCCGGATCTGGCGTGGCTCAAGAAAAATCTTGATCCTGTGAAATATGGTGGATACAACAGCAA
Organism: Oscillospiraceae bacterium; assembly: GCA_003512525.1. Lineage (GTDB taxonomy): Bacteria > Bacillota > Clostridia > Oscillospirales > Ruminococcaceae > Ruminiclostridium_E. The sequence goes on along the minus strand of DOQG01000053.1, from coordinate 36,489 downwards.
GAGTATTTCATGCTTTTCTTTAATCAAGTGTACAGGAGTCGGAGTGGTTATCATTCCGGTAGAATTATTATGTGAAAAGCGTTATTTCTCTGATGACAGTTTCGCAAGCGAATACGCATATTCTGTACTTAAAAACGCATTGCCGGCTAAAAATATTGCAAAAATATCAATCGATGATATATCGTTTCCGCTGAAAAGAAGACCTATAAAAATTAACACGCTGTTTGAGTTTGACGGTTATCGTGTGAATATACGTTCAAAAGACAGCTACAGTGTTTTCAGAATATCTTCTGCGATGGCTGCAATATATTCAAAGGATACATCTGATTATATTAAAGCTATATCATCATATATCGATAAAAGTGATAAAGGCAGTAAATTTAAGCCCGGAGAAGCTTTTGACGTTTTATCCAATCTTAAAGCGTACGATGAGATAGCTAAAAAGTGTATTTCTGAGCCTTTCTGCAAAATAAGCAAGCTTGCGGAAGCCGGAAAAAAGATGGAGGAAGGAAGAAATAAGTTTGCAGAGCTGTCTATTATAGAACAGATGAAAACTTTGTTGTTACTCGTTGATGTTTTAAAAACAGGACGAGTTGACAAGTGTAATCTGAAACCGGTTGGTGGTGTTGACAACTTTCATACTGAAAGAATGTCCGCTATATTAAAGAACACTAAATACAGTGACATAAGAATTATTGATCAGTCGCCGACAGGCTTATACGAAAATAAGTCTGACAACTTACTTGAGCTATGAGCTGGAGGACAGTAATTGTGACCGGAAGAGCCAAGCTGGATAAGAAGCTTGGCTTCATGGTCGTGAGAAGCGAAGAGAATATCAAGCGTGTATTATTGGACGAGATATCGGTGCTTATAATTGAGAATTGTGCGGTGTCGATAACTGCAAGTCTTATCAACGAGCTTGCAAATCGCAAGGTGAAATTGATATTCTGTGACGAGAAGCACAATCCCTCGTGCGAAATGCTGCCTTTATACGGATGCCATAACTGTACGGCAAGGGTGCGCGAACAGGTAAAGTGGGACAAAGATGTCAAAGCATATATATGGACAAGTATAGTCAGTGAAAAAATACGCAATCAGGCTCGAGTTCTTCAGGAATTTGACCACGCAAAAGAATCTGAAATGCTTATGGAATATATTGATGAAATAGAACTCGGCGATGAAACCAACAGGGAGGGTCATGCCGCAAAAGTATATTTCAATGCGCTTTTCGGAAAAGAGTTTTCAAGAAATGCCGATAACGCAATCAATTCTGCACTCAACTACGGATACAGTATAATGCTTTCCGCGTTCAATCGTGAGATAACATCTAACGGATACATTACACAGCTTGGTCTGTTCCATGATAATATGTTCAACAATTTTAATCTTGGCTCTGATCTGATGGAGCCGTTCAGAACGCTGATAGATCGTTTTGTCAGAGAAAAGAACTACCGCATTTTTACCTCAGAGCAGAAACGTGAGATCATAGGGATATTGAATGAAAGCGTAATGATAAATAATACCGAGCAGTATGTTACAAATGCCGTTAAAATTTATTGCAGAAGTGTATTTGACGCAATAGAGGAAAACGATGTTTCGCTGATAAGATATTATCGTGTTCGGGATTTTAAAACGGAGATAAAATGAGTTACAGATATATGAGATTACTTGTACTTTTTGATTTGCCGGTTACGACCGCAGAGGAACGCCGGGAATACACAAAATTCAGAAAATATCTGATCAAAAGCGGTTTTATGATGTTTCAGGAATCGGTTTACTGCCGTATGGCGTTGAATCGCACAGCGGCAAGACTGATATCCGACGGGATCAAACGCAACAGTCCTCCTGCGGGTATTGTGTCTTTGCTGTGTATAACTGAAAAACAATTTGCGGATATGGAATATATTACAGGCGAATTTGTATCCGATGTTATAGACAGCGACGAAAGGCTGGTGATTTTATGACGTTTGCCTATTCGCAAATTGAATTATATATTGACTCGGAGGATAAAGTCCTGACGTTGATAATTGAACATCCGGATTTCTTTTACACGGTGCTGAATGATATAAACAATCAGATAGAAGGAGGAACAGGATTTTCGGTTATATCGTGCAACGAAAAACTAATATCATTTGCTAAACAAGCAACGATGATAACGGAATTTGTACCGTTTGAAATGAACCGTAAGGAGCTTATTTCTAAATTATATGCGCATTTGAAAAAATGCTCTGTAAACGAAGATATGTTTATCAGGACAAATGAAATGCTGTCTGCGACAGAAAGGTACATTTCTGAGTTGGTGCAGTATGCGGAAGGTGAATTTGTTACGGATAAGATATGCGATGTTACTCCTTTGTTAAAAATGTTCGGACTTAAATTCGTGGACAGCTATGATACTTTGGAGGAAAAGCTTTTGGAGTTTTTTCTTGCGATGACCGAGTATGCCGGAAAAACGGTGTTTATATGCGTGAATCTCCGTAGCTGCCTTTCTTTGCAAAAAGCCGAAAAGCTGTTTGAATCTGTTATTGAGCACGGAATATCACTCTTGTGCATCGAATCGTCCGACAGGGGAAAAACAGGATACGAAATAAGAGTAGTTATTGATGATGATTTATGCGTGATATAATTGACTCGCAATTAAAAATGTGATATTATAATGATAGTTTCTACCCTGTAGATGCACGGCGAGTAGTGTCGCTTTTCCAAATTTGAGGTTTGAGAGTAGTGTAAATTTATAGGGTAGTAAAACAATGCGTGTATGGCTCATAATCTAGAAAAGTTTGAGAGTAGTGTAAATTTATAGGGTAGTAAAACTTGATGTTATCTTCGATTGGCTTGTAATTGTTTGAGAGTAGTGTAAATTTATAGGGTAGTAAAACTCAAGTCGTGATGAGCTTTTCGTATCTCACGTTTGAGAGTAGTGTAAATTTATAGGGTAGTAAAACCGTCAGGGGGAGCGGGGGCAGAGCCACCGGTTTGAGAGTAGTGTAAATTTATAGGGTAGTAAAACTTCTGCTATCAATGATAAGTCCATCTATGGTTTGAGAGTAGTGTAAATTTATAGGGTAGTAAAACCTTAAACAGGGTATCAACGTTATATGTACAGTTTGAGAGTAGTGTAAATTTATAGGGTAGTAAAACTTTTTCAGCGAAAAAAATACTACCCCCCTTGTTTGAGAGTAGTGTAAATTTATAGGGTAGTAAAACCGAGGAAGAAAGTTTAAAGGCTTTAAAGCGTTTGAGAGTAGTGTAAATTTATAGGGTAGTAAAACTCATGCTGCAGCGGCAGCATGGCTCACACTGTTTGAGAGTAGTGTAAATTTATAGGGTAGTAAAACGTTTAAATCACGGTCATGTAAAGGGCTTTCGTTTGAGAGTAGTGTAAATTTATAGGGTAGTAAAACAAAGAAAAAAAGATACGTTCTAAAGACATGGTTTGAGAGTAGTGTAAATTTATAGGGTAGTAAAACTAATCGTGTAAACGCTGATGCAATGACAGCGTTTGAGAGTAGTGTAAATTTATAGGGTAGTA
>DOQG01000053.1:32262-32796 GCA_003512525.1 Oscillospiraceae bacterium | reverse complement strand
GTAAATTTATAGGGTAGTAAAACATGCACGCAATCCAAGACCCGGCTATAAGTTTGAGAGTAGTGTAAATTTATAGGGTAGTAAAACTGTACTTCTCGAGCTTCGAAGAGCTCGACAGTTTGAGAGTAGTGTAAATTTATAGGGTAGTAAAACAGATACATCGGGATTATCTCTTCACGGAATGTTTGAGAGTAGTGTAAATTTATAGGGTAGTAAAACTGCGTGTATTATCAATGTATGACTGCTCAAGTTTGAGAGTAGTGTAAATTTATAGGGTAGTAAAACGCGGCAAGCGGTTACAGTGGTTAAGGTAGTGTTTGAGAGTAGTGTAAATTTATAGGGTAGTAAAACCGCTTGACGGCGCCGCAGGTCCCCCACTCAGTTTGAGAGTAGTGTAAATTTATAGGTTAGTAAAACCGGCTTTCTAACGCTTGGACAAGCATTTCTGTTTGAGAGTAGTGTAAATTTATAGGGTAGTAAAACCATTCCCCAAAAAGTAAAATGATAGCACTTGTTTGAGAGTAGTGTAAATTT
>DOQG01000053.1:24523-32023 GCA_003512525.1 Oscillospiraceae bacterium | reverse complement strand
AAATTTATAGGGTAGTAAAACCGTACAGAACAGAAGACTTGTTCTGCATCCGTTTGAGAATAGTGTAAATTTATAGGGTAGTAAAACGTGCATGATGAAAATATGACAACGTATGTTGTTTGAGAATAGTGTAAATTTATAGGGTAGTAAAACGTGCATGATGAAAATATGACAACGTATGTTGTTTGAGAGTAGTGTAAATTTATAGGGTAGTAAAACCGCTGGGCAATAATGTGTATTTCACGGTAAGTTTGAGAGTAGTGTAAATTTATAGGGTAGTAAACCCAGGCTAACTGGTCATGAAGCATTACGCTTGTTTGAGAGTATAGTGAGATGAATAATAAATACATATGACTAACGAAAATTTTCTTATTCTGTTTCGTCATCAAAAAAATGTCAGCATATCGTCCGCTTCTTCATCCGTACTCATAATATCCATTTCAATAGCTTCTACAGCTTTTTTGACTTTGGGATTGCTGTAAAGATTGCTCCATCTGAGAGGATATTTCATTTTCTTGTTGTACGCAATAAGCATTGCCTCGGCATATCCTATTGCACCTGCACGACGTTCCTTTGCAGTGCGGATAATATCCTTTGCGGAATAAGCTCCGACCTTTTCCTTGAATATATCATCGCGCATTTTCTCGTCAAATGCCACAATAAGTCGTGCAATACCTTTCAGCATATTTGAAGAAAGCGAATTTGCCGCACCCTCCCAAGTGCCTATACATAATCGCAAAGCACGGTCAAGAACGTGAAATCCCCAAGTATCGAAAATATATTCCAAAGATGATACTGCACATATAACCCCTTGTCCCTTTGTGCGTCCTATTGTTAAGCCGTATGACTCCACCAATGATTTTATCATAATCTGTTTATCATTGCCTGCTTCAATATTTGCTTTGTATATTTCATATGGCGCCAGCGCTTTTACATATTTCTGTTGATTGGCGAAAACGTCCGCTTCAACGCTATAATCCATATCATCATAAACCATACACCACACGGGCGTATCTCTGGACTCCGATACCATGGCAACTATTTCAATGGTGTGCTGTCCGTTAAATACATAATTTATGCCGTTTCTCCTGCTGACTTTCACGGGATTTATCTGATACAGGTCAAAATTTTTTGCCGCTCTCACAATGTGATTTTGCGATAAATTACGCTGATATTCCTGATTTGCAACAAGGTTCTTTATTGGTATCTGCTCAAAATGTACATTGGGAACAAATTTGCTATAATCCGCTTCTTCCATTATATTTTTTCCTCCTTCAACATATCATACATATCCGATATAGCATCGCCGAGTTTATCAAGTTCGTTTCGGAGCTTGTTTTTTGCCCCTTTGCTGAATTTGCTCATATCGCCGGCGTTGCTGATACGGTTCATAGAACTTATCCACGACGGAATAGTAAGCGTAAGGCTCGCTGCCTCCGAGTCAGGGTCATATTGCGGCATATCTTTTATAGATGGCGACTTCGCCGAAACGGTGTCATCTGACTTTTCGGTATTTGCTTTTGATAAGAGCTTTCGTGGATCTGAAAGGCTCTTGCGATCAGTTTGTTTCCGCAAAAATTGTTCAGCCATATTGAGTATTTCCCTTTCGGATAATTTTGAAATTGCTACTACATTTTCCTGAGATATTTTTAGGTTACCACGCATAATAGCAGTAGCAAGCTCTTCGGAAATATCGTAAATTGTGTCCAGTGCTTCGGCGAATATGCTGTATTTCCATATCGTCATATGAACCACATTATATTCCTTCGCTAAACGCTCTCTCGTTTTCATTGCGCAATATTCGTAGCGCGGCTCGTTCATTTTATGGCTTTCCTTTGAGCTGCTTGCGGCACGTCGTGCCGACATTGTATGTGCACCGAGTATTTTTTCGTAAAGGTAGCGTTTCCCGATAAGATATTTCCGCATTTCCAATGCTAAATCCTCACGTTCCAATTGTTTTTTGCAAAGCCAAAGCAACGCTTCCTCGCTGTTGCAGACATATAAGCGTGAGCCTACATGGGGAATATTGTGTTTTTTGCAGATTTCAAGTTTTTCATAATCAAATAAAACAATATTTACCCATGTTTTTATTTCTACTGTTGTATTTTTGCTGTTCTTGAGTTCAGACTCAAGTTTTTCATACTCCTGTGCTGTCATCGGCTGGTATAATCGTCTGTATTCAGAATTACAGCGTAATTTAAGATTTTTGCGCTCTTCCATAATTACAATTCAACCTCATCCGGTTTTATCGGAACTGACTCGGATAAATTAAAACAAGCAATTCCTTCAGTGTTTATATAATCGCCTGTCAGACGATAGCTTTTTTCTCCGTCCCAATAGGAGAAAGCCTTTTTCATCGCCATAACAAGCGATTTGCTGTAAAGCTCATAGCAATGCTTTGGGTGCAAACGAATACGATGTGAGCCTTGCATATCATTAGCGCAACCCATTATTCCGAGCGTCAGCTTTTCAGGATTTATGAGAAGCAGAATGCTTTCGGGAGAACCAAGCGAAAGTATCGTCTTTTTATGTATTCGTATACGATTATTAGCAAAATCAATTACAGCAATAGGCTTATCACAAGTTGTGTCCTGCATTTAAAGTCCCTCCTGTAATGGTTATATTTCAATAGGCTTATCAAGTGTTTCGTTGCGTTTTTCGTTTTCTATGCCGAACACGGTATATCCGTCAAATACATTTATCTGAAGAAGTTTTTTGTGTTCCTCAACGGGTAATCCGAATTGATTTTGCCAGTCCTTCGGGAATATCGGCGAACGGGAAGTCTTAGGCCTTTCGCCGTCCTTAACAATACGCTGATATACCTCGGTTGCATTGAGGTCAAATAATATCAGATAGTCATCACCCGTTTTTATGATTTTCCCAAGAATTTTATATCGGTGCTGCGGATTCCATTCCATAAGGCTGACGATCTTCGCAAAGAAAATCCTGCAAGTAATGGGACGTGGCTTGCGCTTGGAATTGCACCACAGAAATGAATCCTTTTCATCTTCCGTGCAAGCTTTTACGGCAATTTTCTTTTGTTCGGCATTTACAAGAAACTGAATATAACTCACATTGGGCAATTTTTTCATACATGCTGTATTCAGTGTTACTTTACAGTTGTTAAAGCTTATGGAAGGTTCTGAAATATGGGCGAAAAATTCGCTTCGTACAACCTGATACCCATCATAGCTGAACGAGTCATCCTTAATTATATCAGCCTCATTGTTATAGCACGGAAGCTGAGGAACGTTTGTCATTGTAGTAAGCTGAATATTATCCATCGTTGTTTTCCTCCATCTTTATATTATCGATAAGGGTCAGTATATTATCTTCCACTTCTTCTCTGCTTGTGACATTCAGGTCAAGGTAATCGGAAAATGATGTTATTTCCTGCTGCATATTCCAATCTTGTTCCTTTTTCATCCTTTGCAGTTCTTCTGCCTGTGAATGATGATAATAATTACTGCCGAAATTATCTGCCCACGCTGACGGATATGCAATAACCGATTTACCAGTTTCGGCAAGAGAGGTTACTTTATCATCATCGGTACAGAGTCCGTTATCCTTCGGCAAATATAATTCTGTTTCTTCAAGGTTGAATATAATCAAATTTTCATCGGCATTTTGTTTTCGTATTCCGCGGACACGATATTTACAACTTTCATTCCAACCGAGCAGGTTGTAAATCGTTTTTAAAAACGCCGTACCGCTTACGGGTCGTGAGATGAATTTTCTTTTTTCGTTGAGAAACAACCATTTCATAGCGTTCTTATTTTTGCTGTCAGCTGCACGGACTATCAACAGCTTTTTTAACGGGTGAATGAGAAGTTCTATAAATTGTGTGTCGGGGAGTTTTTTTACGCAGTTATAGCTGAACTTCATTGATTTCAAGGAGAATGTAACAGATAGCTTATCGGAATTGTTAAAAAACTGCTCTCTCGCAATTTCAAAACCTCTGTAATCAAAATCTCCGCCATTCGCTTCAACCTGAAAGGTACCGTTTTTTCTTTGTTCATCTTCGTTGCAAACAGTTTTAGCAATGTAAAGATAATCGTCAACTTTAAAACCCGCCCATCGAGGATTTATGGAGATAAAGCCCTTCAATGTGCCTTCGGGTATAACTTTCAACTCAGGAAGAATACCCTTGTTTCCGTATTTTGCATTGTTTATAAGATGCTGAACAGCAATAAAATCATCTTTGGAAATAATCGGCTCATGTTCGCCTTTCCATCGGTGCTGAGCTCGTTCCCCACGGTTTTTCCTTGATTTATGATCCAAATAGCTTGGCGTATAGGTTTTTCTGGTGAGTATTTCGCCGCAATAGCGTTCGTTTCTCAATATCTCCAGAACACTCCCGGCGTTCCATATCGTATTTCCTTTCTTTGTCCGCCTTCCGAGTTCAGTCAGAGAATTTGCTATATCCTTACAAGAATAGCCATACAGATACATAAAAAATATGAGCCTTACTGTTTTGGCTTCGCTTTCATTGATAGTCAGTTTTCCGTCCTCATTGTGGTCGTAACCGAGCAGAACGGGTGTTAGCACAATACCTCTACCGAAACGCATTTCAACAGAGGCGTTCATAATGGAGCTTTTTATATGTGACTCCTCCTGAGCTATTGTTGCGGTGAAGCTAAGGCTCATTTCTGTGTTGTCGTTCAGGGTATAAATACCTTCTGTTTCAAATCGTACGCCTACGGGATTTTTTAAACAGGAAAGCTGTCTTACGATGCTTATGCAATCTACGATATTTCTAGCAAAACGGGAAACGCTTTTTGTAATTATCATATCAATTTTCCCTGCCTTGCAATCTTCTATCATACGATTAAAGGAATCACGGTGCTGTAAAGAAGTGCCGGATATACCTTCATCTGCATATATACCTACAAATGTCCAATATGGATTTTTACTGACTTTTTCTTCATAGTAGTTCTTCTGCAGTTCATACGAGCTGGTTTGTTGCAGATTATCGGTAGATACTCTTACATATACAGCTACACGCCTTTCAATGTCGTCACAATAATCAGCCGCTTTCTTTCCCGGAATTACTTCAAGCAATTCAGAATTTGAGCCTTTGTAGCGTTCCCTGATTTTTTCGCGTTGCAATTCTTTATTTGAAACGGTTGCTTCACTTTCAAGCATAGCTATCACCTCAGCGTTGTATTGTATATCCAGTATAGCCCATTTTCCTTTAAAAGAAAATAAACCATAAGTATAATCCTATCCTTATGGTTATAAAATGAGAAAAATAATTCAGACACATCCAATTCAGGCTACAGATTGGAGGTGAGAACTATGAGATTTAACTATGAAAGAATGGGAAGAATAATCAAGGCTGTTCGTGTTGAACGTGAAATATCTCAGTCTGATTTGGCTGAACTTGTTGATTTGTCAGTGCCATATATCAGTAACATTGAAACCGGCAAGAGCAAAGCAAGTCTTGAAACAATTGTAAATATTGCAAATGCTTTGAATGTCACAGTTGACAGACTTCTATTCGGCAATGTGCAGAACAGCGGTGATTGTTCTTCGGAATTGCGGGAGCTGTTTTCCGATTGCAGTACATATGAAAAGTCCGTGATATTCGATACAGCAAACTCGATAAAAAAGAGCTTGCGTATGAACAAGGAACTGCTGTTCAAGAGAAAATCCCGATAACAAATTATTTCTCTCCGCATTCAGACAGTGTGGGGAGATTTTGCATAAATCACATAACCAAGCCGTTTGCGACACCTCAAAGCTTTAGCTTATAAATGAAACCGCAAAAACTATTGACACAGACAGAAAAGCATAATAACAGATATACAACGAAATCAAGAGATCGTTATGGTAACAGAAATTTGTCCGATTGAAAAAAGCTTGACATAATGTGTTTCCGGGTGGAAGGAACGGAGAGTATACTCCAAGCTTATAAATCATCAGAAAATATAACTAAGCAGAAAAAACCGCCATAGGTTAATGCCTGACAGACTCCTACAGCGGTCTATGTATCATTTTAAACTGCTTTGATATTTCAACTTTGTGGCAAGTCCGCCGCGTATATGCCGTTCATCCTTATTTTTTTGCAATACTGCCTTTACACTCTTTGCAAGGTGAGGGTCTACTTTAGCAAGCCTGACCGTAACATCCTGGTGCACGGTGCTTTTACTTATTCCGTAAACTTTTGCGGTGCTCCTTACCGTCGCATTATTATCTATTATATATTCTCCGAGTATAACACATCTTTCACGTTTCGTATCCGGTACCGTTATTGTTCCGGCTTTCACAAAATCGCCCCTTTCATAAGACGGCACGGTTTATCACAACCGTGCATATCGTTTGCTCAAATATATGCTGTAAAAGGGGAGAATATGATAACACCGTACCTGCCTAGGTACGGTGTCAATTTATCAGTTGTGCATTTCGTTTGTATCTCTGCCGGTGTCTATAACTTCGTTTTGTCTGAAGAAAAGTGATATACACCATATTGCTGAAAGCGCTACTACTATATAAAGTATTCTGCTTATAATACTTGCGCTTCCGCCGAATGCCCAGGCTATTACATCAAACCCGAACAGACCGACAAGTCCCCAGTTGAGTCCGCCTACAAGCAGTATGAAAAGAGCTATCTTGTCAAGCATAATTACCGTTACCGTCCTTCCGTTAAACGTGAATGCCGTGATTTTGCATCACATATGCACTCTTTTAGTATTGTTACCGCAAAAAAGAGTATTATACTTGTACTAAATGCACAAAAAAAGCGTAAAATCGGAAAAAATAATCAAAAATATCACAAAACGATAAAAATATGAAAAAAAGTGTTGACAAACGGGTGGATTTCGTGTAAAATATATTACTGTCAGGTGGCGAGAACAAAACACAAAACGAAAGACAAGCGGTAACGTGAGTGCTTAAGATGAGTGTTTCAGATCAAAACCTTTTATGTGGAAGCTTAGCTCAGCTGGGAGAGCATCTGCCTTACAAGCAGAGGGTCATAGGTTCGAGCCCTATAGTTTCCACCAATGGCCTGGTAGTTCAGTTGGTTAGAACGCCGCCCTGTCACGGCGGAGGTCGTGGGTTCGAGTCCCATCCAGGTCGCCATTTTTAATGGATTTCTGCCTCTGTAGCTCAGTCGGTAGAGCAGAGGACTGAAAATCCTCGTGTCGTTGGTTCGATTCCGACCGGAGGCACCAATTAAATATGCGGATTTAGCTCATCTGGTAGAGCGCCACCTTGCCAAGGTGGAGGTAGCGAGTTCGAGCCTCGTAATCCGCTCCAGAAAAATTCGTCGTGGAAATATTCACGGCGTTTTTGCTTTATATGAACACTTTTTAAGGGGCTGTAACACAACCCGGAAAAAGAGAAAGTGAGTCGAAGCACAAAGAATAGTGCGCTCGGCTCACTTTTTTGGTATGTGGAGAAAGTCTGACTTTAGTACACTTCTGTCATAATGTTTTAGTAATTATCGTTGACAGCAGGCTACCGATAGTGCTATTTGTCGGATAGCACTTCTCGGGT
>DOQG01000053.1:24055-24222 GCA_003512525.1 Oscillospiraceae bacterium | reverse complement strand
ATTGCTTTTGCAATGCTCAGTCACGCATCCCACTTTCCTGACTCCTTTTCTCTTCTGCCATAACGGGGTGTTGGCAATAAGACACACAAACGATTGCGTTTCAAATCCCGTTATAAGCGGGACGCTGACGCTCTGTTCGACCCGGGGACTGTACAGATATCTCAGGA
>DOQG01000053.1:0-23807 GCA_003512525.1 Oscillospiraceae bacterium | reverse complement strand
ACGAAATTATTAACACCTTATCGGTATAAAAATCGTTTCCGGCGTTGTTGGCTGTATATATTGCTCTGACTTTTTTACAATATGTTGCATTGTAATTTTAATGAGGTTTTACAAGCTGAGAAGCTGTGATTGAATTTTTGAATTTTGTGACAGCTTCTTTTAGTGCTGTAATAATGTAATATTCATCTATTGTCCAACCCCGACAGTCCTACCATCCGGTATATATCCGAAACCTGTAAAAGGTGGAATTGTCAGCGGCGACTTTTGATGAAAATTAAATCTTTATCATCGTTCATTCCCGACCGTTCCACTATCCTGCATATATCCGGAACTATAAAAAGCGGGTATTGAAGCGGCACGTTGCTATTAGTAAAACAAAATCTTTGCTATCGTTCATTCCCGACCTCCCACTATCCTGCATATATCCGTAACCTATAAAAAGGTCGGAACTTGGTGCGGCACATTGCCGCAAGGTCGGAACAGTCTGCGGCGACCTGCCTTATCAAATTTTTTAAAATTACTGCCATCGTTCATTCCCGACCGTCCCACTATCCTTCATATATCAGTAACCTATAAAAAGGTCGGAATTTGAAGCGGCACATTGCCGCTTAGTAGCCGTATTCGTCGGCTATGAAGATTACTTTTATTCTGTCTTTGTCGCGCTGATGAGCCATTATGACATAATCGTTGCATATCCTGTCGGGGCTTAAGCAGTGCGCACATCTGCCTGTCTTTGCACAGGGAGTGTTTCTGCCGAGCCTTACGCAGTTTGCAGGTGACGCTATCGTTTCAAGACGGTCAACTGCGGCGTGAAGATCGGTCACAATTTTGTTTATGCCGGCAACAATAATTACCTGCTTCGGTCCGAATATCATGGCGGCTACGCGATTGCCTGTGCCGTCAACGTTGTATAATTCGCCGTATTCGGTTATCGCATTAGTGCTAGCAAAGTAGGTGTCGGATGAAAAAGCCTTTCTGTACAGGTCGTTTACCTCATCGGGAGAGAGCTTTTCACGGTCAATGTAGATACCGCTGTAGTTTTCGTTCAGAAAATCCTGAATTCCTGTTTCCTTGAGCGTCATAGTTCCGCCCGAAACTATCAGCTTGTCGTCCTTTATAAGCTCCCTTATTATCTCCTTAGCCTCATCCGGAGTATCAACAAGATAACCCTTCATATTGTTCTTTTCGAGAGCGGATATTACCTTTTCCGCTCTTTTTTTGAGTGCGGCTTTTACGTTTTCATTCATATCATTCGTTCCTTTCGTGCGGCGTGACCGCTGTATAAGATAAATATAACATATTTCGCAAAAAAGTCAAGATTAGTGATAGACATTTAAAACTTAATGTGCTATAATTGACTACAAGCAGAGTTGTGACCTGCGGTTTATGAAGATACGATATAAAACGGTATTATTCCGATAAATAGAAAGGAACATAATATGGAAATATTAAAGCTTGATGCGCCATGTAAGGATTATATCTGGGGCGGAAACAGATTAAGAGAGGAATACGGCAAGATATCCGACGCAGATAAGATTGCTGAAAGCTGGGAGCTGTCCTGCCATAAGGACGGTCAGAGCGTTATCGCAAACGGCAAGGATAAGGGCAAGACGCTTTCTGAATACGTTGCCGAGAATAAGAAATCGCTCGGTACTGCCTGCGACAGATTTGAGTACTTCCCCATACTTATAAAGCTTATTGATGCTAAGGATAACCTGTCTGTTCAGGTGCACCCCGACAATGATTACGCTATGCGTGTAGAGGGTGAGTACGGCAAAACAGAGATGTGGTATATCGTTGACTGTGAGGAAGGCTCACAGCTGATCTACGGTTTTGATAAAGAAATTTCGAGAGAAGAATTTGCCGACAGAATTAAGAACAATACCTTACTTGAGGTCACAAACAACGTTCCCGTTCATAAGGGCGATGTGTTCTTCATCGAATCAGGCACACTCCACGCTATCGGCAAGGGTATACTTATCGCCGAAATTCAGCAGAACAGCAATACGACATACAGAGTATATGACTACGGCAGAGTAGGCAAGGACGGCAAGCCCAGAGAACTCCACGTTGAAAAGGCTATCGATGTTACAGAGCTTTGCCCTCCGAAATACGATACAAAGCCGCAGGGTAAGCCTGTTAAGATAGACGGCGGCGAGGAAACACTGCTCCGCACCTGCGAATATTTCGATGTTCATAAGATAAAGGTTGACGGCACGGTAACTCTTGACGCTGATGAAAAGTCGTTCCATTCGATACTCGTTCTTGACGGTAACGGCAAGGTCGGCGAGCTTGACGCAAAGAAGGGCGAAAGCTTCTTTATCCCGGCAGGCTACGGTAAATACGAGCTTACAGGCAACCTTGAGGTAATTCTTTCTGATATAGTTTAAGACTTGCGTTGTGAAAGGTCAAAGGGAAAAATATGAAATATTATATCGGCGTTGACATAGGCGGTACAAATATCAAGGCGGGAGTGGTCGATGAGAACGCACAGCTCGTTTCAAAAATATCACTCAAGACAAATGCGGCAGACGGCTATAAAAGCGTTCTTGCGGTAATTATCAATGCGGTTGAACAGGCTGTACAGCTTTCGGGAGAGGATATCGACAAGATAAAGTCTATCGGTGTCGGCTGTCCGGGAACTATGGATAACGAAAACGGCACGGTGCTGTATTCAAATAATCTGCACTGGGAGAACGTTCCGCTTGCTAAAGACCTTGAAGCACATTTTGATAAGAAGATAATACTTGAAAATGACGCTAACGTAGCGGCATACGGCGAGTTCCTTGCAGGTGCGGCAAAGGGCGCAAAGAATGCCGTTGTGCTGACGCTCGGAACGGGTGTGGGCGCAGGTATAATTATAAACGGCGAGATATACAGCGGCTCAAACAACGCGGGCGGCGAGATAGGTCATACAGTTATCGAGGTTGACGGTGCGCCTTGTACCTGCGGAAGAAACGGCTGTTTTGAGGCTTATTCTTCGGCTACGGGACTTGTCCGTATGACAAGAGAGATGATAGAAAAGTATCCGAGCGGAAGACTTCACGAAATGGTTGACCATGACGGTAAGATATCCGCAAGAACAGCATTCAATGCCGCAAAGCTCGGCGATCCCGAGGGAAGAGAAGTAGTCGAAAAATATATAAAGTACTTAGCTTGCGGTATCACAAATGTCATAAACGTATTCCAGCCTGATATTCTTTGTATCGGCGGAGGAGTATGTAACGAGGGTGATAATCTGCTTATACCGCTGAAAGCACAGGTGGCAAAGCAGATCTACTCAAAAAACAATGCTAAAAATACCGAGATAGTAATCTGCACGCTTGCAAATGAAGCAGGTATGATCGGCAGTGCCATGCTCGGCCGAAAATAAAAACACTTTTTTACAAAAGGAAAGGACAGTAAAAATGAGAAGCGATCTTATCAAGAGCGGCGTAGACAGAACACCGCACAAAGCCTTACTGAAGGCACTGGGTGTAACAGACAGTGAGATGCATAAGCCGTTTATTGCCGTTGTATGTGCGGCAAGCGACTATGTTCCCGGTCATGCGCATCTGCACGAAATATCAAGACAGGTCAAGGACGGTATAAGAAACGCGGGCGGCGTTCCTTTTGAGTTCTTTACCATCGGCGTGTGCGACGGCCTTGCAATGAACCACAGAGGTATGAGATATTCTCTTGCGTCCCGTGAGCTTATCTGCGACAGTATCGAGGTTATGCTGACGGCACACCCCCTTGACGGTATCGTATTTATCCCGAACTGCGACAAGATAGTTCCCGGTATGATAATGGCGGCGGCAAGAATGAACCTCCCCTCTATTTTTGTAAGCGGCGGTCCTATGAATCCCGGTCGTGTACAGGGCAAGAGAGTGGGCTATAACGAGATATATGAAGCTATCGGTCAGTATTCAAACGGCACTATAGGCGATGATGTTCTTCTTGACTATGAGAACAACGCTTGCCCTACCTGCGGCTCATGTTCTGGTATGTATACGGCAAATTCAATGAACTGCCTTACAGAAGCAATCGGTCTTTCGATGCCGAAGTCGGGTACAGAGCCTGCTGTAAATGCCGCTCGCCGCAGACTTGCTAAGGAAACGGGCGAAAGAATAGTAGAGCTTGTAAAGCAGAACATCTGCGCTAAGGATATAATCACAAAGAAGAATATGATGAACGCACTCGCTACCGATATGGCGATCGGCGCTTCTTCAAATACTGTACTTCATCTTCTTGCTATCGCGCACGAGGCAGGAGTTGACATTTCTCTTGACGATATCGACAACAAGAGCAAGACAACACCTCAGCTGTCAAAGCTCAACCCCGCAAGCGATATATTTATAACAGATCTTAATGATGTCGGCGGTATCCAGTCGGTTATCAAGGAGCTTGCAAAGGGCGGTCATGTTGATACAAGCGTTCTTACGGTATCCGGTACACAGGCAGACAGAATTGCAAAAGCTCCGAATGCAGACGGTACAATAATCCACACTTGTGAAAATCCTATCAGAAAAGACGGCGGTCTTGCAATACTCAGCGGTAACCTCGCTGAAAACGGCTCTGTTGTAAAGCAGGGTGCTGTCAAGCCCGAAATGATGGACTTCACAGGTACTGCAAAGGTATTTGACGGCGAACAGGCAGCTTGCGATGCTATTCTCAATAACGTTATCATACCCGGTGACGTTGTAGTTATCCGCTATGAAGGACCTAAGGGAGGTCCCGGTATGCCCGAGATGCTCGCGCCCACTGCGGCTATTGTAGGTAAGGGACTTGACGGAAGTGTAGCGCTTATCACAGACGGACGTTTCAGCGGTGCCAGCAGAGGTGCGGCTGTAGGTCACGTTTCTCCCGAGGCGGCTGACGGCGGACTTATCGCTTACGTTGAAAACGGAGATAAGATCCATATCAATATCCCCGCAAGAAGCATTGAGCTTCTCGTTGACGATGAAACAATAGCACAGCGTAAGGCTAAGGGTGTAAATGCTCCCGTAAGACAGCTTGACGGTTATCTCAAGCGTTACGCAAAGCTGGTTACAAGCTCGAATACAGGCGCTGTATTTGAAGATTGATATGCTAATTTAATACCGTTTATCAAAGGCTGTGTATTTAGGTACACAGCCTTGCGGTGATATTATCGACAGAAAGGAGACGGTAGCTATCGCTTATAAGGATAATATGCACGCAGGTCACAGGGAACGTATGATAAACCGCCTTAAAGAACAGGGCGGTGAAAGCTTTCAGTCGCATGAGCTTCTTGAAATGATGCTTTACAGCTCATTCAGACAGTGCGATACCAACCCTATAGCTCACAGACTTATCGACAGATTTGGAACGCTCAGCGGTGTGTTCTCGGCAAGCGAAACCGAACTTTGTGAAGTTGAGGGTGTAGGCAGATCTACCGCTCAGATGATAATCGTACTGCGTGCTAATATAGAACGTATGCTGTCTGAGAGTGTTCAGAAAGGTGAAATGCTCGGAGCATCGGGAGCAGTCAAGGATTATTGCACGGGGTTGTTCCGCTTTGTCGATACCGAACAGCTCAGAATGATATTTCTCGACAGTGAGTATTGCTTTGTGTCACAGGAAATAATAAGCACAGGAGCGCTTGAACAGGTGCGTCCGGATGTAATGAGATTGCTTGAAAAGGCTGTCAGGAAACGATGCCCTATAGTCGTTATGGCTCATAATCATCCGAGAGGCAGTGAAATGCCGTCTACTGAGGATAAGATAATGACAAGAAACCTTTTCAACTTACTTGAAAAGGCAGGAGTATATCTTGCAGATCATATTATAGTAGGTATGCACGGCAGTCTTTCTATGCGTGAGAACGGTATTCTTCCGGATATTTGGAACGATTTTTAAGGAGCGGAAATGGATAAGTTCGTATTAAAATCAAATTATAAGCCGATGGGTGACCAGCCTCAGGCGATAGACAGCCTTGCAAGCGGTGTACTTGACGGTGATAAGGAACAGGTCCTGCTCGGCGTTACGGGTTCGGGCAAGACCTTTACTATGGCGAATATCATTGAAAAGGTCAACCGACCCACGCTTATCCTTGCACATAACAAGACGCTTGCGGCACAGCTTTGCAGTGAGTTCAAGGAGTTCTTTCCGGATAACGCAGTCGAATATTTTGTAAGCTACTATGACTACTATCAGCCTGAGGCGTATATTCCGTCAACCGATGCCTATATCGAAAAGGACAGTGCAATAAACGATGAGATAGACCGCCTGCGACACTCGGCAACAGCCGCGCTTGCGGAGCGCAGAGATGTAATTATCGTAGCGAGTGTAAGCTGTATCTACAGCTTAGGCAGTCCCGAGGATTATCGCGAGAATATGCTTTCTATCCGCGAGGGACAGGAGCGAAGCCGTGACGATATAATCAAACGACTTGTAGAAATACAGTATGAACGCAACGATATGAATTTTATCCGTAACAAGTTCAGAGTAAGAGGCGATGTGCTTGAGGTTTTCCCTGCCGGAAGTACATCGGACAAGGCGATAAGAATAGAATTTTTCGGCGATGAGATAGACAGAATATCCGAGATAGATATTGTGACAGGTGAAGTTAAACGTCGCTTTTCTCACGTTGCTATTTTCCCTGCATCGCATTATATTGTCAGCAAGGCAAGGCTTGAAAATTCGCTTACCGAGATAGAAAACGAAATGGAAGAGCGTGTAAAATTCTTCACCGATAACCATAAGCTGATAGAGGCGCAGAGGATAGAGCAGAGAACACGCTATGATATGGAAATGCTCCGTGAGATAGGAACGTGTAAGGGCGTAGAGAACTATTCAAGAGTTCTTGCAGGAAGAGCGCCCGGCAGCTCACCTATCACGCTTATGCACCATTTCCCGAAGGATTTTCTTATGTTCATTGACGAGAGCCACGTTACATTGCCGCAGGTAAGAGGTATGTACGGCGGCGACTTTGCACGAAAGAAAAACCTTGTGGATTACGGCTTCCGTTTGCCGTCCGCATACGATAACCGACCGATGAATTTTGACGAGTTTACCTCGATGATAAATCAGGTCATTTATGTTTCGGCTACACCGGGCGAATACGAAAAGAGCCACGCTGTGAACACAGCCGAGCAGGTAATACGTCCTACCGGTCTGCTTGATCCTATAATTGAGATAAAGCCCGTTGCGGGACAGATAGAGGATCTTTATTCCGAAATAAACGAGCGTACCAAAAAGGGCGAGTGTGTGCTTATCACTACCCTTACAAAGAAAATGGCTGAGGATCTGACGGCATATTACGAAAAGCTCGGCGTGAAGATACGTTATATGCACCACGATATTGATTCTATCGAGCGTATGGAGATAATCAGAGATCTGCGTATGCACGTCTTTGATGTGCTTGTCGGAATAAATCTTCTGCGTGAGGGTCTTGACCTGCCGGAGGTATCGCTTGTTGCGATACTTGATGCGGATAAAGAGGGTTTTTTGCGAAGCGAAACCTCGCTTATCCAGACTATAGGCAGAGCGGCAAGAAACGCAGAGGGCAAGGTCATAATGTATGCCGATACGGTTACCGACAGTATGGAAAAGGCAGTGACCGAAACCAACCGCCGCCGTGAGATCCAGATGAAGTATAACGAAGAACACGGCATTACTCCTAAAACTATCGTGAAGGACGTAAGGGCGGTGCTGGAAATATCCACAGGCAAGGATAAGGACAAGAAGCGAAAGTACACAAAAGCGGAGCGTGAGGCGCTTATCAAGCAGTATACCGCAGAGATGAAGAATGCGGCAAAACTGCTTGACTTTGAGCACGCCGCATATCTGCGTGATAAGATAAAGGAGCTTCAGGAAAGCAAGTAGGCAATTAACGGAGATGACAAAAGAAAATGGGAATAGATAAAATAATCATCAAGGGTGCAAGAGAGCATAATCTGAAGAATATTGATATAGAACTGCCCCGTGACAAGCTGATAGTTATGACGGGACTTTCGGGATCGGGAAAGTCATCGCTTGCATTTGATACTATTTATGCGGACGGTCAGAGAAGATACATTGAGAGCCTGTCATCATATGCCAGAATGTTCCTCGGACAGATGGAAAAGCCCGATGTCGACAGCATAGAGGGTCTTTCTCCCGCAATATCGATAGATCAGAAGACGACCTCGAAAAACCCCCGTTCAACGGTCGGCACGGTAACAGAGATATACGACTATCTCAGACTGCTTTATGCAAGAGTGGGCATACCTCACTGTCCCGTGTGCGGTAAGGAAATAAAACAGCAGACGGTAGATCAGATAGTCGATAAAGTTATGGAACTGCCCGAACGCACAAAGTTTCAGATACTATCCCCGATAGTAAGAGGCAGAAAGGGTGAATATCGCAAGGAGCTTGAGGACCTTGTAAAGCAGGGCTACGCAAGAGTGCGTGTTGACGGCATAATCTATGACCTTTCCGAGCAGATAAAGCTCGATAAGAACAAAAAGCATAACATAGAGGTCGTTGTAGACCGACTTGTAATGAAAGAGGATATCAAGTCGCGTTTATCCGACAGTATAGAGGTCGCGGGAAATCTCTCCGGCGGACTTATCCTTATAGATGTAATTGACGGCGAGGAGCTGAGTTTTTCGCAGAACTATGCCTGCCCCGAACACGGAGTAAGTATGGAGGAGCTTGTGCCGAGAATGTTCTCGTTTAACAATCCTTTCGGTGCGTGTCCTACCTGCACGGGTCTTGGCGTGTTCAAGAGAATTGACATTGACCTTATACTGCCTAACCGCGACCTTACTATCCGCGAAAATGCCATAAAGGCAAGCGGCTGGAAGTATGCGGACGGAACTATAGCGCAGATGTATTTTGACGCTGTTGCAAACGAATACGGTTTTAGCGTGGATCAGCCCGTTAAGGAGCTGACAAAAGAGCAGTTAGACGCTGTGCTTTACGGCACAGGCGACAAGAAGATAAGGGTGGTCCGCAGTAAGGAGCAGGGCGGCGGAGTATATATGACGGCATTTGAGGGCGTTGTAAACAACCTTGAAAGACGTTATAAGGAAACCACAAGCATATATTCAAGAGAGGATATAGCTCAGTATATGGGCGATGCCGTATGCCCCGACTGTCACGGTCAGCGACTGAAAAAGGAAGCGTTGTGCGTTACCGTATGCGGTAAGAATATCAATGAATTTTGTGATATGAGCATAACCGAAGCGCTTGAATTTGTCAACAGCATAACGCTCTCCGAACGTGATATGATGATAGCAAGTCAGATACTGAAAGAAATAAAGGAGCGCTTAGGCTTCCTTAACAGTGTCGGGCTTGAATATCTCACCTTATCAAGAACAGCGGGTACGCTTTCGGGCGGTGAAAGTCAGCGTATAAGGCTTGCAACCCAGATAGGAAGCAGTCTTATGGGCGTGCTGTATATCCTTGACGAGCCGAGCATAGGTCTTCATCAGAGGGATAACGACAAGCTTATCGCAACGCTGAAAAGACTGCGTGACCTTGGCAACACGCTTATAGTTGTTGAGCACGACGAGGATACTATGAGGGCGGCGGATTTTATCGTTGACATAGGTCCCGGTGCAGGTGTTCACGGCGGTGAGGTTATCTGTGCAGGTACGCTTGACGATATAATGAAGTGCGAGCGCTCAATAACAGGGCAGTATCTCACGGGAAAATTAAAGATAGAAGTACCCGAAAAACGCAGAAAGCCCACTAAGAAATGGCTTAAGATAACAGGCTGTCGCGAAAACAACCTCAAAAATATCACCGTAAAAGTACCGCTCGGAATTTTCACCTGCATTACCGGCGTATCGGGCAGCGGCAAGAGCTCGCTTGTAAACGAAATAATCTACAAGCACCTTGTCGCAAAGCTGAACCGCGCGAGAATAAAACCCGGTGCATTCGATACATTCGAGGGTACGGAGTATCTCGACAAGGTAATAGCGATAGACCAGTCGCCGATAGGCAGAACACCACGAAGCAACCCCGCAACCTATACGGGTGTATTCAACGATATAAGGGAGCTTTTCGCATCGACAAATGATGCCAAGATGAGGGGCTATACGAGCGGCAGATTTTCATTCAATGTAAAGGGCGGACGCTGTGAAGCCTGCGAGGGTGACGGTATCAACAAGATAGAAATGCACTTCCTGCCCGATATCTATGTACCGTGTGAGGTCTGCAAGGGTAAGCGTTACAACCGCGAAACGCTCGAGGTTCACTACAGAGGTAAAAATATTTACGATGTGCTTGAAATGACGGTAGAAGAGGGCATAGCCTTCTTTGAAAACCACGATAAGATAAAGCGCAAGCTACAGACTCTTTACGATGTAGGTCTTGGCTATGTAAAGATAGGTCAGCCCGCAACGACCCTTTCGGGCGGCGAGGCGCAGAGAGTAAAGCTTGCCTCCGAGCTTTCAAAGCGTGCAACAGGCAAGACTGTATATATCCTTGACGAGCCTACAACCGGACTTCACACCGCAGACGTGCACAAGCTGATAGACGTGCTTCAGAAGCTCACAGACGGCGGAAACACGGTACTCGTTATTGAGCATAACCTCGATGTGATTAAAACAGCCGACTATATCATTGATATGGGGCCTGAGGGCGGAAGCGGCGGCGGTACGGTGATCGCGGTCGGAACGCCCGAAGATGTAGCGGCAAACCCTGTAAGCTACACGGGCAGATATTTAGCACCTATGCTCGGAGTTGAGAGAATAGAACAATCAACTCTTGAATAAAAGCTGATTTTCATTAGTGCTATATTCACAGTAAACACTTGACAACGATTAACTATGGTGATATACTAATTATAAAGCTAAGAGATATTGCTGATGAAATGAAAAGGTGAGAGATATGTGCAAGACATTAAATACCAATTTATGTAAACGGGGGGGGGCTGAGTAACAGTACCTCTGTAAGTTTTGCACAATATCTCTGCGTAAAATTTTATATGGTAATTAAGGCATAGTCCATGGGGTGGACTATGCCTTTTTGCATTATCACGTTAGCGACAGTTTTCTTTACGAAAGGTCATAACCGTAGGTTTTGCAATATCGGTTAAATCCGACAAATGCGAAGCGACAGGAGATTTAGAGTTATCTGCTGTCAAAAAAACAGAAGGAGAGGAAGTATAAGTATATGAAAAAATGTCCCTATTGTGCTGAGGAGATCCAGGACGAGGCTGTGATATGCCGTTATTGTCATTCCGACCTGAGAACGGGAAATGTTGCGGTCAATACGCCGCAACCCCCGCCGCAGCCTCAGATTTACCGACAGCCGACACCGCAATACGCCGGATACGACAGTACGCTGTCGGCGCATACGAAAAAAGTACTGCTGTGTTGTGCGGCTCTTGTAATATCGCTGTTTGCGTCACTCGGTATGTTCTTTACGCTGTTCACACTGAATGTCTTGTCGCTGATAGGAGCAAGTGACATCGGTAGTATAACTGCATTCAACGCGATCGAAAAGCTGGTCGGACTGTTTAGGATCATGAACAAGGATAATGCAAATTATCTGTCGGATTCGGTAAAAGGTGTTCTAGGTCTTTTCGTATTGATATGCATGGTGCTGTGCATCATGGTGATAATATGGGGAGTTTATTTTGTCAGAGGAATTACGAATATTTCAAGAGATCCGGCAGAAAGCCTGTATTGTTTCAAGAATGTGTGTCTTATGAACGCCATTGTTAATATCGGTGCGTTCGCGGTAATTATTATCTGGAACTTATTTGTTTCAATGGGAAGCGAGAATTTCCCTCAGGATTCGTATTTTGCAAGCTATGGGGTCAAGCTCGCATCTATGGAGGCTCAGCCTAATATATTCATTTTCGGTATAGCCGGAATTGTCGGTGTGACGGTGATATTAAAGCTCAACAAACTCGTTTATAAAATAAACAAGGAACAGGATAAGCTCAGTAAATACAATAATAGTACGCAGGAAAGCTATTGGAGCTGCAGTAGCTGTGGCACATATAACAGAATAAGTAATCTGTACTGTGTCAACTGCGGTAAGAAAAAAGAGTAAAAGGAGAGGATAGCAATGAAGAGAAAACGATTAAAAGCGGTGATAATGTCCGCAGTGATTTTATCAACTATTGTCGCGAGCGGCTGTTCTGCTGACAACGCCGCGTCAAAAAGTGAGCCCGAAGCGGCAAGCGGAGGTCTTACGGTATCATCGGACAGCACAGCGAGCAAAGATGAAAGCAAGTCCGACAGCTCGGCGGCTTCTTCCGATAGCAATACGGAAAGTGCGGAAAGCACAAAATCCGCAGAAGAGCCTGCTCCATCGGAAAATTCAGATACTTCTGAAACCGAGTGGAAAGAAACTGCGGAGGACAGCGTAAAGTATGTTTCGGTGGACTGCTACAGCAGAAAAACCGCGATACTCGGAGCTGAAACGGTAAAGCTTTACAGCGCCAATGAAAAGGTCGAGGTAGTGGCGATCACGGACACCGGCTATTGCAAGCTTAAGGACGGAACATTTATACATAGCGATTATCTGTCCGACAGCAAGGTTACTGTGACGACTGCGACAACTGCACAGCCGACCGATAGCAAGCCGGCAGTAACCGGCTCTACAAAATCACCCGCAGATGTGCCGTCTGCACCGACAACGAAAGCTACTACCACAAGCAAACCAAAAGGAACAACTGCTACTACAAAAGCACCTGCGCCTGTGCCGTCAACACCGTCAGCGGCTGTAAGTGGGTATACTTGGGTGATAGAGCCGAGTTATGGGTATGATGATGTAAATATATTATGTAGTATGAGCAAAAAAACCGGTTGCGGATATCAGATTATGGGATGATAATACCGATGACCACGACAGCGGAGAGAAGTTGCCTGTCGGTTTTGTAGTAAGTCGAGACAATAATTACGGTCTTATTTCGCTAAACGGCGACTTATTGATGGATTGCGAGTATAGGTACATCAGTATGTTCAGTGGATTTGCTGAGGCGATGAAAGCGGATAGCGGTTATTCGTATACGCTCGGCAGTGATTATGAAGTATATATTATGGAAAACTTCGGGCATGGCGGTGACGCAACATATTACATATATGATGAGAGAAATAGTAAAATCGGTTACATTGATCCGAATGGTATTATTATTTGTGATGAGTATGATATCGAGAAGATTGCTAATCGTGCTATCCTGTTAAAGAGCGGTACATTAGATGAGAATAACGGTTGTAGGGAAGATAGTGTTGCAAAGTTTGGTCTCATGTACAAAAATAGAATTATAGTACGGCTTATATTCGATGGTGGCAGTGACGGAAATCTAGTTGAATATAATCCTGATATAATGGAAATGTGCGATGTTAAAGACGGCAGAGCTGTTTTCTGGAAGAATAACAAGATATATGTTTTCGACAAGGACGGAAATTGTTATTCGGACGGCGTGTATGACAAGGTCGATAACGGATATCAGGAACTCAACTATTTTAACGGCTATCTTCCTGTGTGCAAGGACGGTGCATGGGGATTGATAGATGTCAACGGAAACGAAGTACTTACCTGTCAGTTTGAAGATATCACTTCGGTATATGACGGTAAGGCATGGGCTAAGCAAAACGGCAAGTGGGGAGTAATCGAGCTTGCCTGAAATAAAGGAGGTATATTATGTTTAAGAAAGCAAAGAAAATCAGCGCGGCGGTATTGTCGGCGGTTATGATGCTGACGGCTGTTGCAACACCGCTGGGGGATAATCTGCCTGCGGTGAGGGATAGCGTGAGTATGACAGCGAGCGCGGCTTCAAATCCGTTTGGAAAATGGCAGACAATAAATGGTGTTACTACAATAAGATGTACTTATTATGCGTGGCAACAGGCATATGATAACACCGGAGTGGCATTGCCTATGCTCGGTAATGGGTGTCAGTGGTACAACAATGCAAAAAACGCAGGTTATTCTGTAGGAACAACGGCAAAAGCAAAATCAATTGCAGTATGGGGATCATGTTCTAATAACTCATACGGTCATGTGGCGTATGTTGTTAGTGTTAATGGTAACAAAATGACGGTTAACGAGGGCGGTAGAAGTGATGCGACAAGTTCTAATGGAATTGTTAACGGATTTTCCTGTGGCTCGACTATTGGCTCAAAAAGATATTCTGGTTCGCCACTTATTGGTTTCATATATCTTGATTCTACATCGTCTTCTGATGACGTAAAGTTATTAAATACTTCATCTCACTATACAGATGAGGTATATGATGACAATGCTATTGTTCACGGTGAGGTTAATAAGCCAACAAGTTATCCTGTAACAAGAATTGGCATACAGGTGCGTAAAGACGGAAATACATATTCAAACGGTTGGTCGAGATTTGATAACACACAAAAAACTTATACAAACAGTTCGTGGATGAGTCCGTGGTTTAATATTAAAACAGAATTGGGTGTTACATTAGTTCATAGCACAAGATATTATTATCAATTTTATGCCGTAGTAAATGGTAAAGAGTATTGGAGTAGCGAAAATACTTTTGTAACTACCGGCTCTCACTCCTACGGCTCATGGTACACAACGACATCGGCAACCTGCACAAGCGGCGGAACGGAAGAGAGAAAGTGCTCCTGCGGTGCGACTGAAACACGTTCAACATCGGCACTGGGACACGATTATGGATACTGGGAAACCGACAGAAACGCGACCTGCACAGAAGACGGAACAGAAGCTCGCATCTGCTCCAGATGCGGCGGCGCTGAATATCGTAATGTATCGGCTCTCGGTCATGATTTTTCATCGGAATGGACAATAGACATACAGCCGACCTGTACAGCGGAGGGTTCAAAGTCAAGACATTGCACGCGTTGTGATGAGAAAACAGATGTAACTTCGATCGAAAAGACAAATCATTCATATAATGCCGATATAGTACAACCTACATTTGAGGGAGAAGGTTATACGATACATACCTGCTCGGTATGCGGTGATAGCTATATCGATAATTACACCGAAAAGCTCTCGCTTGAACCTGTATCCGGCGTAAAGCTTGGCGGAAGAGCGGCAAATGCATTGCGTATCAACTGGAATGAGAACGCTTTGGCTAACGGCTACATAGTTGAAATGTACAAGGGCGGTAAGTGGACACGCGTTGCTAAGATAAAAGATAGCAATACAACGACCTATAGAGCCACAGGACTTAAGGCGGGAACTGCTTACAAGTTCAAAGTAAAGGCATATGTATTGTATGGCGATACTCCGCTTTACAGCGATTACAGCGCGACCGTTGCGGCAAGGACTAATCCGTCTGTTGTAAAGGGTGCAAAGCTTACCGGCAGAGCGGCAGACGCGCTCCGCATCAACTGGACTAAGAACACCACAGCCGATGGTTACATTGTTGAGATGTACAAGGGCGGCAAGTGGGTAAGAGCCGCTAAGATAACAAACAACAGCACAACCACATTCAGAAAAGCAGGACTTAAGGCTTCGACAGTGTATAAGTTCAGAGTGAGAGCCTATAAGATGAGCGGTAAGACCGCGCTTTACGGTAATTATAGCGCTACTGTTACTGCAAGGACAAATCCGTCAATAGTAAAGGGCGTAACAGCAGCTGTCAAAACTTCAAAAGCAATTGCCTTAAGATGGGATAAGAACACTTCCGCTCAAGGATATATCGTTGAGATGTACAAGGGCGGTAAGTGGGTGCGCGCCGCCAAGATAACCGATAACGGCAAGACGTTATTTAAAAAAGCCGGACTTAAAGCGAATACTGTAT
This sequence comes from Oscillospiraceae bacterium, assembly GCA_003512525.1. GTDB lineage: Bacteria > Bacillota > Clostridia > Oscillospirales > Ruminococcaceae > Ruminiclostridium_E. The sequence continues at coordinate 8,116 of DOQG01000053.1, read as the reverse complement.
ATAGGTTCAGGGTAAAGGCTTACCATATGAGCGGTAAGACGGCGCTTTACGGTAATTACGGAAGTGTCAGCGGAAAGACCGCGGCAAAGTAAAAATATCACAGAATAAGCGAAGAGTGCATCGGCTGCCGCCGGTGCACTCTTTTATGTTATTCCGTGATATAATTCCGCAAAAACGCGTCACATATGCAATTTATATAATTATCCCACTCAAATGATCGATCTCATGCTGAATGATCTGCGCGGTGAAACCGTCATAGGTTTTTATCTTTATCTTGAAATCCTTATCAAGATATCTGACTTTTATTTTTCTGTATCGTTTCGTTTTTCGTACACCGTCAAGCGAAAGGCAACCCTCTTCGGTTTCGTACTCCTTGTCGGCTTTTAATATTTCAGGGTTATACATAACAGTGTAATTGTTATTATCGTTAATAGCGATTATATTCTTTGATACACCTATCATATTAGCCGCCATACCAACACATCGCTCGGAATTTGCGATGAGTGTTTCCAGCAAATCCTCTCCTGTCTGCCTGTCATTTTCTGTCGCTGGTACGGATTTCTGCGAAAGTATAAAAATATCCCTGTTGATTTCTTTTATCATTTTAGCGTCACCTCTTACGTTTTATTTTACCACAAAACGTACCATGGTTTCAACCACCGGTATAAATCAATCGTTGCACAAAATGTAACCTTTTTGCGCCGATTACGATATTGCTAATTGTGAATTTTTATATTATAATAACTTCAAACACATAAGTCGCGTGCGCGTATTAAAATCTTATCATCAGAAAGGAAATTGTCTATGCCAAATCCATATTTACCATGCTGGGAATATATCCCTGACGGAGAACCGAGAGTTTTCGGTGACCGTGTATACATCTACGGTTCGCATGACAGAGCAGGTTCAGACGAATTTTGCGACTACATTCTCAAATGCTGGAGCGCTCCTGTAAACGACCTTAATAACTGGGTATGTCACGGTGTTACATTTCGTGTAAAGCCCGAAGGCGACCGTCCCGCGGACACCGATTGGACACCTGATACAAATCAGCTTCTTTTTGCACCTGACGTTGTGTGCAGAGATGGCAAATATTACCTATACGCTTATATAGTGAATGCGATCGGCTGTGTTGCAGTCAGCGACCGCCCAGAAGGACCTTTCACGCTTCTATCCAAGTACAAGTATACCATATCAGACGAGGTATGCTGCAACGGCTGGTTCATCGACCCCGGCGTACTGGTTGACGATGACGGCAGAACCTATATATACTGCGGCTTTGAGCGCTCTTTTATGGCTGAGGTAGACACCGATACAATGTACACGATAAAGGATAACACCTGTATCGAACACATTATCCCGATAACCCCCGACAAGGAAAACGGCTTTGATGAGGAAGAATCACTCTTCTTCGAGGCTTGCTCACCCCGCAAGGTCGGCGATACATATTACCTTATCTATTCACCCAAGCGCGGTTCACGGCTTGCCTACGCCACCTCCGATAAGCCTACAGGACCGTTTAAGTACCGCGGATACATCGTCGATAACGGCGTTGATTATCCCGGCGGTAACGATCACGGCTCGATAGCTCAGATAAACGGTAAGTGGTACATCTTCTACCACCGTATGACCAATGGTACGATAATGTCAAGACGCGCCTGCGTTGAGAAGATCGAGATACTTCCGGACGGCACTATACCGCCTGTTGAAATGACTTCGCTCGGCTTTGAGGACAGCCTGAACCCGTACAGAATAACAGATGCCGAGATTGCCTGCGTACTTAAGGGCGGAGCGTTTGTCACCGAGCATAACGAGTTTGAAAGGGTAGTCACAGGTATTAAAGACGGCGCTGTATTAGGCTATAAATACTATGATTTCGGGCTTGACAACGGCAACGGCAGAATGTACTTCAAAGCTGATATAACAGGGCTTGGCGCTGATTGCAATGTGCATATACGCATTGACAGTGAGGACGGCGAGGAAATAGGTTCGTTCAAGGTCGGTCACGGCAGCGGCGTTTACAAGACGGAGGTAAAGCCTGTCAGCGGCAGACACGCTGTATTCCTTACAGCAGACACGGATTACACAGGCTGGGTGACTTGCTATTTCAAGGAAAAACCGCTGTTTGAATTGAAGAAGTTTGTGTTCACAAAGTAGTTTTCAGTCGTTACGAGGTGAAATTATGAAGATAGGCTCTATCGGATATAATTATGTCCATGATATGAAATACGAAAATTTTGTTATGGACAGACCGAAAGGTCCGGGTGCGGTCTTGTTGCTGTTTATAAAAACACCTGCTGTTTTCAAAGTCGGCGAGGTACAGTATCAGGTAAAAGAAAATTCGTTCATCTTATTGTCGGCGGATACACCGTGCTTTTATACGGCGCAAGGCGATGTATACACCGATGATTGGGTATACTTTGAAAATGAGTTCTGGGATAAAGATTATGTTGAAAAACTGGGGATACCTATGGATATTCCGGTGTATCTCGGAGATATCGATGAGCTTTCTCACCTTGTTCATATACTTGTCTACGAGCATTATTCGGGTGCTGTGAACAGCGATGAGATCGAGAAAAAGTATATAGATGTACTGTTTCTTATGCTTAGCCGCACGCTCAGGTCGTGTAACTGTATGTCATCGAAACAGCTTAGTGAAAGGCATTACCGCTTTACGCAGATAAGGACATTGATATTCACAATGCCTGATCAGGTAGGAAATGTTGACGATCTAGCGGCACAGGCAGGTATGAGTCGTTCCGGCTTTCAGCACCTTTATAAAAAGCTGTTCGGAACAACGGTTATAAAGGATATAATCGAGGGTAGGACGCAACGTGCGAAACGTTTGCTTTCCTCTACAAGACTAACGATAAAGGATATAGGTACGCGCTGCGGTTATACAAATGAATACAGTTTTATGCGACAGTTCAAGGAACAGGTAGGAAAAACACCTACAGAGTACCGCAGCAGTATATAAGGAGAATGTTTATGAAGAAGATATTGTCTGCCATATTGGCATTATGTATGATAGTTTCGGTTACTGCCTGTTCATCGGAAAATGAATCGTCCGTTCCCGAAGAAGTAAAGGGTAGTGAGAACAGGGCAATGCGTGAGATGACAACGCAGGAACTTATCGAGGAAATGGGACTGGGCATAAATCTCGGGAATACGTTTGAATCCTGCGGAAACTGGATAAACAAGTCGTCTGTTACCAATTATGAAACAGCGTGGGGAAGTCCTGTTATTACCGAGGAAATGATCAAGGGCTACAAGGACTGCGGTTTCGGCGTTATGCGTCTGCCTGTTGCGTGGAGCAATATGATGGACAAGGAAACGTATACCATAAATCCCGACTATATTGCAAGAGTAAAGGAAGTGCTGAACTGGGCGCTTGACAGCGATTTATATGTAATTCTCAACATTCATTACGATAACGGCTGGTTTTCGGACTTTGCCGATGATAAAAAGAGAGATGAATGCTTTAAGAAGTATGAAACTATCTGGAAACAGCTTTGCGAGGAATTCGGCGATTACGGCGACCATCTGATGTTTGAATCTCTCAACGAAGAGGGCGGTTGGGAGGAACTGTGGAACAGATACAGTAATGAGGGTGACAAGGAAAAGTCGTATTCGATACTGAATGAAATAAATCAGAAGTTTGTTGATATAGTAAGGGCTTCGGGAAAGAACAACGGCAAGCGTCACCTGCTTATCGCAGGATACAATACCGATATTGACCTTACCTGTGATGAGCTTTATAAGATGCCTGCCGATCCGGAAAACCGCTGTGCAGTATCGGTACACTATTATACACCCGCGACCTTTGCCATACTTGAAAAGGACGCAAGCTGGGGCAAGGCAAAGACAACCTGGGGCACAGAAGGCGACAAGGAATTGCTTACAAAGTACATGGATATGCTGAAAACTACCTTTGTAGACAAGGGTATCCCCGTTATTATAGGTGAATATGGCTGTACAACAAAGAACAAGCAGGCAAAATACATTAATCTATATCTTTCAAGCGTCTGCAAGGAGGCATATTCGAGAGGTATGCTCCCTGTGCTGTGGGATGTAACCGATGTATTCTATGACCGCACGACCTGCACGTTTAAAGATCCCGATCTGCTTGCGGATCTGATGGCGGCAAAGGAGCTCGAAAGAAACGTATAACAAAGTACAGACTGTCGATAAACCTACATAACTTAAAAAATGGGGTTTGGGGTTTCGGCAAGGATGCCGATATAGAACGCCCAAAGGCTTTGCAAGGACGCAAAGCCCACAAAGCGTTCTTAAAGGGATAGAGAACAAGCACTTTTTTGAAAGAACAGACTTTTTCTACAAACTGAACAAAGTAATTACCTATTTATAAAATGACTCCCGGAGTGAAATACTCCGGGAGCCTTTTTATATGGTTGTTTACGCCTTCAGTTCAAATGACTTACAGTCTGTGCAAGCCTTCTGTGTGGGGTCTGCCTCATGTGTGCCGATCTGGATATGATCGAGTGAGCAGTAATCCGCACAGCAGCAGTGATGCTTACAGTTTGTTATTGAACATGCGATGCACTTGTTTGCGTGTTCTGTTCCCATTTTTCGTACTTCCTTTCAGAAATAAAATATGAGTAAAGTTGTCTTTACGCAAATTATTATAACCGGAAAGCCGAAAAATACAACAGAAACATCATTCCATTATTATGTTTAAAATATCGGAAAATTCAGGCACGATATAATCCGCTTTATATTCTCTCAGCTCTTTTTCCGAGCCGAAGCCACACAGCACTCCGACCGATTTTATGCCACATTGCTTTGCACCGATGATATCGAATTTTCTGTCGCCTATCATAAGTGCTGTTGAACGCTCTTCAATATGCTGATTTTCAAGCACATAGTTTATTATGCTTGCCTTGTCCTCAAACGAAAAATCAAGCGATGCACCGCAGATGAATGTGAAATACTTTGCCAGATCAAAATATTCGAGCACGACATTCGCAAGCTTTAGCGGTTTTGAGGTGGCAAGGTATATTTTCCTGCCGTTGTCATAAAGCGTTTTCAGTGTTTCGGGAACACCTGCTATGACCTTGTTTTCGTACACTCCGACAGTATTGTAACGCTCGCGGTATTTCAGCACCGCCTCTTTTGCTTTTTCTTCGGGGAAGTCATAGAACATATGGAATGATTCCCACAGCGGAGGACCAATAAATCTTTTAAGGTTATCCTCGTTGTTTTCCTCTATTCCGTAATAGCTCAGCGCATATTGTACGCATTTTGCTATACCTTCATAGGAATCTGTAAGCGTTCCGTCAAGGTCGAATAATATATGTTCAAATGCCATTTTTTCTGTCCTGTTCTATAAGTATTTTTACTGCGTTCACTGCCGTTCTTATCGCTCTGTCACTGTCCATACAGACAGTATCGGGTAGTCCCGCGTTGCTTCTTTCAACATTCCATAGGGCTGTAAATACAGCGCCTGCACGTTTTCTTCTTGCAAGGGCTACCGAGAATATAGCGGCGGACTCCATTTCGGAAGTCAGACAGCCGCATTTTACATAAGCCGCCCAGTTACCCGAGAGCTTATCTCCGACCGGCATCTGCTCGGGTTCTATCTCGCCGTAAAAGCTGTCCTTACTGTGTACCACTCCGACATGGCAACGCTTGCCGTCAACATCTTTTGATAATGCGTCGCCTGCGGCTTTAAGCGCAGTAGTTACCTCGAAATCCGCTACCGCAGGGTAGTTTTCGGGAATATACTCGTGTGATGTTCCTTCACTGCGTATTGATGCCTGAGCCACGATTAAATCGCCGCCGGAAACACTGATATCCATACCGCCGCTTGTGCCAATTCTTATAAAGGTGTCCGTGCCAGAGCGGATTAGCTCTTCAACGGCAATTGCGGCAGAAGCACCTCCGATACCCGTTGAAACCACGCTTACCTTTTCGCCGAGAAGATAACCGGTATAGGTCGTATATTCACGGTTTGAAGCGATAAATTCCGCGTTGTCGAGATATTTTGCTATAAGCGGGACTCTGCCCGGGTCGCCGGGAAGAATAGCATATCTTCCGACATCTCCTTTTTTGATTTTAAGATGGAACTGTTCGTTTTCTGTAAGAAGTGCCATATTATCACCCTTTCGTAAAAACGCTTATTTCTTTGCTCGCGCCTGTTTTTTTGCGACTTTCTTTGAAATCACTTCGTCAGCCGGAGCGGTAGTGCCGCCCAGAACAGAGGGTGCGGCTTTGTTCTTTTCCTTTTCGCGTTTTTCAATATTTCCGTGTATCTTGTCCCAGTTGCCGAATATCGCAAGAAGTATGCCGAGTATCGTTATTATAAGGAGCGGCATATAGAGGTATCCGGGATCGCCCGGGAGCAGTTCGTGAAGAACAAGTACGCATATCATGCCCGCAAACGTAAGACCGCCGCAAATGAAATATTTTTTTAACATCGCAAAGAATACAGGCACTATGTAGCATATAACCGTGAACACCATCCAAAATATCAATATGCCCATTATCGAGCTTACATCGGTAGTTTCGGTAGTTATCAGCGAAATAAGTCCGAGAATATTCAGCACTACGGCTATTACGCCTGTTGCTATCATCATAAGTACTTTCAATATGATTACAAAAATTTTCATTTTATCATTTTCCGTTTCATTTAAATTTATAGATTTCTATAATCTAATGATAACACAAGAAACCGTAAAAATCAACACTGTTATTGTGTGTATCTTGTGAAGAAAATTGTATTCGGTTTTGTTTTTTCCAGCGCGTACAATTTGTAAAATTAAAAAATACCTCTTATATAAAAATCACACGGGCAGATAATAATGCTGTGAGAAAAAACGAAAGGAAAGAAAAATCCGATGCGACAAAAAATAAAGGCAGTATGCGGCATTATGTCCGCTGTTACGCTTTTTTCAAATATAATAACATACAGCGGTTTTTGCGCTGAAAAATATGTTTGCGTAAATTCGCCGTGCTATCCGATGAAATGCGGCGCGGAATATGAACGTCCGGAGCTTTATGTCTGCGGAACTCCTTTCGGCATAAAACTGCTGACTGACGGAGTGATAGTGACGGGATTTGCAAAAATCGGGGACAGTGACAATGCTTTTGAGCTTTCACCGGCAGGCAGTGCGGGGATAGAAAAAGGTGATGTCATAACAAGTGTAAACGGTGAAAAAATAACATCGTCCGAGAATATGAGCGAGCTTATAGCGGCAAGCGGAGAAAGTGCCGAGCTCACCTATAAAAGAGATGACAGCGAATATACTGCGACAGTGGAGATAAAGCGTGACACTGACGGACAGCCGAGAATAGGACTATGGGTGCGTGACAGCACAGCCGGAATAGGCACAATGACTTTTTATGACGCTGAGAGCGGAGGTTGTGCGGGGCTGGGTCATGCGGTGTGCGATGTTGATACAGGCGGTATACTTCCGCTGGGAAGCGGGAAAATAGTGCCTGCGGTAATCAACGGTGTGATAAAAGGTAAAGCAAATTCCCCGGGGGAGCTTTGCGGTACGCTGACACCTGCTCAGGTTGACGGCAGTATTACCGATAATTGCGACTGCGGACTTTATGCTGTGCTTGAGTCAGCGGACACGAAAGGGAAATTGATGCCGCTTGCTTTCGGTGATGAGGTGAAATGCGGAAATGCGTATATACTGTCAACGATTGACTCGCAAACGCCCGAAAAGTACAGCGTAGAAATCGAGAGCGTTGATATAGATGGCGGCGAAAACAAGAATATGGTGATAAGGGTGACAGATGAGGAGCTGATCGGAAAAACAGGCGGGATAGTGCAGGGAATGAGCGGTAGTCCCATAGTGCAGAACGGGAAGCTTGTAGGAGCGGTGACCCATGTGTTTATCAGCGATCCTACCCACGGTTACGGAATTTTCGCACAGACAATGTATGAGCATCTGAGCGGATTGAAGGAAAACGAAGAAGCGGCGTAAACTATACAACAAGAGGTCGGAGCAAAACTCCGACCTCACAGACTGTCGAAAAACCTCTATCGTTGTTAAAATTGGGGTTGAGGGGCGTAGCCCCCAACAGTGACTAGGGGCGGTAGCCCCAGCAATATAGCCCCTTTCCGGGGGAAAGGGGTTTTCGGCAA
>DOQG01000059.1:5265-24707 GCA_003512525.1 Oscillospiraceae bacterium | reverse complement strand
CATAGCAGCAACGTTATCAATTTGAATAGCGAACCCGAGAAGTGCTATCCGACAAATAGCACTATCGGTAGCCTGCTACCATAGTAAAAAACACCAACCATTTCCGCCAAGCCAAAAAACAGAAACATATCGCACAGAATAGCGAACCCGAGAAGTGCTATCCGACAAATAGCTCTATCGGTAGCTTGCTATCGTAGCCGCAAAACGCAACACCAAACATCACTATCATCAGCTTATCTGCTACAAAAACAAACAAGCCACTATACCTACACAGTGGCTTGTACATATATTCTAAACAACGTTACCTGTTTTTCACGCCATATTAAACAGATTGATAACCTCAATCCCCTTGGCATTCGCCATTCTGACCGTCTGACCCGTACCGCTCCTGGCAAGGCTTTCATCATAATAGCATACACAGCCGTCCGCAAGCTCCACCATTCGCGCATTGCGCTTTTTCATACACTCCTTGGTGTACTGTGAGCCGATATACTCAATATCGTCAGCAGCCATAAGTATACCGTAGAACTCCTGCTTGTCGCTGTAGCTCCAGTTCTTTGTCTGCTCCTCATTAGAACAGGGGAGTATAAGATGAAGCTTTATATCGAGCGCTTTGCGCTTTTTAAGGTAAAGCACCATATGTGCGCACATTGTATCAAAACCGAGCGCGCCGCCGCAATAAAAATCGGTCACGCCACGCTTTACAAGTCCGCATATCGTGCTGTCGAGAAGTGTCTTAAGACCGTACATATCCGCACATTCTATCTTACGGTGTCCGGTAAAGCAGACAGATGTCATTGCAAAGCCCCCTTTTTGTAGCGATAAAAAGAAAAATAAGCCGTATCTGCGTCTGACAAATACGGCTGATTATGCTAAAGCAAGATGTAAATCAGTCTTCAACCTTTTCTTCGATGAACTTAACAATATCACCGACAGTCTTGATCTTCTCAACCTGATCATCGGGGATCTCGATGTCGAACTCTTCTTCAAAGCTCATAACGAGGTCAACAACGTCAAGTGAGTCAGCACCGAGGTCATCTGTGATGCTTGCAGCTTCAGTAACCTTGTCTTCTTCAACGTCGAGCTGGTCAACGATTATCTTCTTTACCTTATCAAATACCATTTGAAATCTCCTCCGTGTTTTGTAAAAGAAATTTTCTTTCGTTAATATTATACGGCATTACGCCGAAATAATCAAGTCGTATTTACAACAAATACATTAAAAAAATGTCTAAATTTGCAGGGTGTATTTCTACACTTTGCACAACTTTCAAAGGGTTGCCGAAAGCTGTTGCAATACCGCTCATAATAATGAATAAGCAGTAAGATATTGTCACCGCCGGTAACGCAAGTCACGCAGACCGCCGACATTCAGAACGGCGAATTTGAAGCGACTCACAGTCGCACGGCGAATTTACTGTGACTTTCAGTCACTCCGAGAAAACGCCGATTTTGCGGAACTTCTTGTAACGGTTGTCGAGAAGTGTCGGGATATCAAGCTTTGACAGCCTTTCGACCGCGCTTATAAGATATTCCGAAATGTTGTCCGCCGTCTGAGCGGGGTCGGTATGAGCACCTCCCACCGACTCGGAAATGATTTTGTCACATACATCGAAGTTGTACAGATCATCTGCGGTGATCTTCATCAGGTCTGCCGCTTCCTTTTCTCTTGACGGATCTTTCCACAGGATAGACGCAAATCCTCTCGGTGAGATCACCGAATATAAAGCGTGCTCAAGCATTGCAAGCTCATCACATACCGCAAGCGCCAGCGCGCCGCCGCTGCCGCCTTCACCGAGCACTACCGATATAACAGGCGTTTTCAGTGTCATAAATTCGGCAATGTTCTTAGCTATAGCCTCACCCTGACCTCTCTTTTCCGCCTCTACACCGCAGAATGCGCCGGGTGTATCAACAAAGCATATAACGGGTCTGTGGAACTTCTCCGCCTGATATGCAAGTCTTAATGCCTTTCTGTAACCCTCGGGGTGCGGCATTGAAAAATTCGTCTTCTTGTTTTCTTCTAAGTTTCTGCCCTTTACCTGCGCTATGACCGTAACAGGTGTGCTGTTAAGCGTTGCTATACCTGCCATTATAGCCGCATCGTCACCGTAATGACGGTCGCCGTGGAACTCGGTAAAATGATTGAATATAGCGGGTATATAGTCATTCACCGTCGGACGGTTCTTTTCTCTTATTATCTCAAGATGCTGTGTAGCAGTCATATTTGACATTATTCCTTACCGTCCTTTCAACCGTGCTGCCAGTCAGCGCCGATTTTTTTATAGTTATGCAGTCTTAGTATATTCGACAGCGTCTTACGCATAGAACGTCTGTCCGCTATCGCGTCTACAAAGCCGCTTTCAAGCAGAAATTCCGCCGTCTGGAAGTCGTCGGGCAGCTTCTGCTTTATAGTGTCCTGAATAACACGTCTGCCCGCAAATCCAACAAGCACCTTAGGCTCGGCAAGGATTATATCTCCAAGACTCGCAAACGATGCCGTAACGCCGCCTGTAGTAGGGTCTGTAAGCACCGTGATATAAAGTCCGCCCGCGTCGCTGTGACGTTTTACCGCACCGCTCGTCTTTGCCATCTGCATAAGGGAGATTATACCCTCCTGCATTCTCGCACCGCCCGATGCCGTAAACAGTATAACAGGCAGCTTATGCTCTGTTGCGTACTCAAACGCCCTTGTTATCTTCTCGCCGACAACACTGCCCATGCTGGCCATCATAAAGTTTGAGTCCATAATGCCGATGACCGCACGGTAGCCTCTTATCGTGCATTCACCCGTAACAACAGCGTCCTTAAGTCCCGTGCTTTCCTGCATACCCTTTATCTTCTTCTCGTAATCGGGAAAGCCGATGGGGTTTAATGACACCATGTTTTCGTCAAACGGCTTGAAGCTGTCCTTGTCAACCGTTATATCAAGACGCTCCTTAGCGGAAAGTCTTGCATGATAGTTGCAGACAGGACAGGTCTTTTTGCGCTTTTCAAACTCGTCCATATAGAACACGTTCTGACAGCGCGGACACTTGAACAGCAGATCCTTGGGTATTTCGGGGGCAGAAGCCTCCGCCTCGTCCTTCTGTTCCTCGTTAAAACGGTCCTTGACCATTTTAAACAGATCTTCTAACAATTAAAGCACCGCCTTTATTGTTCAAATCAGATAACAACATTATCTGCCGATAGATTAAGGCTATTGACCCATCCCCCTTGCCCCTTCCCGGGAAGGGGGGGAGAAGATATGGGGGCTGCCGCCCCTGCGACCCTACCGTAGATTATATTTTATCTGCTTTGTAATGTTTTATCAATAATTCGTCAGATCCTTACGGTTAAGGAAGCCTATATCGAAATTACCGCTTTCGACATCCTCGTCACGCAATAGATTGAGCTGAAAATCAATGTTGGTGTTGATACCCTCAATGAGAAATTCGGAGAGTGCGACCTTCATCTTCTGGATAGCCTCTTTCCTGTCCTCACCCTTTACAAGCACCTTTGCTATCATACTGTCATAGTAAGGCGGTATCTCGTAGCCCTGATATACCGCCGTATCGATACGCACGCCGAAACCGCCGGGCATATGGATAGACTTTATCTTTCCGGGACAGGGACGGAAGTTGTTCTTTGGCTCTTCCGCATTTATACGGCACTCGATAACATGACCCGTGAGCTTTATATCCTCCTGCTTATACTGCAAGGGGAGTCCTGCGGCAATGTTTATCTGCGCCTTTACAAGGTCAACGCCTGTCACCATTTCTGTTACCGGGTGCTCGACCTGTATTCTCGCGTTCATCTCCATAAAGTAGAAGTTCAGATCCTTGTCAACAAGGAATTCTACCGTACCCGCGTTCGCATAGCCGCAAGCCTTAGCCGCTCTGACTGCCGCTTCACCCATTCTCCGGCGGAGCTCCTCCGTCATAATAGGGCTGGGGCTTTCTTCAAGCACCTTCTGATTACGGCGCTGTAACGAGCAGTCACGCTCGCCGAGATATATTACATTTCCGTGCTCGTCCGCAAGGAGCTGTATCTCAACGTGTCGGGGATTTACTATAAACTTCTCAATATATATATCATCGTTTGCAAAGAACTGTTTAGCCTCCTGCTTTGCGGCGGTCATTGCCGCTTCAAGCTCCTCGGGCTTTTCAACCAGTCTTATGCCGCGTCCGCCTCCGCCCGCGCTCGCCTTTACCATTATAGGATAACCGATCTTTGCGGCGATCTCCTGCGCCTCTTCAAGCGTTTCAACAACACCGTCCGAGCCGGGGACTACAGGAACGTCATTTTCTATCATCGTCTTCTTTGCGTTAGCCTTATCGCCCATAGCGTCCATAGCGTCAGCGCCCGGACCTATAAACTTAATTCCGCACTTGTCGCAAAGACGTACAAAGTGGCTGTTTTCGGAAAGAAAACCGAAGCCTGGGTGTATCGCCTGCGCGCCTGTTATCTCACACGCGGCAAGCAGTGCCTTTGAATTAAGATAGCTGTCCTTTGACGGAGCAGGTCCTATGCATACCGCCTCGTCCGCTATCTGCGCGTGGAGCGCCGTCTTGTCGGCTGTAGAATATACCGCGACAGTCTTTACTCCAAGCTCTCTGCACGCACGGATTATTCTTATAGCGATCTCGCCTCTGTTGGCGATGAGTATCTTATTGAACATACAGCGTTCGCCTTCCGTTACTTGATAGCAAAGGTGATCTCTGCGGATACCGCTTTTTCACCGTTTACTGTGGCAAGAGCCTTGCCGACACCTATAGGACCTTTTACCTTTATTATCTCGACTTCGAGCTTTAAAAGGTCGCCCGGTACTACCTGTCTTCTGAACTTAGCATCCTTGACGCCGCCGAACAGACCTATCTTACCCTTGTTTTCGGGGAGTGCAAGCATTGCCACTGCGCCTGCCTGCGCAAGCATCTCAAGCATAAGTACACCGGGTACTACCGGATATCCGGGGAAGTGCCCCTTGAACCAGAACTCGTCCTCCTTCATATACTTTGTGGCAACCACACGCTGACCGGGTTCCATCTCTTCGATAGTATCAATAAGCAGGAACGGATCTCTGTGAGGGATTATCTCCATTATCTGCTCTTTATTCATAAGTGACATATACAGCCCTCCGTTATTCTATTATGATGAGCGGCTGACCGAACTCCACAGCCTCTCCGTCCTTTACGGCGATCGACTTTACAGTACCGGAAATATCCGCCTGTATCTCGTTCATTACCTTCATACTCTCAACTATGCATACCGTATCGCCCTCGCTTACCTTATCGCCGACCTTTACAAAGGGAGGCTTTGTGGGGGAGGGAGCAGAGTAGAACGTACCCACTATAGGGCTCTTTATGCTCTTGCCTGTATCGGCGGCAGGTGCTGCCGCGGGAGCTGTCTGCGGTGCTGCTGCGGGAGCGGCCGCCATAGCCATAGGAGACATTGCGGGCATCACAGGAGGTGCGGGAGGGGGATTTTTCTGACCAAGCTCTATCTCAAACTTGTCGTTCTTTACATACATATAGGACAGACCACTGTCCTTCATAATACCGATAAATTCCTTTACGGCATCGCTAAGCGAATTAGTTTCAAACTGCATATTGTGTCAACCTTTCTCTCAGTCCTCTACAGGAGCAAATGCTATACAAGCGTTATGACCGCCGAAGCCGAGCGAGTTGCTGAGTGCACCCGTTATCTTCATATCTCTCGTACCCTCAGGAGCATAGTCGAGGTCGCATTCCGGGTCTGCCACCTTTAAGCCTAACGTGCGGTGTACCTTGCTGTTCTTTATCTGAAGAGCGCAGGCTACAGCTTCAACGCCGCCTGCCGCACCTAATAGGTGACCTGTCATCGACTTTGTCGAGTTTATCACCATATTCTTTGCGTGTTCGCCAAACACCAGCTTTACAGCGGCTGTTTCGGTCTTATCGTTCATCGGTGTTGATGTACCGTGTGCATTTACATAGTTGAAGGTTTCGGGCGCTCTGCCTGATTCCTTTACCGCAAACTCCATAGCCTTCGCACCGCCCTTGCCCTCGGGGTCGGGGCTTGTTTCGTGATAAGCGTCGCAGGTCGCACCGTAGCCGATGACCTCTGCATAGATGTTTGCACCTCTTGCCTTTGCGTGTTCGTATTCTTCAAGAATTACGATACCGCTTCCATCGCCGAGAACGAAACCGCTTCTCTCTGCGTCAAAAGGAATGCTTGCTCTGTCAACATCGGTCGACTTTGTTATAGCGTGCATATTGTTGAAGCCCGCATAAGCAAAGCCTATCGAGCACTTCTCCGTACCGCCCGCTATCGCAACGTCCATATAGCCGTTCTTTATAGCGTGGAATGCCTCGCCTATAGCGTGTGTACCGCTGGCGCAGGCAGATACTGTGCAGTAGTTTACGCCCTTGAAGCCTGTACGGATAGCAACCGTACCTGCCGCCATATTGCCTATCATCTTCGGGATAGTGAATACGGAAACTCGCTTGTTGCCCTTGTTGTGATATGCGAGAAGCTCCTCCTGCGTTGTTTCCATACCGCCGATACCCGACCCGATTATAACGCCGCATCTGTAAGGATCGAGATCCTTGAAATCGCTTCCTGCGTCCTTTATAGCCTTATCGGCCGCATACACGGCATACTGTGTGATGATATCTGTACGGCGCAGTTCCTTCTTGTCGAAAAGTCCCTCTGCGCTGAAGTCCTTTACAGAAGCCTTTACGTTAAGCTCTTCGCTCTGACCGGGAAACCACTGCTCGAGTGTGAAGCCGTGCTTGCCCTCCATAAGACTGTTCCAGAATTCTTCCTTGGTGTTTCCTATAGGGCTTACTACACCCACACCGGTAATTACAACTCTGCTCATTTTTTGTATTTCCTTTCGTGGCTTGTCTTTACATTGATAAGCCGCCGCTTATCTCTATTACCTGACCTGTTACATAGCTTGCGTCCTTTGAAGCGAGGAATGATACAACACCTGCTATCTCCTCGACCTCACCGCATCTGCCCATAGCTATCTGCTTTACCATTGCCGCTCTCAGCTCCTCCGAAAGAGCGTCTGTCATAGCCGTGTGGATAAAGCCGGGCGCTACTGCGTTACAGGTGATGTTTCTCGGACCGAGCTCCTTCGCGGTGGTCTTTGTCATACCGATTATAGCCGCCTTTGTAGCGGAGTAGTTCATCTGACCGGGGTTGCCGTAAAGACCTGCCACGCTTGCAAGATTTATAATTCTGCCGCTGCGCTGTTTCATCATAACAGAGCCTGCAAACTTTGTCATATTGAATACGCTTTTCTGGTTTACCGCAACAACGAGGTCGTAGTTTTCTTCACTCATTCTTACAAGCAGACCGTCACGGGTTATACCTGCATTGTTGACAAGCACGTCAATACTGCCGAAATCAGCCTTTACGCTCTTTACAAAAGCCTCACACTGATCGTACTTTGATACGTCTGCGATGTACTTTTCACACTTTACACCTTCTGCTTTTATCTTGTCGATTATATCGTTGTTTTCAAAGCAGCTCTCGGCGATGTCATTGAGCGCTATGTCATATCCGTCCTTTGCAAGACGCAGAGCTATTGCCGCACCTATTCCTCTTGCAGATCCTGTTATGATAGCAGTTGCCATTGATTTTCTCCTTTGTTTTATCTTACTTGTTCAGCAGTTTTTCAGCCTCTGCGAACATTTCTTCCACTATTTCCTTTGCGGGCTGTACCTTCTTTACCATACCCGCGATAGCTCCGCATAAGAACGAACCCTCCTCAAGGTTGCCGTCCTGTACCGCCTTACGCAGTGAGCCGAGCGTTATCTGCTCAAACTCATCGGGAGTGATAGTTCCGTTCATTTCACCGCTTGCGAGCTTCTTTGAGAACTTCGTCTTTACATTGCGGCAGGGGTGACCTGTCGTTCTGCCTGTTACTATGCTGTCCGTGTCCTTAGCGTCAACAACGAGCTGTTTATATGTCGGGTGGATCTGACACTCCTCGGCGGCTAAAAATCTTGTGCCTACCTGTACGCCCTCAGCACCGAGCATAAAGCTTGCGGCAATTCCTCTGCCGTCTGCAATACCGCCTGCGGCGATAACAGGGATAGATACAGCGTCAACTACCTGCGGAACAAGGCACATTGTGGTGTTTTCACCGATGTGACCGCCCGATTCTGTTCCCTCTGCGATTACTGCGGACGCACCGCTTCTTTCCATTCTCTTTGCAAGCGCCACACTGGGTACTACCGGAATGACCTTTATGCCTGCATTGTTCCACGCTTCCATAAACTTGCCGGGGTTGCCCGCACCGGTCGTTATCATCGGAACCTTTTCGTCTATAACGAGCTGTGCAAGATCCTCCGCATTGGGGCTCATAAGCATAATGTTTACGCCGAAAGGCTTATCTGTCAGCGACTTTGCTCTTCTTATCTGATCTCTCAGATAATCGATAGGAGCAGAACCGCCCGCGATTATGCCCACGCCGCCGGCATTTGATACAGCCGCCGCAAGTGTGCTTTCGGCAATCCACGCCATACCGCCCTGTAATATGGGGTACTTTATACCGAGTAATTTTGTGATCCTTGTTTCCATTGTTTTTATCCTTTCAGCTGTGGATTAGTATTCAAAAACAGTTGCGCCGTAGGTAAGTCCCGCACCGAAGCCGACAAGACATATCTTCATGCCGCGCTTCAGTCTGCCCTGACGGTCAAGCTCCGCAAGGCACATAGGGATACACGAGCTTGATGTGTTGCCGTGTGTTTCGAGGTTTGTGAACACCTTGTCAAGATCCACGTTCATCTTCTTGAGTGCGGACTGGATTATTCTTATATTCGCTTGATGGGGAATAACAAGATCTATATCGTCAAGCGATATTCCGGAATGTCCGCATACATATTCGACCGCATTCGCCATAGCGTCAACGGCGAACTTGTATACCGCCTTTCCGTCCATCTGTAAATAACGCTCCTTGTTCGGAGTGTCTATGATATCCTTAAGGCAGTCGTCACCCTTGAAATAGGGATTGTTCCTGTCGTAGAAATTCTTGCAGTAAAGGCTCTGGAGCATATCGCCCTCAGCGCCGGAGTGGCTGTAATATTCCTTGCCCTCTCCCTTTTCGATAACTACCGCACCCGCGCCGTCGCCGAAAAGTATACAGCTTGCTCTGTCGGTGTAGTCTATCTGGCTTGTAAGACGCTCACTTGCTACAACGAGTATAGTCTTGTAGGTGTCGCTTGCAAGGAAGTTTCTTGCAATGTCGACCGCTGTTATAAAGCCTGTGCAGGCTGTGTTTACGTCCATGCAGGCACAGGGCTGTGCGCCGATGAGATTTTGTACAAGGCAGGCCGTATTCGGATAGTAGAAATCGGGTGAGCAGGTGGATACGATTATGCAGTCGATATCCTTTGCTGTCTTTCCCGCACTTTCGAGTGCCGACTTTGCCGCCTCAGCCGCCATCATGAAGTTCGGCTTGTCGGAGCTCATACGTCTTTCTCGGATACCCGTCCTTGTGGTTATCCATTCGTCTGTAGTATCAATGAACTTAGTGAACATTTCATTGGTGACTACGGTTTCGGGGGTATATTCTCCCGTACCCAGTATCGTTATACCGTTCATATCCTTTTCCTTCCGTACGGTGTCCTTGCCGCCGTATTATATATTATTTATTGTTGATTTTATTCTCTTTTTGTTGTATAATAAATCAGTAACTGCGGAGATCATCGTCCGCAAGGCATAGTTACCCCGTAAAGGCAAACGTGCTTATATTTCATTTTACTCTATTTCGGTACTGTTTGTCAACATTTATTTGAGTATTTGTATCATAACAGTGACAAAGCGGGGTAAAACGGGACAGTATATTTCAGAAATTCTGCAATATATAACAAATTGTACCAATAAACCACAAGGAGAAACAGAAAATGGCTGACAAGACAAAAACAATATTCCTTTTTTCGGGACAGGGCTCACAGTATAAAGGCATGGGCAAGGATTTTTACGATACGATACCCGAATGCAAAAAAGTACTCGAGCTTGGTAGCGATATCCTCGGCTTTGACCTTGCCGCTAAGATATTTGACGGCGACGAAAAGGAGCTTTCACGCACAATAATCTCACAGCCCGCTATACTCGCAATGTCGCTTATGGCGCTTGAAGCCGCAAAGTCAAAGGGCATTGAAGCGTCAGCCGTTGCAGGTCACTCTCTCGGTGAATATGCGGCAATGGCGGCAAGCGGTATGCTGTCATACGAAAACGCATTCAGAGCGATAAAGTACCGTAGCGAGGCTATGGACAAGGCGGCTCAGGCTAACCCCGGCGGTATGGCGGCTGTTCTCGGCCTTAAGGCTGACGTTATAGAACAGGCGTGCAAGGAAATTGAGGACGGCGGCGAGTATGTTACCCCCGTAAACTACAATTCACCCGTACAGACTGTTATCGCAGGCACTGCGGCAGGTATCGAAAAGGCTAAGGAAGCACTTTCGGCAAAGGGCGCTAAGCGTATAGTTCCGCTTGCTGTTTCCGCCGCTTTCCACTCAAAGCTTATGGCGGGCGCATCTGAAGAATTTGCCGAAAAGGCAAAGGATATCCCGTTCAATGCACCCTCGATAAGGTTCTACTGCAACGTATACGGAAACGAGCTTACCGATTTTTCCGATATGCCCGCTTATCTTGCAAAGCATATCTGCTCGCCCGTAAGATTTACTTCCGAGCTTGACGTTATCTCAAAGGACGGATACGATACTTATATTGAGCTCGGTCCCGGCAAGGTGCTTACAGGACTTGTAAAGAAAACGCTTGACGGTGTTACCGCCGTAAACGTAGAAAATCCCGACACGCTTGAAAAGGCGGCGGCACTCTGATGCTGTTTGAAAGCATAACGGCACTCGACCTGTCGATACTGGATTTTATCCATAACACACTTTCAGATCCCGTTATGGATCTTATAATGACCTGCCTTACCTACAGCATAGAGTACGGTGCAATGGCTATTCTTGTGTTCATCGTTATGATGTGCATAAAAAATATGCGCAAGACAGGCTTTGCGGTCATGGGCGCAACACTCTCGGTACTGCTGTTTGGTGAGCTGATAATAAAGCACCTTGTATGCCGTATGCGTCCGTTTGCGATAAACGGTGCAATAGAGCTCATAATCAAAGCACCGTCCGGATTTTCATTCCCGTCAAGCCACACCGCAACGTGCTTTGCAATGGCAACGGCGATATATCTGTTTCATAAACGACTCGGTGTTGTCGCATATGTCTATGCATCGCTGGTCGCATTTTCGAGAATGTACCTCTATGTGCACTATCCGTCCGACATTATCGGAGGAATAGCGCTCGGCATAGGCTGCGGCATAGGTTCGGCGGCACTGGTAAAGCTTATCTGTAAAAAGATCGATAAGCATAAAGAGCTTAAAGCAGAACAAAAGGAGCAAATACAATGACAGAAAACAAAGTAAATACGTTCGGTATACTGGGACACCCTCTCGGTCATACCCTCTCCCCCCAGATACACACAAGGCTTTTTGAGCTATCGGGCGAGCAGGCTGAGTATAAGATTCTTGACACGCCCCCCGAAAAGCTGACAGACAGCTTTGATTACTTCAAAAGTCTTGCAGGCTTCAACATTACAATTCCCTACAAGATAGATATAATAAAGATGTGCGACAAGCTTGATGACACCGCAAAGCGCTACAACAGCGTAAACTGCATAGCTAACGTAAACGGCGTTTCGACAGGCTACAACACCGACTGCACAGGCTTTACAAAGGCTGTCGGCGCAATGGGTATGACCCTTACAGACAAGGTTCTGCTTCTCGGCTGCGGCGGCGTAGGCAGAATGATGGCTATCGAAGCTGTCCGTGAGGGCGGGGAGCTGACTATTGCCGTAAGAGAAGCCGACGTTCCCGTTGCAAAGGCTTTATGTGAAGAGATAAAACAGACCTACAAGGACGCAAAGGTAAGCCACTGCCTTCTGGCAGACGTAAAGGGAGATTTTGACCTTATGGTAAACGCTACTCCCGTAGGTATGTACCCCAATATTGACGCAAGCCCGCTTACACAGCAGGCTCTTGACAACATAACCCTTAACGGCTTCTTTGACGCTATCTACAACCCCCGTGAAACAAAGCTTATGAAGGCAGTTTCCGACAAGGGTGTAACTAAGGTCAGCGGCGGTATGCAGATGCTTGTATGGCAGGCGGCTGTGGCGCACACTATATGGAGCGGCGCAGAATACACCGCAGAGCAGGTACAGGCTATCTCCGATGAGATGATGAGGCTTGTGTAATGAGACCTGTATATCTCTGCGGCTTTATGGGCTGCGGCAAAAGCCATATAGGAAGAATGCTGGCAAAAGCTTGCACAGCCGTGTTCATCGACCTTGACAGGTACATAGTCAATAATCAGAAAATGACTATCCCGGAAATATTTGCTCAGAAGGGCGAACCGTATTTCAGAGATCTTGAAGCCAGGTATATAAAGAACTTCAAGGGCAGGACGATAATTGCCACGGGCGGCGGAGCGATCCTCCGTGACGAAACGGCAGAGTTTGCAAGAGAAAAGGGAATAGTGGTATTCCTTAATGCAGGCTTCGACACCTGTTACGGTCGCATAAAGAGCGACACCAACCGCCCCCTTGTAGTGAACAACACGAAAGAACAGCTGAAAGCTATCTATGATACAAGACTTCCGATATACAGAAAGAACAGCACCTATGAGGTAAACGCAAATACATCGGATAAAACGATCGCAAACGAAATTATAAAACTCATAGAGCTTGACACAAAGGCACATAACAAGCTGAAAGGATAAATATGTACATTTATAACGCAACTGTCATCACAATGGCGGAGAAAAACCACGAAAACGGATTTATCCTTATAGAAAACGATAAAATAAAGGCTGTCGGCGATATGTCGCAGTTAAAGGACTTTTCACCGTCAGACAGCGACATAGACGCAAAAGGCAAAACAGCCTATCCCGGCTTTATAGATGCCCACTCGCATATAGGCGCGTGGGAGGACGGGCTTGCATTTGAGGGCGATGACGGAAACGAGGACACCGACCCATCGACCCCGAACCTTCGTGCGACAGATATGATAAATCCGCTCGACCACTGCTTTGAAGAAGCGGCGCAGGCAGGCGTTACCTCGGTGGTATGCGGAATGGGAAGTGCAAATCCCATAGGCGGCACATTCCTTGCCATGAAGACCGCAGGCTCAAAAAGAATTGATAAACGGATAATAAAAGATCCCGTTGCGGTAAAATTCGCACTCGGCGAAAACCCTAAAAACGTATATAAGGATAAGGATACCGCTCCCGTTACCCGTATGGCTACCGCCGCAATAATCCGCGAACAGCTCTACAAGGCAAAGCGCTATCTTGATGATATGATAGACTATGAAAGCTCGGTAGGTACGGACGATGAGGGCGACCGCCCCGAGTATGACGCAAAGTGCGAAGCGCTCATGCCGCTTTTAAAGCATGAGATACCCGCACATTTCCACGCCCACAGAGCAGACGACATATTCACGGCGATAAGACTTGCCAAGGAGTTTGACATAGATTATGTCATTATCCACGCGACAGAGGGACACCTTATAGCAGATGAGCTTCTTGAGGACAAAGCACGCACGATAGTAGGACCTATAATCAGCGAGCGATGTAAGCCCGAACTTCGTAATCATACGATAGCAACGGCAGGCGTACTGAATAAGGCAGGCGTACCGATCTGCATCTGCACCGACCACCCCGTTGTACCCGAGCAGTATCTTCCGCTTTCGGCAGGACTTGCTGTAAGAGGCGGTCTTGACAGGGAAGAAGCGCTGAAAGCAATAACGATATACCCCGCACAGATAGCAGGCATAGCCGACAGAGTCGGCAGCATCGAGCCGGGCAAGGATGCCGACATAGTTATCTTTTCGGGCGATCCGCTGTCAATATGCGATACGCCCGACATGGTGATCGTAAACGGCAAAGTAATATAAACGGAGGAAATATATAATGAGTGATATCCGCGAGATAAGCGTTGAGCTTGTTAAAAAGACAGTTGAAGAGCTTTGCGTAAAGGCAAACCTTTATCTGCCCGACGGTATGAAAGAGAAGATAAATTCATGTATCGGCTGTGAGAAAAGCCCACTGTCAAAGCAGGTGCTCGGCGATATCGTAAGGAATATCGATTGCGCAAAAGAGCTTGAAGTGCCGATATGTCAGGACACGGGAATGGCAATAATATTCCTTGAGGTCGGACAGGACGTGCATTTCACAGGCGGAGATCTCACGGACGCGATAAACGAGGGCGTTGCAAGCGGATATGTAAACGGCAAGCTCCGCTTATCGGTAGTCGAAGATCCGCTGGAGCGCAAAAACACAAACAACAACACCCCCGCAATAGTACATACAACTATCGTACCCGGCGACAAGGTACATATCATGGTAGCCCCCAAGGGCTTCGGCAGCGAGAATATGAGTGCGCTTAAAATGTTCACCCCCTCCGCGACAAAAGACGATATAGTGGACTTTGTTGTCGATACGGTATCAAAGGCAGGAAGCAACCCCTGTCCGCCTATAACTGTAGGTGTCGGCATAGGCGGCGACTTTGAGCTGTCCGCCATACTTGCGAAAAAGGCGCTTTGCAGGGATCTGAAAATAAGAAACCCCAAGCCGCTTTATGCGGATATGGAAAGCGAAATGCTCGAAAAGATAAACAAGCTCGGTATAGGTCCGCAGGGCTTCGGCGGTACGGTGACTGCGCTGTATGTCAATATAGAACAGCACCCGACACATATCGCAGGACTTCCCGTTGCGGTAAATATAGGCTGTCACGTCACACGTCATGCCGAGGCTGAGCTGTAATGGGCAAGGGTAAGGTCATAGGCACGGTAACGGCGGCGATAGCGATCCCCGCGGCAGTAGTTGTCGGCGCAATATACGTTCTGCCGATGCTCGGCATATCGTCAAGCAACACGCTGTATTACTTCGGCAATGACACGTCAATTTCCGCAGACGGCACGATATCGCTCGGCAAGGAAGACGTACTCGGCTACAGCTCAAAATATTCCGATACAATGTCGGGATATTTCAAATCACAGCTTGACGAGAACGAAACGTATATCTACAATGCGTTTATGTACGCAAGCGAAAACGGCTACAGCGATATATTCCTCCCCGAAGACGTATTCGGTAACGGCAGTTACGACAGACTGCAGGAGCTTGAATTTGTGATCACGTTTTTAAGCTGTGACAGCCCGTTTGTTGCACATAACTACACAACAAACAGCAAGCTGACCGGCAACATCGAGCAGTTCGCGGGAAAAAGCTATCATCATATACAGCTTGAAACGCTCGGCGAGGAATATCTTTCCCGCCGTGAAGCGGCTTACGAAAAGGCAAAATCGGTAGTAGCGTCAATTCCGCAGGAGTGTAATACAGAAAGAAAGAAAGCACAGTATCTTTATAATTACGTTACGGAAAACTCGGTATATATGACCGACGGCTACAGCACAAGAAATGTTCCGATCGCCGATCTGCTTATTGACGGCAAGGCGATATGTGACGGATACGCGGATACTGTCACTATGCTCTTCAATATGGCAGGGATAGACTCCGCATCGGCAAACGGCATAAATAACAGCAAAAACGAGGGACACACCGTAAACTTTGCAAAGCTGGACGGCGAATACTACTACTTTGACGCAAGCTCAGACAGCATAATAAACGAAAAAGGCTTCAAGCCCGCTTTCTATTTCGGTATGTCGTGGGAGGAGGCTTCCGACAGCTTCACCTTTGCCGCCGAATTTGCAAACAGATGCCCGAAAGCCGAAAAAAGTCTGCTTTCCGACAGCATAGACATAGTTATAAGCGACAATTCCGACGCAACAGTCGAAAATATGGCAGAGCTTTTGAGATCGGGCGGAGATACGGGCATAATCGCAAGGTTTGACAAAAGCATCACCGATGAAGAACGTAAAAGTATAACAAGCGATACAGCGGAAAAGGTCGGAGAACAGCTTGTGTCTTTATCCGCGGCAAACGGGCTGTACGGCATAAAAATCTATAAGGAATGATTTTTCGATGGAACTGAATATTGTACTCGTTGAGCCGCAGATACCGCAGAACACAGGCAACATCGCCCGCACCTGCGCGGTGACAGGCGCAAGACTGCATATAGTAAAGCCTATGGGCTTTCAGATAGATGATAAAAAGCTGAAGCACGCAGGCCTTGACTACTGGCATTATCTCGACATAACCTATTATGACGGGCTTGACGACTTTTTTGAAAAGAATAAGGACGGTGAATTTTTCTATTTCACCACCAAGGGCAGAAACACCTACTGCGATGCGCAGTATAAGGATAAAACTTATATAGTATTCGGCAGAGAGGATAAGGGACTTCCCGAGGATCTGTTATTTCACAATAAACAGCACTGTGTGCGTATACCTATGGGCAGTAATATGAGAAGTCTCAACTTATCAAACAGCGTAGCGATAGGCGCATACGAGGTACTGCGGCAGTGGGATTTCCCCGAGCTTCAGAATTACGGCTCGCTTACAAAATACGACTGGAGCAAAGCCGAATAAGCACGAGATTAAAAGAATGACCGAAAGGAAACAAAACGATGAAAGTAAAACTTATCACCGACAGCGCAAGCGACATCACCCCCGAGGACGAAAAGCTGTACGACATTGATGTAATGCCGTTTGAGATAACCCTCGGCAACGAAAGTCTGAGAGAGCGTGTAGACTTTACCGCTCCCGAGTTTCTCGAAATGATAGACAAGTCCGAATATCTCCCCAAGACCGCACAGATAACCTCAATGCGCTTTGAAGAGAAGTTCACACATTATTTCAATGAGGGCTATGATGCTCTTATCGTGGTGCTTATAAACTCGACAGGCTCAAAGACATACGAGAACGCGCTTCTCGCAAAGAAAAACCTGCTTGAAGAGCACCCCGAGATGGCAAAGATGCGCATAGAGATACTCGACAGCCATTGCTACTCTCTCGGCTATGGCTACCCTGTCGTAGAGTCCGCAAAAAAGCTTATTGCGGGACAGAGCGTTGACAATGTAGTAGCATATCTTACCGATATGTTCAACAACTGCGAAATTTACATTATAGGTTTTAACCTCCGCCATATGAAGAAGTCAGGCAGAATAAACGCCGCAGCCGCTTTCTTAGGCGAGCTTATGGGTCTTAAACCGCTGATCTCCCTTATTGACGGCGAAAGCGAGGTAGTAAAGAAGAGCCGCGGCGAAAAGAACGCCATAGCCGATGCAGTTCAGTATATTGCAGGCAGAGCGATTCCCGAAACGCCGTGGGAGATACTGCGTACAAGTGTAACAAGCCTTGAGGACGAATTTATAAAGCAGTACAGCGCAAAGGTCGGCAGACCCCCCGAGATGCAGAGCATAGCGGGAGCGGCGGTTGCCAGCAATACAGGTCCTTATATAATAGGTGTTATTATAAGAGGTAACGCGAGAAGATAACAGAGTAAATAAAGAAGCTGTGACGAAATGCAAAAATTTCATCACAGCTTCTTAGTTTATAGAAAATTCATTGAAATTGCAGTGCAACATATTGCGCCCGCCGGTAACGCAACTAACGCAACCCGCCTACCTTCTGAACGGCGAATTGTCAGTGGCGACCCGCCACCTGCCGCTCCATCTGGGTTTCACGGACGAACATTCCCATTTTCTCATAGAAATGCCTTGCGCTGTCGTTACCCTCCCAGACGTTCAGAGTAACTGTGTAACAACCTGTCTGCTTTGCAAAATCCATTACATAGTCAAAAAGCGTAGTTCCTATATGCCGACCCCTTGCGTTGCTGTCAACACATAAGTCATCTATATACAGCGTTTTTATATCTGTCATATTTGTTGCAAAAGCAGGCTCTTTGAATATACAGAACGCATATCCCTGCACTGTGTCACTCTCATCTACAGCCACAAATACAGGTGTCCTTTCATCAGCGAATATATCCGACAGCTGATTTTCCGTGTACTTTGTCGTACCGTGTATGAATAAGTCGGGTCTTAAATCGGCGTGGAGCTCCAGCACCTGACCGAGCAACTCCGTAACACGCTTAATATCCTTGTCCTGCGCTCTTCTTACTGTAACCACACCTTATGCCTTTACTATCTTGCAGTAGCTCTTTTTACCCTTCTTTATCACGGCAAATTCGCCTATCTCTATCATAGCCGCAGGATCGGTCACCTTTTCATCGTTTACGCTGATACCGCCGCCTGTTACGTTTGTTCTTGCCTCTCTCTTTGAAGGGCAGAGCTTTGACGCAACAAGAGCATCAAGTATACCGATCTTACCGTCGCTTACAAGCTCGGCAGGCATAACAGCAGTAGGCATATCACCGCTGACGCCCTTACCGCCGAACAGCTCCTTAGCGGCGGCTAAAGCCTTTTCAGCCTCTTCTTCGCCGTGTACCAGCTTAGTAAGCTCATATGCGAGTATTTCCTTAGCCTTGTTGAGCTGTGCGCCCTCCCAGCTGTCCATCTCTCTTATCTGCTCAAGAGGCAGGAATGTAAGCATCTTTATGCACTTCATAACATCAGCGTCCGCAACATTTCTCCAGTACTGGAAGAATTCAAACGGGCTTGTCTTTTCAGGGTCGAGCCATACAGCACCCTTTTCGGTCTTACCCATCTTCTTGCCCTCGGAATTAAGGAGCAGAGTAATGGTCATTGCGTGTGCGTCCTTGCCGAGCTTCTTTCTGATAAGCTCAGTGCCGCCGAGCATATTGCTCCACTGATCGTCGCCGCCGAACTGCATATTACAGCCGTAATCCTTGTACAGCTTGTAGAAGTCGTAGCTCTGCATTATCATATAGTTGAATTCGAGGAACGAAAGACCTCTTTCCATTCTCTGCTTGTAGCACTCCGCGCTCAGCATCTTGTTTACCGAGAAGCAAGCACCTACCTCACGCAGTACGTCCACATAGTTTAAATCAAGCAGCCAGTCCGCGTTGTTTACAAGCAGTGCCTTGCCGTCCGAGAAATCTATAAAACGGCTCATCTGCTTTTTAAAGCAGGCAATATTATGCTCGATATCTTCCTTTGTGAGCATCTTTCTCATATCCGTCTTGCCCGAGGGGTCGCCTATCATACCCGTACCGCCGCCGAGAAGCGCAATAGGCTTGTTACCCGCCATCTGTAAACGCTTCATAAGGCACAGCGCCATAAAGTGACCGACATGCAGAGAATCCGCTGTCGGGTCAAAGCCGATATAGAATGTAGCCTTTCCCTCGTTTATCATCTTGCTTATCTCTTCCTCATTCGTAACCTGAGCGATAAGCCCTCTTTCAATAAGTTCTTCGTAAAGTGTCATTTTCTTCTTCCTTTCGGTTTATTTTGATTTTATTATTTTTAGACAAACGTCTGTGTGTCCGTTTGCAATATCATGCTGTCATCTGATAGGAGCATTATTTACCCATTTGCACTAATTCTCGGCTTATGAACGCTCTGTTTGTTT
>DOQG01000059.1:0-5016 GCA_003512525.1 Oscillospiraceae bacterium | reverse complement strand
AAAGGTGAGCTTCTGTTGCTGAGTCAAGCTCAGCCAACTATTGAGGGATCGTTTACACCGAACCTTTCCGCTTGTACTATAACCTCCGCTGACAATCCCTCAGTCACAGTGACGAAAAACTCAGTTCTACAACAAAGCATCGTTAACCTGATATATAAAGCAACATTGAAAATGTTATACCGCACTGTGCCAGCTTTCTTTACACAATGGAGCTAAATGTGATAGTTCTTCGCCCAAACTTTCAACAAGCCTCAAATTGATCCTGCACCATCGCTAAACCCCGACCGTCCCGCTATCCCGCAAAAATCCTCAACATTATCAAATTGTAAATCAGGGTCACATTGCCGCCCGCCGTCAACGCAACCAAAGCCTATATCCACCTTTTTAAAAGGCGGAATTTGTCGCGGCTCACAGCCGCAAGGTCGGAACAGTCAGCGGCGACCCACCGCCCGTCGTCAACGCAACTAAAGCCTATATCCATCTATTTAAAAGGCAAATTTGCCGCGCCCCACGGACACCTGACAACCTGCATAGCACCATCGCTAAACCCCGACCGTCCCGCTATCCTGCAAAAATCCTCAACATTATCAAATTGTAAATCAGCGTCACATTGCCGCCCGCCGTCAACGCAACCAAAGCCTATATCCACCTTTTTAAAAGGCGGAATTTGCCGCGGCTCACAGCCGCAAGGTCGGAACAGTCAGCGGCGACCCACCGCCCGTCGTCAACGCAATTAAAGCCTATATCCATCTTTTTAAAAGGCAAATTTGCCGCGCCCCACGGACACCTGACAACCTGCATAGCACCATCGCTAAACCCCGACCGTCCCGCTATCCTGCGAAAATCCGCAACGTTATCAAAGGTCGGAACAGTCAGCGGCGACCCGCCGCTTACAGCTGTTCGGCTATACTGTAAATCAGTTTTTCCGTCTTTTCCCAGCCAAGACACGGGTCGGTTATCGACTTGCCGTAAACCGCATCGTCTGTGCTCTGGCTTCCGTCCTCAATGTAACTCTCTATCATAAGTCCCTTGACAAATCCCTCAAGATCCTTGCTGTGACGGCGACTGTGCAGAATTTCGTTTGCAATTCTTATCTGTTCAAGATATTTCTTGCCGGAATTAGAATGGTTCGTATCAACAATTACCGCCTTGTTAAGAAGCTCCTGCTTGCAGTAAAGCTCATAAAGCAGCGAAAGATCCTCATAGTGATAATTCGGTATGGTTTCGCCGTGCTTGTTTACAGCACCTCTGAGTATAGCGTGAGCAAGCGGATTTCCGCTTGTGTGCGTTTCCCAGCCTCTGTATATAAAAGTATGGCTTGCCTGCGCCGCACGGATAGAATTGAGCATTACCGACATAGTTCCGCTGGTTGGATTTT
Organism: Oscillospiraceae bacterium; assembly: GCA_003512525.1. GTDB lineage: Bacteria > Bacillota > Clostridia > Oscillospirales > Ruminococcaceae > Ruminiclostridium_E. The sequence continues at coordinate 3,638 of DOQG01000059.1, read as the reverse complement.
TCATTCCCACAGGTATATCAAGTCCGCTTGCAGTGAGTCTGTGCTGCTGATCCTCGACAGAGCGCGCACCGACAGCAACATATGACAGCAGATCCGACAGATAGCGGTCATTTTCGGGATAAAGCATTTCGTCCGCACAGGTAAAGCCTGTCTGCTCGATAGCGTGAAGATGAAGCTGTCTTACCTTGATAAGTCCCTCAAGCATATCCTCGTGCTTTGTGGGGTCGGGCTGATGTATCATACCCTTATATCCCTCACCCGTGGTACGCGGCTTATTCGTATATATTCTCGGTATGATAAGTATCTTATCCTTTACCTGCTCCTGAACAGGTACAAGCCTTGAAATATAATCAATTACCGGCTCTTCCTTGTCGGCGGAGCAAGGTCCTATTATCAGCAGAAACTTATTGCTCTTTCCTGTGAACACATCGGCTATTTCCTTATCCCTCTGTGCCTTTATTTCCTTTACCTTCTCACTTGCAGGATACTTTTTCTTGATCTCCTCCGGATCGGGCAGACGTACCAGTAGATCCATGCTCATTGTCTTTCGACCTCCAAAAAATAAATTTTGGTCTTAATCTAACGGGTGGAAAATAAAAAAGCCCTCCGTGCAAAAATGCACAGAGGGCGAATTATCGCGGTACCACCTCAGTTTATCCGTGCGTTTAGACCATTTCACACGAACCTCAAAAGCTATAACGTAGCTACCGTTCCCGAAGGACAGCTCAGGGGTGTATCTTCACATTAAAACATCTGCCGTTTCACACCGACCAACGACTCTCTGAAAGCACGTTTCACGCTACTTTTTCCCTTCAAAGCCTTTAATATATCGCTTTAAACCGATTTTAGCATATCATTCCCGATTTGTCAAGAGGAAAATTACGTTTTATTTTTACCCGCTGATCCTTCACGCGACCTTTGAGTAATCTATGATCGAAATTTCCTGCATCATCTTCCTGCAATGCTCTATGATCTCTTCGGTTTTTTTCAACACATCGCCCGTATAGATTACTTCATTACACTGAGTACATTTATAACACGGAACATTCCTTATAATTATAAGGCAATTGCCTAAATCGGTAACACTTGTCGTAAAACCTTTTTCAGCTCTTGCACCACAGTTTGCACATAACATGATCAGTTCCTCCTTGTTTTAAAATCATCCTGCCAATGTTGCTCATCCGGATAGTAAGCAGTAATAAGATATATATATTCTTCATCACAACTTACAACTACATGAATATACTTACCTTTAAGCTCTATTCCTAAAATCAAGCAACTGGAAAATGGTTTATCATTTTCATATTGTTCAATAATTTTGCCGTTTTCTACACAGCAAATAACATCATCAATCGTTATTCTACGCTCAAACAGTCTTATTCTTGCGTGTTCGGTTATTGCATAATGGTTAGCTGTGTTCAGTTGACGGAGTTCGTCTATACTTATCATTAAATCATTCCTTATGCTACTTTTTCATTTTTATTATACCACTAACATACAAAAAATTCAAGCAATCACAACCTGACACGCCCGATACGAATTCTTTACTTTTCTGCTTTGACAAAATGCAAACTGCAATCTATTTACTCGGTATTTTATAAAAACAGAAACTGTCTTACCAAACCCCCAATATTCATTAAATGCAAAAAACCGCCGTCCCCATCGACAGCGGTTTTCCATTCAAAATATAAATACGCAGTAACCCTTTGCCACCGCCGGTAACGTAACCCTCACAAATCGCCGACATTCAGAACGGCGAATTTGAAGCGGCACATTGCCGCAACGGCGAAAAGTCAGCGGCGACCCGCCGCTAGTTCATATATTCACCGTTATATTCAAGAAGCGTTACACTGTCAACCCCATCGATAGCTTTGAATCTTGAAAGCTGTGTCGTATCATTGTTTGCAGTCTTTATCTCAACAGTCAGCTCAACACGGTCGTTTATCTGCGTCTTGTTCTTGAGCTTGTACTTAAGCGTTCCGAGCAGTGCATTGACATTACTCTCAGCGTCCGTTCCGTAACGAACAACAAGCAGATAGCAGCGGCGTTCCTTCTTTATCATAGTAAGAATTATGTACAGCGCCGCAACAAATACCGTACCTATGATAGCCACAAAGTAAAGTCCCGCGCCTGCCGTGATACCTGCGCCTACTCCCCAGAATAAGAAACCCACATCAAGCGGGTCTTTTATCGCCGAGCGGAATCGCACGATAGACAATGCGCCGACCATACCGAGCGACAGTACAAGGTTAGCACTGATAGTCATTATGATAAACGCAGTCACTACTGTAATAAGCAGTACAAGTATATTGAAATTATCGCTGTAGACGACACCTCTGTAGAACATACGGTAAACAAGATAAATTATAGCACCGCAGAGTGTAGCCGTGAGCAGTGCGAGCAGTATTCTCGGCAGCGACAGACTTTCAAGCTGTGCCGTGATATCAAAGCTCTGTCCTATAAGGGAGAGAAGATCGTCCCCCGTGCTTTCCGCAAGTGCGGTCAGATGTTGTAACATTTTTCTTTTCCTCCGATCGGTTTTCCCATGGCGTTACTTAAGTCCGCATATTAAAGCTTGTCAGCTTATCATGGCATAATAAAAATTTAGATACCGACTCCTGTTTCAGCTCGATACCGCCGAGCAGTTCTTCAAGATAGGACGGCAGATAGTCGTCATACTTTATCTCTATAACCGCCGTGAAATTCTCAACAGGCAGATATCCGATATTCTCCGACAGCATATCATCTGAAAACGCTCCTGCTTTAAACCCGCTGTCAATAGTAAACCTCACGTTTCCCTCGGGATTTATAAACGCCTGCCTGTTATAGTCCACTATAACCGACGGGCGGAGCAGTGCAAGCGCATTGCTGTAAGATGCGTCCTCAAGGATAGTGCCCTCGTACTCACCGCTCCATACAAAAGAGTAATCTCCCTTTAATATAGAATGATACTGTCCGGGACTTATCCATATGCCGCGTTTTGATGTCATATCCCTGTCCTTGTACTTGCATTCAAAATGCAACAGCTTCTCCGACAGGTCATACGTCCTTATGCGGTATTTCTTTCGGGTATCCGCACCGATGAGCTTATCGTTGTACGCCGAACGGTAAACATCATCAAGATACACGCTCGTTACACGGTAACACCCGTTATCGCCGTGAGTATCAGGTGTCATTACAGCCGAAAACCGCTCCCTCAGCACTTCACATTGAGCAGTCGTTGCCGGAAACTTATATTCATGCCGCAATGTACGTTCTCTGTATTTCATACCGTCCCTCCCCGCATATTGAAATTCGCATAAAAGAAATATAAGCAGTATGTAATAGTATAGCATATCCTACCGTAAATTTCAACAGATTTTCTGCATATCTTCCTTTATTTTTGTTGTAATTATCTGTAATGTAAAATCCGCAACCCTGAATGTACAGCTTGTAGTAAAAGACTGTTTTTGAAATAAACTTCTGATTTATTATCCCTATCCCATTTAGGACACTCTGATGGCTTTGCATCTGTGCAACAGTGGTCGTTTGTTGTCGGTGCGTCCTGCACCGACTTTGTTCGTCCACTTGTAAGCATCCATGCTTAAAGCTTGGTGTGTCCTTATTTCGGCATCCTTGCCGAAAACCCCTTTCCCCCG
>DOQG01000002.1:12650-12786 GCA_003512525.1 Oscillospiraceae bacterium | reverse complement strand
CACTCACGAAATTATTAACGCCTTATCGGTATCGAAGCTGTTTTCAGCGGTGTTGGCTGTAATTTATTGTTTTGACATTTTTTAATATGTCGAATTGTAATTTTATACATATTCTCAGGATAGTAGCGTTCTTTTT
>DOQG01000002.1:0-12428 GCA_003512525.1 Oscillospiraceae bacterium | reverse complement strand
CTCACGAAATTATTAACACCTTGTCGGTATGGATATGTTTTCAGCGGTGTTGGCTGTAATTTATTGTTTTGACATTTTTAATATGTCGCATTGTAATTTTAATGTAATTTGATATGCTGAGGAATTGTGTCGCAGCCCCTCTTGATTTTTACTGCGATTTGTGCGATAATATAAAATAGGAAAGTTTATCCGTACTATGTAAAACGCTGTACGGAAGGGAAATAATAACGATTGTTAACAGAAAGAGAAATATGGCGCAGTTTTTGAATTTCAGAGGAGATTATGTCGGTCTTAGTGCAGAAAAGGCGGCGGATAATCTCGAGATGTACGGAAGCAATATTTTCAGAGAAACCGAAGACAGAAGTTTTAAGGCGTATCACTATCTTTTTGATCCTGCAGCAATTCTTCTTTCGGTTGCGGGGATCATACAGATATCTGCACTGTCACAATATGTAACGGGTATTATGTGTCTTGCTATGGCAGTCGCGCAGATAGTAACGCTGTGCATTATCTGTCGCAGGAGCAATGACACCATACGAAACCGCACATTGTCGGCTAAAATGAAATACAGAGTTATCCGCGACGGTTCGCTTGAGCTTGTCCCGGCGGCTATGCTTGTGCCCGATGATATAATAATTGTTCAGGGCGGAGAAATAGTACCGACAGATGCGCATATACTTGAATGTATCGGACTTACCGTTGACGAAAGCCGATTTACGGATGATCCGACAGCGGTCGCAAAGCATGGCGGCTCTGACCCTAAAGCAAACGGTCTTAAAAAGAGTTGTATATATGCGGGAACGCGCATACTGTCAGGCTCGGCTGTCGCAAGAACAGTTGCTACCGGTGAAGACACATACAGGGCAAGAAACAGCGAAAAGCAGGGCAAGTCGTCCGATCCGAATTTCTCGCGTTATGAGAAAACCTGTGTGAAGCTCCGTCTTCCGCTTGCAATAACGGCGGTCGTAATATGTGCGCTGGGTGCGCTTTTACAGATACTCACCGGAAGAAACACAGATGTAATGGGTGTTGCAGTAAGCGCCTGCGGCTGGCTTATCTGTATGTTTATGCCGTTTGTCGAACTGTTTATACGAATGTACAATATGAATTTTGTGCGGCGCATCGAGCGTAGGGGAGCGATAATAAAAAATCTTACCGTCCCTGAAAAGCTTAACGGACTGACAACGCTTATAATCGATAAATCTGCCGTAGTTGCACCGAATATGCTTGAGGTAGCGGGAATATACAGCAAAAATCCCGATCTTATGACTACCGTAACGGTACTCTCGTGTGACAGAGATGATCCGACACCGGCAGAGCAGGCTTTTCTGCTCAATGCCGCACTCGGAGGAGCAGATGTCAGTACACTGAAACGTAACGAGGTAGCGGCGCAATTTCCTTATAACGATACCGACAGAATAGGCGGCAATATCTACAAGATGGGTGACAAACATCTTGTCTGCGTAAAGGGCTCGGTCGAAAAAATCACCGGGCTGTGCGATATGGATACAGATACGCTTTTTGAAATAACAAACCGTGCCGCTTCTCTTGCCAAACGCGGACTTGAGGTGTGGGCATCTGCCTACTATATAATACCGGACGGCGAGGAATTGCCGAAAAGTCTTTATTCGGTACGTTATGACTATATGGGTCTTGTTTCGTTTATGAGTGCGACAAGAGATATGATACCGCTTGCAATGCAGGGCTGCAGAAGAGCGGGCGTAAGGCTTGTGCTTACCTCCTCCGACAGTCCCGAAACCGCAAGCTCTATGGGCAAGAAAATAGGTCTTTCGGATAAGGGAATGATATCAGGTGACGCTATCGCGGAAAGCTCGCTCACAGGCGAAAAGCTGAACTATACCGATGCTGAGATATTCTGTCGTGTAAGCGCCGCTCAACGCATAACAATAATAGATGAACTAAGGGCGGCGGGCGAAACTGTGGCGGTAGTCGGATATTCGGACAACGATTATGAGATGGTGAGCCATGCCGATCTCGGCATAACCTCGCTTGAAAACACCACAGGCTGTGTATATGAGGCAAGCGGACTGATAGTGCGTGACGATAACTTTGCCGCAGTAGTAGAAATGATAAAAGAAGCCAGACAGCTTCACCGAAACATAAAGCGCTGTATCTTTGCTTTACTGTTATCACTTGTGATGCTGTCGTTTACGGCGATTGCCGATATGGCGGCAGGAAGCAACGCGGTGACACCTATGCTCGCGGCATTGCTTACTGCTGTTGTTATTCCGCTTTTCTGTACGGGTTTCAGAAATGTCACGGCGGATATAAAGAGCGATATGACAGCTTCGGGCTTTATTTCACGAGGTAAGGGCGACAGAAGGTTCTTTGTCAGAAGCCTTGTATGCGGTGCAATATGCGGTATGATAAGTACGTTGTTTGTTTTAGTACTCAGCGGACTTATGCCGACTGCACAGGTGTCGTCAATTCTGCTGACGCTTCTTACCGTTATGACAGGTGCTATGTCTGTTGCGGCGGTCGACAAGCGTCCCGGTTCGTTCAGAAATAAAACGATACCGAAATATTTGCTTACAGCTGTAATATCGACATCACTTGCGGCAATACTTCTGCCGTACATACCTTTTGTCAATTCGCTGTTCGGATTTGCAATGCCGCACCCGCTTGCTTCTATAACGGCGGTTATAGCCGGTGTTGCGCCCGCAATAGCAATAGAAATAAAAAAACATCTTAACTGAAGGAGTAAATATGCTGACTCATTTTCTTAACATCGTATACGGAATAGTATTCGGTGTTGCAAACGTGATCCCAGGTGTAAGCGGCGGAACTATGATGGTAGTTTTCGGCGTATATGACAAGATGGTAGACGTTCTGACATTAAAACTGTCGGCAATCAAAAAGAATATCAAGTTCATAATTTTTTTCGGTATAGGCGCGGCTGTCGGAGTGCTCGGCTTTTCGTTTGTGATAACGTGGCTGTTTGATAACTTCCCCGTTGCAACGAATATGTTCTTCATGGGGCTTATAATCGGAAGTATCCCGCTTATCTACCGCAATATGACAGTCGGCGGCAGAAAGATCACGCCGAAATGCCTTATTGCATTTATCCCGGCACTTGCGCTTGTTGTCGGTATGACATTTGTAAACAAGCTCCCTCAGAATGAGGTGTTTGAGATAAGTGCCGTTCATAAAAGCACGGGTTGTACTGTTACAATTACAAATAACGGCAGTTATGATATGAACTCAGACTGGCAGCTTAAGGTCGCAGAAAAGATAGACGGAGAGCTTACCGGCTGTGCCGTAAAAAAATCCTCTGCCGATATGACCACTCTTGTCGGAACTGAAGGCAGTGAAATTCCAAAGGGTCAGAGCATCACTTTGACCCTGCCCGCGGATACCGATATATTCTCAATAGTTCAAGACAGCTTTACCTACACCTATAAAATGAACCCTGTGCTGTTTATAACACTTCTGCTCGGTGTTACCGTTGCGGCAATAGCAATGATAATTCCCGGTGTAAGCGGCTCGTTTGTTATGGTACTGCTCGGAATATACACGACTGTTATCGGTGCTATCAAGAGCCTTGACTTTATGATACTGATACCGACAGCTATCGGCGTGTTTATCGGCATTGTATTCGGAGCAAAGCTGATATCCGCACTGATGAAGCGTTACTCTCTGCTTGTATACAGCGCAATTATGGGACTTGTGCTCGGCTCGCTTTATGCGGTGTTCCCCGATGGCTTCGGATTTAACCTTGAAACGCTTGCGGGTTTTGCCGCGTTGCTTGTCGGTGCAGCTGTCGCAGTTCTTGTCGGAAAGAACACAAAGGTCGAAGAACAGTAAATTTGCTGTTGTTGTCACCGCCTTTCGGGGCGGTGATTTTTGTATTGCCCGCAGAAGTTTTACTTCCGGTTTACAGTTATTTTTCTTGACATCAAAGCGTAAAAATAATATAATAGACAATGGTGGAGTGTGTGAAATTCTCCGCTGTAAGTACAGCTTGAACAAAATCGAAAGGTAAGATTGACCTTGTTTATAGATATAAACGATCTAAGAATAAATTACATTGATGAAGGCGAAGATAACGGCAGGGGAGTAATATTGCTGCTGCACGGCTGGGGCAGTAACATTACGCTGTTTAAAAACATAGTAGATATGCTGTCGCCTCATATGAGAGTGGTCGCGCCCGATATGGCAGGCTTCGGTGAAAGTGACGAGCCGAAAAAGCCGTGGCGCGTTGACGATTATGTCGACTTTATCGGCACTTTCTGCAAAAAGCTCGGTATTGATCCGACTGTTGTCCTCGGTCACAGCTTTGGCGGAAGAGTTATAATAAAGGCGGTAACACGGGAAAAGCCTGTGCTTACCCCCGAAAAGATAATACTTACAGACAGTGCGGGAATAAAGCCTAAGCAAAGCACATCATCAAAAATAAAAACGAGAATTTACAAGATGGGTAAAGCTGTAATGAGCACAGCACCTATGAAAAAGCTTTTCCCGAATGCTGTTGAAAATATGAGAAAAAAGCGCGGCAGTGCAGACTATCTGGCGGCTTCTCCCGTTATGAGAGCTACACTTGTAAAGGTTGTAAACGAGGATCTGACCGAGCTTTTATCAGAAATAAAGCAGTCGACCCTGCTTATCTGGGGCGATAAAGACGATGCGACACCGCTTTCTGACGGTGTTAAAATGAGCGAGCTTATACCTGACAGCGGACTTGTAACAATAGAGGGTGCGGGACATTATGCGTTCATTGAGGGTTGGTTTACATTCTCAAGGGTGCTTGCGTCATTTCTTGATATAAAATAATACAGAACGGAGAGTTTATTTTGGATATTTTACAGACAATTGCGGTAGCTGTACTCGGTATGGCGCTCGGTGCATCATGCGGACTTAATTTTGTGCATTATATGCATATGTTCCAGCTCAATTCCTATCATTCCGATGAGCAGTTCAAGTGGATAGGAAAAAATATAAAAGAGGTCATACTGCGTCATATATTTACTTTGGGCTCGGTGCTTACATTCCTGATATGCGGCGAGATGAAGGCATCTACCTGCTTTATTGCGGCGGCTTTTCTGTGCCTTGATCTCGTTTTCTCAGCGCCGAAAAAGGCAAAGAAGAAGCTTGTGTTCACTCCGAGAGTAATCAGAATGACGGTAACATCGCTTATCGTTTATATACTTTTGATCCTGATCGTGTTCTTAACACTCGGTATGGGTTATCTGTCGCTTGCGATAACAATGGGTGTGCAGGTTTTGACGCTTGTTATGGCGATGCTTGCAAACCTTATCAATAAGCCGATTGAAGCAATGATAAACCGTCATTATATCAATGACGCAAAACGTGTAATAGACGGACTTCCGGATCTTACCGTAGTAGGACTTACCGGAAGCTATGGCAAGACCAGTACAAAGTTCTATCTTGAAAAGCTCCTCGGTGCAAAATACAATGTGCTTATGACCCCCGAGAGCTATAACACGACTATGGGTGTTGTAAAGGTAGTGCGCGGACAGCTTAATGCAACGCACGAGATATTTTTGTGCGAAATGGGCGCTAAGAATGTCGGCGAGATAAAGGAGATCTGCGATATAGTAAAGCCGAAGCACGGAATCATCACATCGATAGGTCCTCAGCACCTTGAAACCTTCAAGTCGATTGACAATATCATTAAAACAAAATTTGAGCTTGCGGACAGCCTGCCCGAGGACGGAATCATATTCCTCAATTACGATAACGAATATATAGTAAAGCACGACTGTGAAAAGAACAAGGTGACATATTCGCTCGGTGGCGGAACGGATTACTATGCGGATAATATTTCCGTCAGCGAGAACGGAACGCAGTTCACGGTTCACAACGGTAATGAAGAAAAGCAGTTTGCGACAAAGCTTATCGGCAGTCACAATGTACAGAATATAGTAGGTGCGATAGCCGTTGCTAATACGCTCGGTGTTCCGTTTGCTGACCTTGTTATGCCTGTCAAGCGTCTTGAATGCGTTCCACACAGGCTACAGATAATCAAGGGCACAAATAAGACTATAATTGACGATGCTTTCAATTCCAATCCGACAGGTGCAAAGGCGGCGCTTGATACGCTTGCGGTGTTTGACGGGTATAAGATACTTGTTTCACCGGGAATGGTGGAGCTCGGTGAAAAAGAATATGAGCTCAACAAGCGCTTTGGTGAGCAGGCGGCTGATATATGCGATTTTGTTATCGCGGTCGGTGAGCGTCAGGCGGTGCCGATAACCGATGGATTAAAAGCAAAGGGATATCCTGAGGAAAAAACTTACGTTGCAAAGGATCTTAACGAGGCTCTTGCAAAGGTTGAAAATATAAAGACGGGCGGGGAAAAGAAGATAGTCCTTCTTGAAAACGATCTGCCGGATAACTATTGATAGTCTGAAGAAACAAGGATAAGGGAGATACTATGGACATATTCTGCGATTACTGCGGAGCAAAGCTGGATGTAGAACACGAGAACTGCTGTACCCAGTGCGGCGCACCGTTTGACAATAATGCGGGCGTAAAGGCATACCGTGAGGAAAAGAAAAGGAAAGAGGAAGAATACAGACGCAGACAAGAGATGCGTCAGAATGAGTATAATGCCTCACAACAGCCTTCACAGAGCAATGTAAGCAGCTCTCAGAATGCCTCCACACAGAAGATAGCAAAGACGATTACGACTGTAATTATAATAGTGGTCTTTGCGCCTACGGTAATAGGTATCATTATTTCCATAATCGGCGGAATTTTCTCAATGATCGGCGACAACTTCGACAACGCCGACTACGATTACATAGAAGAAAGTGTCTCTGAAGAATCCTCAACAACTCAGGAGGTACAGCGTGTAAACTTCAACGAAACCGCTCAGACAGCCGAATACAGCTTTATCTGCGATGAGGTTTTCAGAACAGATATTATGTACGGCGGAGCGGATAAGGGATATATGTATGTTGCGTTTCACCTGAAAGTCAAGAACACAACCGATGAAAAGCTGTGGATCTCCAATGACCTTAACTGCATCTATGACGGCGATATAGGCTGCGACAGAGCGTGGGGTTTTGACGAAGGAAAGAGCTTCAGCACTTCAGTGGCTCTATCCGCAGGGATCGGCTCGGACGGCTATGTCTGCTACATAGTTCCCGAAAAAGCAAAGAGCGTTGTACTTGCATATGGCGATTACGTCAGGGTAAATATTGACCTGAGAGATCTCAGCTACAGGACGGAAAGCTCACAAACAAGCACAGATAATACTTAATTGACATAAAGAAAGGATAAAATCATGAAAATCAGAGTAGGTGTATTTTTCGGAGGAAAAAGCGTTGAGCATGAGGTATCCATCATATCCGCACTTCAGGCTTGCAATTCCATAAACAAGGATAAGTACGAGGTGATACCTGTATACATTACAAAAAACAATGAAATGTATGTCGGAGAAAAAATAGGAAACATCGCATCGTATAGGAATTTGAAGTCGCTTCTCAAGGAAAGCCACAGGGTGATACTTATAAATGACGGCGGGAAGGTACAGCTTGTGCTTTATCCCGGAAAGAAGTTCGGCAACAACGTATATGCAACGATAGATGTTGCGTTCCCGATAGTACACGGTACGAACGTTGAGGACGGCGTATTCCAGGGATATTTACAGACAATCGGCGTTCCTTATGTCGGCTGTGACGTAATTTCATCGGCAGTCGGTATGGATAAGTATGTTATGAAAACCGTATTCAAGGATAACGGCATACCTGTCCTTGACGGGACGGTAATCCATATAAGCGACTACGCAAAGGACGCAGACGCTGTAAAGGCGGATATTAAGGTGAAGATCGCGTATCCGCTTATAGTAAAGCCGATAAATCTCGGCTCAAGCGTAGGAATTATGATAGCGCACAATGACGAACAGCTTGACGAAGCGCTTGACAACGCATTCACATACGCGTCTAAGCTTCTTGTCGAGCCGGCTATAACAAACCTTAAGGAAATCAACTGCTCGGTATGCGGCGACTATGCTACCGCTCACGCATCGGAATGCGAAGAACCGGTAAACACCGATGAAATATTAAGCTACAAGGATAAGTATATTGCGGGCGATAAGGGCGGTAAGTCAAGCGGTATGGCAACGCTGAAAAGAAAAATCCCTGCCGATATATCCGATGAAACAAGAGAGCAGATACGCACCCTTGCGGTAAAGGCGTTCAAGTGTCTTGGCGCATCGGGCACATCTAGAATTGACTTTATGATAGATATGGACAACGGCAACGTTTATCTGAACGAAATAAACACGATACCGGGCAGCCTTGCGTTCTATCTGTGGGAACCTGTCGGCGTGAAATATCCTGAGCTTCTTGACGAGATGATCTCGCTCGCATTAAAGCGTGAACGTGAGAATAAGGCGCTGACATTCAGCTTTGACACCAACATTCTTGACGGTTTTACAGGCGGTAAGCTCGGCGGAGCTAAGGGCGGAAAGCTGTAATTGCTGTGAACCCTAAAAATTGTAGGGGAGTGGGCTTGCCCTCCCGTATTCAGCGGCTTTCCTGAAATAAAAAATCCGGCAGGAATAAAAAGGAGAAACATGAAAAAAGCATATATAATCAATCTTAAATACGGTATCTGGGAAAACCAGCTCTGGCTTGAAGCCGATGATAACGAGGTAATGCAGGAAAAGTGGGAGATAGCAAAAGCGAAACTCACCGATGTTGCAACGGCTTGTCAAAGCTCAGGTGATTACTTCAACAAGGCGATAGAGCATTTCTCGCAGTACGGCTTTTCAAGAATACAGAAGTGAGCCGTAGATGAAAGAAATAAAGGTAACAAAGAATGACAGCGGTCAGCGTATTGACCGCTTTTTGTCTAAATCTTTTCCGCTGGGTCAGGGACAGATATGCAAGCTGGCACGCAAGAACTGCATAAAGCTAAACGGCAAGAAATGCAAGCCCGAAACTCATATTGAGGAAAATGATATAATAAAACTGTTTATCCCCGATGATATGCTGATACCGAAAGCAAAGGCTGATCCCGATGATTTCTCGGCGGTGAGTGATAAGATCGACATTGTCTATGAGGACGAGAACATTCTGCTTGTGGATAAGCCTGTCGGAATGGTAGTGCACGAGGACGAGAGCGGAGACAGCGACACGCTTATAAACCGCATAAAGAGCTATCTTTATCACAAGGGGGAATATTACCCTGAGAGCGAGCTGTCTTTCGCGCCTGCGCTCTGCAACCGCATAGACCGCAACACCTGCGGGATAGTGATCGCGGCGAAAAATGCAGAGGCGCTCAGAATACTAAATCATAAGATAAGGGACAGGGAGCTTACAAAGCTGTATCTGTGCATTGCCTGCGGTAAGGTAACTCCCGACAGAGCTACGCTTACCGCTTATCTTGAAAAGAACAGTGACACCAACACGGTGAAAATCAGCGACAGAAAGACAAAAACCAATCTCACGATAAAGACAAAATACAAGGTTCTGGCGTACAACGGCGAAAACTCGCTGTTAAAGGTGGATCTGCTTACGGGCAGAACACATCAGATAAGAGCGCACCTTGCGTATATAGGACATCCGCTTCTTGGTGACGGAAAATACGGCAACAACAAGCAGAACAAAAAGTACGGCTTTAAATATCAGGCGCTGTGCAGTTATGAGCTTGAGTTTAAATTCACAACCGACGCAGGCTGTCTTTCCTATCTTGATGGCAATCGCTTCAAGGCGAAAGCGCCCGATTTTGTGAAAATGTTCGGCAGTAATATTAAGCTCTGACTAAGTGCCGTTCAGCCCGAAAGTGATATTACGGACAAAAATGCAAGAAATTTAAAAAAATCCGAAAAAAGTGTTGACAAAACTCAAAATCCGTGCTATAATATTATAGCACGATACGGAGAGGTATCGAAGTGGTCATAACGAGGCGGTCTTGAAAACCGTTTGGGGGCAACCCCACAAGGGTTCGAATCCCTTCCTCTCCGCCATCTATATTTACACTTTCAAGGATACTACAGGAGTAGTGTCCTTGAAGCTGTAAATTAAATTATATATCACACAGCGAAGCAGATGCAAGCTGCTCCACTGTGAAATATACAAATTTGAACCGTCGCTTTGTTACTTTTAGCTTTGACGCATCCGAAACGAATTACAGCAATACAGCTACGTTCGGTATCCGCCCTTTCTTCGCTCGCTGATACCCAGCAGATACAACAATGTATCCCATACCGGAGAACCGGTTGTCATCGCAAAGTCTTGTTATCACAAAGTTGGCTATTCAATTTGTACTGCCTTGTGGAAGCGGCAGGTGGGGATATACACTGCGGATTTACGCCTTGTATATCAAATAAACAAAAAAACAAGAGTTTCCAGCCGACAACAAAGATGAAAATCAGCTGAAAACCCTTGCTAAAATGTATGTGATGTGCTATACTGATAGCACAATGAAAGCACTGATACACTAAGCTCGAGAGATGTGTCGTTTACATCTTTCCTGTTATCGGTAGAGGGGTTCCGGCAAGAACCGCTCTATCTGTGTTAGGTGTTTTTTTATTTATCTTATTATACTACACTTTTACAGTTTTGTCAATTCAATTGATGTGATGTATAGTATACAGATTTAACAAAAATGTGGGTGAGCGTTTGTGCAACATTTTCATTCAGTGAAGTGCTGAAGAATGATTCGTAACGGATAGCAGTCATTAGAGCCATATATTTTTCTGATTTTCTCTTTTTGATATTCTGATGCTTGATCTAAAGACAATGCATTAACGCATTTTTCAATTGTAGGTTGTGCCGGTTGAGTTTTATATACCCATAAATTGATATCAGACAAAGGCTCAAAGGGATCTAAGTACGGATAATACTCAATAAAGGGGTTTATCTCTAACCAAAAGTCTTTTCCGACAATTTTAATATCCTTAGACAAACGATCGTAATCAAAACGACCGCTATCAGACAATTGCTTAGATAGTGTTACAAAATTTTCAATAGGTATGGAAAATTCTGAATTTCCAATCCATATTACATCTTCAAAAGTGTGTTTATTTTCATTTAAACACTTAATTACTGTTTCATAAAGATTCATATTTTACCTCCATTAAGAAAGGGCTTATTATGGAAAACTGCACAAGTACAAAGCGAACAGATGAAGAAATAAAAGACATAGCAAATCAGCAATTATTGTTGCTAAAACAATATTGCAAGTCTTATGATGATGGCGAACTTATGTATGCCGGCGAGATATCCACAAAGCTTCGCATATGGTTTAAAAGCGGTTCTGTAGAACGTTCACTATTCGATTTAATTATCGATAAATTTAAAGGAAAGAAATCATATTTTCCTGATTTTTGCGAGCCATTACCTGCGCACGGCAACCGTGTTATATCAGGATTAACTGACTATTCTTTTAATTACTTGCCTGACAGCAATGATGAAAATCTCATTCCAAAACCAAAATTCAATCACCAATACAGATTATGCTCATTTGATAAATGGTGGAATGAAAATATTGTTATCTATTGCCCCGGCGAAACAAACGTATTTACTCGTAAAGATGTTGTATGTTACATAGCTGAAAAAGACGGCGGTGCTCATGTTGACGAAAAACTCGGAAACGTATTAATGAGGTTAAAGAGAAATAAATACAATACTCTAACTATAGATATTGACGGTGAATTAGGTGAACGCACTTATACAGTTGACACAAATTTGTTGCTTCAAGCTGCTGTTCGAACTATCGCCGCTGAAGCGTTGATTGCAATTGACGAACAAATTGTACCTTTGATTAACAAATAGCCGATTTTATATGATATGTGCTACAGGTAGCACATATCATATTACATAACGCCATATGATAGACTGTTCAATGAGTAACCATCAAGTTTGCAAGTTCCTCTTTGAGAAATGATTTGATATACGTCCGAAATTGTTAATTTGGTTTCTACTTCCGTTGCAAAGAATTTTTCATCAAAAATATCAATGTTTTTACTGATAATTTCATTCGCTGTATATCGTGGACGATTGGCATAGTTCTTATCAACAAAAACTTTGTATCGAACGGTATCGGAAGAGCAAATGCTAAAAGCATCACCGTTTTCAAAAATACATATTATGTTTTCATCGGTTAAAATACTCCGCTCAGGGAGGAACTTTTGAAAATCACAATTTTTATCGGATATATTTTCTCCGATAATGGCTTTGATTGTGAATTCATCAATCTGATAATTTTCTGTAAGTGTGTAAGACATAATAAATACCTCCGTGTAGTAAAAAAAGCGTGGCTACGCTTTTTAGCGATTTTGTGCTACAGGTAGCACATTGTTGCTTAATAAAATCTCCTGATTTACCTTCAGAAATACAAAAAGCTATAAATCCATTATACAAGCGGTATAACAACGATAAATACTGCAAGTCCGATACCGAAAAATTCATAAAACTTAATCCGGAAGGACAAAC
>DOQG01000041.1:8401-18886 GCA_003512525.1 Oscillospiraceae bacterium | reverse complement strand
GTGATGAAAGCTTTGTATTTCGTCGCAACCACGGATATACTATATATAATAGATACACTGAGTGCGATTATGCTTCAAGCGCAATTGTTATCATATCGGTCAGCGTTTTCTCGCGTTCTTCGGGCGTGATATCCTCTGTGCCGGTAAGCGGATTGTTTGTAACTGTGCATATACAAAGTGCCTTCTTGCCTGCCGCGGCGGCATTCATATAAAGCGCTGCCGCTTCCATTTCAACAGCCAGAACACCCATCTTTGACCATGCCGAAAGGCTGTTTGAAGCATCGTAATAGACCTCGCCGGTAAGCACATTGCCGACATGAGCCTTTATTTTTTTCTCGCTCGCAAGCTCATAAGCTCTCTTCACCAGTCCGAAATCGGCTATCGGGGCAAACGTACCCGGCAGGTCGTACTGTCTGTCAACGTTTGTGTCATGGCAAGCTCCCTGGGCAATGATGATGTCCCTCGGCTGAACCTCGGGAACAAGCGCTCCCGCCGTGCCTATTCTTATGATAGTGTCGGCTTTATAGAAATTATAAAGCTCATAGCTGTAAATCCCGATAGACGAAACTCCCATTCCGCTTCCCATTACCGTAACACTTCCGCCTTTATAAAGTCCGGTGTAGCCCAGCATATTTCTTGTGTCATTTATGCAAACGGCATCGGTAAGATAGTTTTCTGCGATAAACTTTGCTCTCAGCGGATCGCCCGGCATAAGAATTTTCTTTGCGATCTCTCCCTGCTGCGCTTTTATATGGGGTGTTGGTACATTTGACATAACAATTTTTCCTTTCACATTCTCGTTTTCAGCGTGTGCGACTGTAACACCGGGTAAAATCGGCGCAATATTTTTCAAAAGATTACAATTTATGTATACTTTCGTACAGTTTTGCAAATCAAATAATCCATATTGTTCCAATAAAGTTACAACCGCGTAACCATTTTGCTTAAAAGTAGCAAAATCGTTTGATTTTCATATTTATTATACACTATCAGCTAAAAAATGTCCAGTTACATTTAAACGATTACATTCTTTTTTGTCAATCTGAACGAAAATTAAGAGTAATAAACAAATTAAGGTAAAAGGCACTTGACCTCCGCGTAAAATTTATGTATAATTTCATTCAGTCGAACGACAGATTCGGCATTATAGATCGATACAAACTTACTGTAAGGAGATTTAAAAATGAAGAAGATTTTAGCTTTAGTAGCAGTAGTAGCTATGGTAGCAGCTATGGCAACAGCTTGCGGCAACAACACAACATCAGGTTCAAGCGTTGGCAGCTCAACAAACGTTTCTGAGTCTAAGTAATCAGAAATAACGGAAAAATTTCGGGAGCATCGGCAATTTGTCGATGCTCCTGATTTTTCTATGTCATTTTTTACAGCGTATCGTTATATTGTGCACATATATCCTGTACGCTTCTGCCGCTTTCGCGGTTATAGCGGTTAACTGCTATTATCTGCCCGCCTGTTATTTTACTCGGTATTTCACGGCAGGTCATAAACACCCTTATCCCGCACCCGGATATGACCTGTGAGCTTCCATCGGTAAGAGAACCGAAAGGATAGGCAAAAGCCCTCGGTCTGACACCGATCACATCTTCAAGCTTATCCGACAGCGCGGATACATCATTATACAGAGTCTTGCGATAATCGGACGTGTTTTCGTCGTCCTTTTGTGCACAGCCGTTTCTGTCGCCGGTGTTTGAATGCAGGTCATAGGTGTGATTGCCTATCTCGACATAGCCGCTGTCAGACAGCTTCTTTACCTCGTTCCATGTCAGGTACGCATAAGACAAGTGCTTTCCCTCTTCGTTGATACTGGAATATTCGTCCGTATAGCGACCGACAATATTTATGACCGCTTTCATATCATATTTTTCCAAAAGCGGCAGAACATAATACAGACCGGTTTCATAGCCGTCGTCAAAGGTTATCATCACAGCCTTTTCGGGCAGCTTTTTCTTGCCGTCGTTTATCTGTTCCAGCTCCGACGGCAGTATAGAAACATATCCGTTTTGCGACAGGTACTTCAGATCTTCTTCAAGCTCATAAGGAGTAATTATATATTTACCCGCACGACTCTCGTCCTTTAGCACCTGATGATACATCAGCCCTAAAAAGCTGTCATTTTTTTCATCTTCGGCATATATAGCCGCACTCAACACACCCAGCATTGCCGCTATGCAAACTATACCCGCCCCTATTGCGGCGGTTACATAAATCTTACCGCTTTTCACCGTGTCATCTCCTTTTGTTCTTTTTGTTTAATTATCAGCCGTTAAGCATATGATTATTCGTTAAACTGCCGTATTTTTTTATTTTACAAACTTTTACACGTTTTTCCGATTGACTGCTATTTTTTTTAGTTGTATAATTTGCATAGTAAAATTTGTTTATTTCCCCGATATACTATAGTCCGAGTTTTCTATCTGCAATTATTTTCTATTCAGGAGAGGTTTATATGAACACTGATAATATGCGAGAGCGTGCGGTCGCCGTGAGTGTTGTCGTTCCCGTATACAACGTTGAAAAATACATTGAACGTTGTCTTGATTCGCTTGTCCGTCAGAAGTTCGGATACAAATACGAAATAATCATTGTGAATGACGGAACAAAAGATAATTCTATGACGATAGCGGACAGGTTTGCAAGCGAGTATGATTTCATAAAAATAATCACTCAGCAAAACGCAGGCCTTTCAGCCGCAAGAAACACAGGTCTTGCAAACGCAAGAGGCGAATATATCGCCTTTGTTGACAGCGACGACTTTGTATCGCCCTTTTACATTTCCGAAATGTACACGCTCGCCGCAAAAAACAACGCAGACATAGTACAGTGCAGATACTGCAATTACTTTGAAAAATCCGACCGCAGTATAAATGTGCTTCTTTGCCACCGTAACGGTGTAATCGGCGGAAAAAAGGCGTTTGAAAAGCTGATTTCCGATGTTTCGGTAAGAAATTACGCATGGAACAAGTTGTACAGACGTTCGCTCTTCACCGACAACAATATATCCTACCCTGTCGGAAAGTGCTTTGAGGACGTTATTACAACGCCCCGCCTGTTTGCCTGTGCGGAAAATGTCGCCTTCACACGAAAGGTGCTTTACAGCTATGCCCACCGTCCCGACAGCATAACGGGTCTTGCGGGAAGAAAAATGGTGGACAGCTATCTTGAGGCATATCTCATCTTGTCGGAATATCTTGCGGAAAACGGCATCTATTACAGCTGTCGCACAAGGGTTTCCGTTATGACCTTAAAGGTGCTTATAACGCTGTACGGAATGATAGCAAGACAGTATATGGCAGGCAAAGGAAACGGTGGCAGCTATATCTCCGACTGCCGTGAGGTGAGAAACACCGTAAAAAAACAACTGCGTCTGCTTTCTCCTGCGTATCTTAAAAGAGCGCAGAAAAAACAGCTTTCAAAAACAAACTGACATATTTCCCCGAAAAGCATTTTGGTTTTTCGGGGAATTTTCTTTGCTCTACAGTCTTAAAAGCCGTTTATTTCGCTTAATTTTCACATTTTCCCTGTTGCATTCGAGCTGTCTTTATGGTATACTTAATGTATATGTAAATTGGAGAATAACAAATATGAGTATTACAGTAGCTATAGACGGCCCTGTAGGAGCGGGCAAAAGCTCCATTGCCAAAGAATGCGCAAAGCGTTTAGGCTTTATATACGTTGACACCGGTGCTATGTATCGCTGTATTGGTCTTTTCTGCGACCGTAACGGCGTTGATATGGACGACCCTGTGAGAGTAAGCGCGGCACTTTCGCATATTTCTCTTGATGTTAAGATAAAGGACGGCACACAGCACATATATCTCAACGGATATGACGTTTCGGAAGAGATACGCTTACCCGAGATAAGCATGGCGGCTTCCAAGGTTTCTGCTGTCCCGGCTGTAAGAGCGTTTCTTCTTCAGTTCCAGCGTGATATGGCAGAGAGCCGTGACGTTATAATGGACGGCAGAGATATAGGAACGGTAGTTCTTCCGAATGCAACGGTGAAGATATATCTTACGGCAGACGCAGAGGTACGGGCAAAGCGCCGTTATGACGAGCTTATTGCAAAGGGCACGGCGGTGTCGTTTGAAAATGTGCTTACAGATTTAAAGCAACGTGATCATAACGATATGACAAGAGAAATAGCACCGCTGAAGCAAGCCGATGACGCAGTGCTTGCGGATACGACCGAGCTTGATTTTGAAGGCTCGTGCGACCTGCTTGTCAGAATAATCAAAGAAAAGGCAGACATCAGATAATGTATGAGTTTTTCAGAAAGATAGTATGTCTTTCAATGCACATAAAATACAGGATCAAGGTAATCGGCGGTGACAACAGACCGTATAAGAACGGCATAAAGGGCGGCTATATAATCGCCTGCAACCATCAGGATTACGGTGATCCTCCGCTTATTGCGGCTGTGAACAAGGCACATTTTTCGTTTATGGCGAAGATCGAGCTGTTCGAGAAAAATAAATTCTTCGCGTGGCTTATTACAAAGTGCGGAGCATTTCCCGTTGTAAGAGGTGCAGGCGACGGCAGTGCCATTGACCACGCTATAGCCGACCTTGAGAAGAACAGGGCTTTCGTAATATTCCCCGAAGGCACACGTTCAAAGGACGGCAATATCGGCAGAGCAAAATCAGGAATTGCAGTCATCGCAGGCAAAACAAACGCTCCTGTCCTTCCGATGTGCATAAAGTACGGGAAAAAGGGCTTCCGCAGAAAAGTATGGATCTCGGTAGGCAAGATGATACCCGCCGAGCATATCGCACTGAACAGTGACGACAGAACCGAACTCAGACGGGTTTCAAACCTTATAATGGATAATATAAAGATGCTTATGGACGGTATGAGCGAATACGGAGATCCGCTGCCCAAGCAGTACGTTCCTAAAGTCGAAAAACAGTCCGATGAGGATAATAAGTGAGCCGTTACAATATTGAGATCGCAAAGGGCGCGGGCTTCTGCTTCGGTGTCAAAAGAGCTGTACAGATAGCAGAAAAGACTGCCGATGAAAACGGCGGCTGCTGTACGCTCGGAGAGCTTATCCACAACGGAAGCGAGATAGCAAGGCTTGAAAGGCTCGGTGTATATCCGATAAATTCACCCGAAGATCTGCCTGACGGTAAAACGCTGATTATCCGCTCCCACGGAGTGGCGCAGTCAGTTATAGATCATATCAACGATAAGGGCATAAACTGCATTGACGCTACCTGTCCGTTTGTCGCAAAGATACACGATATAGTTTCCAAAGCGGAAGGTCATGTTATTGTGGCGGGCGACCCCGACCACCCTGAGGTTATAGGAATAGTCGGGCACTGTAAAGATCCGAATGAAGTTACGGTAGTTCGCGACTCGGACGAGCTTGAAAAAGTGCTGAATTTACAGGATTTTACTCGTCAAAGTGCACTAATTATAGTAGCTCAGACGACGTTTAATTCGTCAAAATGGCAATCTTGCAAAAAAGTTGCAAAAAAACACTATACAAATATCGCGATTTTTGATACAATATGTAGTGCAACGGCTGAACGTCAGCACCGTACAGAAGAGCTTTCGGAACGCTCGGTGCTTATGGTGACAGTCGGAGGGAAAAACTCCAGCAACACAGCAAAGCTTGCACAGATAAGTCAAAAACACTGCCCCGTAATATTCACGGAGGACGGCAGTGATATTGATAAAGCCGCAGTATCGGAACTGCTCCCTTTGCAGGGCGGTACGGTCGGTATAACGGCAGGAGCTTCGACACCTGCCTATATAATAAAGGAGGTTCATAGAATTATGAGCGAAATTCTCAACAATGAAGAAGGATTCGACTTCATGGCGGAGGTTGACAAGACCTTCAAAAAAGTATATATAGGGAACAGGGTCAAGGCTTTAGTAGTAGCTGTAAACAAGAACGAAGCTGTTGTAGACTTAGGCACAAAGCACTCGGGCTACATTCCTGCAAGCGAGCTCTCGCAGGATCCCAATGCAGATCCCTCAGATGTTGTTAAGGTTGGCGATGAGATCGAAGCTATCGTTACAGCCGTAAACGATGCAGAAGGTACAGTCACACTTTCTAAGAAGAAGGTTGACAGTGTGCTCGGCGTAGAAAAGCTCGCCGCTGCTATGGAAGCAAATGAAACGCTCGAAGGTGAGGTATCATCGGTAGTTAAGGGCGGCGTTATCATTATCTCCAACGGTACAAGAGTATTTATCCCCGCTTCACAGACGGGTGTTCCCAAGGACGGCAAGCTTGAAGAGCTTCTCAAGAAGACAGTTCCTTTCAAGGTTATCGAAGTAACAGAAGCAAGAGGCAGAGTTGTAGGTTCTATCCGTCAGGCTAAGAAGGAAGCTAATGACGCTGCTAAGGCTAAGTTCTGGGAAACAGTTGAGGTAGGTCAGAAGTTCACGGGTGAGGTTAAGTCTATCGAAAGCTACGGCGTATTCGTAGACCTCGGCGGAGTTGACGGTATGGTCCACTCAAGCGAGCTCACATGGAACAGAATCAAGCACCCCAGAGAGATCGTTAAGATCGGCGACAAGCTCGATGTATATGTAAAGAGCTTTGACCCCGAAAAGAAGAGAGTATCACTCGGCTGCAAGAAGGAAGAGGACAACCCCTGGAACAAGTTTGTTGCTGAATATCACGAAGGCGATGTTGTTGACGTAACTATCGTAAGCATCACTCCTTTCGGTGCATTCGCACAGATCATCCCCGGCGTTGACGGTCTTATCCACATCAGCCAGATCTCAACAGAGCGTATCAACAATGTAGCTCAGGTTCTTTCTATCGGTGACGAGGTTAAAGTAAAGATAATCGAGATCAACGAAGAGCAGAACAGAGTAAGCCTTTCGATCCGCGCACTCAAGGAAGAAATGCCTGAGGAAGAGGAAGAAGCAGCTGAAAACGACGCTGAATAATCGTTAAAAGAGCAAATATTAAGAGCCATCGGTGACGATGGCTCATTTTATGTCGGTTTACAATACGGAGAGAAAATGAAGAAGCTTAAATCAATAATACCGGGTATTGCGGTGTGTGCGGTTATGGCCGCTGTCGCAACGCTTGCGGGCGGAATAAACATCGGCGGGTTTTCGTTCGACCTTATCGGTGCGCCTGTGATAGCGATACTTCTCGGTATGATACTTACACTTATATTCCCTAAGCTCGCCGGTCTTTCGGCACTGTCGGGCGGGATCAAATTCACCTCAAAAAAGATATTGCAATGGGCGGTGGTCATACTCGGATTTTCGCTGAACCTGAGCACTATAGCAAAGGTAGGTGCAAAAAGTCTGCCTGTCATAATCGGTACAATTTCAATATCGCTGATAGTTGCATTTATAATGATGAAGATAATGAAGGTCGATCCGAAAACCGCCTGCCTTATCGGAGTAGGCTCATCTATCTGCGGCGGTTCGGCTATTGCGGCTACCGCGCCCGTTATCGAAGCGGACGATGAAGATGTAGCGCGCTCCATATCGGTAATATTCCTGTTCAATGTGCTTGCCGCACTTATATTCCCGACGCTCGGACACGCTATAGGACTTGGCACAGAGGGCTTTGCTGTCTTTGCGGGCACAGCGGTAAACGACACCTCATCGGTAACTGCGGCGGCATCGACTGCCGAGGGCATTTACGGCTATAACGGAATACTATCGGCCGCAGTAACGGTAAAGCTCACAAGAACGCTTGCGATCATACCTATTACCCTTATCCTTGCACTGTACCGCACGGCAAAAGCAAAGAAAAGCGGAGGCAGTAAGGCGGATTTTTCAATAAAGAAGATATTTCCGTGGTTTATACTGTTCTTTATCGGCGCATCGCTTATCACAACCGTGTTCGGACTGTTACCCGAAAGCAGTGTAATGCTGTTCTATTCATCGCAGCTTGTGCCGTTTGCAAAGTGGCTTGCGAAATTCTTTATAGCAATGGCTATGGGCGCTATAGGGCTGAACACCAATATTGTAAAGCTTGTAAAAAACGGCGGAAAGCCGATACTTCTCGGGCTTTGCTGTTGGGTCGCGATCACGGCGGTTTCGCTCGGCATACAGAGCATCACGGGGATTTACGGAAGTAATCTTTGAGCTGTCGGCGACAGACATATAAAAAAAGCGGGTGCGGATCACAAACGATCCGTACCCGCTTTTTTATATCCTCTGCCCGAACTTAAGCAGTATCCTTGAATACAGCTCCTTATTTATCTCATAATAATCGGTAGCGGTGGTCTTTCTATCGTTTTCGTACAGCTCAAAGCGCATAATTATCTCGCTGTAGTCCTCTGTATAATAAAAGACGCACAGCCAGTAGCGGTTTTTTTCGGCGTAATAATTCACGGGTTCAAGCGTCAGCACCGAGCTTAAATCACCGTTTAAAAGCGTTGTAAGCTCATCAGGCTTTATGTAGCAGAACTGCACCTTTTTAGTCATAGGCATAGCCTTTGCTTTTCGTTTTAGCGGAGTGTCGGGCATTTCTGCTTTTTCCGTTTTCTTTTTAAAAAAGAACATATATCTCCCTCCGGTACATATTTTCTGATATTGATATTCTATCACATATCGAACACTGTGTCCATATATTTTTTCACTTGTGATAAAAATACCGTTAAAGCAATTATCTGTCAAACTTCAAAGCTGTATCACAACTTTTTCACATACGAACGGTATACTTTAGCCATAGTCAAAAAGCAATACAGCCTAAGGGCATGAAAGGACGATAGATATGACAGACGGATTTGAACGCAAGGATATGAATGCAAACGACAGTGAGCAGGTTCAGAACTTCTCTACTGCCGATAATGTACAGCAGACAACAAACGCTTCCGCAAATAACGGGGCATATACAAGCGATACGACAAACAGCGCAAGCAACGGATACAGCGGCAGTTCTTACAGCAACTCATATAATGCACAGCAAAACGCATACAGCTCATATTACAGATATGCAGGTGATATGAATAATGCACAGACCGGTATGAACAACGGTCAGGGCAATGTGCATATTGATCCGAACGGCGGCAAAGCACCGAAGAAGAAAAGCGGCAGTAAGGGCGCTCTGGTTGCAAGCATCATTGCTATTGCTCTTGTAGTGGGCGGCGGTGCAGGCTTCGCAGGAACAGTACTCGGAAACAATATCGGCGTTATAGGAGGTTTCCCCGTTACATCATCGGAAGCTTCTTCAGACGGTACAAACAGCGAAAGCTCCGACAGCACGGATAGCACTGTTTCAGCTCCGTCAACAACGCTCAACACATCAAATACCGCTACAGCCACACCGCTTGATGAAAGCAAGATAAACGACAGCACCAACAGCACGCTTCTGAATGCTGAGGAGCTTTATGAAAAGGTAAAGAACACGGTAGTCCTCGTATATAACTATCAGCGTCAGACAGGTTATGCAGAGCCTGTCAAATACGGCAGCGGCAGTGGTGTTGTGTTCACATCGGACGGCTATGTCATCACTAACGAACACGTTGTTGAGGGTGCGGATAAAATGACGGTAGTCGCTCCCGATTACAAGAACCCGGATAATACAAAAGAATATGAGGCTACCGTTGTCGGCAGTGATACTTATTCAGACCTTGCGGTTCTGAAGATCAGCCGTGACGATCCGTTTGAGTATGCTACACTCGGCGATTCGGACACAGTAAGAGTAGGTCAGGATATCTGCGTACTCGGTAACCCGAAGCAGCTGCTTAACTCACTGACAAAGGGTATCGTTTCGGGACTTGGCAGAGCTTCTGCGTCAAACAGTGCGTACGGTACAAGCACAATACAGATAGATGCGGCTATAAACAGCGGTAACAGCGGCGGCGGACTTTTCGATATGTACGGAAACGTTGTAGGAATAATCGACTACAAGCTGGTTTCAAACACACAGGCTTCTATCGATAACATTGGCTTTGCGATCACAATTAACGAGGCTAAACCCGTTATCAATGACCTTATGACTAAAGGATATGTCACCAACCGTCCCGGTCTTGGTATCAACGGCGAAGAGATAAGCGAATACAGCGCATATATGCAGGGTCTTGAAAGCGGAGGCGTATATGTAACATATATCTCAAAGGATATGCCGGTGGCAAAGAGCGATCTTAAAGTCGGCGATATAATCTCAAAGGTAAACGGCACTGCGGTTTCATCTGTAACAGATATCCAGAATATCATAGCAGAGCTTAACATAGGCGATACGGTTGAGCTGACTGTTTACAGAGCAAGTGCAACAGGCAGATATACTACAAAAAAGATCAGTGTAGAGCTTGCGGAGATTGAGCTTAACTGATATAACAAAGGGTTGTGAGGCAACCCGGAAAAGAAAAAGTGAGTCGAAGCGCAAAATAGTGCGCTCGGCTCACTTTTTTATGTAATTTACTTCTATTATACCGTTTTAGTAATTAACAATGATAGCAAGCTACCGATAGTTCTGTTTGTAGGATAGCACTTCTCGGGCTCGCTATTCTGTGCGATAACGTTGCTACTATGTGTGAGGGAGAC
>DOQG01000041.1:5683-8131 GCA_003512525.1 Oscillospiraceae bacterium | reverse complement strand
CACACAAACGATTGCGTTTGAAAAACCGCTGTAAGCGGGACGCTGACGCTCTGTTCGACCCGGGGGACTGTACAGATATCTTTGGATAGTGCGTTTTTGGAAGTTTCGGTGATAATTCAGTTGTACTGATATACTCACGAAATTATTAACGCCTTGTCGGTACGGAAGCTGTTTTCAGCGGTGTTGGCTATATTTATTGTCTTGGCATTTTTACAATATGTTGCATTGTAATTTCAATGTAATGTGCCACAGCCACTTTTTATTTAAGCTTTTAAATTCAGCATTACCGACGACATAAACATACCGTCCTTTATCTCCGAGCGATAAGTACCGCCGTATTTTTCCGCTATGCTCTTGACCGACTCGACACCGATGCCGAAACCGATATGCTTTGAAGAAAACAATACACCGTTGACATCCTTTTTTACGTTACCTGTAAATGTGTTGTCGATACCGAGGCAAAGCGTATATTCATCGGTCACTGCCCTTATCACTATCTTTCTGTCGTCACTTTTTTCCTTTCCGACGGCATCTACCGCATTTTCGATCAGATTGCCGAACAGTACCGACAGGTCTGTTTCATCAACAGCTATTTTTTCCGGGATGACAGCCTTTACATCATAATCTATATCTTTGTTTTTTGCCATCTGTGCGAAATACAGCATTACGGCATTTACAGCCTTGTTTTCACAGAAATTTATCAGCGTATCATCGGGCAGACTCTGCTGATAGCTGTTCAGATACTTTTCAAGCTCATCATATTCACGATTTCTCACATACTCCTGCATAAGCGAAATATGATGACGCACATCGTGCTTTGCCCGTCTTGCATCTGCTATCTTATCCTGCAGGTTTTCGTATTGCAGGTTCTGCATTGCAAGGCGATGATTTTTTTCACTGAGCCTTATGTTTTTCTCCTGCTCGTTTATCAGATTTGCTATGACATAATAAACAAGGCAGGCGCCGATATTTATAAAGAACAGGAATATCGCATTACCGATATCAAGTGCAGTTTCAAGGCTCGACTTTCCGTTGTTATTA
The DNA here is from genome assembly GCA_003512525.1 of Oscillospiraceae bacterium. Classification (GTDB taxonomy): domain Bacteria; phylum Bacillota; class Clostridia; order Oscillospirales; family Ruminococcaceae; genus Ruminiclostridium_E. Next base: position 7,090 of record DOQG01000041.1, on the reverse strand, counting down.
TAAAGCACATAGTACCATATCAGATAGAAGGTAGCGGGTATAAGCCACAAATATCGCCACTCGATACCTGTCGGTTCTTTCTCGACAGCCGGAGTATATACTTTCTTAGTGTAGATGAAAAGCGGTATCCACACCACCACCAACACGATCAGCATTATAAGCGAGAACGACCAACGGTACGACTGCAATGCAAGGTCGGGGAAAAATATGCCTTCGACACACTTTGATGCAGCCACAACGAAATTTGCCGTATTGGATATCATAAGCAGAGTGAATACAGCCTTTCCGAAATAAACTTTCACGGCTATAAAATAGAACACTGTATAAAGCACCGTGCTGACAGCACTGGCAAGCGCCGCCTTTCCTCCCGAGAAGAAAGCCGCCCAAAGTCCGAGCCCGATCTGTACAAATGTCATAAGCACTATGAGAAAGACTGTAACTCTCTTTGAAAAACGCAGTCTTGAGCGGAACGGGTAAAGCGCCAGTGCCACAAACGGCAGAAAGTTAAGCAGTGAATATATGCACATCTCTGCTATCCGGTATAACGGAGGCATCAGCACTCACCGCCTTTCCTGAGCTTTTCAAAGCAATAGGAGGTGTAAATGTCAGCCGCTTCTTTTGCCTTTCTTCTGCTTATCGGAATGCGGGTATCGTCAGACATAAGGAAAATATCATTCTTTTGTGCCGACACTTCATTGAGATTTATCACTATGCCTTTTGACGGGCTGAAAAAGCCGGGGTATTCGCACAACGTCGCTTCGACATTTCTGAAAGCGGTTCTGAGCTTCACGTCAGGACTGTTTGTGTAATGTATATTGACGCAGTGTGCCGCAAAATCGGCATATACGATATTTCTGAGAATTATCGCAGTACCGTCCGGGAGCATTGCTGTGCGCCGTTTATCCACTTCATCAAGCTTAAGCCGTTCAAGCATTATTTTTATCTGATCTTCGCCGTAAGGCTTGTGCAGATAGTAGCTTGCATTGACCTCATAGCTTTCTCCGGCAAATTCGTTGCTGGCAGTAGCAAAGACTATGCGGACATCTTTATCATCGTTTCTTATGATACGCGCAATTTCCATACCGTTCTTTTCGCCTATGAATATATCAAGTATGACAACGTCATATCTGCCCTTTGCCCACGCGTCTAAAAACTCCTCGCCGCTGTGGAAGCAATGCGCTTCGACATTGCTCAGATTGTTATTTATATATGACAGGAACGTATTTATTTCGCGCTCGTCATCGTCTGCTATTGCAAATCTCAACTTATAACCCCCTGTCTTTTTTTGATGGCTGTATCTATAATAGCACAAAAGTGAGAATTTTACAATAAAAACAGCGGCTTGTGATGAAAAACAGCCCTTGCGTGACAAAAAGCAAGGGCTCAGGTTGTAGAAAAAGTCTGTTT
>DOQG01000041.1:0-5419 GCA_003512525.1 Oscillospiraceae bacterium | reverse complement strand
TATGTAGGTTTATCGACAGTCTGAGCCCTTGCGTGACAAAACGCAAGGGCATTGCATTATCTCTGTGCATTGACAATGCACGTTATCCTTTTCTTATAATCATCGCTTACTCTTCTGCTGTCGCGTATCTTTTGCGCCGCCATAAGTTTTACCTTTATACTTATAGGGCTGTGTTCAAGATAACCGGTGATAAGTTCCGGGTATTTCACGCAATATACCGATAAGCCCCACGCCACAGCCATATCACGGTAATATGCTCCGTAAGGAAGTGCATCATAAATATCCAGTGCCTTTTTTACGGTCGGTTCATCGGTAAATTTCGAGAACATAAGAACTATGCCTACACGCGAAACAAACTCCTCTTTCCTTTTCATCAGCCTGTCCGAAAGCAAACGCAAAGCGTCCTCTTCACTCTTTTTGACCTTTATGCACGAGCAGAAGCAGTCGCACTCCGCCCAGTTGTCGATCATCCCGGCATAGCGTATCACATACGGCGCTTTTTCGGACAGAGGCACGTCTGCAAAGCCGAGTGCCGCACCTTTTATGATTATCTCCTCAAAGCTGTCATACGGCATTTCAAAAATTTTCTTGTAATCCGCCCTGTGCTTTTTTGCTATTGCCTTAAGGTCGGGCATACGCACACCTATGATCTTATAATTGCTTGTATGCACTATTTTTTCATTGAATATACGGAACTTTTCTTCCGAGAGGCTTTCAAGCTCGACAAGCAGTTCTTCGCGATCGATCATTTATACTTCTCCTCCGTTTCAAGCAGGAACTTCTTGATATCTACCCCTTCTTCACCCATATAGAAGCCTATGCCTCCGCTTGCGGGGACTATCCTGTGGCACGGTATCAGTATCGGGAGCGGGTTTCTTTTCAGTGCCGAGCCGCACGCACGGATCGCCTTACTCCCTGCCGTTTCAGCCGCCTGCCTGTACGTCACACGCTCACCGTAGGGTATTTTCTGCACGGCAGTAAGTATGCTCCTGAAAAACGGTGTGCCGATATTGCTTATATCAAACGGCAGTGAAAATTCTTTAAGCTCACCGTCAAAGTATGCAATGAACTGCTCTTTCGCCATTTTGCATATTGGGTCGGGTCTGTCGGGAAGTTTCATATCAAAGACGATATTTGTTATATTTCTGCCGTCGGTTATTACCGTTATCGTGCGTTCGATCGGCATATCAAAAGTTATATTGCTCATTTTCCGCGGTTTGCCTTTCCGCTGATCTCGTTTACCGTAAGACGGTAGACCCTTGTCCTTGCGGCACACGAGCCGTCCGCCTTATAGGCGATCTCTCCGTACTGCTTAAGTATCAGCGACAGTGCAAAGAGCTTTTCCGCTGTATCGGTCATCTCGGTCATCGTGCCGTTTCCGACAACGCTCTCATACAGGCTTGTTATACTGCCCTGCACATAGTCGCGGCAGTTATCAAGCTCAAATGCCACCTTGTTATTTCTTTCGATAAGCGCATTCTTTTTGCCCTCAGTCGCTGTATGGATATAAAAATACAGCCTGCCGTCCTTTTCCTCATATCCGAAATTGAACGGCAGAACATAAGGATATTCTTCATCAAAGAAAGCAATGCGCATCACATTTGCATCGTTCACAATGCCGATGATCTCTTTTCTGTCGGTAATCTCACGGTCTTTTCTTCTCATAGATGTATGCTCCCTTGTATCGTAAATCTACTGCAATTATTATACGACAACAAAAGAAACGTGTCAACCGTCAGAGGATAACAGGCTGAAGCTGTATATTATCAAGCGCCGCACTTACCGCATCGGGGATAAGCGTAAAGTCAGCCACGAGCGAGCACGGCTTTTTCAGCGGATCGTCCTGTCCGAGCGGCACAAAATAATAGTTGCGGCAATTCATCAGAAAACCGATATTTTTGAATGAGCCTGCAAGTGCATCGTTTGTGGCACAAGCGATAAGCACCGGTCCGGCTCCGCGAAGGTGACTTTTCACCGCCATTGTCACGGGCGTATCGGTGATACTTCTTGCAAGCTTTGCCATTGTGTTTCCCGTGCAGGGTGCTACCACCATTATATCCGTCAGCTTTTTAGGACCTATCGGTTCGGCATCGCAAACAGACATTATCACTCTTTTGCCGCAGATCTTCTCTGCGCGCTTTATATGCTCCTGAGCCGTTCCGAAACGTGTGTCGGTAGTCCCCGCGCTCAGTGACATTATCGGAAGTATGTCACAACCCAGGTCGCGCAACGCTTCCATAGCCGTAAAAGCTTTAGAAAACGTGCAGAATGAACCTGTCATACAAAATCCGACTCTGATACCGCTTAATTTACTGCTCAATTTTATCGCCCCTTTCTCTATAAGTATCAAGTATCTCTTCTACGGCATCGGCTATTATCTCGCCTGCGGTTTTAGGCGCGGTTTTTGCGGGAAGCCCGCCCGCATTTATGACCGTTACGCTGTGCCCCTTAAGCGCCGCCTTATCAATTCCGGAAGCAGAGGCAAGCTCTACATAGACCGCTTCATCGTCAAATGCCGCAAGCTCATCTTCACCGATGACCGCACACGGAACGGTATTGTATATCAGCGTGACCTCAGGCAATATGCCGCACAGCACATCGAAGCCCACCGCACGGCAACCGAGCATTCTTGCCTTTGCTCTTTTTTCACGGCTTCTCGCCGCAACTATGACCTCACACCCCATTGCCGTAAGATATACGGCGAGCTGTGACGCTATCCTGCCAAAGCCCAGTATCAGCACTTTCTGACCAAGCATCTGTCCGGGTGTGGCGTTTATGCCGACTGCAAGCGCCCCCTCCGCAGACGGAACGGCATTTCTGAGCATAACGGATTCATCGCAGTAATGATCCTCACAGAAAAAGCCGTTGTCGGCACAGAAATGCCGCAATGCGGGACTTACCATTCCGCCGATAACTACGCCGCCGCTCTTTATAAGCTTCTGAAGCACGGAAAAAGGAACAGGCTCGCGGCACAGCGGAGCGTTTATGCTTATTCCGTCACGGCTTGCGGGTATGCCGAGCACCGCCGCGTCACACAGTTCATCGGGGAACATATCAAGCTCACTTAGTCCGTAGGTATATACCTCATGCTTACGCCTGAGCCTTTCGGCAGTATAATACATACGGATATCTCCGCCCAGTACAAGGAGCTTCATTTGCCAAAACACCTCTTATCTTTTTATCGCTTTATATGTATACGAGCGGCTTTTTTGCAAAACCGTGTGATGAACACTGCCGCACGGCTACATTTTCGCTATCATATTGTATGTTTTTGAGCACTTTTTTGTGAAGAAAACCAAAAAGGCTTATAAAGCACTTGTTTTTTCCAAATGTATATGTTATTATATGCAATAGAGGCTAACGCCACACATACTTGTTGCCGTCCGGCAGCAAATACAGAAAGGATCTAAGTGAAATGGCTACTAAGAAGACAAATATGACAGGAACTAAGACGCCCGTAGCTGAAGCTGTAAAGACTGAAGCTGTAAAGGCTGCCGCTGAGGTTAAGGCTGATGCTGCAAAGGCAGTAAAGGCAGTAGAAAAGGTTGCTGAAAAGACAGTTGAGAAGATCGCCGAAAAGGCTCCCGCAGCTAAGAAGCCTGCCGCAAAGAAGCCCGCTCCCGCAGCTAAAAAGCCCGCTGCAAAGAAGCCCGCTCCGGCTAAGAAGGAAACCGCAAAGAAAGCAGCCCCCAAGGCCGCTCCCGCACAGCCCGACAAGTTTGCTCTTGCTGATATGGTAAGAGAAAAGTTCGCTAAGAAGGACGTTACAAAGGTAAACGAAAAGATCGCCATTGAGATCAAGGCTTACGGTGACAAGGAATACTACATCTACATTCTTATCGATGACGGTAAGGTAACAGTAGAACCCTGGGGCTACATCGACAACGATGTACATATCGATATGCCCATTGATGATGTTGTTGCAGTTGTAAACGGCAAGTACGACTTTATGGCAAAGGCTATAAGCGGCGACTTCTATGCTATAGGCAGTGTAACAAAGCTTCTTAAGGCTTATCAGGCGCTTATCAAGTAAGCGATCGGTCTATCGACCGGATATAAGTGTTGGTACATAAAATGCAGACGTAATAATTTCTGTTACGTCTGCAAATTATATAATGGATATGAAGAAAACGGTAGGGAATACATCAAAATAAGGACAGGTACAAAAATGGAAAAAGTAAAAAAGGCAGTAATACTCGCAGCAGGCTTCGGCACACGAGTTCTCCCCGCAAGTAAGGCTATCCCCAAGGAAATGCTCAATATAGTGGATAAGCCCGCTATACAGTATATCGTTGAGGAGGTTATCAACTCAGGCATAACAGAGATATTGATAGTTCTTTCAAGAGGAAAACAGGATGTTGAAGACCACTTCGACCGCAAGCCCGACCTTGAGGCTCAGCTTCTTGCAGGCGGTAAGAACGAATTTTACAAGGTCGTTTGCGACATTGCCGAAATGGGCAAGAATATAACCTATGTGCGTCAGCAGACACAGAACGGTACAGGCGGTGCGGTTATGTACGCAAAGCAGTTTGTCGGCAACGACCCGTTTGTAGTTATCTACGGCGACGATGTTATCATAGGCGAAGACCCCTGCACGGCACAGTGCTGCAGAGCTTACGAGAAGTACGGCAAGGCAGTTGTAAGCATGAAGGAAGTTCCCTTTGAGCTTGTACTGAAGTACTGCACACTCGATGTAAAGCCGCTTGAAAACAACCTTTACAGTATCTCCAATATGATAGAGAAGCCCAAGCCCGAAGAGGTTATTTCCAACTTTGCGATACTTGGCAGATGCGTTCTCCCTGCTAAGATATTTGATATCCTTGAAACGCTCCCTACAGGTGCAGGCGGCGAATATCAGCTGACAGACGCTATGAAGCAGCTCGCGCAGACCGAAGGTATGGTCGGTGTTGACTTTACAGGTACTCGTTATGATATGGGCAACAAGCTCGGAATAATGAAGGCTTGTGTTGAGGTTGCACTGAAGCACCCTGAGATAGGCGAGGATTTCAAGGCGTATCTTAAGACACTGGATATATGATGTTAAAGGCAGAGCTCCCGGCTCTGCCTTTTTTGTTTAATGAATAATGAATATTGAATAATGAATAATTGTGGTTGCGCTGTAGCGCGGATTTTGATTTTGGATAGTGCGCGGCGAGGGATAGTACAAAGTTAATTGTGACGCTTGAAATGGCGTGGATATTATAATGAAAAGTCGCGATTTTGCGGATAAGAAGCTGTGACGAAATGCAAAAATTTCATCACAGCTTCTCAACTTATCAAAATTCCATTGAAATTACAATGCAACATATTGCAAAAAAGTCAATACAATAAATATACAGCCAACAACGCCGAAAACAGTTTCGATACCGACAAGGCGTTAATAATTTCGTGAGTATATCGGTGCAACTGCACTATCACC
>DOQG01000011.1:6542-62503 GCA_003512525.1 Oscillospiraceae bacterium | reverse complement strand
CTTACCCTAGTCCCTTTGGTTGTCTCCCTCGCCCATAGCAGCAACGTTATCGCATAGAATAGCGAACCCGAGAAGTGATATCCCGCAAAAGGCAGTATCGTTAGCCTGCTATCGCTGTTAATTACTAAAGTAATATAATAGGAGCAAACCATACAAAAAAGTGAGCCGCGCGCACTATCCTTTGCGCTTCGACTCACTTTTCCTTTTTTAGGTTGTGTCACACTCCACTCGCTTGGCGCGGAATAGTGCAACGGCAGGGATAGTTAGGTGTGTAAAATCTTTGGCTAATGTCAATGCCCGGGTTTTGCGTATAGGTGAATGAAACATCTGTAGTGCGAATATGAAATTTATGTGGCAGAGAATGAGGGTCGGCGCGCTTGTTTTTGATTTATGCTATTGATTTTTGCGTTCTGCTGTGGTAAAATATTATAGAATATAGTCCCGTATTATAAAATCGGAAAAAAGGGACACAAACGGTATACAAGAAAGGAAACAAAAAATGAGTAAGGTAGTCAAGTTCGGCGGCAGCTCGCTCGCCGATGCAAATCAGTTCCGCAAGGTAGCTGATATAATAAGAAGCGACAAGGAACGCAGATATGTAGTTCCGAGTGCGCCCGGCAAGCGTTTCAAGGACGATATCAAGGTTACGGATATGCTCTATGCCTGCTATGACGCAGTAACGAACGAAGGTAAGAATGCATACAATCAGTTTGCACCTATTGCAGAGCGTTTCAACGGAATTATTAGTGATCTCGGGCTTACACTTTCGCTTGATGACGAATATGAAACAATAATCGATAACTTCCGCAAGAAAGCAGGCAGAGATTATGCCGCAAGCCGCGGTGAATACTTAAACGGTATCATTCTCGCAAATTACCTCGGATATGAGTTTATAGATGCGGCTAAGGTAGTGTTCTTCCGTCCGGACGGAAAGTTTGACGATACTCTTACAGATACATGTCTTGCTTCTGTATTGCACGGTATCTCACACGCGGTTATCCCCGGCTTCTACGGCGCTAACCCCGACGGCACTGTCCGTACATTCTCAAGAGGCGGATCTGACGTAACCGGTTCTATCGTCGCAAAGGCTATCAATGCCAAGCTTTATGAAAACTGGACAGACGTAAACGGCTTCCTTATTGCCGACCCCAGAATAGTTGACGAACCAAAGGTCATCGAGTCTATCACATATAAGGAGCTTCGTGAGCTGTCATACATGGGCGCATCGGTTCTTCACGAAGCCGCTATCTTCCCTGTAAGAAGCGCAAAGATACCGATAAATATCCGTAACACAAACGACCCTTCGGCAAAGGGTACAATGATAGTTGCAGAGGATAACGAGCCTCCTCAGCACATAATCACAGGTATTGCAGGTAAAAAGCACTTCAGCGTTATCTCGATCGAAAAGGACGAGATGAACAGCGAGATAGGCTTCTTACGCAGAATACTGACAGTACTTGAAGCAAACGGTATGTGTTTTGAGCATATCCCCACCGGTATCGATACGATGAGCATCATCGTTGACGGTAAGGACGTTGACAAGACTCCCGATATTGTTGAGAAGATATGTGAGGTCACAGATCCTAACCATATTGAGATTGAGAACGATTTAGCGCTTATCGCTATCGTTGGTCGTGGTATGAAGTCAAAGAAGGGTACTGCCACAAGAATATTTGCGGCATTATCACACGCAGACATCAACATTAAGATGATAGATCAGGGTTCAAGTGAGCTTAATATCATCGTAGGTATCCATGAGGCTGACTTTGAAAAGGCTATCAAGGTTATTTATGATATGTTCATACTCAGCGAAGGTTAATAATTCATACTCGGCGAAGGTTGATCGCTGAGTAGCAATAGTGCAACAATTCAGAGAAATATATATTTTAAAAGGAGAAGTGAGCGTTTATGATGACATATGATTCTCTTACCAATGCCAAGCTTACTAAGTTCTTCAAGGCAGGTAACTACAAGAAGCAGATTATCAAAAACATCGAGATAATCGGTCAGCGTAAGCTGGTGATACTCGGCGACGGACGCGGTGTCAACGCCGAGATACTCAAAAAAGTACTCGGTCAGCTTAGAAAAAAAGGTGTGCGTGTTCCGGAGCTTGCATTTGTTGCTACAAATGATGAACGTACGCTTGTAAAGGGCGACAATTCGTTGCGCAGTATCACAGAGCTTAAAGGTATGTCAAAGGCATATTATGTCCTTGTTTCTTCGTCATACGATGAGCTTGAGGTATATCTCAAGGGTATGACAGGACGTGTCGGAAGCGCACAGTCTATCGAAAAGCGTTTACAGCAGTATGGCTTTACAGAGCACGACTACTGCCTTGTAAATCAGCCTGTAGGCTTCCTCGGCACATATATGAAGATAAAGCGCTCGCAGTTCAACATTTCCGATAAATCCACACAGAAAAAGCTTGAAAAGGATGTTCGCCGCACTGAAGCACAGCTCAGGGAATGCAAGGATAAATTCCGCGGACAGCGTTGCTTTATCGTCGGCTATAAAGAGGGTGTAAAGCTTGATGAGCTGAACCTCCTGTTCAACGAGAAGTGCATAAGCTATAACGGTATATGCAAGTTCTTCAGCAAAACTCCGCTCCGTCCTACGCAGTACATACTGTCTAACGCCGAGCATTATCTCGGAAACGGAAAGTACATAGAAGCTATGGATAGCTTTATCGCAAGCAATGTGACCGTTTTTGAGGATAAGTTTGCAAAGAAGCCCACATACTTTAATATAATGGGTAACGGATTCATCCCTCAGCTCCCCTCGTTCGGTTCTACACAGCACAGCGAGGCTTTAAGGCGCATAGACGACCTTTATATAGCCTTACAGCTTGCACTGTATGAAGGATTTTCGGAGATATACATATACGGCTTTGACGGAATTTATGATGCGCAGATAACAGGCTATGAAGAGGCGCTTGTAAACGATGAGAAGAAGTACGATTATCCCGAGGAAGCGCAGACGTTGCTTAAAAACGTAAAGACATACGCTTCAAGCGCCGGTGTTTCTATCTATAATATGAGCGGTATCGACAGTCTTAATATGTTCGAGAGCCGTACATTCGACCAGATAGATTTCTCGACAACAAAGCTGTTATCAAAGATATAAGGACGCATAACGCATAATGAGTTTAGCCGATAAATATTTTATTGAAAACTGCCGTGATATAATAGAAAACGGCTCATGGGATACAGACAGCGAGGTAAGACCTCACTGGGAGGACGGAACACCCGCGCATACCGTAAAAAAGTTCTGCGTGGTGAACCGCTATGACCTCAGAAAAGAGTTTCCGGTAATGACGCTCCGTCGTATCTTTTACCGCTCTGCGATTGAGGAGATACTCTGGATATATCAGAAGAAGAGCAACAGGGTCGCTGATTTATCTACTCATATATGGGACTCGTGGGCTGATGAGAACGGCACGATAGGCAAGGCTTACGGCTGGCAGCTCGGACAGAAGAGTATTTACCCCGAGGGTGAGTTTGACCAGGTCGACAGAGTGCTGTATGACCTTAAGCATAACCCCGCAAGCCGCCGTATAATGACGAATATGTACAATCACAAGGATCTGCATGAGATGGGACTCGCCCCTTGCGCATACAGTATGACGTTCAATGTCACAGGCGATACGCTGAACGCTATACTCAATCAGCGTTCGCAGGATATGCTCACCGCGAACAACTGGAATGTGTGCCAGTATGCCGCGCTTCTCATTATGTTTGCAAAAGCATCCGGACTCAGGGCTGGCGAGCTTGTACACGTTATAGCGGACGCTCATATCTATGACAGACACATTGACGCAGTAAAGCGTATTATTGAGAAAGAGCCGTATCCCGCACCTGAAATGGCGGTCGAGGATATAACCGATTTCTATAAATTCACTAAAAACAGCTTTACGCTGAAAGACTATAAATATCACGATTTCAACGAGAAAATAGAAGTCGCGATATAAATACTTATGCCCCGCAGGACTATGCGGGGCTTTGAGTGTTATATTATATGATATACGGAAGGGAGGCGCACGGGTGACATACATTGTGCTTGATATGGAATGGAGTCAACCTGTATGCAAGGAAAAAACGCGGATAGCGGGCACTAAGGTGTTGCAGGTAGAGATAATACAGATAGGCGCTGTGGCGGTTACCGACGGAAAGATAAGTGAAAATTTCTTTTCGGAATTTGTAAAGCCGAGATATTATACGGAGCTTAAAGGCAGAATAAAGAAGCTGACAGGCATAACAAAGGACGATCTTAAGGATGCAGATGATCTGGTGATCGTCATGGAGCGTTTCAGACAGTGGTGCGAGGGCTTCGGGGACAGCATTATAGCAACATGGGGACCCGATGATATACCGACATTGCGCGGACAGTGTTTGTTTTACAACTATGATGTAAGCTGGCTTTCCGACTGGTTCAATCTTCAGCCGCTCATGACAAGGCAGTATGATATTGATCGTCCGCAGATAACACTTCAGTCGGCGGTCGAGATCACCGGCGTGCAGCAGGAGCTTGATTACCACAGCGCAATAAATGATGCATACTACACAGCACTTGTCCTTACTAAAATAAATAATATACCGAGTGAAATAGAGTGGCAGAGAAAGGTCGACTATGCACATACAAATCCTTTTAGGAGAATATGTCAGACATCGTACGGAACAGTAAAGACCGCCCGTATGAACAGTGTGCCGAGATTGTCGCCGCTTAACCGATACGTCTGCCCGATATGCGGAAAGCCCGCTACGCTGAAAGGCAAGCTTGTGTGGCTAAGACCGATGAACTATATGGCGGTCATGCACTGTAATAAGCACTCGATAAAGGTAACGGTAAGGTTTGAAAAGAAAGCAGACAGGGAATACCTTTGGACAAAACGGTATGTACTGTCCGATGAAAAAGATGAGAATTTGTATGATTCTCTTATAAATAAAGATCTGCCCGCACCTGCTTTTGTAACTGACAGAACAGTAAAACCGGACAGGTCTGACAAGACATACAGAAGGTTCTTGCCAAAGCAAAACACAAGAAGAAAAACGAAAATGTCAAGTGAAAGGAAAAACAATGGCTAAATTTAAAGCGGCTGCGGTATTCAGCAGTAATATGGTTCTCCAGAGAGATAAGAATGTAAGAGTATTCGGCACAGGTAAGGACGGCGAAAGCATAATAGTTTCTATATGCGGAAACACTGCCGTAACGCAGGCAGCCGATGAGAAGTGGTGCGTTACGCTTCCTGCAATGAAAGCGGGCGGTCCTTACGAGATGAAGATAAGCAACGGTGACGAAACTATCGTGTTCGGTAACGTTATGATAGGCGAGGTATGGCTTGCAGGCGGTCAGAGCAATATGGAGCTTGAGCTTCAGAACTGCACGGGCGGCAAGGAACATCTTGCAAACGACAAGACGGAGAATGTACGTTACTACTACACACAGAAGAACTGCAATATGGACGAAAAGTTCTTCCGTGACGAAGAAAACACAGGCTGGAGCTGCTTTGACTGTGAAAGTGCAAGAGCGTGGAGCGCAGTTGCGTATTTCTATGCCAAGGAGCTTGCGGACAGACTGGGCGTTACCGTCGGAATAATCGGCTGTAACTGGGGCGGCACAAGCGCAAGCTATTGGATGAGCCGTGAGTCACTTGAAAAAGATACCGACCTTAAGGCTTATCTTGATGACTTTGATAATGCGGTAGCAGGTCGTTCAAGAGAAGAAATGGACAAGGAGTACCTCGACTATGTAAAGTATGAGGAGGAGTGGCAGAAGAAGTCGGTAGAGTTCTACAGTGCACACCCCGACGGAACATGGGACGAGTGTCAGGCTTACTGCGGTGTCAGCAAGTATCCCGGTCCTATGACACCTTTAAATCCTTTCCACGCTACAGCGCTTTATGACAGTATGGTAAAGCGTGTATGCCCGTATACTATCAAGGGTGTTATCTACTATCAGGGTGAAACCGATGACAACAGACCTAAGACATATTTCAAGCTGTTCAAGGCGCTTATTCAGCTCTGGAGAGATGACTGGGGCGATGATGAGCTTCCGTTTATGTTTGTACAGCTCCCGATGCACCGCTATAAAGCCGACCCCGACTGGAAGCACTGGTGCCTTATAAGAGAGGCGCAGATGCGTACCTTCAAGACGGTCAAGAATACAGGTATCGCAGTTATCCTTGACTGCGGCGAGTTCAACGAGATACACCCCAAGAATAAAGTACCGGTAGGTCACAGACTGTACTTACAGGCTATGCACCATGTTTACGGCGACAACGAAACAGAAGCATTCGGTCCTGTATATAAGAATATGACAGTATCGGGCGACAGAGCGGTAATAAGCTTTGACCACGCCGAGAGCGGCTTTGACATAAAGGGCGACAACGGTATAACAGGCTTTGAGGTTGCAGGTGCTGATAAGGACTATAAGCCTGCGTGCGCCGTAATAGGCGAGGACGGAACAATAAGCGTTTATGCAGACGAGGTCAAAAAGCCCGCTTATGTACGTTATCTTTGGACAAATTACGGCGATGTTACGCTGTACGGCAAGAACGGAATACCTGTTGCTCCGTTCAGAACAAGTATGAATGACGAAAAGTAAGATTTAATTCCGAAAGGCGATATTATGGAACTTAAACGCAGCAGCGGAGTATTACTCCATATAACAAGCCTTCCTGCAAACGAGGGCATAGGAACGCTCGGAAAACCGGCGTTTGAATTTGTCAACTGGCTTAAAGCGGCAGGGCAGAAGTACTGGCAGGTACTGCCTATTCACCCGACAGGCTATGCGGATTCTCCGTATCAGTCGCCGTCGGCATTCGCAGGAAACCCTCTGCTTATCGACCTGTGGGAGCTGGTCGAGCTCGGACTTCTTATACCCGATGATATAAAAGGCAGAGAGTACGGCGAAGATCCGTCTGCGGTCGACTATGAAAAGGTGATAGCGCAGAAGAACGAGCTTCTGCATAAGGCGTTCTTCTCTTTCAAGGAAGATGTCGCTTATCTTGCATTTGTGCAGGAGCAGGGCTGGTGGCTGGAGGATTATGCGCTGTTTATGGCGATAAAGCAGAATAACGAGCTGCGCTCATGGCTGACGTGGGATAAGGACTTGCGTTTCAGAAAGCCAGAAGCGCTCGCCGCATTCAAGGAAGAGCATATAGAGGAGATAAAGTTCCACCGCTTTGTACAGTATATGTTCTTTACCCAGTGGAACAAGCTGAAAGCATATGCGAACAAGAATGGTATTTCAATAATAGGCGACATTCCGATATATGCGGCGATGGACAGCGCCGATGTATGGGTAGATCCTCAGCTGTTCACTATGGATATCTCGCTCAGACCTACTCTTGTTGCGGGAGTACCACCCGATTATTTCTCGCCTACAGGACAGCTGTGGGGCAACCCGCTGTACAACTGGGACGCTATGGAGCGTGACGGCTACAGCTGGTGGATCGCGAGAATAGACCACGCTATGAAGCTGTTCGATATGGTAAGAATAGACCACTTCCGCGCATTTGATACTTACTATGCTATACCCGCGGACGCAACAACGGCGGAATACGGTGAGTGGAAGCAGGGTCCCGGTATGAAGCTGTTTAACACGGTGAAAGAACAGCTCGGCGATGTAAATATCATAGCAGAGGATTTAGGCGATATATTCGACAGCGTTAAAAAGCTTCTCAGCGATACCGGCTTCCCCGGTATGAGAGTTTTACAGTTCGGCTTCAATAACGAATATCAGGACAATACGCACCTGTGCCACAACTATGTGAATAATTGCGTTGCGTATACAGGAACACACGACAACGATACTATAATGGGCTGGCTCAGATCCGCAGATTCTAAGGCGGCAAAGATGGCAAAGAGCTACATAAACGCAAACTTCTTGGAGCACAAGAATGTAAGCTTTATAAGAAGCGTTTACTCAAGTCCCGCCGCCCTTGCGATAATACCCATGCAGGATATCCTCGGCATTGACGGCAGGGGACGTATGAACGTTCCATCGACTGTCGGAGGAAACTGGACGTGGAGAATGAAAAAGCCTGCAAGTAAAAAGGCTGCAAGAATGATGAGCAGACTTGTAACGGCTTACCTCAGAAAATCTGTGACAACAGCAAAAGCAAAGGACAAATAAAAATGTCATTATCCGATATATTTGATAAGATAGCCGCAGGCAGAGCGCCTGCACCGCAGGGCGCTGTCGAATATCTCATAGTGGGACTCGGAAACCCCGGTACACAGTATGAGAACACGCGCCACAACGCAGGCTTTATGGCGGTAGATACACTTGCCGAAAAGCTCGGCGTGCAGATAAAAAAGCTGAAATTCAAGTCGCTGATAGCGGACTGCATGATAGAGGGCAAGCACTGCCTTTTAATGAAGCCGTCAACCTTTATGAACAACAGCGGCGAAGCGGTAAGTGAGGCTATGAGCTTCTATAAGCTCGCACCTCAGAATATACTTGTAATGTACGATGATATCTCGCTTGATGTCGGTAGGACAAGGATACGCAGAAAAGGCAGTGACGGCGGTCATAACGGCATAAAGAGCATTATACTGCTCACAAACAGTGACGCTTTTCCCCGCGTAAAGATAGGTGTCGGTGCAAAGCCGCACCCTGATTTTCCGCTTGCGGACTGGGTACTGTCGGGCTTCAAAAAGGAAGACGGCGAGAACCTGGAAAAGGCGCTTGACAATGCTGCCGAAGCCGCAAAGCTTATTGTTGCCGGCAAGATAGATATGGCGATGAACAAGTACAACTCGTAAGAAAGAAAGGCAATATGGAACTTCTTAAAAATATGGCTGACACGCTGACCGAGTATAAAAAGTCAGTCGATCATATTTTGAGCGATAAACCCGTCCCCTTGTTGGTGACGGGACTTTCGCATATACACAAGGCACATTTTTTAGCGTCACTGAGCTATGAAAAGATACCCTCCCCGATACTTGTCATAACCGAGAGCGAAGCGTCAGCCGCAAAGCTCACCGAGGATATAAACACAATGTGCGGGGATATGTCCGCATATCAGTTTCCCGCTTCAGATCTGACGCTTACCGATACCGAGGCGCAGTCACAGGAATATGAGCACAGAAGGATAGAAACGCTGTCGGCGGCGCTTTCGGGTAAGGTAAAGCTGATAATATCATCATCGGAAGCGGCGGTACAGCTCACTGTACCGAAAGACGTGCTGAAAAAGCACACCGTAACGCTGAAAGCGGGCGATGAGATAAAGCTTGATGAGCTTGCAAAAACACTTCTTGCCGCAGGCTATTCACGTTGCGATATGATAGAGGGCAAGGGACAGTTCTCGTTCCGCGGCTCGCTTGCGGATATCTATCCTGTCAGCAGTGATTTTCCCGTCAGAATTGAGCTGTGGGGCGATGAAATAGACACGGTGGCATCGTTTGATATAGATACGCAAAGAAGAATTGACACTGTAAAGAGCGTCAGTATAACGCCTTGCGGAGAAACTATATTTGAAGAGGGCGTTCTGCCGGAGGTGTTGCAGACACTTCTTGAAAAGACCGAGAAGAACAAAAAGAAAAACGATGAAGCGGCAAAGCGTATAAGACGTGACATAGCAAGACTGCGTGACGGATTATCGGTATGCTGTCTTGCAAGATATTTCCCGTTGTGCTACAAGACGGCGGGAAGTATATTCGATTATGCAAATACGCTTATAGTATGTGAATCATTCACCGCCGCAGAGTCTGCAAAGGGTGCGATATCAGCTCATCTTGAGGATCTCAAACTGCTCACCGACGACGGAGTTCTATGTAAGGGACTCGACAGATACCTTATGAGCAAGGCTGAATATCAGGACGCTGTCAAGAATAACGTGCGTATCTATATGGATACGTTCATAAGAGGCGGCGGTATTGACCTCGGTGATATCCTGAAAGTCGATTCAATACAGCTTTCTCCGTGGAGCGGTGAATACAAGCTGTTGTGTGAGGAGCTTGACAACTATAAGAAGAACGGCTATACCTGCGTTATATTCGGCGGTACGGACAAGGCGGCAAAAATACTTGCGGACGACCTGCGTGACAGCGGATATCAGGCAGACTACGCAAAAAGCCCCAAGAAATTCTATCTGGGAAGAATAACCGTAGTAGAGGGCATAATATCGGCGGGCTTTGAATATCCCGAGGAGAAGATCGCCGTTATCACAAGAACGAGTGCATCTTCTTCAAAAACGGCAACGCCTAAAAAGAAGTTCAAGAAGGGTGCGCAGATACGTTCGCTTAGTGATATCTCGCAGGGCGATTTAGTCGTACACGGTTCTTACGGTATAGGCGTATTTGAGGGTGTACAGAAGCTCACAGCGGACAAGATATCAAAGGACTATATCAAGATAAAATACGCAGGTGCGGACGTGCTTTACGTTCCCGTAACCCAGCTTGATCTTATTTCACGCTATATCGGAAGCGGTGACGCGGACACGGTAAGGCTCAATAAGCTCGGTACGGACACATGGAAAAAGGCGAAGATAAAGGCGAAAGCGGCAACGCAGGAGATGGCGAAGGAGCTTATCGAGCTGTATTCGCGCCGTATGAAAGCAAAGGGCTTTGCGTTCTCGCCCGACACCGAGCAACAGCATATATTTGAGGACCGTTTCAGCTATGTGGAAACGGACGATCAGCTCAGATGCATAGAAGAGATAAAGCATGATATGATGCGTACTGCCCCTATGGAGCGACTGTTGTGCGGAGATGTGGGATTTGGCAAGACTGAGGTTGCGCTCCGTGCCGCATTCAAGTGTATAGGTGACGGTAAGCAGTGTGCTATTCTAGTGCCGACCACCGTACTGGCATGGCAGCACTATCAGACTGTTTTAAAGCGTATGGAGGGCTTCAACATAAGAGTTGAGCTGTTATCCCGTTTCCGCACCGCAAAGGAGCAGAAAGCTATCCTTAAAAAGCTTGAAGAGGGTGAGCTTGACCTTGTTGTCGGAACTCACAGGCTTGTGCAGGATGATGTGAAGTTCAAGGATCTCGGACTTGTTATTATAGACGAGGAACAGCGTTTCGGCGTAAACGATAAGGAAAAGCTGAAAGAGGCATTCACAAATGTAGATGTGCTGACCTTATCCGCAACCCCTATTCCGAGAACGCTCAATATGGCGATGTCCGGAATACGCGATATGAGTGTCATTGAAACTCCGCCCGGCGACCGCCACCCGATAACAACCTATGTGGTAGAACACGACAGGGGAGTAATAGCACAGGCGATTAGCAAGGAGCTGCGCAGAAACGGTCAGGTATATTATGTTCATAACCGCATAGAAAGTATATATTCCTGCGCCGCCGATATTCATTCTATGGTGCCTGATGCCAATATCGGCATAGCGCACGGCAGAATGAGCGAGGAAGAGCTGCTCGATGTATGGAGAAGGCTTATCGAGGGTGAGATAGATGTGCTCGTCTGCACAACGCTTATCGAAACCGGCGTTGATGTTCCTAACTGCAACACGCTTATCATTGAGAATGCAGACTGTATGGGACTTGCCCAGCTCCATCAGCTGAGAGGTCGTGTCGGACGTACAAACCGCCGTGCATATGCATATTTCACGTTCAAACGCGGCAAGGTGCTGAGTGAGGTCGCAACTAAGCGACTCGATGCTATAAGGGAGTTTACACGCTTCGGCTCGGGCTTCAGGATAGCAATGAAGGACCTTGAAATAAGGGGCGCAGGCTCAGTCCTCGGTCAGAGCCAGTCGGGACACTTGGCATCTGTCGGTTATGATATGTATATAAAGCTTCTTAATGAAGCAATACTTGAACAACAGGGCAAAGCGCCTGAGATCACCCCCGAATGTCTGGTGGATATCAGGGTCGATGCGTTCATTCCCGAGAAGTATATTTCAAATCAGGCACAGCGAGTTGACTGTTACAGAAAGATAGCGATGATTGAAAATGACGATGATGCTTACGATGTCACAGATGAGCTTATCGATCGTTACGGCGATGTTCCGAAAGCTGTAGAGGGACTTATCGAGGTCGCAAAGCTTAGGCGGCTTGCCCGTATGATGCACCTTACCGAGATAATACAAAGCGGGGATTCGATGTTGTTCTATCCGGAAAAGATCAACGCGAAGACAATGGAGCGTATTTCTGCTGTCGGCGGAAAATACGGTAAGGCTATGATGCTGGATGTTGCTTCAGACAAGCCGAATTTCCGTGTGAACGGAGTGGATAAGCTCGGCGGTCCGCTGACGTTGCTCAAAGACACGCTGGAGGCTATGCAGTCGGCGGATATTGACAAGGCAGGTGAGCATGGTGGCTGAAAGAAAAAGTGTAAAGCGTAAAGTTATAACTGCCGTTGTAATTGTCGGAGTATTTGTACTGCTGATAGGCTCGTTCTTTTTGAGGGATATTTGTCTTAGGGCAGGGATCGCCGAGTGTGAAAAGCGTGAGATACTTCAGGTAAAGTCGAAGTATTCCGCTATACTTGACAGCATTATAAGCACAGGTACTGATATTGCCGAGTATAAAATTACAGCCGCTCACGGCGGACTTTTTGAAAAGTCGGTCATAAAGGCTGATGAAAACGGCGAGCCGCTTTATGATAAGCTGACGGAGGAGCTTGATGTATTGTGCCATACTTACTGTTACGGCGTAGAAAAGCAGGATAATGCAGTGCGTTTCAGCTTCAACAGCGGCAATACAAAACAGCTTGTCTATTCAGCGACGGATATTTCCGACAGCGAAACTTCATCGCTCGGTGATAACTGGTACTACTATGAGAAAGTAATGACAGCCAATAACGGCTGATACAAAGAACAAAAGAGAAGGACACAAAAATGAAAAACATAATACTTATCGGAATGCCCGGCGCAGGCAAAAGCACCGTAGGTGTACTGCTTGCAAAATCAATGGGTTACGACTTTGTTGACGCAGATCTTGTTATTCAAAAACAGCAGGGAGCGAAGCTCCAGGACATAATCGATGAGCGCGGACTTGATGGATTTAAGCAGGCGGAGGAACAGGCACTGCTGTCAATAAACGATAAAAAGGCAATAATCGCAACTGGCGGTTCAGCCGTATTTTCAGCCGCAGGCATGGCACATCTCAAAGAAAACGGCATCTGCGTATATCTCAGAGTGGACGAGCAGGAGCTTATCCGCCGCCTTACGAACATAAAAACGCGCGGCATTGCCTGCCGCCCGGGTGAAACGGTAGCAGAGATAATCGCAGAGCGTGAGGCTTACTACAACCGTTATGCGGATATTACCATTGACTGTGTGGGTACGACAGCCGAGCAGGTGGTGGGGATGATAATGGAGAAGACAAGATGATCTGATGCGCTTTGATGAAAACTGTTGCCGCTTGAAGCTTGAAATTTAGTTTATCAACAAAAGTTGTAAGCAAAGCCATCAGAGTGTACTTAAAGGGATAGGGATTGAGGATAAGCGCTTTTTAAAATAACGGACTTTTTCTACAATCTGAATCACCGGGATGGCTTCAGGTATACTATAACCATTGATAAGAACTTGTGACAGGCAATTTGTATTTTGCATGGTTTGGCTATAATAACCGGATCGCACCTGTAATGTTGCTTCTTGACATAAGTCTTTGTTTATGGTACAATAAAATTTGTAAATTAACGCGTCAAATCTGCATTTTATGGCATTATTGTATTTGTTTTGACAATTTTCGGCTGCTTAAGAGCGATCGATATATTTACATATCGGTGTCGGAATACCCGGTATTGCAGATTTGAGCAGTTGCCTAATAAAATTCTATATGATTTAAGGGGAACTTTATGAAAACTGTAGCATTTGTCCCGATCAAGCTTAACAGCGAAAGACTTCCGCTGAAGAATATCAAACCGTTTACTAACGGAAAACCGCTTATTTCTTATATTTTGTCGACCTTGAGCAAAACGCATGGGATTGATGAGATATATGTGTACTGCAGTGATGAGAGGATAAAAGATTATCTCCCTGAAGGAATACTGTTCTTAAAGAGAGATCCGTATTACGACTTGTCTACAACATCGTTTAACGAAGTTTTGTCAAGTTTTGCAAAGCTGGTAAAAGCGGATGTTTATGTTCTCACTCATGCAACCGCTCCGTTCATGACAGCGCAAAGTATAGAAAAAGGCGTTGAAGCTGTTGTCAGCGGCAAGTACGAGTCAGCTCATTCGGTTGCTATGCTTAAGGAGTTTTTATGGAAGGACGGAAAGCCTCTTAACTACACTCTCGACAGCATACCGCGTACTCAGGATCTTCCGGATATATATACAGAAACCTGCGGACTTTATGTGTATACATCGGATCTGATACTCAATAAAGGCAGACGTATATCCGATAATCCGTTCCTTATAGAAGTAAATAAGATCGAAGCCTGTGATATCAATGACGACGATGACTTTGTTATTGCCGACGCAATATTCAATTCAAAATTCAAGACTGAATAATTTGAGGAGAAACGCTTAAAATGAGTATTTCGGTATTAGATTGTACGCTTAGAGATGGCGGTTATGTAAATAACTTCAAATTTGGCAATCATAGAATAAAATCAATTATCAGACGCCTTTCAAATGCAGGTGTCGATATAGTGGAGTGCGGATTTCTGAAATCCGGTAAAAATGATATCGACTGCTCATTGTTTGCTTCAGTAGAAAATGTAAATGCATGCATAGAAAACAAGTCTGATAATGTACTTTATGTAGCTATGGTAGCATATGGCGATATATCTATAGATGAGATATCAGCGTGTGATCACAGCGGTGTAGAGGGCATAAGAGTTACTTTCCATAATAATCAGATCGAAGAGGCGTTCAAATTCGGATATGAGGTTATGGCAAAAGGCTACAAGGTATTCATGCAGCCTGTAGGAACTGTTTCATATACAGACTATGAGTTTCTGCAGCTTGTCGAAAAAGTCAATGAGATGAATCCATATGCATTCTATATTGTTGACACAATGGGTACGCTCTATCAGGATGATTTGTTGCATCTGTTTTATATGGCGGATAATAATCTTGACAGCTCTGTAAAAATAGGCTATCATTCGCACAATAACCTGCAACTTGCTTTTTCAAACGCTCAGGCTCTTGTTACTCTCCCGACAAAGCGTGATATTATCATTGACTCATCCGTGTACGGTATGGGAAGAGGGGCGGGCAATCTGTGCACCGAACTTATAACACAGTATATCAACGATAATGTAGTTGCCAGATATGATGTTGTATCTGTTATGGAGATATACGACAGATACATAAGTGAAATCTATAAAGAGCATCCATGGGGCTATTCGGTTGCGTATTTCATAGCGTCGGTAAATATGTGCCATCCTAATTACGCACAATATCTTTTAAACAAGCAGACCCTTTCGATGAAAGATATAAACGGCATTCTTTCATCGTTGCCGAAGCATGAACGGCATCTATATAATCCTTCGATGATAGAAACAAGGTATAACGATTTTAAACGTATAGCTATTGACGACAAACAGAGTATCCGTGAAATTCAAAACCGGATAGCTGATCGTAGCGTTATGCTCATAGCTCCCGGCAAATCTCTGAGTGATTATACGGAACAAATAAACAAATTTATAAATGAAGAATCGCCATTCGTAGTATCGATAAATTTTGCTTATGACAAAAAGCTTATAGATGCTGTTTTCATAAGTAATGTAAAACGTATTGAAAATATAGATACATCTGCAGGATATACCGTGATTTCCACATCTAACCTTAAAAATGATATTTCTGCATTTGACGGCACATACCTTGTAAACTATTATGACCTTATCAGCACATCTGCAAAAGAAAGTGATAACGCCGGAGTGATGGCGATGAGATTGTTCTTTAATATGGGCGTCAGAAATATTTATCTTGCAGGTTTTGACGGGTATGATAAATACACGAATAAAAATTATATCTCTATGATAGAGGGCGGAATAAGTGTAAACGATGATTTAATTGACACGAAAAACGCCGATATACAAAATCAGATAAAAGAGCTTAATCGAAAGATGAATATAGTATTTATCACTCCATCAAAATATTGCGAGGAATAAAAATCATTATGAAGAAATACAAAGCTGTAATTTTCGATATGGATGGTACGTTGGTTAATACATATGAAGGTATTTTCAACTCATACACCTACGCTGCACGGCAAATGGGACTGACTTTGCCTGATGACGCACTTGTCGGCGCGGCGATAGGCGCTCCGCTGTCTGAGGTGTTTGCAACAAAATTCGGGCTGGATGAAGGTTCGGTCAGAATTGCTGTCGACCATTACAGACACTATTATTCCGAAAATGGTTTCAAAGAAGTTGAAATGTATGATGGCATATCGCAGCTTCTTACTTATCTGAAAAATAACGGGTATAAATTAGCGATTGCAACGCTAAAACGAGAGGATTTTGCGCACGATATCGTAAAAATATTGAATATAGGCAAATTCTTTGATGTTATATACGGTATTGATGATAACGATAAACTGTCAAAATCCGATATCATAAATAAATGCCTGGATACTCTTTCAATTACACCGGACACCGCTTTGTATATAGGCGACAGTCTTTATGACGCTTTAGGAGCTGCGCAGTCCGGCTTGGATTTTGCAGGAGTGACGTATGGCTTCGGTTTCAAAAATGAACGGGACATAGAAGCGTACAGACATTGTATGTGCCTTGATGATCCTCGGGATTTAATAGACCGGATAGAGAAACAATTATGATTTTATATCACGCTATAAGTACTTTTCAGCTTCTGGAGTGTATGGTCCATCATCTCGTTTATACGAAAGACAAGGAAGCGGTGCTTGTTCTGCCGGACTTTATTGTGGACAAGTTTCCGCAGTATAAACAGCTACAGAAAATGAAACTGTTTAAAAAAGTCAGATTGTTGAAATATACGCTTATACCTCACAGTAACGATCGGACGATCATGAGAGATATCGCATATAGATATAAAAAAGATGTAAAATACAGGCTCGATAAATTTGAAGAGGTTTATTGTGCAGGCGCGCATTTCTATTTTTCGCTTTATCTCATAAGTATGAAGAAGCCATTCATCGCTTTTGAAGATGCAGCCGGTATGCTTTCAAGAGATGAAGAAATGTATCGTACTTTAAGCAGACAATTCCCGGTTCACGCCGAAATTGCCAAAAGATACGGTTTGTTTTCATTGGAGAACGAGTATATAAAAAAAGTGATTTGTCATAAAGCCTCTCAGACAAAAGACGTGAGTGCGGACAGATTTATCAATTTTGATCCGGTCGCAGAATTGCAGCATCTTGACGATGATCTCAGAGAGGAGATCGTTTCATTTTTTATTGATAAAACTTATTCAGCCGATAACGACAGTATTATACTGCTTACTCAGCATTTTTCGGTGCTTGGCAATATGTCGTTGAGCAAGCAGGAAAAGGTATATGACTATATAATCGGAGATGTGTTGAAAAATGAAAAAGTAATAATAAAACCGCATCCCGATGATCTTTTGGATTATGAGTCGAGATATAAATCGGCTACGGTAATACATGAAAAATTTCCTTCTGAGCTTTTGCCCTTTGTATTTAATAAGCGACCCGAACGGCTTATTACGATCAATTCTACAGGAGCGGCATTGCTCAAAGGATATTTTGATGTTAAAATAATGAATAATTATATGGAGGAACTAAAAAATGATACAGAAGTTTTCCTTTGAAAAAACAGAAATAGAAGGACTTATTCTGGTTAATCCCTTTGTAGCGTATGATGAACGCGGTTATTTTATCAAGGACTATTCCAAAGAAGTGTTTGAGGCTAACGGCATAACTCATGATCTTAAAGAAGTGTTCTACACTAACTCTCATAAAGGTGTCATAAGAGCCATACACTTTCAGCGTGAGCAGCCACAGGCAAAGCTTGTTCGTTGCGTGAGCGGAAAAGTGTTCGATATTGTTGTAGACCTTAGGAAGGATTCTCCCGATTTCGGTAAATGGCAGGGATTTTATCTGTCTGAAGAAAACAAGAAAGAATTACTTGTGCCCGGCTATTGCGGACACGGATATCTTGTTCTGGAACCTTCGATAGTATCATATAAGTGCGCGGAAAAGTTCTACGGCGAATATGATGACGGTATTATGTGGAATGATCCTGATATAAACGTTAAATGGCCTATTGAAGAACTTGGCAAAACCGATATAATCCTTGCAGAAAAGGATCGGAACCTTCAGAGCTTCAATGAATTTAAAAACAGATACGGCGGATTTTAATAATTAAAGATGGTTGGAAGTGATTGTCAAATGCGAAAATACAACAGAAAAAATACAAGAATAAATGGTTATTCAAAAAATATCGAAAACGATACAGAGATATTTCTGAAGCCCGCCTTCGATAATAACAACATTGCTTTAGCCATGTCCTCAAGCAATGAGTATGCGCCGTATGTTTCGGTTCTTATTCAGTCGATAATCGACAATGCAAAAAGCAGCAATAACTATGATATCCTTGTTCTCAACAAGGATATTTCCGATAATAACAAAAAACTTATATCGGAGCATATGAATGCCGGAAATATTTCTGTGCGTTTTGTTGATACTAACAAATATCTCAATGGCAGAACTCTCCACACACAGGGATTGGCAATAGAAACCTATTTCAGATTTTTCCTTTTAGATATTATGAAGAATTACGACAAGGTAGTTTATCTTGACTGCGATATGGTAGTAAATACTGATATAGCAGATCTCTATAATATGGATATTTCTGACTGTTACCTTGCCGCAGCTCGTGATGCAAACCTTATCACTTGCTACCATATGAATACAAAATGGACACCGTATCTCGATGATATAGTCAAGATGAAAAACCCCGATGACTATTTTCAGGCAGGTACTTTGCTTGTAAATCTAAAAGAATTTCGCAAAGATTTCACGCTGGACAGTTGTCTGGATATTTGCGCCGGATATAAATGGGAACTATTCGACCAGGATGTATTGAACATGATATGTCAGGATAAGCGCAAGATCCTTGATATGCGCTGGAATGTAATGTCCGGTGAAGAATACAGACTTCAACATATATTAAAGAATGCCACCGAAGAATTAAAAGAAGAATACCTTTTATCAAGAGAAAATCCTTATGTATTCCATTACTGCGGAAGAAAAAAACCATGGGATTATGTTGAAAGCGATCATGCGGATCTTTTCTGGAAGCACGCAAAATTATGCCCATTCTATGAAGTTATTTTATCACGCATGATAAATAACACTTCTGTCAAACAGTTAGAAGAAGAGGTAGACAAAACAAAAAGATCTGTTGATAATATTAAAAAGATTTTTCATTTCCTCCCGGTCAAGAGAAAGATAATAAATAATTCCACTATCGATAAAACTGAAGCTTTGGTAGAGGATACTGTTACTATTACTGCTTCTGCTAAAAATAATGTAGGAAATGTTGAATATCAGTTTGGTATAAAAACGCCCGGAAGCAAAAACTTCGCTATCCTGCATAATTTCTCCGAAAAGGATACGGTTACATATTCATTTACCTATGCCGGCGCATACAGCTTTTCTGCAAGAGTAAGAGATGAATATGATGCAGAAGAAACAAAAATTTTCCATGTAAATGTAACAGAACCGGTTTTACCGGCGGTTGAGTATTCACCATTAAAGAAACAGCCACATGAAAGAGTCGCGCTTTTCAGATGCGTAACTGTGTTCCAGTTACTTAATGCAGTGAATATTAAAACAACGTTGTTGAAGAATGTAAAAGCAGATATAATGCTTTCTAAGGCTACAGATTTTTCAAAATTCACTAAAGGTCTTGAAGCTGCCGGAATATTCCGTAATATATACATATCGGATGACACTCCGGAAACATATTTTGAATGGCGACGTGCCACTAAGCAAGAGCAGACATTTATGATGCTTTATCCCGAGAAATACGTATTGTTGCCGGATCTCGGTAAAGTATACACGGATTTCTACATTGCTGTCGCAGATGATTATAATAAGCTCTATTATTATAATATGGTGAAGATGGGTATGCGCCCGGAAGTACATATTTTCGAGGATGGACTCAGTACATATCTTATCGATCATCTTGAAGAATGCAAGACCGATTTCTTGAATCACAATATCTACAAGGAGAATGCATTCATCAAGCACGTTTCTGAGATCCTTCTTTATCAGCCTGAGTTACACGTGGCGAATACACATATCTGTCCGATAAATATGATACCAAAGATAAACTATAGGAAAGAAAAAACGAAAACAATGTTTAACGATATCTTTGGCAGCAATTCTCTTCCGGAAGAAAAGTATATTTTCCTTGAAGAGGCCTTCGTTTGGGATGGCATTTCATCGACCGATATGGATCTTGTGGAGTTTATAGCAAAGGCTGTCGGCAAGGAAAATCTTATAGTGAAGATGCATCCCAGAAATAATATAAATCGTTTCTCCAAGGAAGGCTATAAGATCGTTGAAAACTCAAAGATACCATGGGAAATGACTGTTATGAATTCAGACCTCAGCGACAAGGTGTTTATTACTGTTTCCTCTACCTCTGCGTTCACGGCCGGGTTGGTTTTCGACAAACCGTTTAGGACCATCAATCTTTTTGATCTTATGTTGCTTGGTAAAAATGTACATGTCAGAAATCCTAAGTTCCGTGAGTTCTACGATAAGCTGTTAGAACTTTACAATAAGGATGAGCTACAAGTATTCCATCCGACCACAATGAACGAGCTTAAAGAAGAACTGATTTATCTGGAAGGCGGTGTAAACAACGATGAGTGATTCTCCTATTATTTCAGTGCTCATTCCTGTCTACAATTCTGCCGAGCATCTCAGACTTTGTATGAATTCCCTGATAAATCAAAGCTTTGAAGACTATGAGATCATTGCGGTAAACAACGGCTCAGAGGACAATTCGCTTGAGATACTTGAAGAATACGCGCAGGAGTATCCCGACAAGGTATTCGTATATACCATCGAACACAGTAACTTTGTCGGTACAGGCAGAAATTACGGTATCAGCAAAGCGAGAGGTCAGTATTTATATATATGCGATTCTGATGATATCGTTGAAAAGCACGCACTTACATGGCTTCACGGCAGGGCAGAATATTATAAGGCTGATGTAGTCTACGGCTATTTTAACTTTGTCAATCTTCAGAATAACACAGTTAAAATAATGGGCAGAGATGGAGAAAGAGCTGTCACTACGGGTGAGCTTATTCTTACGGGTGCTGATTATTGGCGACGCTTATATAAAAAGTCGCTTATAGATGAAGTTATAGAAAAGGTCGGTCCTATTCCGGAAAATACAAATTTTGACGATGTTGCGTGGCTACCCGTGGTGCATTCGTACGCTAAGGTGATCAGGAGTGCCGACAGACCGATATACAATTATTTCAGACGCACTCAGTCCACTGTAGGCGGATATTCTCCGAATGTTGTTGAATACAGCATTATTTCTGAGCAATATGCAATGGATAATTGCAATCCGAAATACAGAGAATATGCTGAATTGTATGTAGCCAGAAGAATAAAAAATAATCTTATCAGCAGATGGATTTATACCGATAAGTTGGTTGAACAGATAAAAAAGAACTGGGATGTTTTCAGTAAGAATAAGCTGATAACAGGCGAAAAAGATCTTTACAATAAGCTGTCTGATTATAACGAACTTGCCGATGAGCCTATGCCCGAAACAATATATCTGAACGGATTTGGTGCGGGTTTCAGCGATGATGACATAAACTCTGTAAAGGAAAAAGCATTTAATGAATGCAATTGCGTTGTGCTTAACGAGAGCAACTGTGATGTCAACAAGAACCGGTTTACAAAAGAAGCTTACAAAAATTCAGAATTTAAGCTTCTTGGTGCGTATTTTGCTTTAGAGAATATTTATGAAAACGGCGGTATTTATATTACAAAGAATATAGATATTGAGCGTCCGTTCAATAGCCTGAGATATTTCAACGCCTTTTTTGCATACAAGAATATAACAGAATTTTCTGAAGAAATTTTCGGCGGCATAAAAGGAAATCCTGTGATAAAAAGCATAATCAATACATTTGTTGAGGAAAGATATAAAAACATTTTTATGCCGCTTGGTGAGCGCATTACTAACATAATATGCGTAAAATACGGGGTTAAAATGAATGGTACTACCGATCTGTTCAGTAACGGATTTGCGTTGCTCGGACCTTCGGTAACGGTGGCCGATACCTATTACGGACAGGATAATCCCGGCAATTTTCATGTTTGTTCGCACAATTATAAGGACGCAGACTCTTCGGACAAACAATATATAACGCTCGAAAAAGCGTCTGTTGCCGCTTTATCGTGCAGCGCTTCCGGAAACGTAATTGTCAACAGAAAAGAAGACTCACAGGAATTGCAGTTCTACAAGAACAGAGTATCGCTTATTGAACAGTCCGGTGCTTATCGGTTGGCAGTCCTTTTAGGAAGGATAGGCAATAAGTTAAAGGTATTCAAGTGGCTCGGAAAAAAATTATTTAAATAATTAAACAAAAAAATCGACAGCCGAAAAGTGTGAATGATGAGTATGTCGGAGTTAAACACTAACATGGAAACGAATAAAGAACAGCTTTATATGGAGCTTTATAAAAAGCAGTCAAAGCTGGCATGGTATGCAAGTGAAAGAGCGTCCGCGACCCTGCACAAGGCGTGGGAAAAATGCTACGCATTAGCACTGATGGCAGCGCCGTTACCGGAGTGCGAAGCAAATATAAATGAGCTTTTCTATGCACGTGATAAGCGCATAAAACGCATTTTCCCCGAAAGCGTAAACATTGCATATGCGTGCAGCGAACAGTTTGCGCCTTTCTGCGGAGTATCGGTATTTTCGTTGATAGCTAATTCGGATAAATGTAAGAATTATGATATACTGATCATGCACGCAGGCAATCTATCGGAGTTAAACAAAAAGCATCTGTGTGCTCTTGCCGCTGGAAAGCCTAATATCAGTATCCGGATAATAAATTGTGCTCAGGCATATATAGTAAAAGAATGCCGATTAAGAAGCTATTTTTCAGCTGAAGTTTACTTCAGATGCCTTTTAATGACAGAATTTTTTGCCGAATACGACAGGTTCGTATATCTTGATTCCGACACGATAATAAACACTGATATTTCTGCGTTATATAACCGTAATATTTCAGGAAAGTCGATAGCTGCCGTGAGCGACTTGTGTATGCAATATCTTGTTAATTCAGGAGCAAACCTTGTGCTTAATGGCACTTTGCTGAGTTATAAATATTATATCAGTCGGTTTTTGAGCCTGGATAACTCATCGCAGTACTTCAATTCCGGAGTAATGCTGATGGATACAGGCAAGATCAGGACAGAAGGCTTATGCAGCAAAGTATTCGCAATGCTTCAGAGCGGGGATTATTATTGCTTTGAGCAATGTGTGTTAAACAAAGTTTTTAAGAACAGTGTTGAACGCATTTCGCAAATATGGAATGTGCAGGATATTACCAACGTGTATGGAAATTGTAATGATCATATATCCGAAAACACACTATCGCATCTGAAATGGTGTATTCCGAGGTATAAGATAATGCATTATATAGGTCCTGATAAACCGTGGTACAAACCGGATGCCGAAAGCAGTCGGGTGTTTACCGCATATGCATATGGAACAGTATGGTTCAGGACAATAATATATGCTTCGCTTGCAGACAGAGCGGAAGAGTTTTTACAGCATTACCACGGCAGACCAGGCTAATATGGTTTATCGTTGGAAATAGGTCATATAAACAGAAAGGAATTTATTACAATGAAAGTCGTACTTTTAGCAGGAGGTTTTGGCACAAGAATATCGGAAGAGAGCCATCTGAAGCCAAAGCCGATGATTGAGATAGGTGGAATGCCGATACTCTGGCATATTATGAAGTCCTATTCTTATTACGGATTTAACGAATTTGTGATATGCTGTGGATATAAACAACACGTGATAAAAGAGTTTTTCTCGAATTATTTTCTTCACCGTTCTGACATCACATACGATTTTACAGATCATAACAAAATAAAGATTCACAATAACACGTCTGAACCGTGGAAGGTAACCGTTGTAGATACCGGACTCAATACAATGACCGGAGGAAGAATAAAGAGAATACAGAAATACATCGGCGATGAGCCGTTTATGCTTACATACGGTGACGGCGTATGCGATATCGATGTAAACAAGCTTTTAGAATTTCATAAAGAAAACAAGCGTTATGTAACTATGACAGCAATTCAGCCCGGTGGACGCTTCGGTATGCTTAATATCGATGATACGGACGGCGTGACGGCTTTTGCTGAAAAGAAAAAAGAGGATGGCGGTTGGATAAACGGCGGATTTATGGTTGTTGAACCGGAAGTATTTGCCTATATCGACGGCGATTCAACTGTATTTGAGCGTGAGCCGCTCGAGAAGCTTGCAGAAGAAAATCAGATTTCCGCCTATAAGCATTACGGCTTCTGGCAGTGCATGGATACGATGAGAGATAAAGAATATCTGGAGAAGCTTCTTTCCGAAAACAATGCTCCCTGGAAAAAGTGGGACTGACATCAAGCGTTATGTTTTATAGCACAGGAAAGGAATTAAATAACATGGATTTATCATTTTACAAAGGCAAAAATGTCCTTGTAACAGGACATACCGGCTTTAAAGGTTCGTGGCTTTGTTTTATTCTGGAGAAACTCGGTGCTAATGTTACCGGATATTCTCTTGAATCGCCTACAGATCCTTCACTTTTCAAGGTGTGTGGGATAGAGAAGAAGATCACGTCGGTTATCGGAGATATCCGCGATCTCGAGTTGCTTAAAAAGACATTTGAAAAATCACAGCCTGAAATCGTGCTCCATCTTGCGGCTCAGCCTATAGTAAGGACAAGCTATCAAAATCCTGTATATACATATGACACTAACGTTATGGGTACTGTAAACATTCTTGAATGTGTACGCCTTTTCCCTTGCGTGAAGTCTTTTCTTAATGTAACTACCGATAAGGTATACGAAAATCGCGAATGGGAATGGGGTTACAGAGAAAACGAAAGACTTGACGGTTATGATCCGTATTCAAACAGTAAGTCATGCTCGGAACTCGTTACAAGCAGCTACAAAAAGAGCTTTTTCGCTGATGATCGCACTGCCATTTCGACAGCAAGAGCAGGCAATGTAATAGGCGGCGGCGACTTTTCAGATGACAGAATTATCCCCGATTGCGTGAGAGCACTTGAAGCAAATAAGGATATTGCCATCAGAAATCCTCATTCAACAAGGCCGTATCAGCATGTTCTCGAATCGCTCCATGGATATCTTTTGATCGCTATGCGTCAGTATCAGGATATCAGATACAGCGGAAACTACAATATCGGTCCCGATGAATGTGATTGCGTTACTACAGGTGAGCTTGTTCAGCAATTCTGTGATAAATGCGACGGAAAGCTCAGTTGGATAAACTGCGCAGAGCAAAATGCACCGCATGAAGCGAATTTTCTGAAGCTCGACTGCTCCAAAATGAAATCAGTATTTGGTTGGAAACCTGTATGGCATATAAGCGATGCACTTGAAAAAGTAGCAGAGTGGACTATGGCATATCTTAACGGCGAAGATGTAAATGCTGTTATGAATAAACAGATAGATGATTATCAGGAGAAATTTAATGTCAAATAATGTTTTTCTCGTAAAAAACGGAGTAAAACAATCAGTTCCGGAAAATTACTTCAAGGGACTTGATATAACGTTCAATGGCGACGGGAATACTGTTACCATAGTTGATGGGTATTCATTTAACAATTTCCATATTATGGTTTCGGGGGGGGTAACTCAATCTATATAAATATAGGTGCTGATATTAAAAACACCAGTATTTTGATGAGTACACCTGTAAATAACAGACGAGTAAACATAGGAAAGAATTTTTGCTGTAACGGAGCTATGCTCACTTTGCCTGAGTCGGGAAACAGAATAGAGATCGGCAACAACTGTATGTTTTCTTTTGGCATACAGCTCAGGACAGAAGACGGTCACGCTATTTACGATATTACAACAAAACAACTTATCAACAAAGGTGGAAGCTGTATTATCGGAAACCATGTGTGGGTTTGTTGTAATGTCTTATTTATGAAAAATACATTTCTAAATGATAATAGCATTGCGGCGGCAGGGGCTCTCATAACGAAGAAGTTCACCGAAACAAATGTAATAGTCGGTGGAAATCCGGCTAAAGTAATAAAGACTAATATCAACTGGGACAGAAAATCAGCCGAGCAATATGCAAAAGATTGTGAAGCGCAAAATCTAAAAGGGGGTCATATCCTTGAATAAAGCAATAGTTACCGGTGCGAACGGCTTTGTAGGAAGTGCACTGGTAAGGGAATTACTTGCGAAAAATATTGAGGTCGTTGCTATTGATCTCAATGGCTGTTGCGGAAACTTACCGGAAAGCGATTTGCTCACATTTATTCCTTGCAGCATAGATAGTATCGCGGATATAGAATCCGATGAACGCGTAAAAAACAGTGATGTCTTTTATCATTTTGCATGGGTAGGTTCAGCAGGAGAGGCAAGAGCAAACTGCAGCCTTCAACTGGAAAACGCCAAATGGACGATAGATTGCCTCAGATCTGCCAATAAGATCGGCTGTACATCTTTTGTGTGTGCAGGTAGCATAATGGAACAGGAAACTATCGCTGCTGTTTATACAAATGGCAATAAGCCGGGCGCAGGATACATATACGGAAGCGGTAAGCTTGTGGCTCATACAATGGCAGCCAGCGTTGCAACTCAGCTTGGAATAAAGCTTATATGGGCGAACATTACAAATTCATATGGACCGGGAGAGTTATCTCCAAGACTTGTCAATACAACTTTGCGTAAAATAATTGCCGGTGAATCCCCCTCGTTTACGTCCGGTGTGCAGAATTATGATTTTATTTATATTACCGATGTGGCAAAAGCTTTCCGCCTTTTGGGTGAATACGGACATACGCATTGCACATATGTAATAGGAAGCGGAAACGCAAAACCTCTCAAGGAGTTCTTACTTGAAATGAAAAGCGCTGTTTCTCCTCAGCTTGATTTTATTTTCGGAGATATTCCTTTTACGGGAATAAATATGCCTGTAGAAAAGTTCAGCATTGATTTACTGAAAGAACATACAGGATTTGCTCCGGAAGTGTCATTTGCTGAAGGTACTAAAAAGACTATGGAATGGATAAAGAAACAGTAATCATTTCGTTTGAGGTGAAACAATGAAAAATGCAATTGTAACAGGTGCGAATGGTTTTGTCGGCACCTGGCTGGTGAAAAAACTTTGTTCGCAGAACGTGCAAGTTACCGCAATAATCAAGGATACCAATGAAAATATAGATGATATAAAGCAATTACCGGGGCTTAAGATAGTTTATTGTGAGTTATCTGAAATCGCAAATCTTGTTGACCGCATTGATGAGAGAGGTTTTGATTGTTTTTATCATCTTGCATGGGTCGGCTCGGCAGGACCGCTAAGAGCAAATTACGAAACACAACTTCTTAATTCAAAATACAGTTGTGATGCGGCAAAAGCGGCGAAAGAACTGGAGTGCAAAAAGTTTCTTTGTGCAGGCACAATAACAGAACGCATTATTGATAATGTTGTTGAGGACAGTTCCATCGGCGTATCTCAGAATATGATATACGGCGCAGCAAAGAAAAATACTCGTATTTTGCTCAACATATTCTGTCGCTCAATAGGAATGCCGTTTGTATGGATGCAATTTTCAAACATATACGGTCCGCTCAATAAATCGGGAAATCTTATTTCATATGCTCTCGGTGAATTAAAAAAAGGAAATATTCCGGAGTTTTCCCAAGGAAACCAACCATATGATTTTGTTTATATTTCTGATATTGTTAATGCCATCTATCTGTTGGGTGAAAAAAAGGTCAATCATGATTTTTATTTTCTCGGAAGCGGCGCGCCAAGATTGTTAAAGGATTATCTTGTGCAAATTCCGACCGCAATGGGGGAGGGTGCTGAAATTGCGTTAGGAAAGCGACCTGATGATGGAATTGTTTATAATATGGAGTGGTTTTCCATCGATGAATTGAAAAAAGATACCGGCTTTAATAATCAGTATTCTTTTGAAGAAGGACTCGCTGAAACGGTAAAATGGATAAAGTCCATATAATTTTAATATTTGTAAGATATAAAAACAACGCAAAAATCACTATCATTACAGCATATATAAACAGCGCACAGCAGGTACTCCGCTGTGCGCTGTTTTTGTGCACTGTTATGCTATTTTCTTTTCGTTACTGTAGACTGTTACGGTTTCTTTATGACCGTTATTATAAGTGACTGTAAAGTCAGACTTAACTCTGTATGTACCGCTTGTAAGCCCTCTCTTCGCATTGGAACATATTGCTGTATTATCATACGTTGTTAAGTTCCACTTGCCCAGTGAGTCCCAGAACCATAGGAATGAGTGCTTTTCGAGTGTCTGATCAATTCTGACGGATTTGATCGAAGTGTCTGAGTCGAAAAACCTGCTGGTAAAATCAGCTCTGCCTGACGAGATCGTCAGGACGCAGGATTTCGTTGCTGTGCTGAGATCATAGGTGTCTGCAGCAGCAGCCGAGGCTGTTACACATATGCCCATCATGATGCATACGGCCAAAAGAATGGATACAAATTTTTTCATACGCTTATTCTCCTTGAATTTTAATATTAGAGAGTTACCCCTCTAATATTAGAACGTATGAAAAGCGAAAATCTTACATAAAAATTTGAAAAAAATTATTATTCTACTTTTTGCACAAATTTTGATAGTTCGATTAGTTCAGTTTTGTTAAATCCGTATGTGACAAGCTCTATTATTGAATCGCCCATTTTCCAGATAAGCACTTTATCATGCTTGTAGGTCTCAAAATAGAAGGCATCTTTATTGCCGCCGATTTCAATCCGTTCGGGATACGTTATAGCATTTTCCGTATTGAGTCGTGCTATCCCATACGCATTTTTTAATGTTTGTGAAAAAATAATTTGCCGTTCGTTTGTTTTGCTTTTATATTGCACAGCGTACATATATTCGATATCGCCGATAATGTCTTTTGTATATTGAGAGAAGTCCATTACAAGGCGGTATTTATCGGTAAACGCTATCGGTCCATCCTCAGCATCTTCAACGGTCATCATAGAGAAAATATCATATTGTTTTATTTTGAACATACCGAGATTACGGGTTATGACTGTAATTCCGCCGGTAAGCACCGCCATAGTGATTATAATAATGGCGGCAATCAGCAGACGGCGCTTAAAGGGTATAGGTCTGCGTTTTTTTGTTTTAACCGATTCGGTATTGTCTGTGATCAGCGTTGATATCCGGCGGTCGAGCTCGTGTGAGATCTTATATTGAGGCAGCCGGTCGTAATCTTCTATATCAGATATGAGTACGTTTTTAAGCACCTGTGATATTATGATGTCTTCATTCATTTCTATTTTCTCCTTTCTTCGCTGCTAAAATTCTTCTTGCGCGTGAGATGCCGGAGTAAACGGCAGAATCGCTCAACTCGAGAATTTCACCGATTTCAGACACTGAGTACTGCATTACAAAATATAAGGTCGCAATATTTTTAAGTAACGGTGAGAGGTGGTGTATATTGTTCATAACCGATTCATAGTCCAGTCTGATCTCGGCTTCTTTTTCTGTATCGGCGACAATATATTCTTTCAGATCGCTGTCATCAAATAAGGTTTCACGGCTTCCTTTTCTGAGCATATCATAACAGATATTGCGTACTATGATAGCAACAAAACTCTTTGTTTTAGTCGACTCAACATCTTTTATCTTAGACAGATTTTTGATTATCCGTACAAATGTTTCGTGAACTGCGTCTTCAGCGTCTGCGTAATTATTAAGGATAGACATACTTATACTGAAAAGAAATTTCTTATATGTCTTGTAAAGCCGGGTTATGGTGTCCTTTTCTTCATCAGTACCGACCATAGCCAGATATACGGAGAGCAAAACTATTCCCCCTGTGACAATTCATATCATTATCATATTATTTATGCTATTTCAATTTTATCAATAATTATTTAAATTGTCAACACTCAGATAAGAAAAATCGTGGGAAATTTTTAAATATCAAGCTTTCGTTGCGGTCGCAGTCAGAAAAAAGCTTGAAAATTTATCTCTCTATATATATAACGTTTGAGAAGCGAAATTCTTACACTGAATTTGAAATTTTTTAAAAAATTTCCCCAAGTGTTGCGAATACGAAAATCTATAAAAAAACGGTCATATCTCCGATTTAAGGAGAATGACCGTTTTTTTTATTTGTTAGCTATAAAAGTGAACAAAAATTTGTCGCTGTATCTGCTTTGCCCTCGATGTATCCGTCCTTCTTGTCGGTTACACCGAGAGCCTTCGCCAGAGCGATACCTACACTTGGCTTTTCTGCAATTACTAACTCCATACTAAATCATTCCTTTCGATTTGAAATAAAAAAGAGCCTCTCGTGTGAGAAGCTCTTATGTAATATTCAGTTTTAAAACTCTCTTTCAAGTTCAATGCAGTCGGCAGGCGTTGTGAAAACATCTATAGTGTTGCCGTCATCATCAAAAAACTCTACCTCAAAGAATTTCCCGTCATATTCAAGCACAATAGTGCCTCTTGTTCCGATAGCCAGACCTTCAAATTCTTTTGTAAGGCGTACAACATCTAATTCTTTCATAAGTTAATCCTTCTTTCCCGGATATACCGTAACAATTTTATATGTTGTTCTTCCATTATCTCTTTGAATAACCACAACAACATTTGCCTTAACTTTTGCACCACTTTTACTTATAAGTTCTGTATTATAAGTGTGTTTGGTGCCGTATTGTGAGGTTGTTGTTTTATCTGGAGTTTTGCCCTGAATAGCAGATTCAACGTTCTTGTGAAAAAGCTTTGCATCCTTTTGCGTGTATCCCAAAACATCCTTCATAAACTTAGCCTTCGAACCACCTTGGGGATGATTAGGATTAAGCAGATAATCAACAGTCTTTTATGGCTATACCTGACATCACCAGTCTTTGAAACTGGTGTATTGCTACCTTTAGTATTTGTGTAATTACCTGAATAACCTGTCCCCATTATGCCGACCTCCTTCTTTTAGTAGAAATCCAGTCGGGATAATTTACAAAATTGGTTCTTTCTTTGAACTGTCCGAAGATAGATTCAGGCATTCCGCCGTAAACAAGCACCACTTCCGGAGAAAGCTCATCAAGCATAGCTGATAATCCTTCGACAAAATATTGCTTGTTTACTCTGCTTTTTATACATCCGTATGTGCCGATTGATACAATGCTGTTTTTAGGAACACCTAAAAATGCAAATTTTTCAGGCAATTCAACAGTAGTATAACTGCGTTCATCACCCCAGCGAACATTGGGAATTACATACACGCCATGCGACTGCAAATAACAACCAACGGCACGGTTCATATATGTATTTGCGATTTGTAAGCAAAGCGGCATATCTCTATAAAGAGAACAGTCGGGCGATATTACAGCTGTAAATTTTTTGAGTTCGGAAAGATAATCTTTCGTACTTACCAGCACATCGGAAAATCTTTTATCATGTTCATAAAAATGCACTGCACTTTCAGAATAGCTGCATGCGTTCATTTGGGTGAACGGAACAAGATATTTTGGAATGATAAGTTCTTTCGGTTTTTCAATGCAAGGAATTTCCAGATTACCTGAAAAAACGCATCAGCAACGAGTTCGGAGCTAAATCCGTCGTCAATTATATTTTTCATATTACCTCTGCTTTCTGGTGATAAATCACCGTCTTAAAAGTAGTTTTTGTGTAAAATACCAGTAGACAAAGAAAGCAGGTTGTGTTATAATAAACTTGCTACAGTTGTGTTTATAACACAGCCAAAACGTGTTGATATGCTGCGCCAACAGCTTATTAGCACGTTTTTTCTTTGCCTTATAAATAATGCATTGGAATCACCGTCCTTTATTGTATGTAAAAATCATATTTTGCTTAACTGAAGTTTTGCTGCATCATAAGACACGCCACATTTTTCGCTGACCTCAGAACGTGACATTCCTTTTACAAGGTCAGAGTCTATCATTAGTTCACCGGCTAAGCATTTTGCTTGCCATTCCGGGTCACAGTAAGGAGGAACGTCAACATCACCGAAAGAACGTGCCAATCTGAAACCACAAACACATAAGGTGATGAAATGTGCAAATTCGTGTGCAATGGTCATTCTATCACGACCTACGCCATTACACGCACCCTCATATACATCTGAACGTATTTTGATTGTTTTTGAAATAATGTCAGTAACAGCGTGCTCGTTTTCTTCTAACTCATCAGCCTCAACAATTTCAAAATGTGCATCTTCATCAAACTTATGTAATATTTCAAGCACTTCTACTATTGGAAAATAGAGTTCGTTTGTTAAATCCAGCATTTCTCTTATTTTTTTCGCAAGTCGTCTTAATTCCATCCTCGACTTTGCTTCTACATATATTTTGCTAATAATTCATTCCTCGTTATTATGATTGAGAAATTTTAATATCTGTTCTGCAAGTTCATCGTCCATATCATCGAATTTTCTTGCAAACTGCAATGCTAAATCACGCTTAAATGCATTATTTGTGCTTAATTCGATTTCGATACTGGTCAAACTTTTATCACGGGCTTCTGACAGAATTCCTTGTTCCTCTTCCGTCAAATCGTAAATTGAAGCCAGCTTGCTGATTAAATCTGAAGGGATATTTCGCTTTCCGCATTCAATCGCAGATAAGTACGAAGAAGTCATATTGAGCTTTTCTGCCATTGTTTTAAGGATTTCGCCACGGTCTATGCGTAACTTTCTTAATGCCTTACCAAATTCCGTAATCACTCGTATCAACTCCTTTCGTTTATTAGTATAACACATCGAGATGAGTTTGTCAACAGTTTTTGTTGATT
This sequence comes from Oscillospiraceae bacterium, assembly GCA_003512525.1. Classification (GTDB taxonomy): domain Bacteria; phylum Bacillota; class Clostridia; order Oscillospirales; family Ruminococcaceae; genus Ruminiclostridium_E. Next base: position 29,575 of record DOQG01000011.1, on the reverse strand, counting down.
TGTATATACTAAGCCTGATTACTCAGGCTTGCGAGGGCTATTCCTCATCGTCATTGGTTTCCTCGTCAACAGTATCTTCGCTTACAGTTTATTCCTCGTCCTCATCATAAAGGGACTGCCTCGCAATTTTCTATTTTTTCGTACCCCAACTATTGACAAAGAGCCAATTTTTTTTAAAAAATTTTCCCCAAGTGTTGCGAATACGAAAATCTATAAAAAAACGGTCATATCTCCGATTTAAGGAGAATGACCGTTTTTTATTTATTTGTTAGCTATAAAAGTGAAGCTTTGCAATTACTTCTTGTCAGCGATAGCTGCCTGAGCTGCTGCAAGTCTTGCGATCGGTACACGGAAGGGTGAGCATGAAACGTATGTCAGACCGATCTTGTGGCAGAACTCAACAGATGAGGGATCGCCGCCGTGCTCGCCGCAGATACCAACGTGCATATCGGGACGTGTAGCCTTACCGAGCTTGATAGCCATTTCCATAAGCTTGCCAACGCCTGTCTGGTCGAGCTTAGCGAAAGGATCGTTCTCGAAGATCTTAGCGTCATAGTAAGCGTTAAGGAACTTACCTGCGTCATCACGAGAGAAGCCGTATGTCATCTGTGTAAGGTCGTTTGTACCGAAGCAGAAGAACTCAGCTTCCTTAGCGATTTCGTCAGCTGTAAGAGCAGCTCTGGGGATCTCGATCATTGTACCAACTTCGTACTTGAGGTCTGAGCCTGCTTCCTTGATAACAGCGTCAGCTGTTTCAACAACGAAGTTCTTAACGTACTTGAGCTCCTTAACATCGCCAACCAGAGGAATCATGATCTCAGGAACGATTGTCCAGTCGGGGTGATTCTTCTTAACGTTTAATGCAGCCTTGATAACAGCCTTAGTCTGCATCTTAGCAATTTCAGGGTATGTTACTGCAAGACGGCATCCTCTGTGACCCATCATGGGGTTGAACTCGTGGAGAGATGCGATGATGTTCTTGATCGTTTCAACAGACTTGCCCTGAGCCTTAGCGAGAGCCTCGATGTCAGCTTCTTCTGTAGGAACGAATTCGTGCAGAGGAGGATCAAGGAATCTGATCGTTACGGGGCAACCTTCAAGTGCTTCGTAAAGAGCCTCGAAGTCAGCCTGCTGCATAGGTTCGATCTTAGCGAGTGCAGCTTCTCTTTCTTCAACAGTATCTGAGCAGATCATCTCACGGAAAGCGGCAATTCTGTCAGCTTCAAAGAACATATGCTCTGTACGGCAAAGACCGATACCTTCAGCACCGAGCTCCTTAGCCTTCTTAGCATCAGCAGGAGTATCAGCGTTTGTTCTTACCTTCAGAACTCTGTACTTGTCAGCCCAAGCCATGATTCTGCCGAATTCGCCTGCGATCTGAGCGTCAACAGTAGCGATAGCACCGTCATAGATGTTACCTGTTGTACCGTCGATAGAGATTACATCGCCTTCAACGAATGTCTTGCCGCCAAGCTCGAACTTCTTGTTAGCTTCATCCATATTGATTGCAGAGCAACCGGAAACGCAGCATTCACCCATACCACGAGCAACAACGGCTGCGTGTGATGTCATACCGCCACGAACTGTCAGGATACCCTGAGCAGCCTTCATACCTGTAATATCCTCAGGTGATGTTTCAAGACGAACGAGAACAACCTTTTCGCCCTTAGCAGCCCACTCTACAGCGTCTTCAGCTGTGAATACGATCTTACCGCAAGCAGCTCCGGGAGAAGCGCCGAGACCCTTACCGATAGGTGTAGCAGCCTTGAGTGCCTTTGCGTCGAACTGGGGGTGAAGAAGTGTATCAAGGTTACGGGGATCGATCATAGCAACAGCTTCTTCTTCTGTTCTCATGCCTTCGTCAACGAGGTCACAAGCGATCTTCAGAGCAGCCTGAGCTGTTCTCTTACCGTTTCTTGTCTGGAGCATATAGAGCTTGCCGTGTTCAACTGTGAACTCCATATCCTGCATATCTCTGTAGTGGTCTTCAAGAGTCTTGCAAACTTCTGTGAACTCCTTGAAAGCCTCAGGGAACTTCTGTTCCATTTCCTGAATGTGCATAGGTGTACGAACACCTGCAACAACGTCTTCGCCCTGTGCGTTTGTTAAGAACTCACCGAACAGACCCTTAGCGCCTGTAGCAGGGTCACGAGTGAATGCAACACCTGTACCGCAGTCATCACCCATGTTACCAAATGCCATAGACTGTACGTTTACGGCTGTACCCCATGAGTAAGGAATATCGTTGTCACGTCTGTATACGTTAGCTCTGGGGTTGTCCCATGAACGGAATACTGCCTTGATAGCGCCCATCAGCTGTTCCTTAGGATCAGAGGGGAAGTCTTCACCGATCTTAGCCTTGTATTCAGCCTTGAACTGACCTGCAAGCTCCTTTAAGTCGTTAGCGTCAAGCTCAACGTCCTGTGTAACGCCCTTTTCAGCCTTCATCTTGTCGATAAGCTCCTCGAAGTACTTCTTGCCGACTTCCATAACTACGTCGGAGTACATCTGGATAAATCTTCTGTAGCAGTCCCAAGCCCATCTTTCGTTGTTTGACTTTTCAGCCATTACTGCAACAACGTCCTCGTTAAGACCGAGGTTAAGGATAGTATCCATCATACCGGGCATTGAAGCTCTTGCACCTGAACGTACAGATACGAGCAGGGGATTTTCCTTATCACCGAACTTCTTGCCTGTGATACCTTCCATCTTTACGATGTATTCGTTGATCTCAGCCATGATCTCATCGTTGATCTTACGGCCGTCTTCGTAGTACTTTGTACAAGCCTCTGTTGAAATTGTGAAGCCCTGGGGTACGGGAAGACCGATGTTGGTCATTTCTGCAAGGTTTGCACCCTTACCGCCGAGAAGCTCTCTCATTGTAGCATTACCCTCTGAGAAGAGGTAGCAATACTTATGTGCCATTGGGGGGTTCCTCCTAAATTATTATTCCGGCCGTTTGTCTGAATTTTCCATTTCTGCGGTAAAACAGCAGAAATACAGACTTCTCAGCCATACAATTAGTATTATAACAGATTTAAATCTACTTTTCCAGTACTTTTTTAAATTTTTTTGTTTTTATGTACCGAAATTGAAGAAAAATTTTTGTAAAATGTGACTAATCTATCTGTTGCTGCTTCTCTGCACATTTTCCCGTATGCTAAATCCCCGTGTTTTTTCATCTTTTACTTGCAAATCCCCCTTTACTTATGGTACAATACTAATATACTGCCGTAATAGCGAATTATCGCTTTACCGTGATGAATTAAAAATAAGGAAGATGTTTAAATATGACCGGCGAACAGATAATGAAGGTTACGGGGATACTCCTCGAGAACCTTATCCCCACACTTAAAATTTTCGGATTTACTCTGCTGTTTTCGATACCGCTCGGACTTGTCGTTGCGGCGCTGAAGATGTGCAGATTTAAACCGATATCGTGGCTTACAAACCTCTACATACTCATAATGCGCGGCACTCCGCTTATGCTTCAGATCATCGTTGTTTATTATGCCCTGCCTTTCTTAAAGACGGCAACCAAGGGCTCGGGCGGATTTATGGAAAATCTTCTGAGCGGTGTAGATCCTGCGGCAGAGGGATTTATGTTCACAATGGTAATTATCGCATTCGTGCTGAACTATGCGGCGTATTTTGCCGAGATATTCAGAGGCGGTATCGAGTCGATACCGAGAGGTCAGTATGAGGCGGCGGCGGCACTCGGAATGACAAAGGCGCAGACATTCTTCAGAATTATACTTCCGCAGGTCATAAAGCGCATCGTGCCTGCGTCCTCAAACGAGGTCATAACACTTGTCAAGGATACGTCACTTGCAAATGTAGTTGCTTACTCGGAAATTATGCTTGCGGCTAAACAGCAGATGATGAACTACAGCTCGCTTGTGCCGCTGTTTATTGCCGGTGTGTTCTATTTCGTAATGGCTACTGTGCTCACAGCACTGTTCGGCTTTATCGAAAAGAAGCTTAACTACTACAGATAAGGAGCTGTCAATATGTCGATACTCAGTGTAAAGAATATATCCAAGAGCTTTGGCAAGCTTGATGTATTGAACGATATTTCATTCAATGTGGAACAGGGCGAGGTTATCTCTATAATAGGTCCGTCGGGAAGCGGAAAATCGACGCTCCTGCGCTGTATCAACCAGTTTGAGAAGATAGACAGCGGCGAGTGCGAAATATGCGGCATCACCATGACTAAAAATGATGAAAACGGCAAGGCTGTATATGCGGACAATAAGACGCTCCACGATATCAGGCTGAAAATCGGGCTGGTGTTCCAGAACTTCAACCTTTTCCCGCATATGTCGGTGTTAAAGAACATTACAGAAGCACCTGTCCATGTACTTAAACAGGACAAGGCTCAGGCAGAGCAGACCGCAATGGAGCTGCTCGGCAAAATGGGGCTTGCCGACAAGGCAAATGAATATCCGTGCAATCTATCGGGCGGACAACAGCAGCGCGTATCAATTGCAAGAGCGCTTGCACTAAGCCCCGAGCTGCTGTTCTTTGATGAGCCGACATCTGCACTCGACCCTGAACTTACCGGCGAGATATTAAAGGTAATAAAGAGCCTTGCGGAAGAAAAGATGACTATGGTTATCGTAACTCACGAAATGCAGTTTGCAAGCGAGATATCAGACCGTGTAATATTTATGGACGGCGGATATGTTATTGAGAACGGCACTCCCGATGAGGTGTTCAACAACAGCCAGAACGAGCGCACACGTCAGTTCCTTGAAAGGTATCATTCCTGATATTACTTGACGATGAACCGCAATTATGATAAAATACTTTTTATACGTTTACACAGACAGTAATTATATGGAAGGAAACTAATATGAAGGTACTCCTGTTTTCGGAAGGTATGAACCTTATCAAGATATCCGGGCTCGGCAGAGCGATAATGCACCAGCAGAGAGCTATGGAGCTTAACGGCATAGAATATACGCTCGACCCTAAGGACAGCTATGATGTTGTTCACATAAACACGCTCGGACTGAAATCCAAGCATCTTGCAAAAAAAGCAAAAAAGGCAGGCAAGAGAGTGGTGTACCACGCTCATTCAACTCAGGAAGATTTCCGCAATTCGTTCATCGGCTCTAATCTCATTTCGGGGCTTTTCAAAAAGTGGATATGCAGCTGCTACCGCAGGGGCGATGTTATAGTGACCCCGACTGAGTATTCAAAGTCGCTGATAAGAGGCTACGGGCTGACCGCACCGATCTATGCCGTATCAAACGGTATCGACCTTGCGAGATACGAGCCTAAAGACGGCGACAGGGAAGCGTTCCGTAAAAAGTTCGGTCTTAAAGATAATGATAAGGTCGTGATCTCGGTAGGACTTTACTTTGAGCGTAAGGGCTTGCTTGATTTTGTGCAGATGGCAAAGGATATGCCCGACTATAAGTTTATCTGGTTTGGCAAAACTCCACTTTACAGCGTACCGCACAAGATAAGAAAGGCGGTAAAGACAAAGCTGCCTAACCTCACATTTGCAGGCTATGTACAGCCCGATGAGCTCAAACAGGCATATGTCGGCTGTGATGTGTATATATTCCCTACCTTAGAGGAAACAGAGGGTATAGTGCTCCTTGAAGCGCTTGCGGCAAAGGCAAACGTTATTGTCCGTGATATCCCCGTGTTCGACTGGCTGAAAGGCGGTACTGACTGCTACAAGGCTAAGAATAAGGATGAGTTTGAGCGTATGATAAAGGAGATCAACGAGGGCAAGCTTCCGTCACTGCGTGAAAACGGACGCAAGGCTGTTGAAAATATGGATATAAAGAAAATCGGCGAAAAGCTGGTGAAGATATATAACGGTACTGCCGAGGGCGGAGATTGATAAAAAGCGCCAAGATACTCTATTGACATAAAAAACGGACACTCTGGAAAGAGTATCCGTTTTTTTATGCTATTTTTTAATATCAACAAACACCAGTTCCGGTCGGTTGAACATCCTCGGTATCGCGATAATCGTTGACGGCTTCCACAGCCCGCGGCTTACAACATGGGCGGTGTCACCGTGCATATAAACGCCTGCCGTGTATTTCGGGAATACTCCCTGACCGGGAGCAAAAACGCCGTCAATAAGTCCGGGTATCCTCCACTGACCGCCGTGAGCGTGCCCCGACAGAACTATATCAAAGTTGCCCTTTAAATATTCGTCTATCTGTTCGGGGAAGTGAGCAATAAGCACCCTTATACGCTTGCTGTCTTTTTCCGAAGTCACGGCATCAAGCTGATTTACAAGCTCGCCGTTTATTTCATCATAGGTGTGGGCATCGTATATTCCGCAGAGTTCAAGCTCATTATCTTTGATATCAATAACTGTGCCATTTCCTTCAAGCACGTTAACACCAAAATCGGACATCTGCTGTTTTATCCTTGCACTGTCACCTCTTGCATTTTCGTGGTTTCCGATAGTGTAGAAGCACGGATAACGATTTACAAGATATTTTACAAGTATATATGAGTTTTCGGGCAGATAGTCCTGCGTTTTATCCGCAAGATCTCCGCCGAATACGACTATATCGGGTTTTGCACCATCTATCGCATTTTTAAGCTCCGACTGATTTTTTCCGAAAAGACTGTTGTGCAGATCCGAAACAAATGCAATGCGTACAGGCGATGATACCTTCCCGCTTTTTATCTCGTAGGTCGTTGTCTGCAGCCGCATATCACAGGCGACAAGTCCTAAAGCGGCAAGAGCCGCTCCTGCAACGCCTGCGGCACAACCTATAGCTATTCTTTTCTTTGTCTTTTTTGTGAGCGTAAAATCACCTCTTAATATCCGCCCGAGCCGTCAAGGCTGGGGTCATTTTCTATCCAGCTTTCAACATTGATGACCTTGTATTCGTTTGCTGAGGTGCGGATAAATACATCCTTTATTCCTGCATTTATTATAAGGCGCTTGCACATTGAGCAAGGCTCAACCTCTCCGCAGAGCGTGCCGCCTGAGGTCATATCGTGACAGGCAAGGAAAAGCGAAGAACCTATCATATCCGTCCTTGAAGCACTGATTATACAGTTTGCTTCTGCGTGAACCGAGCGGCAAAGCTCGTAACGCTGACCTTTCGGAACGTTAAGCTTTTCACGGGTGCATATGCCAAGGTCGGAACAGTTTTTAAGACCTCTCGGCGCACCGTTATATCCCGTGGCGATTATCTCATCGTTGTGTACTATTATTGCACCGAAATTCCTGCGCAGACAGGTGCCGCGCTCGCATACCGTTTCGGCTATGTCAAGGTAGTAATTTATTTTATCGCGTCTTTCCATAGTTTAACCTTTCTGAAATAGGGCTGAGCTTACATCAAGTCTAATATAACACAAATACCGTCTGTTTGTCAATTAAAAGTCGGGTGATGATATGAAAAACCGCCGTGGAAAATCACGGCGGTAAATTTTAATCTGTTTTCTTTGCGTCGGGGAGCATATACTTCTCACTGAAAATAGTGAACTTTCTGCGGAACTCCTCGTTGTTTGTAGCCTTGAGGTCGCTTATATAGCTGTGTGTGTCAAAGCTGTTGTCGTGTATCTGTATCATACAGACGGCGATGTTGGAGCAGTGGTCTGCCACTCTTTCGTAATTCGTGATAAGGTCAGTCAGTACAAAGCCCATTTCAATGGTGCATTTGCCTTTACGCAGACGCTTGACGTGTCTGTTTCTAATCTCGGTACGCAGATTGTCGATTACTTCTTCAAGAGGTTCAACCGATTTTGCCTGCTCAATATCTCCATGCTCGAACGCCGTAATGGCGGTGTCGAGTATTTCGTTTAAAGCACCGTTGAAAATGTGTATTTCCTCGATAGCCTTCTTCGAGAATGAAAGACCCTTCGTATGCATTTCCTTTGCACATTCACTAATATTGACAGCGTGGTCCGATATACGCTCAAAGTCGCTGATGCAGTGCAGTAGCATATTTACCGTCTGGCTGTCGCCGGGGGTAAGGTTCTTGGAACCCAGCTGTAACAGGTAACTGCCGAGCTTGTCCTCATAAACATCGACTTTTTCCTCGTTCTCGTTTACTATTTCGACATCGCGATCGTTATATTTGGATATAAGCCCCATTGAGAGCTTCAATGTATCTCTTGCACAGTCTGCCATTCTGACAGCTATTGACTTGCACTGCTCCAGAGCAACTGAGGGAGTTGCAAGGAAACGGGGGTCAAGTATCTGGAACTCGTTTTTCGGAGCATTATCGTCCTTCTTGTCACGCACTGAGATATATGCGAGCTTTTCGAGCAGCTTCATAAACGGCAGCCAGATTATCGTTGCAAAGATATTGAACACACTGTGCATTATCGCTATGCCTGCCTGGTTTGCAGACTGCTCAAAGAACTCAAAGGGGAATATAGCGTTTATGATATAGAACAGTATCATAAATACTATAGTGCCGATGAGGTTGAAGTAAAGGTGGACAAGTGCGGCGCGCTTTGCGTTCTTGTTTGCGCCGATTGCAGAAAGCAGTGCGGTAACGCAAGTACCTATGTTTTGACCCATAATTATCGGGAGCGCTGTGCTGTAAGTTACCGCTCCTGTAGCGCACATAGCCTGTAGGATACCGACCGATGCCGATGAGCTCTGAATAACGGCAGTGAGCACCGCGCCTGCGACAACACCGAGCACGGGATTTGAGAACATAGTGAGAATGCTCTTGAACTGTTCGTTGTCAGCCAGCGGCGCAACGGCGGAACTCATCGTTTCCATACCGAACATAAGTATCGCAAAACCCATAAGGATAGTACCTATATCCTTTTTCTTGCTGGATTTTGACATCATTATAAAGAAAATGCCGATTATTGCCAGTATAGGCGTGAAAGATGTAGGCTTTAGCAGCTGCATAAATACGCTGTCACCCTGTATTCCTGTCAGCGACAACAGCCACGAGGTCATCGTAGTACCTATATTGGCACCCATAATAACACCGATAGCCTGCGACAGCTTCATAATACCCGAGTTTACAAAACCGACTACCATTACCGTGGTCGCCGATGACGACTGGATTACTGCTGTGACTAAAGCTCCGAGCATGATGGCTTTGAACGGATTGGAGGTCATTTTTTCAAGAATACGCTCAAGGCGGCTTCCCGAAAGCTTTTCAAGTCCCTGTCCCATGGCGTTCATGCCGAACAGGAACATAGCAAGTCCTCCGACCATAGTCAGAATGCCGAAAATATTCATAGTTTTCCTTTCCAGACTTGTCTTCTTTTGATTTGTTTTCTTGCCGTCGGAAATGCGGCAAGACTTTTTCTTCTGCTCTTCATTTTGACTGTACAGCGGTGTTTACGCTAACGTTACATTTTTGTAACGGTGTATTTACCGCTTTGTTACAGCTTCTTTACTCAAAACACGCAGACTTATCCCCGTGAATAAGGCTTTCGTCTTATACGGGGGTCCGCTTTATATAAGATTATATTACTGCCAGCGTGAATACAACTGTGCCGAACGTATATTCTACGGGTATTGTAAGCGTGAACTTTGATTTTATACCGTTCACGGCATCTGCTGTAGCGGCTTCCTGAGGATTAAGACCTATTTCCTTGCCGGTCGTTTCGGAAATATTGACGTTATAAAGACCGTTGCTGAGGTTTAAGAATTCGCTGATAGCATCCTTTGCATAGTCCATATCGGTTATTTCTTCTTCCGCAAAACGGCTTGCAAATACTGTGGCAGTCTTGTTGTCGGCTGTTATGGCCGATACTGCGTTGAAATCGCCGCAAAGCTCCTGTATGACCGCCGTATCGTTGCTGTCTGTAACGGCTGACTGTAAGGGGGTAAAATCATCGCCGACAAAACGGATAAGGTTCTTGAACAGAACGTTTACATACTCCGAGCAATAATCCTTGTATTCGCCTTCTATAGCAAAGAAAGATGAGATAACGTTTTCTGTTTTTTCATTATCCTCATTGCTGAAGTCCTTGTCTGTAAGTCCGTTTTCGCTCTTGTAATCATTAAGTACCGTTTCAAATTCTTCATTCGTAAGGCAACCCATATCTACGAGCGCCTGTCCGAGTAAAAGGCAACCTGTCTTCTGACTTGAAAGAAGCTCTTCAACCTGAGCCTCTGTAAGATAGCCCATATCAACGGCAATATCGCCGATCCTCTTATCAACTGTTGCCTGCTTCTTATGTACGGCATCGACCTGTTTTGCCGTCATATAGCCCGCATTGATGGCAAGTACGCCCAGCTTTACTCTTGTTGTGTCCTTCTTTTCGAGGGCTACGCGCAGATTAGCGGCTGAAACGATCTTCTTGTTTAAAAGATAGCTACCGAAAAACTGTGTGAACATTGCTTAAGCCTCCTTTTTGAAATAGTTGTCGAGGAGCTTATCAAGCTGTTCTTCGTCAACGGGTTTCTGTAAAAAGTCGTTTGCACCGAGTTTTATAGCTTCAGAGAGGTTTCCGACCGTACCTACCGATGTTGCCATTATTACAACTGCATCGGGGGAATTTGTTTTGATAAGCTTAAGTGCTTCAACCCCGGAAAGTTCCGGCATTACGATATCCATAAATGTGATATCGGGAATAATATCCGCAAACTTTTCAACTGCCTGAGCACCGTCATTGGCTTCGTAAATCTGTGTGAAGCCGTAAGCGGTAAGAAGCTTCTTCATCTTGTTTCTGACCATCATCGAGTCATCGCATACAAGAACCTTTGCTTTTGAAACGTCTTTTTCCATATTTATTTTCCTTCCTGACCTCTGAAATTTATATCATAAAAATATATTTACCCATTGTTAAGCACCGAATACAAACAGATAGCTCAGCGCGAACCATTCCCGCACCCAGTAAACAGGAACAAGATACCACGGTGTTGCGGCGCTGACGCATTTAACGTCATAGCCCAGACTTTCGGCTTGTAATCTTGCTCTCCACTGGTGAAAGCCGTCTGTCACTATTGCTATTCTGAGCGGTTTGCCGCTGTCTTCAAGGATCTGCTTTGAAAACAGCAGGTTTTCATAGGTGCTTGAAGACTTGTCCTCTTTTGTGATACGATCTCCCGATATGCCGTCATTTACGAGTGCCTCATACATCGCCTCAGCCTCGCTGATATGCTCGTTGCTGCCCTTTCCGCCCGAAACGATACAATCGGCTTTTGTATCAGCCGACATATAATTGTAAGCCGCATCGATACGGCGACTTAGCATAAGGCTCGGACCGTCACGTCTTACCTGACAGCCGAGTACGATAACCGTGCGTGAACCGTCCTTTTCGGGTGTGTCGTTCATATTTGCGACCATAAAAGCCGAGAGCGTTATCGCATATACCACAAGCACGCCGTATAAGATGAGCACGGCACGGAAGATATATCTTACTGCTTTTTTGGTGTTATTTAACAGCTTCGGGGTGAATATACCGAGAAGCACAGTTACGCCGCCTATCACAAACCCGAAATAAGAGCCTGTGTTAAGCGTTCCGCTGAATAGCGGTATTATGAACATCACAAGCACAGCAATGCCGATAACGGCGAGCGTATATGACAGTACCTTTACCGGTTTTGAGGTGTTGTCTGACATTCCGAACATTTACTTTGAAAGAAGCTTCTTTATTCTCTGCATAGCTTCAGCCGTGTTTTCGTGAGTGCCGAATGCAGTGAGTCTGAACCAGCCGTCGCCGTTCTTGCCGAAGCCTGCGCCGGGAGTGCCGACAACCTCAGCTTCGTTTAAAAGCTTGTCGAAGAATGTCCAGCTGTCCATTCCGTCGGGGCACTTGAACCAGATATAAGGGCTGTTCTTGCCGCCTGTATACTTTACGCCAAGCTCGTCGAAGGTTTCGCTCATAACCTTTGCGTTTTGCATATAGTAAGCTATAGTAGCTCTTGTCTGCTTGTAGCCTTCTTCTGTGAATACAGCCTCTGCGGCACGCTGAACGGGATAGGAAACGCCGTTGAACTTGCTACCCTGTCTTCTGCACCATAACTGCATAAAGCTTATCTCTTCGCCTGTGGGAGTTTCAAGCATAAGCTCTTCGGGGATAACGGTATAACCGCATCTTGTACCGGTAAAGCCTGCGGTCTTGGAAAGTGAGCATATCTCTATAGCGCACTTTCTTGCTCCTTCTATCTGGAAAATCGAGCGGGGGAGTGTTTCATCGGAGATGAAAGCTTCGTAAGCCGCATCGAAAATGATAACGGATCTGTTTTTTATGGCAAAGTCGACCCATACCTTGAGCTGTTCCTTTGTATATACCGAGCCTGTGGGGTTGTTGGGTGAGCAAAGATATATAAGACCGGGTTTCATAGATTCGTCTGGCATAGCGGCAAAGCCGTTTTCTTCCGTGGAGTTTACATAGTGAACTTCTCTTCCGCCCATTACATTTGAGTCAACATATACGGGGTATGCGGGATCTGTTACAACAACGTCCTCGTCTTCGCTGAAGATGTCGCCGATGTTGCCGCAGTCGCTCTTTGCGCCGTCGCTTATCAGCACCTCTTCGGGAGAAACGGTCACGCCGAAGCTCTTGTAGTATCCTGCGACAGCCTCTCTTAAGAAGTCGTAGCCCTTACCGCTGTCCTCATAACCTCTGAATGTTTCCTTTACGCCCATTTCGTCAGCGGCTTTCTTCATAGCCTCGACTACAACGGGAGCTAAAGGCTGTGTAACATCGCCTATACCCATCTTTATGATCTTGTTATCGGGGTGGGCGGCTGTATACTCTCTTACTCTCTTGCCTATTTCAATAAAAAGATAGCTTTTCTTAAGATTTAAAAAGCCCGGATTCATCTTTGCCATTTGCGTTAAGTTTCCTTTCTTTCTGTAATCGCTGTGTCGCGATATCGACACAGATATACACAATATCATTATATCCGCTGTAACTTCAAAAGTCAAGAAATAACGGTACTTAAAACTAGCCAAATAATAAGGGCGTTTTACGGCAATTTTACTCAAAATTCAGAAAATGCGGGCAGAACTACACTTATTTAATATAATTTCTGTGATACATCTTGAAATTCCTGCGTAAATAGTGTATAATAGTCTAATAATACAGATACAGCCTCCGTTTTTCTTTGCGGAGGCTGTATCTTTTATTTCGGAACAAATTCTATTTTTAACTTCATATCCATTCCTGCGGCAAGCCTGCACAGCGTTCTGAGCGAAGGGTTGGAATTTCCGTTTTCTAGCTTGCTTATGTCGCCCTGAGCTATTCCCGTCTTTTCCGATAAGGTTTTTTGTGTTATGCCTTTTGATTTTCTTGCGTCTATAATCGCCCTTATGAGCGCATATTCAGGCTCAAGAGCGTCATATTCAGTTTTGAAGCATTCGTCTTTGAGCTGATCGTTAAGATAATCGTTGAAATTGGTAGCCATATCTGTTCCTCCTCGCGCTATGATTTGTTTTTGCTCAGATAATCTCTTCTGTAATTCTCGGCTTTTTCTATTTCCGACTGCGGTGTTTTCTGTGTTTTCTTGACAAACCCGTGTGTAAGTATAGCTTTCCGACCCGAAACAAAAAAATACAGAACTCTTGTTATATCGGTGCTGACTTTTGCTCTCAGCTCGAATATCCCGTCATTCAGATGCTTTGAATACGGCTCACGCAACTCGTATCCGTAATCACGCAGAAGCTCAACGGTTCGTATCATTTTTGCCCTCATTTTATTGTCAAGTCCGTCAAGAAATTCTTTAGCCGGCTCTGAACCGTCGTCCTTCTTGTAAAAGATGATTACAAATTCTTCTTTTTCTTCTATATCTATCACCGCTTTTTGAATTTATATAGGATATTTTCTATATTTATTATACGTCTTATTAGTCGGAATGTCAATACCGAAATCGGCTCTTTCGATACTTATTTAATATAATTTCTGTGATACATCTTGAAATTCCTGCGTAAATAGTGTATAATTTTGAATGTGTAACGTTCCCGAAAAGTTAATATTACGTTAATCGGAACGTGGCAGAATTACAGTAAAAATCGGCATATAGCCGTATAAATTCCCGGAAGGAAAAGAACAGATGTTGCATATAGGACTTGACGTAGGTTCAACTACCGTTAAAATTGCGGTGCTGGACGATGAGAATAATGCCGTATACAAGAATTATCAAAGGCATTATTCGGATATAAAAAAGACAATAGCAGAGGTTCTCGGCGGATGTCTTGAAACCATAGACGAGAAGAATGTGACCGTTGCGGTAACAGGCTCGGGCGGCATCTCGGTGTCGCACTGGCTCGGAATACCCTTTGTACAGGAGGTTTCCGCAGGAACAACGGCAATACAGACATTTATACCCCAGACGGACGTAGCTATAGAGCTTGGCGGCGAGGACGCAAAGATTACATATCTCACAGGCGGTATCGAGCAGCGTATGAACGGCTCTTGTGCAGGCGGTACAGGCGCGTTCATTGACCAGATGGCTTCGCTTCTGAATACAGATATTACGGGAATAAACGAGCTTGCAAAGGACTACACGACTATATACCCAATAGCGTCGCGCTGCGGCGTTTTCGCAAAGTCGGATATACAGCCTCTTTTAAATGACGGCGCTAAAAAGAGCGATGTTGCCGCATCAATATTCCAGTCGGTCGTAAACCAGACGATAAGCGGGCTTGCCTGCGGTAAGCCGATAAGAGGACACGTTGCTTTTCTCGGCGGACCGCTTCACTATCTTTCCGAGCTCAGAAAGCGTTTCATCGAAACATTACAGCTTGATGATGAGCATATCATATTCCCGCCCGATGCAAACCTTTTCGTTGCCATGGGCGCTTCCCTTGCGGAAAACCGCGAGGAGCTTTCTGTGGACAAGCTGAGGGACGATCTTAAGGCGCTTGCTACAGTAGAGGTACACGAGGTAGAAAGACTTGCACCCCTGTTCAAGGACGAGCAGGAGCTTAAGGAGTTCTATGACAGACACGCAAAGGCTGTTATTCCCGTAAAAGAGCTGTCCGAAGCCGAAGGACCGTGCTATCTCGGCATAGACGCAGGCTCTACCACAACAAAAGCTACTCTTATCAATAAAGACGGCGATATACTCTATTCACATTACGGAAACAATATGGGTGATCCGCTCAAATCCGTAATTGAGATAGTAAAGGACATATATTCAAAAATGCCTGAAAAGGCATATATAGCAAAGTCGACCGCCACAGGCTATGGCGAGCACCTTATCAAGGCGGCTCTCGGCGTGGATTTCGGCGAGATCGAAACAATGGCGCACTACAAAGCCGCTGAGAAGATACTCCCCGGCGTTGAGTTTATCCTTGACATAGGCGGTCAGGATATGAAGTGTATGCGTGTAAAGGACGGGGAAATAGAGAGCATACTTCTTAACGAGGCGTGCTCCTCGGGTTGCGGCTCATTCATACAGAACTTTGCAAATGCGCTCGGTATGCAGCCTGAAGAATTTGCACAGATAGGTCTTTCCGCAAAAAGCCCGGTTGACCTCGGTTCTCGCTGTACAGTATTTATGAACAGCCGTGTAAAGCAGGCTCAGAAGGAGGGCGCGAGCGTTGCGGATATATCCGCAGGACTTTCCTATTCTGTAGTAAAGAACGCTCTTTTCAAGGTTATCAAGATACGCGACCCAAAGCAGATGGGTGAAAAGATAATAGTACAGGGCGGTACGTTCCTTAATAACTCGGTACTGCGCGCATTTGAGCTTACCTGCGGACGTGAGGTAGTACGTCCGGATAAGGCAGGTCTTATGGGCGCATACGGAAGTGCGCTTGTCGCTCTGTCCCGTGACGACGGCAAGGGCAGTACGTTAGCCCCGCTTGAAAAGCTCGAAAACTTTACTATTCAGAAAACCACTGCACGTTGCGGCAGATGTTCAAACAACTGCCTGCTTACTATCAGTAAGTTTGCGGACGGAACAAGATACATAACGAACAACCGCTGTGAGCGCGGTGCAGGGCTCGGAAGCAAAAGCAAGGAGCTTTTACCTAACCTCTTTGACTACAAGTACAAGAGATTGTTCGACTATGAGCCGCTCGACCCCGAAACAGCACCCAGAGGTGTTGTCGGTATCCCGCGTGTACTCGGACTTTACGAGAACTATCCGTTCTGGTTCACACTGTTCACAAAGCTCGGCTACAGTGTGAAGCTGTCGCCTAAATCAAGCCGTGAGATATATGACAGAGGTATCGAAACGATGCCATCTGAGTCGGTATGTTATCCCGCAAAGCTCTCTCACGGTCATATTATGTCGCTTCTTGACGAGGGCGTGAAGTTTATATTCTACCCTGCGCTTCCCTATGAAATGGATAACGGCGGCGGAGGAGATAACCATTATAACTGTCCCGTTGTCGCAACATACAGCGAGGTCATAAAGAACTCCGTACCCGAGCTTCGTGCAGACGATGTAACATTTATGAACCCGTTTTTACCTATATATGACGAGGACAGAATGCTTGAACGTCTTATCGAGGAGTTTATGCCGCTCGGCATAGGCGGTGCGGAAATAGGCGTTGCGCTCAAAGCCGCCTATGAGGAGGACAGACGCTTCAAGGACGATATACGTTCAAAGGGCGAAGAAGTGCTCAGAATGCTCAAGGAAAAGGGCAAGAAGGGTATTGTTCTTGCGGGCAGACCCTATCATGTAGACCCTGAAATAAACCATGGTATACCTGAGATGATAAACGGTTACGGCTTTGCGGTGCTTACAGAGGATAGTGTAGCGCATCTTGGCACTGTAGTACGTCCTATCCGTGTAGTAGACCAGTGGATGTACCACACAAGACTTTATGCGGCGGCTACACTTGTAGGTCAGACCCCCGAGCTTGAGCTTGTACAGCTCAATTCATTCGGCTGCGGACTTGACGCTATCACAACAGACGAGGTACAGGAAATTCTCCAGGGCTACGGCAGAATGTACACCGTACTCAAAATAGACGAGGTAAACAACCTCGGCGCAGCAAGAATAAGACTGCGTTCGCTGATATCCGTAATGGAGGAGCGTGAAAGAAACGGCATAAAGCCCGTACCGAAGTACAAGGGCTATATCCGTCAGCCTCTGTTCACAAAGGAAATGAAGAAGGACTATACGATCATAGCTCCGCAGATGTCGCCGTATCACTTTGAACTGCTTGAACAGGCATTCCGCTATTCGGGATACAATGTTGAGATACAGAAGAACTATTCAAAGGAAGTAGTAGACGAGGGACTGAAGTACGTCAACAATGACGCTTGCTATCCCGCTATCATCACTATAGGTCAGCTCCTTTACGCGCTCAATCACGGCAAGTACGACAAGGATAAGGTAGCTGTACTGATAACTCAGACGGGCGGCGCGTGTCGTGCTACAAACTATGTCGGTATGCTGAAAAAGGCGCTCAAGGACGCAGGTCTTGACAATGTCCCGCTGATCTCGCTTAACGTTGTAGGAATGGAGAAAAATCCCGGCTTTACACTGACACTTCCGCTCGTTTACCGCGCGTTCATATCGGTTATTTACGGCGATCTGCTCAGCCGCTGTGTTTACCGTGTACGTCCTTATGAGGCTGAAAAGGGCGCAACGAACAAGATGTATGAGAAGTGGAACGAAAAGCTGAAAGGTGAGATAAAGAGCCTGTCGCTTGCACGTTTCAACAAGAATGTAAAGGCTATCGTTGCCGATTTTGATTCTATACCCACGCTCGACATTGAAAAGCCCCGTGTCGGTATTGTCGGCGAGATACTCGTAAAATACCACCCTGCCGCAAACAACAACGTTGTAGAGCTTGTCGAGGCTGAGGGCGCAGAGGCTGTAGTACCCGACCTTATGGGATTCATCTACTTTATCTGCGACCACGCAAATTCACGTCACGAGCTGCTTACCGTTTCCGGCGCAAGATATAAGCTGAGCAATATGGCGATAAAGCTGATCGAGTTTATGCAGAAGTCGTACAAGGGTGCTATTGAGGGCACGAAGTTCGGCTCGTTTATGAAGATAAGCGATATGAGAAAGCTTGTCAAGGGCGTTGTATCGACAGGTAACATAGCAGGTGAGGGCTGGTTCTTATCAGCAGAGATGATCGAGCTTATCCACAGCGGCGTAAACAATATAATCTGTATGCAGCCGTTTGCCTGCCTGCCAAACCACGTTACCGGCAAGGGCATTATCGGAGAGCTGCGCAGACAAAATCCCGAGTCGAATATCATAGCCGTTGACTATGACCCCGGCGCATCGGAGGTAAACCAGGTCAACCGTATAAAGCTTATGCTTACCCAGGCATTCAGACAGCTGCGTGAGAAGAAGCTCCCGACAGAGGAAAGCATTGTTGCACCCGAGGCTAAGGTTAAAATCAACGATAAATATTCCGCACTCGATGTTTAAGTGCAGTTAATAACCTTGTGTTATTCTGTGAATGTAACATAAACACGACAAAAAGAAAGGCAAAATTATGGCAGAAATGAAATTCAGCACAAGCTCAGGTACATCGGACAGCAACGGATTTAACGGTAAGAAGGCAGGCAAGATAGCGGTTATCGCTGTCATAGCCGTAGTTCTTGTCATTGTTATATTCAACTGCTTCTCGATAGTAAACGAAGGCTTTATCGGTGTCAAGTACACATTTGGAAAGATAACGCAGGACAATCTTGCACCCGGTCTTAACTTCTGTATACCCTTTATAGAGGAGATAAGACAGGTCGATACGAGAGAACAGATCTATTCGGTAACGGACGATGCTTATACAAGCGATACGCAGACGGTAGAGTCTTTACAGCTCAAGCTCAACTACAGATATGACAGTGCAAAGCTGTCCGATATAATAAGAAATGTCGGTATTGATAATGTTGAGTCAAAGCTTCTTGTTCAGAACGTTGCCAAGATATCGAAGAATGAGATAGGTAAAGTCAAGGCAGAGGAGCTTGTACAGTCAAGAGCCGATGTTCAGCAGACTATACAGCAGGAGCTTACAAATACGCTTGCTCCGAGCGGTATTATAGTTGTTTCTTTTGCGATAGAAAACCTTGCGTTTGACGAAGCGTTTGAAACATCTATCCAGGCTAAGGTCATAGCCGCACAGGACGCTCTCAAGATGGAGAACAAGACAAAGGAAAAAGAGGAAGAGGCAAAGCAGGTCGTTATCGCCGCCCAGGCAAAGGCAGACAGCACAAAGCTTGAAGCGGACGCACAGGCTTACGCTATCCAGGCTGTACAGAAACAGCTTGAAACAAGCCCCAACTACATTGATTATATGAAGATAAACAACTGGAACGGTCAGTTACCTCAGATAATCGGTGACGGTGTAAATCCTTTCGTAAATCTTGACAGCAGTGCAAACAGCACAGAAAGCAAGAGTGACAAGAGCGACAGTACATCAAAAAGCAACTGACAGCCTATCGGATAAGCCGGTAAACGAATAATGAATTAAACGTGCCCGCAGGGCACACCTCAATTATTCACTGTTCATTATTCATTATTCATTATTCATTTAATTTCAGGGGAGGGGAATACCCTCCCCGTTGTTGCCGTTTAAGCGGCATTAAGATAAAGGGGTAATTATGGACTATTTAACACTCAAAAAGCAGGTGCTGAACAAGTATTTCAGCCGTACAAACGATATGCAGAAAAAGGCGGTGTTCCGCATAAACGGGGCAGTGCTTATAGTTGCGGGTGCAGGAAGCGGAAAAACTACCGTGCTTTGTAACCGTATAGCGAATATGCTCCTTTTCGGTAACGCGTATAACAGTGACACGGTAAGAGAACTGTCGGACGAAGATACAGCGTATGCACAGAGCTTTCTGGCGGGCGAAATAAACAACTTTGACGCGGCTGAACGGCTGTCGGAGATTTTCGGCGAGGATAGGATAAAGCCGTGGAACATACTTGCAGTGACCTTTACGAACAAGGCGGCGGCAGAGCTTAAGGAACGTCTTGAAAATATGGGCGCGGACGTTGACGGCATATGGGCGGCAACATTTCACAGCGCTTGTGTGAGAATACTGCGTCAGGATATAGAAGAGCTCGGAATGGGCTATAAATCGAATTTCACGATATATGACACTGACGACCAGCTTAAGGTCATCAAGACGGTGATGAAGGAGCGCAATATATCCGACAAGGCTGTAACCCCTAAATCAATACAGAATATAATTTCACGCTCAAAGGACAAGCTCATAACTCCCGATAAGTTCAGCACAAAGGGCAAGAACGGAAATGACGATTATCAGCTTTCTACCGCAAAGACTATCTATACCGATTATCAGGCAAGGCTTGCGGCGGCGAATGCGCTTGACTTTGACGATATTATAATGTTGACTGTAAGACTGTTTGCACAGTGCCCCGATGTACTTTCGCACTGGCAGAACAGGTTTAAATACATAATGGTGGACGAGTATCAGGATACCAATGCGGCACAGTACAAGCTTGTATCACTGCTTGCCGAGGGTAGCGGAAACCTGTGCGTCGTTGGTGATGAGGATCAGAGTATCTACCGCTTCAGAGGCGCTACCATTGAGAATATCCTCTCGTTTGAAGAGGAGTTCGGCGCTGAGGTCATAAAGCTTGAACAGAACTACCGTTCGACTGCGACCATACTCAAAGCGGCAAACGCGGTCATTGCAAACAACACGCAGCACAAGGACAAGAACCTGTGGTCTGATCTCGGTGACGGCGATAAGATAAGAATGGATCGTTTCTCGACAGAGCAGGAAGAGGCTATGTTCATAACGGAGCGTATCCTTGACGGAGTAAAGCAGGGCAAGAAGTACGCCGACCACGTTATTCTTTACCGTAACAACGCCCAGTCAAGAACGGTCGAAACCACGCTTGCAAAGAGCGGCATACCGTACAAGATAATCGGCGGCGTGCGCTTCTATGAGCGTAAGGAGATCAAGGATATGATCGCGTATCTGTGCGTTCTCAACAATAACTATGATGAGGTTCGTTTCGGAAGAATTGTAAATGAGCCTGTAAGAGGAATAGGCGCGGCGACACTTGACGAGCTCAACCGCATAGTATCGGGTATGGGAATATCCTATGTACAGGCAATGTGCGAAAGCGACAGCCTGCCTTCACTGTCAAGAAAGGCAAAGGTGCTTGTGCCGCTTGGCGAGGCATTCTATGAGCTGTCACAGCACACCGATGATATTTCGGACGGAAGTCTTATTGACGATATACTTGATCGTTTCGGCTACAGAGAGGCTATGCAAAGACAAGGTCTTGAGGGCGAGGTACGACTTGAAAATATCAACGAATTAAAGTCGAATATGATAACCTTCGCGAGGGAAAACGAGGGCGCGGGATTGTCGGAATTTCTGGAGCAGGTAGCGCTTGTTTCCGATATGGACAGCTATGAAGCCGATGACGATAAGACGGTACTTATGACAATGCACTCGGCAAAGGGACTGGAGTTTGACACCGTGTTTGTTGTAGGTGCGGAGGAAAATATTTTCCCCGGATACCGCGCACAGTTTGACCCTATGGAGATAGAGGAGGAGAGAAGACTTGCCTATGTTGCTATAACCAGGGCAAAGCGCCATCTTTACTTTACCTGCGCAAAACAGCGTATGCTGTACGGTCAGACAATGAGAAACAAGGTTTCGCGCTTTGTGGTGGAGATCCCGTCACAGTATATGGCTTATGACGATCATTCGGCTATAACCGCATCGGCTGCGGCAAGGAGTGCCGAGCAGATGAAGCCGCACATCGGTTATCTTCAGCAGCAACAGCAATCCTACCGCACAAAGCAGCGTGAGATAGAAAAGCGCACCGAGAATGTAAGCTATGCACCGGGTGAGCGTGTTCATCACGGAGTATTCGGTGACGGTACGATACTTTCGGCAAAGGCTATGGGCGGCGACTGGCTGCTTGAGATAGCATTTGACGATAAGGGCACTAAAAAGGTAGCCGCAAAGTTTGCCAAGATGACGAAGATATAAGGAGTAGCATTTCGCTATAAAAGGGGTCGCAGGGGCAAAGCCCCCGACAGGGATTAGGGGCGGTAGCCCCAATAATACAGCCCCTTCCCCGGGGGAAGGGGTTTGGGGTTAGGGTTGGAGAAGTTTCTATATCAAAAACGACTTTTCTATACCTGAATAAAGGAGTACCTATGGAGATAAAAGCTGTAATATTCGATATGGACGGGCTTATGCTCGATACCGAGAAGCTTCTTGTGAAATACTGGTGCGAAGCGGCAAACAAGCTCGGCTTTCCTATGGAGCGTAAGCACGCGCTTGCACTGAGGTCATTTTCAAGAAAGTTCGCAATACCGAAGCTTAAGGAGTGGTTCGGCGAGGACTGCGAATATATGGCAATACACGACCTGCGTGTAAAGCTGATGAAGGAATACACGGACGTACACGGCATAGAGAAAAAGCAGGGACTTGACACTCTGCTTGACTATCTGACAACACACGGCTACAGGACTGCGGTCGCTACCGCTACCAATATAGAACGTGCGGAGGAGTATCTTAAGAAGATAGGCGTGTACGACAAGTTTGAAACGATAATCTGCGGCAATATGCTTGAAAACGGCAAACCATGCCCCGACATCTATCTTTACGCCTGCGAAAGACTCGGACTTGAGCCGTCGCAGTGTATGGCGCTTGAGGACAGCCCCAACGGCGTGAAGTCCGCAAGCAGTGCAGGCTGTGTCACCGTAATGGTGCCCGACCTTACTCAGCCCGAGGAGGAACAGCTTAATGCCGTGTATGCGGTTGCACCGTCACTTGATAAGGTGATAGATGTGCTTGAAAGGGCAAAGGGAGAATAGGTAGGAATAACGGAATATAAAAGCGACCTCACTGTATGAAACGGTGAGGTTGGTTTTGTTTGTAGAAAAAGTATGTTATTTGTATGCTTCTATTATATTGTTCGATGTTTTTGCTATGATAGCAGGCTACCGATAGTGCTGTTTGTCGGGTAGCACTTCTTGGGTTCGCTATTCTATGTGATAACGTTGCTACTATTATCGAGGGAGAGAACCAAAGGGAACAGGATAAGGGACTTGCAGCCCCTAACCCTGTCCCTTAGGTTTTCTCCCTCGAGCTCCCTCTTTCCTTACCCACACCCATACCCCGCAAGGGTGTTGGCTATAAGATACACAAACGACTGGGTTTTAAAAATTTGCATAAGCGGGTCGCTGACGCTCACTTAG
>DOQG01000011.1:0-6280 GCA_003512525.1 Oscillospiraceae bacterium | reverse complement strand
GCACCGATACACTCACGAAATTATAAACATCTTATCAATACGGAAACTGTTATAATCGGTATTGCCTTCACGTCAGCATACTCCCCGGCAATGACACAACAGCTTTTGACTTAGGCACGGCTAAACCCGACATCAGAACGGCGTTCTTTATCATTCCGTCACCGAAGCGGTTTCTTATATCAAGTATACATCTGTCTACCTTTTCCATCTTGTCAAGTCTTGCTGTATCGGTAAACAGATCGCTCTGGCATACCGTCCCGCTGTCGACAAGCGAAAAGGCGGTCACGGTAAGCGATCGAACAGGGTTTATACGGTCGTAGCTTTTGCAGAACAGCCTATATGCGGTATCTGCAATTATCATAGGAGAGCGCGTCGCGATCGGAAGATCGGTCTGCCAACAGGTATTTTGCAGTTTGCTTGACCTTGCGTTGACCGATATCTTCAATGCGTATTTTTTCTGTGCGGTAAGTCTTTTGCCTATATCCTGCGCAAGCTCAAGAAGTATCGGCTTTGCGTCCTCGCAACGGGCAATATCAGCTGTGGTGGTAACGCCGTGCCCCACACTTTTCGCGGGCATTGAAAAATCAACAGGGTGAACAGGAGAATTGTCATTCCCGTTTGCATAGCACCACAGCATATAGCCGTTTTTGCCGAGCAGTTTTATTATCCAGTCCGGGTTGCACCGCGCAAGATCACCGAGTGTGAAAACGCCGTAGCCGTTTAGCTTTGATGTTGTTGCTCTGCCCGCGCCTATCATATCGCTGAGCGGTAAGTCCCATATCTTTTCACGGAACGACTCGCGAGGTATTACTGTCACCGCATCGGGCTTTTTCATATCGCTTCCGAGCTTTGCAAACACCTTGTTGAACGATACCCCGACCGATATCGTAAGACCGAGTTCTTCTTTTACGGTACGGCGGATCTCATCGGCTACCTTTTCGGGAGGACCGAATAATCTCCTTGTGCCGCTTATATCCAGCCAGCACTCGTCCATACCGAACGGCTCGATAAGGTCGGTGTAGCGCTCGTATATCTTATGTGCAAGCTTGCTGTATTTTGAATATTCCTCAAAGTGCGGCGGCACTGTGATAAGCCCGGCACATTTTGACTTTGCCGATGCTACTGTTTCGGCGGTCTTTACACCCTTTGCCTTTGCAAGCTCGTTTTTGGCAAGGACTATGCCGTGCCGCTCTTCCACAGAGCCGCACACCGCAACAGGATAGCCTTTAAGCTCGGGGTGCAGCTTGCACTCTACCGATGCGAAAAAGTTGTTCATATCGCAGTGGAGAATATCACGGAACATATCATCACTCCTAATTATCGTCTTGACAAGATACGCAATTTATGGTATCATAAACACGCAGTTAAATTTCTGATTAAGATTATACGCAGTTTTTTTGCGTTTGTCAAGAGAAAAATGCAACGTATTTGCATGTTTTTGAATTTTACGGAGGATACGATTATGATTGAACGTTATGATGTCAACGAAGAATGGGCGCATTGCGGAATTATCAAAGCAGGCGATTTCTGTTTTCTTAATTACTGCGCCGGAAATGTCGGCGGCAGTATCGAACAGCAGGTAAACGGCGCATTTGACGAAATGGAAAAACGGCTTGCCCTTGTCGGACTTACGCTTGAAAACGTAGTGCAGATGGATTGTCTTTTCAGGGATATATGGGATATTCCCGTTATGGAAAAGGTAATAAAGGAACGTTTCGGCGGCAAATACCCTGTCCGTAAATCAATACAGACCGAATTTGCACATATCGGCGGAGAAAACGGACTTAAATTTCAGGCAGACGCAGTAGCATACTGCAAGTAAAAGGAGTAATTATGAAATTCTGTGATAAAGTTAAAAAGGAAAGACGCGCAAAGGGGCTTACACAACAGCAGTTTGCCGATATGCTCGGTGTTTCGCTGAGGACTATAACGAACTATGAAAAAGGCGACAGCTATCCAAAGCAGCGTGAAATGTACGGCAAAATGGCTGAGATACTCGGTGTGGATATCAATTATCTGCTCACCGAAAACGAAGAATTTTACATAAATGCGGGTGAAAAGTACGGCACAGACGGTGCCGCACAGGCAAAGGCACTTATGCAGGAGGTAACGGGTCTGTTTGCAGGCGGCGAGCTTGACCCCGATGATATGGACGAGATGATGAAGGCTATACAGGACACTTACTGGATAGCTAAGGAAAAGAACAGAAAATACGCCGCAAAGCGATAAGGAGCGGTTATGCTTAGTTGTTTTAACGAAGCGGTCGCAAAGGCTGACGAGCTTATCGGGCTGTACGGCAGGTGCAGTCCGAAACGGCTTGCGAGAGAGCTTGATATAGAGGTTCTTGAACGTGATTTCAAAAATCAGAAGGGTGCATATAAGCTGATATTGAAAAATCGCTTCATCTTTATAAAGCGCGATCTTTGCGACAGTATGAAAAAGCTGGTGCTTCTCCATGAGATAGGGCACGATCAGCTCCACAGGGACAGAGCGAATGATTGCGGCGGATTTTGCGAATACGATATATTTGATATGCGCAACCGCGCTATGGAGTATGAAGCTAATCTGTTCGCGGCTGAGTTTCTTATATCCGATGAAGACCTGTATGAGTGCATAAACTGCGAGTATAATATCGATATGTCGGCATCTGCGCTCGGCACTGACAGAAACATAGTTGCACTTAAGGTTGATATCCTTAAAACCCGAGGGGCAAAGCTCTGCTCTCAGCTTCACAATAATAAATTTCTTGCAGGCGACTGAGAAAGAGGTTTTTTTATGAACAAATTACTTACACGCTTCAAGGCAAGCGAACACGGCGGCGAATACCTTATGCGGTTTATTTCTGCGTGGCTGTGTTCGCTCATATTGATATTGCCTTTCAGACCGATAAGCAAGGTATTTGACAAAGAATACGCAGGCGAAGCTCCGCATCTGTTGCTTATCATATTTTTCGCAGTATTCTACGGCTTACTTACCGCATTGCGTTTTATCCCAAAGCTCAGAGAGATGAAAACAGACTGTGCCGCATTGCTTATATCGACCGCACAGTTTACAGTCGCTTATGCTGTAGTCATGTTCCGTGAAAAAGGTAGAAGCATTGATTTTTTTCTCGGTGTTGTCCTGTTTATAGCCCTCGCTGTATGGTATACTGTAGGAAAGCATAGGATCAGGCTTCCGAAATTCACAAAGAAATGCTGGATAGCGGTTATTGCGTTGTCCGCCGTTTTTATGCTTGTGTTCACCGCACTTGCAATGGCAATGCGGTATTACAAGCTGTCTACCCCTGCGTTTGATTTTGGAATATTCGCGCAGATGTTTGAGAATATGAAGGACGGGTTCGGACCGATAACCACCGTTGAGCGCAATTACAGGCTGTCGCACTTTGCGGTGCATTTTTCTCCTGCGTATTACCTGATGCTGCCGTTCTATATGCTTTTTCCGCACCCGGTAACATTACAGATACTGCAGGGAATATTCGTTACAAGCGGAATTATCCCCGTGTTCCTTATCGCAAGAAAATACGGCTTTTCGCTTATACATTCCTCGCTTTTTTCAGCGATATATGCCTTATATCCGGCATTCACAGGCGGCTGCAGCTACGATATTCACGAAAACTGTATGCTTCCGGCGTTCCTGCTGTGGCTGATATGGGCTGTTGAACGCGAAAAGACTGTACCGATGCTCGTCTTTGCATTGCTGACGCTTCTTGTAAAAGAAGATGCCGCCGTATATGTTGCGGTGATCGGGCTTTATCTTATACTGTCAGACCGCAGTGAAAAGACAAGAGCGCTCGGTGCTGTGATTTTCGGAGCGGCCTGCGTTTATTTCTTTGCAGTATGCGCTTATCTCAATAACAGCGGGCTGGGGATCATGGAATGGCGGTACAAGGACTATATGTACAGAGGCGGTGCGCTTATCACCTCAATAGTCGTTACCGCGTTTACAAATCCCGGCTACATTCTGTCAAATCTGTTTACGGGCGAAAAGCTGACCTTTACGGTGCAGACGCTTGGTGTACTCGGCGGTATACCGCTTGTAAGCCGAAAGATAGCACGTTATATATTACTGATACCGCTTGTACTGGTAAATCTGATGCCGACCTATCAGTATCAGCACTCGATTTATTTCCAGTACGTTTTTGGCTCGTGCGTTCTTGTTATCTGGCTTTTCATAATGAATATGTCGGAGCTGTCATATAACAGGGCAAGATGCTTTACCGTGTTTTCGCTTATTGCTTGTGCGGTCATGTTTATGTCAACAATGACAGGCTACCTGAACAATTTCTATGATAACGACTATGAGGCACACGGTGCCGTCATATCTTATCTTGAACAGCTCCCGGACAACGCAAACGAGAGTATTACGGCGAACACGTTCTTTATCCCGCCGCTGTATAAGCAAAAAGAGCTTTATACGATAAACGATCGCGATGAACCTACAAGCGAATCCGCACCGCCTGCGGATATAGTTCTGCTTGACAGGACAAACGTAAAGTTTGAAACCAATTACAATTATTTCACCTCACTCGGAATGAAAGAGGTAACGATAGAGGACGAAAGGGTTGCATGCCTTGTATGCAGGCTTGAATCATAATTTTTCACGAAAGGACTAAGAAAATATGCAGGAAATAAGATGCCCGAAATGTAATGAGGTTTTTCAGGTGGATGACAGCGGTTATTCGCAGATAGTTCAGCAGGTGAGAGATAAGGAATTTGAAAAAGAAGCGGCACGCAGAGCAGAGGAGCTCGAAAAGGCGAAGAACAGCGAGCTTAAAATAATCGAGATGGAGTATGAAAAGAAGCTGGAATCGGCTCTTTCGGAAAAGTCTGACGATATTTCGGATAAGGAAAAAAGAATAACCGAGCTTGAAGCAAGGCTCAAAAGCATAGAAAGCGAAAAACAGCTTGCCGTTGCAAATGCAGTCAGAGAGCGCGAAAACAGCTTCAGCGAGGAAAGCCGCAAGGCGCAGAAGGCTATCAGTGATAAGGATATAGAAATTGCCGAGCTTACAGCAAAGCTGAAGCAGGCGGATAACGAAAGAGCTTTCGCAGTTGACAAGGCAAACAGTGAAAATGCACTCGCTCTTGCAAAAAAGGATAACGAAATAAACGAGCTTAACAGCAAGCTTCAGAACAAGGATAACGAGGCGGAGCTCAGATGCAGGGCGATAGAAGAAAAGTACGCTGTTGAGCTTAAAAACAAGGACGAGCTGATAGAGCAGTACAAGGACTTCAAGGCAAGGCTTTCAACAAAAATGGTGGGAGAAACGCTTGAACAGCACTGCCTTACCCAGTTCAATTCTCTCAGAATGTCGGCATTCCCGAATGCGTATTTTGAAAAGGACAATAACGCGAAGAGCGGCAGCAAGGGAGATTTCATTTTCAGAGAGTCCGAGGACGGTATCGAATTTATTTCAATCATGTTCGAGATGAAGAATGAAATGGATACCACCGCCACAAAGCATAAGAACGAAGATTTTTTCAAGGAGCTTGACAAGGACAGAAATGAAAAGGGATGCGAGTATGCGGTGCTGGTTTCAATGCTGGAAGCCGATAACGAGTTCTATAATGCAGGTATAGTCGATGTTTCGTATAAATACCCGAAGATGTACGTTATCCGTCCGCAGTTCTTTATTCCGCTCATCTCTCTGCTGAGAAACGCCGCGAGAAACAGCCTTGAATATAAGCGTGAGCTTGCGCTTGCAAAGGCGCAGGAGGTAGACCTTACAAACTTTGAGAATAATATCAACGAGTTCAAGAATGCTTTCTCAAAAAACTATCAGCTTGCAAGCAAAAAGTTCAATGTTGCAATTGAGGAGATTGATAAAACTATAGATCATCTTCAGAAGACAAAGGACGCTCTGCTGTCATCGGAAAACAACCTGCGCCTTGCCAACAACAAGGCTGAAGAACAGCTGTCGGTCAAAAAGCTCACAAAGAATGCTCCGAGCATCAGAGAAGAGTTTGAGAATATAGCAAACCGGCAGTCACTCCCGGGTGCTGACTGAAAATCAGAGTAAACAAGAAGCTGTGATTAAGTACAAAAATTTTCATCACAGCTTCTCGTTTTATCAAGTTTCATTGAAATTGCAGTGCAACATATTGTAAAAAAGTCAAGACAATAAATATATTGTCAACATCGCTGAAAACAGTATCCGTGCCGACAAGGTGTTAATAATTTCGTGAGTGTATCAATGCAACTGCACTGTCACCGACTATCGAAAAAGAACGCTACTATCCTGAGATATCTGTACTAAAATGGGACTAAGTGAGCGTCAGCG
>DOQG01000012.1 GCA_003512525.1 Oscillospiraceae bacterium | reverse complement strand
AAACTATGTTATCACACTATACAGGCTCGCCCCGCCCGTTGCATTGATACACTCACGAAATTATTATCTCCTTGTCGGTATTGAAGTTGTTTTCAGCGTTGTTGGCTGTATATTTATTGTCTTGACTTTTTTATAATATGTTGCACTGCAATTTCAATGAAGTTCCGATAAAATAAGGAGCTGTGATGAAATTTTTGCATTTCATCACAGCTCCGTTTATTGTTTACTCAACCTCAGTCAAAGCTTGTTATCTGAGGATTTCTGCAATGCTGAAGAAGATACAGTACTTCTTCGCTTTTTACAAAGTACGACTTTGAATAAGCATCGTCAACGTAAAAGTCAAGCAGGAACTTATCCTCCCACTCGTGGAGCGATACCTTGAGCTTATCCTTTATCTCATCGTACTTGTCGCCGAACAGAGCTCTCAGCCCTCTGCCCCTGCGCAAAAAACCGTATACGAACATCGCTCCGCGAAAGCACGGCAGAAGCTGTGAGTAAATCGGTGAGTCACGGCGGAACTCGATCACCACTTTCTGCTCGGTAAGTCCACCGGGCGCATCTCTGTCCTCGGGGAGCACTGTCCTGAACTTTTCGGGCGGCATTATTGAGCCAAGCTCGATAAATTCTGCATTTTCATAAGGTGCTGTCATAATATATCCTTCCTTTCGTCTTCATATAAAACTATCGATGTCTTTATTATATATGCGCCGTACCCTTTCTTCAATGAGCGGACGCACAATATACTTAAACCATAGCACAGCTTACAGGAACTCTTTTATAAAGAATGATAGCATGAGCCTGAGCTTATCCTCGTAATTCAGCTCACAGCCGAGTATTTCCTTTATGCGTCGGAGCTTGTAATTTACCGTGTTGCGGTGAACGAATGTCAGTCGCGCGACCTCCTGTACACTGCTGTCGTTTTCAAGGTAGCATTTGAGCGTTTGCATATAGTCCGTGCCGTTCGCACTGTCGAACTCCTCGAGAGTGCCGAGCGTTTCGTCATATATCTCATGGAGCACTGCTGTATCTTTTATATGTACCAGCAGTTTATATATGCCCATATCGCTGTAGCCTACGCATTTGTCGTTGTGGAGCGTTGCCACCTTGAGTGCCATAACCGCTTTGCGATATCCGTCGGATATTGCACTGTAGCCCTGCCTTGACGGGCTTATGCCGCAAGTTATCTCCGCGCCGTATCTGCCTGCATTGAAAATCGTATCAAACGAGGCAAATATACGGCGTATATCGTCCTCCTTACAGTCGGGGCAAACAACAACGAGGTTTTTATCCTGGAAGAAAAAGCTGAACTGCCTGCCACTTGTATTGAGTACCTTCTGCATATCGCTTGTGACCGCTTTTTTAAGCTCATCATCGCCGAGAGTTGTCTTGGTGAAGCTGCAAACACCAACGCAATATTCGGATGCGGAAAAATAACTGCGCCGTTCAAGCGTGGATTTGTATCCCGCTTCATTCTCGGGCGAAAATATGAGATTGCGCAGAGCTGTTGCAAGTGCCGTTTCTATTTCTTCTCCGGTCACTATCCTGTGGCAGAAGTCATAGGTGATATCAATGAGCTTGACCTCCCACGGAACGGTAAACAACGGCAACGAATTAAGGTCACAGCAGTCCTTGACGCTCTGCGGTATACTCTTTATATATTTACCGGTGTTTATAACAAGTGCACTGCATCGCTTTTCGATAAGCTCTTCTATAAAGGTAAGCAGACGGCTTTCATCGCTTATGCCCACTCCTGTCATAAAGACCATTTCATTTCCATGCAGGAACGGGGACACATCGACGTTTTCAACGAGGTGCACCCAACGGACGTAATTTCCCATCCCCTCTTTTCCGGCGACAAGCTTCATAACGTAATTCGCCTGTGCATTTGCACATAGCTTTGATACTGTAATTGACATATTCTCACCTCTTTCTCTTTTTATATAGCAAAAACCGCCGCAGCTCCCTTGTTTCCCGACAGCTCCGGCGGTTTTTAGTTCTTTATTGATATAGAGTATAGCACAGTTTTGCATAATTGTCAAGAGAAAATTGCAAAATCCAACTACAGCACAAACAAATTATCTTTCTTTAAGCACTTTGCACAATTCATCTAAATTGCTATTGCAATGCGATTTTAAGCGTGATATAATGCAATTACACCGAAAGAAAACAGTGAAATTAAACAAAAAGAAACTTGCAACGGCGCAGAAAGAGATTTCTGTGCCGTTTCGTTTTGCAGGAACAAAAAGATAAGACTTGCAAAACAGGAAAGAAAGGAGTGCTTAGATATGAGTGAAAAAGTAAACGCACCGGAGATTTCGGTAAAGAACGTCAGCATGGTGTTCTCCGACAGTAAAGGAAACCCGGTACAGGCACTTAAGAATGTAAGCATCGACATTCAGAAAGGTGAATTCATCTCGCTGCTCGGACCTTCCGGTTGCGGTAAATCCACACTTCTTCGTATAGTATCGGATCTGCTGACACCGACTTCGGGCGAGGTTACGGTTTACGGCAAGACGCCGAGAGAAACAAGACTTGAACAGAAGTTCGGCATAGTATTCCAGAACCCCGTACTTCTCGACTGGAGAACAGTAAGAAAGAACATAAGACTTCCTCTTGAAATGATGAAGGTTCCGGAAGAAGAGCAGGCAAGCCGTATCGAACAGGTACTGGAGCTTGTCGGACTTAAGGAGTTCGGCAACAGCTATCCCGGACAGCTTTCCGGCGGTATGCAACAGAGAGTCGGTATTGCGAGAGCGCTTGCCATACAGCCCGATATACTGCTGATGGACGAACCGTTCTCGGCACTTGACGAGTTCACAAGAGAAAAGCTGAATGACGATGTACTTTCAATATGGAGAAAGACAAACAAGACGGTGCTTTTCGTAACACACAACATATCCGAGTCGGTATATATGTCCGACAGGATCTGCGTTTTATCACCGCATCCCGGCAGACTTTCGGCAATAGTTGATGTAAATCTTCCCAGACCGAGAGTTCCGGATATGAGAGGTACTCCCGAATTTGCCGCTCTTGTAGAGAAGGTAAGAAACAGCTTCGAGGGTATATAAAACCGAAAGGAGCGTTAAGAAATGATAAAAAGGATAACTTCCTCCAAAGGCATAGTAACTGCCGTATGGGTACTCGGACTTATAGTAATCTGGGAGATATGTGCTTTCATTGTAGGCGCAACACAGCGTACACCCGTAAACGTTCTTCCTCACCTGTATCAGATAATCGGCTCGTTCTTTGATACAAAGTCGATAACCGGTTCGGGCGATACGATAGCAACACTGGTTTTCTCCAGCGCCGCAGAAACGCTTTCAAGAGCGCTTATCGGTTTTATAATCGGTATGGTGCTAGGTTATGTACTGGCTCTTCTGATGCATATGTCAAATATAGTCGAAAAGATAGCGTTCCCGTATCTGATGATAATACAGATGATACCGATACTCGGTATGGCGCCTATCGTACTTTCGATAACGGGCGATATATCAAGCGCACGAATCATAATCGCCGCAATACTTACATTCTATCCCGTTTCGACAAATACGCTGGCAGGCTTCAAGTCGGTCGGACGTGAAAGACACGAGCTGATGAGATCCTACGGCGCGAATAAATTTCAACTTTACACAAAGATGCTTATCCCGTCAGCAATGTCCTACTTCTTCACGGGTCTTAAGATTTCAGCGCCTATGGCTATCACGGCATCGATACTCGTTGACACGCTCCAGGGCGGCAACGGACTCGGCTGTATGCTCTCCCAGTCGCTCAAAGGCTCAATGACACGATTTGTATTCTGGGATATAGTAATTTTCAGTGCCGTCATAGGTGTGCTCAGCTTCTATCTGATGGGT
This sequence comes from Oscillospiraceae bacterium, assembly GCA_003512525.1. Taxonomy (GTDB): domain Bacteria; phylum Bacillota; class Clostridia; order Oscillospirales; family Ruminococcaceae; genus Ruminiclostridium_E. The sequence goes on along the minus strand of DOQG01000012.1, from coordinate 23,247 downwards.
GTCATCGAAAGAGCGACAAATCCGACAAAACGTAAAGTAAAGAAAAAAGCGCAGTAAGGAAAGGACTGATCGTACTTGAAAAGCAAAGCAATCAAAAATGTACTCACAACAGTCGGTCTGCCCGTACTGTTCGGAGCATTGATATTCGCACTGTGGCAGACAAAGGTTCTGCACGCGCTGTTCGGAACGGACGAGATAATCCTTCCGCTCCCGACAAGAATAGGCTCGATCATCGGCGATAACTTCACAAATATGTTACCGCAGATAGCGTCAACTCTTATAGTGGCGCTCGGAGGACTTGTACTCGGCTCGATACTCGGCTACTTCATCGGCGTTGCCGGTGCGGTATTCAAGAAGTGGGGCATGGGCGGTCTGACTATAGTATCCGCATTCAACGCGATCCCGCTCGTAGCACTCGCTCCGGTTATCAACAACTGGACAAGGGATCTGTCAAACGTGGTCGATATAAGAAGTACGGTGGCTAAAATAATCACCGTTACGATATTCTGCACAGCTTCAATGAGCGTAAACGCATACAGAGGTCTGACGGAGGTAAAACCGTTCTCGGAGGATCTGTTCGCATCATACGGTTCAGGCAAGCTGAAAATATTCTTCAAGCTGAGACTCCCGAACTCACTGCCTTATGTATTCACAGCTCTCAGAGTAAGCGTTCCATCCTGCATAATCGGTGCGGTGGTAAGCGAATACTTTGCAGAGCAGGTGATCGGTGTCGGCAGACAGATAAGAGAGAACATAGTCAAGGGTCAGTTCCCGACAGCGTGGGCATATATAACGATAGCCTGCGTAATGGGTATACTGATGTACATCATACTCCTCACAGTTGAGGCGATCGTGCTGAAAAACCGCCGTGCAAGATAAGGCGGTTTCAGATAAACTAAAACCTATTTTAAAAGACGAGAAAGGATGAAACATTATGAAAAACAAAAGAGTGTTAGCGGCATTACTCGCAGCAAGCTGCCTTGCAACATCATTCACCGCTTGTTCCGGTGACAGCTCATCAAGCAGCACAGCAGGAAGCTCAGCCGCATCGGCAGATGCTTCTTCAAGCGCCGCAGAGGGTTCTTCGGAAAGCACAGGTCTTATGAGCGATGAAGAGATCATCAAGAAGGCTTCGAGCGAAAACAAGGTCGGCAACTGGGGACTCGGCAACGAGTACGAAATTCAGGCTCTGCTTTCAAAGTACGGTCTGCCCACCGACTACATTACAATGGACTTCACAATGGATCAGATAGATAAGGATACTATCACACTGGCATCGGCAATGACATTCAACGAGCTTGGTCTTATCAAGAACAGCTATGACGGCGGTTATAACTACGGCGATGAGATCGGTGTCATCGATATGAACGACGAGGGTGTTGCGATGCTCGAGGATAACCTGTTCTGCACAAAGGAATTTGCAAAGAACAACCCCAATACAGTAAAGGCATTTGTTGCCGCATCAATGAAAGGCTGGACATATGCGTGCGAGCATCCCGATGAAGCCGCAGAAATCGTATTCAAGTACGGCTCATCGGTATCGGCTGACCACCAGAAGTATATGGCTTCAGAGGTTGCAAAGCTTGTAACGACAGATACAAAGGGCAATGCGGTTTCCGCTTCGGATGTAGGTAAGATGGACGAAGATGCAATGCAGCAGACTCTCGACCTTGCTAAGCAGTACATCAAGCTCGACGACGCTACAGCCGCAGACAAGCTCACTAAATTGACACTTGACGATATCCGTTCTTCCGACTATCTGACATATGACGGCGGAGCAGTTGAAAAGTCTGACCTCAAGGTTCAGCTCAAGTGGCTGCCTCAGGCTCAGTTCATGGGCTACTATGTAGCGCTCGACAAGGGCTACTACAAGGATAACGGTCTTAATGTAGAGATCGTAAGCGGCGGCGGTGACGTTTCCGAAACAGTTGCAGTAAGCAACGGCACTGTTGACTTCGGTGTAACATGGGTTTCTAACCTCATCAATGCAAATGCAGGCGGTATGGAGCTTCTCGAAGTAGCTCAGGTATATCAGAGATCGGGTCTTGTACTTTGCTACAAGAAGAGCCAGTTCACAAAGTAATTCACGGTTTCGGATCACTCCAGAGGCTGAAAGGCGGTATATATGAGCGAAAAGAAAATACTTGTAAGCGGTTGCCTTTTCGGCTGGCATTGCCGCTATGATGACGGTGATACGCCGTGTCTGCACCCACAGTTCCTTAAATGGAAGGAGGAGGGCAGACTGATACCGGTATGTCCCGAGGTGTTCGGCGGTCTTCCTACTCCCCGCCCCGACTGCCAGCGTGTAAGCGACAAGGTGATGAGCTGCGTAGGCGGCGACTGCACCGAGCAGTACACAAAAGGCGCAAACGAGGCGTTAAGACTTGCAAAGAAAAACGATGTTATCCTTTGCATAATGAAAGAGGACAGCCCCTCCTGCGGAAGTACGCATATATATGACGGTACTTTCACAGATACGATCATTGATGGACAGGGACTTGCGGTCGAATATCTCAGAAACGCAGGCTACAAGGTATTCAGCGAGAATATGATCGAAGAAGTCATAAAGGCACTCGCAGAGTAAACACTACAGCGACTTATACAGTAAGTTCAGTATCGCATGAGCGGCTTAAACACCGTTCGTGCGATCGGGAAAGACGTCAGGGCGGACGTATCACGACATAGCGGTCGTTTCTCTCCGGCGTTTTTCCCGATAAAAATACAAACTTTATCAAGAGCAGAAGGAAAGAGGGTATAACAGTGGTATTCAGATCACCACCAACGATCATTTACGGCAAGGGTACAGTTACCTCAGTCGGAGAGCAGGCGGCACGCTTCGGAAAAAAGGCGATGCTTGTCTGCGGAAAAGGCTCGCTGAGAAAAAGCGGTGTGCTTGATATCATAGTATCAAGCCTTGAAAAAGCAGGCGTTTCCTGCGCGGTATACGACCGTGTAGGCTCAGACCCGACAACATCGGACGTTGACGAGGGCGCGGCTTTTGCAAAGGAAAACGGCTGCGATGTGATAGTAGCGGCAGGCGGAGGAAGTCCTCTTGATGCGGCAAAGGGAATCGGAATGCTGCTCACAAACGGCGGCAAGGTGACCGATTACGAAAAGACCGCTCCCGAAAAGGAGTCGCTCCCCATTATCGCAATACCGACCACAGCCGGCACAGGCAGTGAAGCGACAAGATACTCGGTAATCACAGATACCGACAGAAATATAAAGATGCTGTTATCGACAGACGGAATTATCCCGAAGGTGGCAATTCTCGATTATGCGATAACAAAATCATTGCCGTCATTTATGACAGCGGCGACCGGAATGGACGCTCTGACCCACGCAATAGAGAGCTACATAAACGTCAATGCATCACCTATGACAAAGATGTATTCACTTGAAGCGATAAGGCTTATATCAAAGAGCCTTATACCGGCTGTCCTTGACGGCAGAAACGAGCAGGCAAGAGAGGATATGCTGTTTGCCGCTTTATATGCGGGAATTGCAATATGCAGTGCGCCGACAGCGCTTGTACACTCAATGTCAAGACCGCTCGGAGCGTGGTTTCATATTCCGCACGGACTGGCAAACGCAATGCTGTTAAGCTCGGTTATGGAATATAACCGCCCGTCCTGTCCCGAAAAGTTCCGCGATATCGCAATTGCGATGGGCGAGAATGTCGGGGGCTTATCGGTAAGAGAGGCAAGTATAGCAGCTGTTGAAGCTATCGCCGCAATAGCGGACGAAACGGGTCTACCGAAGCTGCTTTCTTCACAGGGAGTGACAGAGGACAAGATACCGACTCTTGCAAAGGATGCATTCGCCGCAGGAAGTACGGCAAATAACCCGAGAGTTCCTACGGTAGAAGAAATAGAAACGATATATAAAAGCATATTCTGATAAAAGAAAGGAAGAAATAAAATGAGATACGGATTTAAAAACGCAGAAGAGGTAAAAGAAACCTCACTTAAATACAACCTCCATTCATGGAGCGTTCAGGGCAAGCTGAACCCCGCTGTAGTAGAAAAAGCGGAGGGTATTTATTACTACACCGCAGACGGCAAGAAGATGGCTGATATGTCAAGCCAGCTCGTAAACCTGAATGTCGGCTACGGCAACAAGGATATTATCGACGCTATCAAGGAGCAGGCTGAAAAGCTCGCTTACATCAGCCCGGCTTATGCTATCGACTGCCGTTCAAAGCTTGCAGAGATGGTCGTAAAGGTTGCTCCTAAGAATATGGGCAAGGTATTCTTCACCTTAGGCGGCGCAGACGCTAACGAGAATGCAATAAAGATTGCAAAGCTTGTAACAGGCAGATACAAGATATTCTCAAGATACCGTGCATATCACGGAAGCTCATTCGGTGCAGGCAACCTTACCGGCGAGCCAAGAAGATACACACTTGAGCCCGGTATCCCCGGATTTGTAAAGTTCACAGATCCTTATTTGTATCACGCTCCGTTCCCTTTTGAGAGCGAGGAACAGGCTACAGAGTATTATCTCGGACAGCTCCGCGACCAGATCATATACGAAAATCCCGATGCGGTTGCCGCTATCGTAATGGAATCGGTAACAGGCTCAAACGGTATCATCATTCCGCCCAAAGGCTACTTACAGGGTGTACGCAAGATATGCGACGAGTTCGGCATCATGATGGTCTGCGATGAGGTAATGGCAGGCTGGGGCAGAACAGGCGAATACTTCGCTTGCGAAAACTGGGGCATCGAGCCTGATATGATAACCTTCGCAAAGGGCGTTACCTGCGGATACGCTCCTCTCGGCGGCGTTATCGTAAGCAAGAAGATAGCTGAGTTCTTCGATACGCACAAGCTCGACTGTGGTCTTACTTATTCGGCTCACCCTCTGGGCTGTGCCGCAGGTGTTGCGTGCCTTAACTTCTATGAGAAAGAACACATTATGGATAAGGTAAAGGAACGCGGCAAGCAGTTAGGCACACTCCTTGAGGATATCAAGGCAAAGCACAAGAGCGTCGGCGATGTACGTTATATCGGCCTGTTCTCCTGCGTAGAGCTTACAAAGGATAAGGCTACACACGAGCCTCTAGTTCCTTTCGGCAAAGACCCCGAGGGTATCATGGGCAAGATAGTAGGAATGTTAAAGGCAAAGGGCTTCAATACATATTCACATGAGGCTTGCATATTTGTCTGCCCGCCTCTTATCATCACAGAGGAAGAGCTTGCAGAGAATATGGCAATACTCGATGAAGTTCTGACAGAAGTAGACAAAATGGTCTGATAAATAACAGCTATTACGGGAAAGGACGGTAAGTTATGGATCTCATAATCAAAAACGGTACGATAGTTTCGCCAACGGCTACATTCAAAGCCGATGTGTGCGTGGATAACGGTAAGATAGTTGCAATAACGGCAGATGCCGGCACAGATGCCGACAAGGTGGTAGACGCAAGCGGCAAGATGGTGCTCCCCGGCGCTATCGATGCACATACCCACCTTGCAATGCCCTTCGGCGGCACGATCTCATCGGACGACTATTACGCAGGCACAAGAGCGGCCGCCTGCGGCGGTACGACAACGGTATTCGACTTCATCTTACAGGATTTCGGTGAAACGATGGTCGATGCCATCAAGCGCCGTGACGCATTGTGCGCTCCCGATGCGGCTGTCGATTACGCATTCCACGTTGCCGTAAAGGACGTATCAAACGGACTTATCGACACTATAGAGGACGCTGTAAACTACGGTGTATCTTCGTTCAAGGTATTTATGGTCTACGACTTCGGCGTAACAGACGGCGTATTCTACAAGGTACTTGAAAAGGCAAAATCCTGCGGCGCTATGATCTCGGTACACGCCGAGAACAAACAGTTAATAGACGTTCTGACAGAGCGTTATCTGTCAGAGGGCAAAACAAGCGCATGGTATCACTATATGAGCCGTCCGGAATTTGTCGAGGGCGAGGCAGATATCAGAGCTATCCAGCTCGCAAAGAGCCTTGATTCCAAGCTGTACATCGTACATCTTGCAAATAAGGAAGGTGTGCAGGCGGTTGAAAGAGCAAGGAACGAGGGCTATCAGATATATGCGGAAACCTGTCCGCAGTATCTTGAATTTACCTCCGAGGTATACAAGAGAGCAGACGGCAGAAACTTTGTATGCTCACCTCCGATGAAGGGCGAGGAAAGCAGACTTGCTCTGTGGGAGGCTATAAAGAAAGGTCTTATCACAACGATAGCTACCGACCACTGCCCGTTCCAGTCATACGAAAAGGACTGGGGCAAGGACGATTTCACAAAGATTCCCAACGGCTGTGCAGGTATCGAGAATATGTACCCCTATATGCTGTCAGCCGCAAACGAGGGCAAGATAACATTCAACAAGGCAGTTGAGCTTTGCTCCTACAATCCCGCAAAGATTTTCGGCTGTGACGCAAAGGGTGCAATTGAAGTCGGCAAGGACGCAGATATTGTTATCTACGATCCCACGAAGAACTTCACGATCACTAATGACAAGATGCACAGCGACTGCGACCACACCATCTGGGAGGGCATCAAGGTCAAGGGTTATCCCGAAGCTACCTACTCCAGAGGCAAGCTCGTATTCAAGGACGGCGAGTTCTTAGGCGAGCGCGGCTGGGGCAAGTTCATAAAGAGAAGCTCAAGCGGTAACTTATAATAAACAAAAGCCGATATATAACAGGGGAGAGCAATATCTCCGTTAAATGCTGAAAGGGGTTTGGGGCGTAGCCCCAAGCGGGTTGTCAGTCGTCGGTGTCGCTGCATCTGTGCATTGACAGCCATTTGTGCCGTTGCATCGTGCAACGGCTTTGTGTGGCTGTCTTTATGCTTCCTTGCATAGCGACTGTGTGCGACTGACTGTAAGCGTCCTTGCTTATTGTGGGCGGCAGCCCCACTGCTACCCCTCCCACGGGAGGGGCAGGGGTGGGCTTGATTACAGCCGAAATCCATCTTTTTCACAGGCAATGGAGAAAAAACTCCCCTGTATTTTATATAACAAGGAAAAGGAGAGATACTTATGCCATTCGTAAAAAATACAGCTATAGAAGAAAGCGCTCGTTGCCTTTTATGCCACGATGCGCCATGCACGAAAGCCTGTCCGTGCGGCGCAAAGCCCGACAGATTTATCCGCTCATTGCGTTTCGATAACTTAAGCGGCGCAAAAGCATTTGTGAAAAACTGTGCAGACTGCTCCGCCCCCTGTATGACCGCCTGCACAAGAGCGAAAATAGACAGAGCAGTTGAGATAAAGCAGACAGCGGAGTATATCGCTTCTGCCGCAAAGGATACCAAGCCGAAAGCCGATTTATCAATGACCTTCTGCGGACTTAAGTGCGAAAACCCATTTTTCTTATCCTCATCTGTAGTAGCAAGCAGCTATGATATGTGCGCAAAGGCTCTTGATATGGGCTGGGCGGGTATCGTATACAAGACGATAGGCTTTGCGAAAATGAACGAAGTATCTCCCCGTTTCGATATTCTGAACAAGGAAACGACACCCTATATAGGCTTCAAGAACCTTGAACAGATCTCCGACCACCCACTTGAGGAAAATCTTGCTATCCTTAAAAAGTTGAAAGAAAACTATCCCACAAAGATAATAGTATCTTCTATAATGGGCGAAAGCGAGGACGAGTGGACCGAGCTTGCGCGGCTGTCGGAAGAAGCAGGCGTTGACATGATAGAGTGCAACTTCTCATGTCCGCAGATGACAAGTCATAGTATGGGCAGTGACGTGGGTACAAATCCCGAACTTGTAGCTAAATATACTGCCGCCGTAAAGCGCGGAACAAAGCTCCCTGTGCTCGCTAAGATGACCCCCAATATCACCAATATGGAGATCCCCGCTATTGCGGCTGTTGACGCGGGCGCTGACGGTATCGCGGCGATAAACACGGTCAAGAGCATAACAAACGTTGACCTTGACAGCTTTGTTCCCACACCGGATATAAACGGCAAGTCCGCTGTCGGCGGATATTCGGGCAAGGCGGTAAAGCCTATCGCTCTGCGCTTTATCTCTGATATGAAAAGAAACGAGCGACTTGAAAGCGTACCGATAAGCGGTATGGGCGGCATCGAAACATGGCGTGACGGTCTGGAGTTTATACTTATGGGCTGTACAAATCTCCAGGTAACGACCTCGGTAATGCAGTACGGCTACAGAATAATAGACGATATGCTTGACGGATTATCACGCTGGCTCACTGCCGCAGGCTATGGCAGTGTGTCGGAGGCAGTCGGTCTTGCAAATAAGAATATGACTGATGCGGGCAGTCTTGACCGTGACACCGTTACATATCCTATATTCGACAAGAACAAGTGTATCGGTTGCGGCAGATGCTATGTTGCGTGCTATGACGCAGGACATCAGGCTCTCGACTTTGACAGTGAAACAAGAAAGCCTGTTTTCCTCGGCTCAAAGTGCGTAGGCTGTCACCTCTGCGCTACAGTCTGCCCCGTAAATTGCATTTCGAAGGCTAAGAGGGTCGCAAAAAAACACTGATTTTTCGATAAGAATCTTTATAAAATACGGCTGTTTCACAAGACAGCCGTATTTTTCACATCTCGTAAACCCGCATAAACACTCACTTTGCCTCACTTTTTAAAAACTTTTTAAAAATTTTTGAAAATTTCTGAAACTTTTTAGCTCCCACCGCCGACTACCGATATGTAAGCAGTTGATAAAGAGATATTCAAAATCAAAAAAAATTTTTGAATATTTAAAAAAAGCGTGAAACTTTTTGAGAAAAACTTGTGACTGCGTAATTGTAAAAACTAAAACGTGCTTTTAAGCACAGAATACATGGAGGACAAAGAAATGAAAAAGATTTTAGCAACAGTAGCATCTATTGCAATGGTAGCAGCTTGCTCAACAGCAGCTTTCGCTGCAGGTGACATCGGTAAGTCAGAGGACGTTAAGCCCGGTGCATCTTCAGGCAACACAAACACAGGTGTTGTACTTACAGTAGTTCCCGTAGCTCTCGCTGCAGGCGCTCTTACAGTAAGCGGTATCGTTTTAAAGAAGAAGAACAAGTAATTTAACGCTTGATAAATTCGACATTAACCACACTCGGTGGTTAAGAAGGACAATGTTAGAATTTATAAGCCCGTCATCGAAAGGTGACGGGCTTTTCATTTTCTGTCGCTTTTTAAAAGCGGCGGGTTCTACAACCACTCTATTCCGGCTCTATAATAAACAGGTAAAACAAATCCGGATCAGCTCACACCCGCAAAAAAGGATACCACAAACCGTATTCGTTGCAGTATCCTTTTGATTATGCTTGAATATGTACTAACGTCAATAGGGTGCGCCGTAGGCGCTCGCCGGTAACGCAACTTACGCTACTCTCCGACTGCCGCAACGGCGAATTTGCGGCGGGTCACACCCGCAACAGCTCACACCCGCAAAAAAAGGATACCGCAAACCGTATTCGTTGCAGTATCCTTTTAATTATGCTTGAATATGTACTAACGTCTATAGGGTGCGCCGTAGGCGTTCGCCGGTAACGCATCTTACGCTACTCTCCAACTGCCGGAACGGCGAATTTGCGGCGGGTCACACCCGCAACAGCTCACACCCGCAAAAAAGGATACCGCAAACCGTATTCGTTGCAGTATCCTTTTAATTATGCTTGATTATGTACTAACGTCTATAGGGTGCGCCGTAGGCGCTCGCCGGTAACGCAACTTACGCTACTCTCCAACTGCCGGAACGGCGAATTTGTAGCGGGTCACACCCGCAACGGCGAATTGTCAGCGACGACCCGCCGCTAGTAGTTGGAGTTGAAGGTTTTGCCTTTGCCGCCGAGCTTTACGCTGCTGTAGTAATCTATCTTCTTTTTATCGACCTTGAGCGACTCAAGCTCTGCCTTTACGTCCTCGTAGTTCTGACGGACTACCGCGGTAACCTTTTTATCCTTGACTTCAATTTCGCTTTTAATATCGTGAAGGTGGCGCATCTTGGATTGCAACTGCCTTAATTCATATGAAAGACTGTCTGTAACGGGCTTGTTGTTCAGTATATTGCGGATAAGCTCGCGCTCGGCAGGAACCTGTGCGTTTGCTACATCCATTATAGATTGCTTTACCTGACGCATTTTATCCATAAGCTCATTACGGGATAAAAGCACCTGCTGAATGACTTCAAGGTCGTTTGTGACCATACGGTCAGTACGACGGTCATACTCGGTCATAAGCTCCGTCAGCTCGTCCATGAGCGTAAGCAGTGTTTGTGCATCTGCCTTTTTCATTATATCGGATTCCTTTCCGGTGGGGTTTAAACACCGTGTATTTTATGCCTGTTCCTGCATAGCGGGCTGTGCCGACTTTTCCTGCGCTTCCATCTGTTCTTTGCTCATGCTGTTTATTTCCGTAAAAGCTTCACGCAGTTCGGCTATCATAGGCAGAAGAGCATCTACCTTAGCCTTATCCTTTTTCACGTTTGCTTCAACGATCTCACGGTTGAAATATTCATACAGCGAGTCAAGATTTTTAGATACGGGTATTTTCATATCAAGGCAGGAACGCAGGGCGTTTATCACGTCCTGCGCCTTTATAAGCGCCTTGTTGGTTTCTTCGTAGTTCTTTAAGGGAATATAGTAGGACGCTCTGTTGAGCTGACGCTCAGCCTCCTGATACAGCCTTACCACTATCTCGCCGGGGGTGAGAGTAGTGACCGATTGCTTTTTATATGCAGAAAATGCGTTATTCATATCGTATTCCTTACGCTGTGTATTTTTACGGGGTCATCAGAACTGCATCAGCTGCTGGATATAGCTGGTCTGGCTATTGAGCGAACCCATCATTGTTTCGAGATTTGAGAACTGTTTCCAGTATCTGTCCTGCTGCTTTTCATATCTTGTTTCAAGCGACGAGATAAGCGTGGAAATGCTCTTCAACTGATCGTATATCGAGTTATCCGTTGCAGAAGTGCCTGTCTTTGTGCCTGCAAGCTGTACAAGTGTACCCTTGTCTTTTCTTGCACCTGTTGTCTTTACAGCTCCTGTAAGCACACCATCAAGCTTGTGCATGATGCCAGTCTTTACGGTGTTGCCGTTTTCATCGACCGTTGTGCCTGCGAACAGGTCTGCTATCTGGTCGGCATACTGCTCAAATGCAGCTTCAAGCTTTGTTTCGTCCAGCTCAAGCTTGCCGTGGTCACCCCAGTCGTCGCTTGTAGTAATACCCATGCTGAACAGGCTGAATGTCTGTCCGTCCGCTGTCTTTACCGTAGAATAAAGAACGGAACGCATCTTCTGCATTACTGTCGATACTGTGCTGTCGTTGTAAAGCAGACCTTCCTTAGCCTTTTCTTCCCACTTCTCCTGCTGTTTTTCGGATAAATCCATATCCTCAATATCGTCATCGGTAAGTGCGTAGTAGTCGGAGTTCGGCTTCTGGTCAAGCTGACCGTAAACTTCTTCGATAATCTTGTTGTAATCTTCAACGAATGACTTTATAGCGTCTATCGCACTGCTGTTGTCCTTCTTTACCTCGTAAGAGAACTCTGCACCCTGTGCGGCGGATGTGAATGTCATTGTCGTGCCGTCCGCAGTGAAGCTGTTTGACGAGGTTTCTATTGTTTCGCCGTTTACTTCAAGCTGCAGGTTGCGTCCCTGTGTCAGCGTACCCGATGTAAGACCGAGCGTGCTGAGAAGCTCTGCACCCGCGCTTCCGTTCTCTGCGGAAAATTCGATGGATGCGGCTGTGCCATAACCCGATGAGCTGAGAGCAAAGCTGTTTGTAAGTGTGCTGAACGTCATGGTTGCGCCGGCGTTCTTGCTGGCGTTAATTTCGCTCATCATCTTTGCTACTGTATAATCCGATGTGAATGTGAACTTTGTGCCGTTTATAGTGAAGGTCGCACTGTCCTCAACGCCTAAATCCTTAAGTGTTGTGGCTGTTGTGACCTGTGCTGTAGTCTTTCTGGCTGTAGACGCACCGAACGTATTCTGCGTTGCGGGATCTGCGGCAACCGCGAGCTTTTCGCCGTTTGCGGCTGTAACAGTGCCATTTTCGTCTATGTTAAGACCGGTTCCGTCGGACAGCTTAACCTTTCCTATTGCCTTATTCAGCTCATACTTGTTTGCATAAGCGGCAAGGTCCTCGTTGGACAGCTTGAAATCGTCTGCATTAAGCGTATCCTTATATGCGGAAAGCTCGTCATAATCCTTGTCGAACTGCGCTTTGAATGCGGTTTCGTCAAAGTCCTTTGCGTACTGCTCGTCAAATGCTGTCTTGAAAGCGTTCTCGTCAAATTCTGCCTGAGTCTTCTTCCAGTCCTCAAAGCTCGTGCCTTCTGCTATAGAGCCGTCTGCTATGCCGTTGTCATAGTTGGTTTTCAGCTCTTCGTCATATTCGGCTATGGCTTTTGTCTTTTCGCTTTCAAACTTTTTGTCGTAATCCGCCTGCTTTGCTTTGTCGTAAGCCTGCGTCCTTAAAGCATCAAAATCTACAGAACCGTCAGCTTTAGCCGCGTTATACAGCTTTTCAGCCTGCTCGCCGAAATAAAGGTTCTGATATTCCTCTCTTTTCTGAGCACCGAGCGTAGTGCTGTCTGTCTGATTGAAATAATCGGCTGTGTAGCTGTCAAAAGAAATGCTTACTGTTTCGTCACCGACAGTTATATTGAATTTGTTTGTGCCTGCGTTGATATTTCCGCTTAAGTCAAATGTGAAGTTACCATACATATTGGCAACACCTGTAAGCGACATCGCCTGTCTGTCGGAGGATATGAGCTTACCGCTCTCGTTGACATAAACCAGACCCTGACCGCTTGTGTTTGATGCGCCGTATGTATCTTTAAGCTGGCTGTTTATCTGCGAACGTACGCTGTCGGCACTGCCGCCGTTGAAGTTTATAACAGTTGACTTCGTGCCTACCGTTATATTGAACGAGTAGTTCTGTGAAGCATCGTTGTACTGTGATAAGTCAAGCGAGCTTGCGTCCATTGCACTGCCCTGATACTTAGCCTGTGTGGCGGTCTGGAGCACCTTTACATTGTATGTACCGGGTACTGCATTTGTGCCTGAGCGTACCGATACACCGGCAGGAGTACCCTCTTTGAGTATGCCGTCTGCGTTTAAAGTGGAAACCGTTGCGCCGTATTTTGTAAAGGTGGATTTGCTTTTAAGGTTGACCTTGGAATTGAGCATATCAAGATATTTGTTCTGAAAGTCTGTGAGCTTTGTTGTTATATTCTGATATGCTTCCTGTTTCCATTTGAGTGTTATCGCTTTACGGTTCTGCTTTGTTATTTTCAGCTTTGTAGCCGCCGTCATAGCATTTACGATAGACTCGGTATCAAGTCCCGAGTTCATACCGCTGAATCTTAATATGCTGCTGCTGTTTGTTGTTGCCATATCTTATCTCTTCCTTTCAGTCTTTCTTCATACCGAGCAGGGCTTCCATTGCCGCCTTGGGCAGTGCCTGCGATGATTCTTTATTCATATCCTGTGCATCTCTCAGCTCATTTCGGATTATCTTCACATCTTTCGGTGCGGAGATGCCGATCTTCACCCTGTCCTTGCCTATTTCAAGAACGGTTATCTCAATGTTGTCGGATATCGTAAGACTTTCGTCTGTTTTTCGTGTTACTACAAGCATTACTTTGCCCCCTTATCGATATATATCGGCAGACGTATCTCATACTTTTCGGGGAGTATGACCTGTGCGGCGAGATTTTCGTCTGAGTTTATAACTATGGGGCATTTCATATTCACCGTAGTCTTTTTGTAGTCCTCCGGTACGACTGCTATTGATAAGCATCTGACATTTGAGTTGTCGTTTATCTTCAGCAGTTTCTTTTCAGAGCTGTTAAGCGTTATCTTATAAGCTCCGTCTATAATAGCCGGGTCGAAAACGATAAAACACGGTGTAACATTTTCGGTAGACTGCAGCCACATAGGGTATACATTTTCACCGAGCGGACTGAGCAAAGCAAACTGCCTGCATTCTTCAAACGCAAAAAGTCCTGACGGGAAGTTGAATATCTTGCTTTCGTCTACATTTACTTTACCGAAATCTCTGGTCATTATCTCCATTGATCTTTACCGTTTCCTTTCAGATTTCTGATTTATCAGCCCTTGGTGTTGAGCTTTTTAGGCGGAACGTATGCAGGATTTGCACTCGGCGGAACGTATATAGGCTCGCCCACATATTCTATTTCCACTCTGGGGCGTTCTTTTACTATAAACTCTATATTGCCGGGAACAAACTCGACAACGGAGGAATTTATGTTTTCCCAGTCGATATTTATATCGGTGGGAGTATAGTTTATGCTGAGCGTACCCTTATCAAAGGATACATCAGCACCGCCCTTAGGCAGAAAATCTATAGCCGTTTCTATGGTTGCGCCCGCACGCATCTGCTGTGCGGCAATCTCTGACGGTGATACACCTCTTGCAAGCTGGTCGCCCTCGCTCACTATTCTTGCTACTCCCTGATAGGCTATCTTAAAACCTCTGTCAGCTTCCTTCTGATTGAAGTCGGCGGCATTGTATTCGCCATAGCCCATACTTGAACGTGCCGCATAAGTATCGATATTTATCTTTGCGGGTCTGCTCTTCATCTTGTATCCACCGGGTGTGCGGTTGATATCGATTTTGAGCGGCTCTTTGTCCTCAGGTGCTTTTAATGTACCGTTTGTGACATTCACCTCAATGCTTATCGGTATGCTTGTGATCTTAAGCAAATTCGGATTCATTGTATCTTCCTCCCCGTATTATTTTTCACTCTTTCACTCAGAGCGATGATTTATGAAATAAACTGGAATATGCTCATCGGTATTACAGATGATGCAAACTGCAATGAAACGTTGTAGATCGCTTCAAGCGTTTTCCAGTTGGTCGTTTCCGCGCCCATATCCGTGCCTTCTAGGTTGTTCTGCTGTTCAAGCAGAGTTTCCATATTGTTTGTAAGGCGATTTTTATTGTATTCGATATACTCCTGCTTATTTCCTATATCGGCGTGAGCAACGCTGACGCTTGTCTGAGCCGCTCTCAGCTTGTCGATATAGTCCATAGCCTTTATCTTGTCGCCCTCTCTTACAGCCTGTGCGGCATCAAGGGTTATCTGGATTATATTCTTGGAGTCGCCTTCATCATCCTTGCCGCAGCCTGTTATCTTTGCACCGTTGAATGTTACGGGCAGTGCCGACTGGTGATCTACTCTACCTGTTGCGGGGTCGATCACCATTCCGATACCGATGTCCGTATAGCTTGATTCTGAATAGGGGAATTTGTCCGGATCGTCAATGGAGTTTATATCAACTCCGTTGTAGGTAATCGTCTTTTTGCCGCCGGCATTTTCGATCTTGAATATGGTGAAGTCATTGTTTACACCGCCGAAAATTCTTCTTTCGGCTATATCGGTGTTGAAAAGTCTTACTATCTCATCTGCGAAAGTTTCGACAGTCTGAGCGAGGATCTCCTCATCTTCATCATGCTGAGTGCCGTTTGCGGCATATGTTACTTTCTCGATTATGTTGTCCAGAATGTCGTTTACATTCATCAGAACACTGTCTGCACCGTTATATATTTGTTCGGCGGTTTCAAGGTTGCCCAGATAATCGTTGGTGTTTGAGATCGCTTTTCTTGTTCTCAGTGCTTTTGCGGCGCTTATCGGGTCTTCGCTTGCTCTGTTGTATCTCTTGGTCGAATGTATCTTTCGCTCGGAGGCGTTTTTTCTTTCGAGAGCGGCATTAAGCTGCGACATATAGCGTCTGTTGGTCATGCTCTGTGTTATTCTCATATCAAATTATCCTTTCCGCTTATCTGCCGACAAGTCCCATTTTTTCTATTATAGTATCAAGTGCCTCATCAAGCGTTGTCAGCATTCTTGAGGAAGCGTTGAACCACTTGGAATAGTTCAGCATATTAACGCCCTCTTCTGTTTCGGAAACGCCCATTATCGCATCTCTGCTGTCAAGAAGCGAGGTCGATGTTTCGGTGTACATATCGCACTGCTTTTCCGCAAATTCGATATTCTGAGCAAGACGGTTGTTGAGGAAGAGTATAAAGTCGTAGCTTGAGCCTTCATAGTCGCCCTTGCCTATCTGAACACTGTCGTCCATTCCGAGCAGTAGCTTGTTTACCGCATTACCGTCAAGATTTACGGGGTAATCATAAGCGCCTGTCTTTTCGTTGTATATCTTCGCTATCATCGTAGCGTCCTTCAGCCACGCGTCTGATATTCTTATATTCCCTGCGGTTATCGGTGAGCCGTCGGCACTTGTGAACATAAGTCTGTCGTCCGACTCATCGCCGCCGTTGAGCTTGTTCATAAGCCCTGCAAATTGCTTTGCAAATTCGTCTACAGCCGATTGATAATATTTAATGCCGTAGTCGGTGGTCTGCTTGCCCGATGCATATGTGCCGTTGCCGTTTATCATATCGGTATAAGCCTTTATAGAGCCGCTTTCAAGCACCATATTGTTGCCATCTGTCAGCTTCAGCACCGCCGCACCGTTTTCTTCATACTTAGCGCTGTACGCTTCAAAATCCTTACCTGTTACAAAACGGTTGCTCTTCTGACCGTCAACGATCATCAGACCGCCCATTGTGATCTTTACCGAACCGTCAAAGTTATCTTCAACATGAATGTCGCCGAACTCGCTGAGCTGGTCGATAAGGTTGTTTCTTGCATCAAGCATTTCGTTAGGTCCGTAGCCGCCTGTAACGGATAAGCCGTTATATATAAGGTCTGCTCCTGTTATCGCATACTCGTTTACTATCTGCTTGTTGTATTCGACTATTTCGTCTATTATACGGTTTGCATCTTCGAGCGTGGAGTGCAGATCGTATAAGGTCTGATTTTCAAGGTTTTTAAGATCCATACTCTGCTGAGTGAACAGCTTGCATATATTGTATGCCTGGTTTCTTACAACGCTTGCAAGCTCCTCTCTGTCGGCACTGTCCTCCGCATATTTACGCAGAGCGGATTTGAACTGGTCAAACTGATATGCCATACCAACATTCTCATATGTATCGGAGAAGTTCGTCAGCGCAGTTTCAATCTCGCTCATTATAGATGCCTGCTGGTTATACTCGGCAACATAGCAGCTGTTGTCCCTGTAACGCTTGTCAAGATAATCATCTCTGGTCTGACTTACGCCGCTTGCAAATACGCCCTGGCTCGAAAGTCCCAGACGGGCGAGCTTTGTGGTGTATATCCCGTTCATATTCATATAGCTGGAATATACGTCAAGGCGCTGTCTTGTATAGCCTACCGTGTCACGGTTAGACAGGTTATTTCCGGTCACATCGAGCGCCTTCTGCGCCATCTGTACCGATCTTTTCTGGATCTCTAATCCTAAAAATGAAGCTCTCATTTATCCTCCGAAATTATATGTTACCGAGAAATCCCTTCGGCGCTGAGGTGTGCTTTATTTTAGCACCGTAGCCGTTATAGGTTTCTGTAAGTGTCATCCCTGTCTTCCGCATCAGTTCCTCCTGAACTGACAGTTTCTTTTCTACCGTTTCAACGATAATGCTGTTTAACTGCTTTATCCTTGCCACATATCCCGTAAGCTCGTCATAAAGCAGAGTAAGTTTTGACTTTCTTTCGTCGGGAGTGTCCTCGATAAGCTGCTTTGCTTTTGTTTCGCCAAGACCCAGTTCCTTAAAAAGCACTGTACGTGCGGCTTCCTCCGACTGTATTTTCATAACCAGCGCTTGCTCGTTCTCGACCGAATCGAGAAGCCACAGCAGATCGTCCGCCATGACCTTTGCCTGCTTTTCGGTCAGGAATGTCACCATCTCGCGATATGCGCCGTTGTATTTTTCAAGAAATCCGATAATCCTATCGGCTGTTTCTGTCGTCATCGGTATCGGTCCTTTCTGTTGCGTTTTATCAGAACATCAATATCGAGTCCGCGATCATATCCGGACTTACCTCATAACTGCCTCCTGCAACGCTTTCACTGAGTGCGGCAATACGCTCTGCCGAAGCGTTTTCAGCCACCGCCGATGCAAGGTCTGCCTTTGCGGCTTCTACACTGCGAGCAAAATTGAATTCTATCTTATCTGTCTTCTTTTCTGCGGGAGCGACCTTTGTTTTACCGCTGTTCAATTTTACCTTGTTGTATATATTTACAACTCCGCTGATGTTCTTTATTTCCATTTATTTTCAGCTCCCTTCGGGCAAAATATGCCTATAAAATTCTTCTACATATATTCTATCGGCAGTTTTACGCTAAAGTTTATTTTTCGGCGGAATTTCAGCCTAAAAAAACAGATAATTTGTAAAACGGCAGTTTGAGCATGTCAAAAAGCCATATATCTTTTATAAACGATAAGTCAATGGCTTTCTGCACCTTGTGTAAGAAGCAAGCATTTATTGCACCTCAATTATCGTTCCCCCGCCGACCACGATGTCGCCGTCATACAGCACCAACGCCTGACCGCAGGTGACCGCTCTTTGCGGCTCATCAAAAACCACCGTGAGAGTATCACCGTTTTGCGTAACGGTAGCCCACTGCTCGGTGTGGCGGTAGCGTACCTTAGCCTTAACACGCATTTCACCCTTTATCTCCGGCACGGAAATAAGATTGATATCCCCCGCCTTAACCACACTGCTGTACAGTCCGTCGTTATATGATAGCGTTACGGTGTTGCTTACAGGGTCCACTGCCTTTACATACAGCGGTTCGGGTGCGGAAATGCCCAGCCCCTTACGCTGACCTACAGTGTACCTTATCACGCCCTTGTGCCTGCCGATAACGTTACCCTCTGTGTCGAGAAAATCGCCGTCCGGATAATTCTTGCCTGTGTACTGCTCTATAAAGTCGGCATAGCTGCCATTCTGAACAAAGCATATATCCTGACTGTCGGCTTTCCGCGCATTTATAAAGCCCTGAGCCTCGGCAATTTCTCTCGCCTGCGATTTTCTCATCTCTCCGAGCGGAAATATGGTGTGGCTGAGCTGTTCCTGTGTAAGGCAGTACAATACATAGCTCTGATCCTTGGTATCATCAAGCGCCTTTTTAAGCAGATATCTGCCGTTTCCGCCCTTTTCGACCCTTGCGTAATGACCCGTTACCACATAGTCGCGGTCAAGCTCCTTGGCTCTCATATAAAGCTTGTCGAACTTCAGATACCTGTTGCAGTCTATGCAGGGATTTGGTGTTATGCCGTTCTCATAAGCGTGTATAAAGCGGTCTATCACATCGGTTTCAAACCTGTCTGAGAAGTTGAAAACATAGTACGGCATATCAAGCGAATACGCAACGCTCCTTGCGTCCTCGACATCGTCAAGCGAGCAGCAGCTATGCTCTCTCGACACGCCTATGTCCTCATTTGCAAACAGCTTCATTGTAACACCGATGCAATCAGACCCGCGCTGTTTCATAAGGTAAGCCGCCACGCTTGAATCAACGCCGCCGCTCATTGCAATTACTGCCTTATTGTTCATTTTAGTCCTTTCTGAATACCAACGAAAGCCGACAGCATTTTAACTGTCGGCTCGTTATTCGGAATATCACACATAATTTATGGCTGTGACTGTTTTTACTGAATTGAAAGGTCAATTTAGGGAGGAACGATTCTTTCAAATCAAAACAATTCGTTTTTTAATACCGCTGTTTCATTATGTCGGACATAGCTGAAACTGTATCAAAGGCGGAACTGGGAGTAACGTATTTTAAGTTGCTTTTCGGTTACGTTTAATCCCGCCGTTTCGCCATGCTAAGCATAGCAGAAACTATATTAAAGGCGGAATTTGCCGTGCCGCATCGGCACACGATCATACTTTATCAAATGCCTGTGAGAGGTCGGCGATTATATCGTCGATGTGCTCCGTGCCGATCGAAAGACGGATAGTGTTTCTGCCTATACCCTGGTCGGCAAGCTCTTCGTCTGTCAGCTGTGAGTGAGTTGTTGTAGCGGGGTGAATTACAAGGCTCTTTACATCTGCAACGTTTGCGAGCAGTGAGAATATCTGTAAGCTGTCGATGAACTTATGAGCTTCTTCCTGACCGCCCTTGATGTTGAACGTGAAGATAGAAGCACCGCCGTTTTTGAAGTACTTTGTATATAGAGCGTGATCGGGGTGGTCGGGCAGAGAAGGATGGTTTACCTTTTCAACCTTTGGGTGGTTAGCAAGGAACTCTACAACCTTCTTTGTGTTCTCAATATGGCGGTCAAGTCTTAACGAGAGTGTTTCTGTGCCCTGTAAAAGCAGGAAAGCGTTGAACGGTGAAATTGTAGCGCCTGTATCACGCAGAAGAATAGCTCTTATATATGTTACGAATGCGGCAGGACCTACAGCATCTACAAAGGATACACCGTGATAGCTGGGGTTGGGTTCTGCGATGGGAGCGTACTTGCCGCTCTTCTTCCAGTCAAACTTGCCAGAGTCAACGATAACGCCGCCGAGCGTTGTGCCGTGACCGCCGATGAACTTTGTAGCCGAGTGTACTACAACGTCCGCACCGTGCTCTATAGGACGGATAAGGTAAGGAGTACCGAATGTGTTGTCTATTACAAGCGGAAGTCCGTGCTTGTGAGCGATCTCTGCGATAGCGTCAATGTCGGGGATATCGCTGTTGGGGTTGCCGAGTGTTTCAAGGTAGATAGCCTTTGTGTTATCCTGAATTGCGTTCTCAACTTCTTCAAGGTTGTGCGCATCTACAAATGTAGTGCTGATACCGTACTGGGGAAGTGTGTGTGCAAGCAGGTTGTAGCTGCCGCCGTAGATCGTCTTCTGTGCTACTATGTGCTCACCCTTATAAGCGAGCGCCTGAATAGCGTATGTTATAGCGGCTGCACCCGATGCTGTAGCAAGTGCGGCAACACCGCCCTCAAGAGCGGCAATTCTTGTTTCAAAAGCACCCTGTGTTGAGTTTGTAAGTCTGCCGTATATATTGCCTGCGTCAGCAAGACCGAAACGTGCGGCAGCGTGTGCACTGTTCTTGAAAACGTATGATGTTGTCTGATATATCGGAACTGCTCTTGCGTCTGATGCGGGATCGGGAGTTTCCTGACCTGCGTGAAGCTGGATCGTCTCAAATCTGTAGTTGTTATCATATGTATAGCTCATTGTAAATACCTCTTTCTTTCAGTCGGCTTATAGCCTGTCAAATTCTTATTTTAGTTTTGTTTTCCGGGGTGTGCTTTAAGCACTTTACTTATGCTATACAGCGGCACATTCGTCCGTTCCTGAAATTGTGCCGTAAGGCTCTTACGACGATACTCATCAAATGTGCCTCCTTTCTTTTATTCACACTTGGACAGGTTTTCTTACCCTCAAAACCTATCTGTTTGGTATGTTTGTATTATACACTAATCAGATAGGTTTTGTCAATAGGTTTTTTGAAAATTTTTATTATATTTTTTATTCTACCCGTAAAGCCGCATTAGTAAGGGGGTAGCAATCCCCTGTCTGTAATCCCCGATTATATCAAACTGAATTTTCTGCAAGAAATCGTCTTAACAAAAAACAACAGAAATACGGAAAAGAATATATATCATCGCTATACCCGATATTTCCTCCGGTAAACTTTAATCCGCAGGTTATATCAGGATAACGTTCTGAATTTATAAGCGTGCGCAAAGATTTTGAACGATTATTCGCCGCCTTGATCTCCACGGGTATCAATTTGTCTTTACTGCGAACAAAAAAATCCTCTTCAAGTGTAGAATCGTCTTTCTTGTAGTAGTATAGTTCATATCCGTCTTTTACAAGTGCTTCCGCAACTATATTTTCATACAGTGCGCCTTTATATACACCGAGATTTTTGTTTGCTCTGAGATCCTCCTGTGCTTCATCATCAAGCATTGAAACAAGAAGACCTGTATCGGCAAAATACAATTTATATTTATCCGCATCGACGTTTCCTTTAAGCGGAAGCTCGGGGAAGTGCAGGCAATAGCAAACGTTCACTATCCCCGAGTCAAGCAACCATTCTATACAGCCTCTGTAATCTTTAAATCTTGCTCCCGAAGCTACCTTTGATATCTGAAATTTCTTATTCTCCTTGGCAAGCTGCGGCGCGACCGAATTAAACACATTCATTATCCGAGCCTGATCCATTCCGTCCGTATACTTGCGTATATCTTCCTTATAGTCCTCTACAAGCTGACGCTGTGTTTCAAGCGAGCCCTCAAAAGTTCCTTGTTGGGTATAATTTCTTATTACCTCAGGCATTCCACCGAGGACTGAATATTCCAAAAACGCCTTATGCCAGACCGCAAGCTCGGCTTCGTTAAGCGGGGTCATGGTTTTCATCTTTTCATACAGCATATTTGTATGCGTGTCGGTGTAGCCCTTGCTCCACATAAATTCTTCAAAGTCCAGAGAACGCATTATATGATCCGTTTTATATCCGACACTGTTGCTTTCTATGGACTTATAGCTTATTCCGAGAAGAGAACCACTGCATATTACATCAAACCGTCCGTCCTGTACAAAAAATTTCAACGATGTGGCAATGTCGGGGAATTGTTGGATCTCATCAAAGAAAATAAGCGTCTTCCCGGGGATAAACCTTTTTGACGGATCTAAAAGCGAAATATTCTTTATAATATCTACGGTTCTGTATCCGTCAGCGATTATTGTACGATATTTAGGCTCTTCGACAAAATTTATTTCAATCAGACTCTCATAGTTGTTTTTTGCAAAGTTGCGTATTGTTTCGGTTTTGCCGACCTGTCTTGCGCCTTTAATGATAAGCGGCTTATGTCCGTCCGTCATTTTCCATTCGATCAGCATTTTATCTTCCTTGCGCTCAAGATACATAAAAACCCCTCCGTTCTGCCGTTTCCTACTATAATAATACAAAAAAATGAGTGAAAAGTCAACCTCTCCTCACACTTTCATGAGCGAACTTTTGTCGTTTCGTCACAAAAAATGAGCGAATAATCGGCGTATGGTTACATTTTTATGAGCGAATAATAGTGGTTTGACTACAAAAAGATGAGGGAATGTTATTATTCCCGCTGTTTTCCCGACTTATACGGATAGGGGGGGTGAAATTAAATGTTAAGGGGGTTGTAACACAACCCGGAAAAGAAAAAGCGAGTCGAAGCGCAAGAATAGTGCGCTCGGCTCACTTTTTTTGATATGTTGAGAAATTCTGTTTTTAGTGTACTTCTGTTATACAGTTTTAGCAATTAACATTGATAGCAGGCTACCGATAGTTCTGTTTGTCGGGTAGCACTTCTCGGGTTCGCTATTCTGTGCGATAACGATGCTGCTATGTGTGAGGGAGACAACCCAAGGGGAGAGAGGAAGGCGCTCCACAGGCGCTTTCC
>DOQG01000071.1 GCA_003512525.1 Oscillospiraceae bacterium | reverse complement strand
ATACGCATTCTGTATCAAGTGCGGAAAACCTGTTTGTGCAGTACAGAACACAACCGAACAGGCGCAAGGTATGCCATTCAATCCGCCTGCAGCGACTCAACCTGTACTCGATCTTCACCCGCGATGCAGCTTTGAGTATATACCTATAAAGACAGACATTCCTGCGGGAACAGCAAGTTATTCCGGCAATACGCCGAAAATGATAGATTTTTGTTGTACCGGTGACGATATTGCCTATATCAGAGATCGGCTTTCGTCTTTTTCGTTAAGCACAGCGTATACAGATGAATTGCCGCCAAAAAAGCTGATGAGCGCACTTAGATATATGGCTCCGGGATTACCTGCGATGAAAGTAGTCGGATTTGTGGATACAACGCTATTCGGTTCTTGCAAAGAAGGTATACTTATCTCTCCCGATTTCTTTTTCCTACGAAAAGGTGACGAAAAGTTTTCTATCGACTTTAAAATGATGAGAAACGTGACCATAGATAAAAGTTCTGATACTGTAACGGTAGAAATGCTTAATGGTATTTATTATCCTCTGTGTTCAGAGAATTTCACCGTTATGGGCGAGGACGATAACGACCGTGTACTTTATGAATTGTTACATTATATGCTGTTGCTGGTCGAAAAGCACGGACTCAGACCGCAAATAAGAATTTCCAACAATTTCATAAATAACATTGACAGTATTGCGTCTAAGTACAGAATACGTCTTGCAAAAGGCAGTAAAGTGTATTTCAGGGGTGAGATGCCGGTCAAGCAATTTACAATTGCAAAAAACAACTATGCCAAGAGTATCATTCCGTGGCAGTGTATTCTTTTCTCCGATACTACTTTTTTCGGAAATGCCAAAAACGGGATTATAGTAACTATATGGGGCATTTATTCCAACTCCGGCAATCATCAGACTGCGGTATATTTCTCTGATATTGACAGTCTGTCGGTGACCGGCGATGTTATCAACGTAAAACTGATAAACGGAAGCAGATTTGCCATTAAAGGAAAGGCTGTAAAGGCAAACAAGTTAAAACAGTTCATTGATGAAGTAATGGCGTTCTACGCTTCTTATCTTTCCAATCCCGGAATGTATGAACACGATGATGAATATGACTACTATAAAATGCTCAGCCTTGCATATACCGATTTGACTTCTTTTAGCAATGATTTTCTCATTGAACAGGCAAAACTGGGAAATCACAAAGCTGCTATTCAGCTTGCTCAACGCGCCAGAACCGGTATGGGAATGCCATTCAATATCATGTTTTCACTGGATTTACTCGGGCAGGTGCAGAGCGCCGAAGCTTATCGTATCATCGGTGAGATATATTATAACGGTGAAGGAATACCGCGCAATACGGAGATCGCCGAAGAAAACTTCAAGACAGCTGCCGAACTTGGAGATCTTCTTGCGGAAACGGCACTCGGAAATATGTGTTTCCTTGGTATAAACAGAGAACATACCGAACATAAAAAAGCGTTTGGCATTTACAAACGTATATATGACACTGTAGAATACGATAAAATACCTGTCAGCCTTAAGGTTAATCTCGGAATTTGCTATCTTTACGGATATGGTTGTGATAAAAATATCAGAAAGGCACATGAATTGCTTACATCTGTTAAAGATGTTGACTGCCAGGCGAAATACTTGTTATCGATGCTTTATATCGAAAATAAAGATTATAACGAAAAAGCACAGACAGGCATTGACTGGTTGCATGAACTGGCTGATAGACAGGGATATGCGGCTGCGGGTATAAATCTCGGTATTCTTTATTTTACAGGTGAATGGGTAGAAGCCGATGTTGAAAAAGCACTGTACTACCTTGAAAAAATCAAGCAGATAAATAAATCAGAGCCCAACTATTCTATAGGCTGTTATTATTATGCTCTCATGCTGTTCTATAAGGATAAAAACTGTGAACAGGCTGTCTACTATATGAAAGAGGCTGCCGAGAGAGGTATGGTAGACGCACTGCGCGATCTTGCCGTAATGTATCAGTTCGGACTGGGAGTAAAAAAGGATATTATGCACGCCAACGAACTGTACGCAAAGGCGGCTCTCGGCGGAGATTATTATTCTGAAAACTGGCGTGATTATACAAAGAAGTATCTCAATTCGCTCAGGACAATGAGTAAGGTTTATGCTGATGAAAGCGAAGATGATGATCTGTATATCAGCGAAACAAAAGAGCTTGATGAAAACTGTATTAACGGAATAGGTCTTAATTCGTATGTTTTTAATTATCCTATAGAAGAATCTAAAAATCTTCCCGAAGACAGGATAAAGAAATTAAAACGTAAATATGCAGGTCTAGAAAGAAATCTTATATCATCTGCTCAGGTGTCTTTAAATCAGTCCAACGTTGGTTCGATATTTATGAACTTTACAAAATTCAGACAGGTTCAAGGTCACGGACACGCGTTTGAATATGCAAATCATGTTGAAGATTTGTTCCACTTCAAAGCCGCATCATGGAAAGGCGGAGATAACGTAAAAGGTGGAGCAGATCGAGTTGTAGGTCTTTTTAAACAGACCGAAATTCAGTCTAAATGCTATAGAGATGCTAAAATGCTATATAATCATACGTTTGATAAAAACGGAAATCCAATATATGTTGGTGAAAACGGCAAACCGATGGTAATTGAAACTACTTCAGACACGTATGATGAATACCGGAAAATGGTTATAGATAATAAAGGAGAAGAATACGCAAATAAATATACTCAAGCAAGTAAATACTCAAACAAGCAAGTGGAAAACATAGGTAAATTCGGAACTATAGAGTCTTTGAAAGTCGATGCAAAGCTCGGCATCGTGACAGCTACGAGAGGTGCGATGATTTCAGCTATAGTTACATTCAGCGTATCTAAGATAAACGGTGCAGATAATGAAGAAGCGGTAAAGTCCACACTCCGGGCTACAGCTAAAGCTTTCGGAACTACATTTGCTATTACAATGATTTCAAGCCAATTGCTTAAAGCTACGCCGGTAGTAAATGCACTTGAGAATAGTCATATGTTAAATAAGATGGCAAATTCAAAATCACTACAAAAAGTAGTCAGTAAAAGTACAGGCACTGCGGCATCTGCATCAGAAGCTAAAAACTTTTTGAAGGGAAGTGTAGTGACCGGTGCGGTAACTATTGCTGTCTTATCATCGGCAGATATATTGCGTATAATAAGCGGCAGAATATCCAAAGAACAATTATTTAAGAATGTCGCCGTAACCACTGCAAGCGTTGCGGCAGGCAGTGCAGGATTTGCGGTCGGCGCAGCCTGTGGTTCGGTAATTCCTGTTGTTGGTACGTTTATCGGCGGCTTTATCGGTTCGGCTGTTGCGTCTTCTGTTGCAAGCAAGGCTGTAAAATGCACATTAGATGTATTTATTGAGAATGATGGCGATAAAATGCTGGAAATTCTGAACGGTGAACTGGGAATGCTGGCAGAAGAGTATATGCTTGCAGAAGATGAACTAAATCTGGTGATAGATGACCTCAGAGGCTCTGATCTGTTGACAGACAGCGGTCTGCGCGACATATTCCAGTCAAGTGACAGAAAGGTCTTCTGCCGTAATAAACTCACTCCTATGGTTGAAGAGATATGTATGCTCCGCAATTATATCGCATCGCCATCTGAAGAAGATATAGCAAAAGGCTTTGAGGACTTTAGCAATGACGAAGATGTACAGCAGTATTTTTCTACAGAAGCTGTACCTGCAATGTAAAAATACATAGCTGTGACACATTATATAAACTGCAGAAAAACAGATAAAACTCCAAAATGCAGTGTCACTATTCCCTGCTCTGTCGGTTTTGCATATACGCAAGTTCATTTGGATCAAGTGTACTTGCTTCTGAAGCGAAGCACTGTACAGGTCAACAGCCACACAGAACCGTTGCATCGCGCAACGGCACTGTGTGGCTGTTTTTATGCGTCCCCGGCAGTGACCTTATGCGGCTGACTGCAAGCGTCAATGCTCAGACCGGCGGCACTAACCCGGGCACTGTCAAACAAGCTCTTCAAATTTAGCTTTTCAGCGCATTCTTATATCCGATTATCCCAGCTTATCCGCGCACATTTTTCTCACAGTATAATTGCCGCTATCCGAAATATCGGCATATATTTCATCGCCGTCTGAAAATTCACCTTTTATTATACCGTCGGATATACGGTCCATAACATTCTTATCGATCAGCTTTGCTATAGGTCGCGCACCTTCATGCATTTTTTCCGCATCAGCGCATATTCTGTCTGACAAACGCTCACTCCACGACAGCGACACTCCCTGCCGACTACACCTCTTTGCGAGCTTTGCAAGCATATTGCCGCATATCTGCTTAAAATCGTTCATACCAAGCTCATTGAATACTATAACTTCGTCTACCCTGCTTAGAAATTCAGGTCGGAAATATTCCTTAAGTTCATTTCTTATTAGCTCTGATATTACTGTTTGTCTTTGCTGAGTGCAGAAGCCTAACTTGTTTTTGCCTCCGCTTATAAGTCTGCTTCCTATATTTCCTGTCATTATAATAACCGTGTTTGTGAAATCCGCCGTTCTTCCTGCAGAGTCGGTCAGATGTCCGTCATCAAGCACCTGTAACAAAATATCAAATATATCGGGATGGGCTTTTTCTATTTCATCAAATAATACAACGCTGTAGGGCTTGCCTCTTACTCTGTCAATCAGCTTTCCTCCGTCCTCATACCCCACATATCCCGCAGGAGCACCTATAAGCTTTGATACTGAGTGCTTTTCGCTGTACTCTGACATATCAAAACGTATCAAAGCCTTTTCATCACCGAATAAAGCTCCCGCCAGCTCCTTACAGCACTTAGTCTTGCCTACTCCGCTTGTACCAAGGAAAATAAATGAGCCTATAGGACGATGTTCATCGGAAAGCCCGGAGCGACCTCTTCTTACGGCATTTGCAACAGCTGATATCGCCTCAGTCTGACCTGTTATCCTTTCTGACAGTATTCTTTCAAGCTCAACAAGCTTTTTAGCGTTGTCGCCATCATAGTCTAAAGGTATACCTGTATAACTTGTCACAACATCGGCTATATCTTTCTCTGTCAATATAGCGAACGGGCTGTCAGCCTGTACACCTGCCGCAACTGCCCTTTCCTCTTCACGGAGTCTTAACGCAAGTGCAAAATCCTTATCATTTATTGCTTTTATTTTTCTCTCAGACAGCTCTTTTAATCTGTTATTCCGATTTGCCGTTTCTCCTTTTATTGTTTGTGAAGCTCTCACTTTTGCCGAAGCTTCATCTATAAGATCAATCGCTTTATCGGGCAGGAAACGATCGTTTATATACCGTACCGAAAGCTCAACAGCCGCTTTTATCGCCCCGTCGGTAATTTTTACCCTATGATAACTCTCATAACGTCCTTTAAGCCCATTCAGGATAGTTATTGTTTCGTTCACATCAGGCTCCGATACACTTACAGGTTGCAAACGACGTTCAAGTGCCGCGTCCTTTTCAATATATCTCCTGTACTCTGAATTAGTGGTAGCTCCGATAAGCCTTACTTCTCCCCTTGCAAGCATAGGCTTAAGTATGTTTGCCGCATCTATAGCACCCTCAGCCGCACCTGCACCGACGATATTGTGAATTTCATCAATGAACACTATAATATTGCCGTCATTTATTATCTCATCAAATACGGCTTTCAACCGCTCTTCAAAATCTCCGCGATATTTTGCACCGGCTAGCATCGCTGTTATATCAAGCATATATATGCGCTTTGTCTGAAGTTCGTCAGGAACTTTACCCTCTGCGATCCTTATTGCAAGCCCCTCTGCGATAGCCGTTTTTCCTACACCCGGCTCACCTACCAGACACGGGTTATTCTTTGTGCGCCTGAGAAGTATCTCGATAACCCTACCTGTTTCCTTTTTGCGGCAAAGGCAAGGATCAAGCTTACCTTTGCGTGCCGCCGCCGTAAGATCTCTGCCGTACTTTGCAAGAGTGGAAGACAATTCTTTGCTGTTCTTGGTATCTGTGCTTTTTACTTGTGTGGTTTTCTTAAGCGGATCTGCACACCTGTTAATAACAGTTTCGCAGTCAAGCCCCATCTCACGCAGAAACACAGAGGCATAGCATTCACTGTCACGCATTATTGCACGCAGAATATGCTCTGTGCCTGCAACATTCCTGCCCGAATTTCTTGCTATCAACACAGACTCTTCAAGTATACGCTTACTCCTCGGCGTAAAATCCGATACATCCAGCGTTGTCGGCAGACCTTTTCCGATAAGCGAGTTTATGCGCGAAATAACGGCGGCGCAAGTTACACCGCTCTGTTCAAGTACCATAGATGCCACCCCGCCCTTACAAGCACATAATCCGTACAGAATATGCTCACTGCCGACATAGGTATGCCCCATACTCATAGCACCGGTCAGAGCGCAGGTAAGTGCATCGTTAGCTTTATCTGTAAAACCGTTGAATACCATAATATGACCGCCTTTCTCATATACAATTATAGGCAGATTTTTACTCTTTAATCACAGCGGACAAGTAAAAAGCAGTAACACATTTTAACCAACGGCATATTATGTACTATGAGCAACGCTCAAACGGCTATGCTCAAATACTAAACGGAGGAAACATATTATGTTCTGTTCAAACAACTCTTGCTGGTGGATCATTATTCTCATTCTCTTATTTGCCTGCTGTGGTAACAGCGGCGGCTGCGGCAATAACGACTGCGGCTGCGGCGGCGGTTGCGGCAATAACTGCGGAGGATGCGGCTGCTGATAACGCCAACTCAACCGGGAGTCCCTGCGGGGACTCCCGATTTTTTTGTGAAAAATAGACAAGCGAAACTTTTATCACTTGTGCAAAATTATCTAAATATAATCTAGT
This sequence comes from Oscillospiraceae bacterium, assembly GCA_003512525.1. Taxonomy (GTDB): domain Bacteria; phylum Bacillota; class Clostridia; order Oscillospirales; family Ruminococcaceae; genus Ruminiclostridium_E. The sequence goes on along the minus strand of DOQG01000071.1, from coordinate 60,154 downwards.
AAAAATCGAAGAAAATGAGTATAATTATAAGGATAAAGACAGAATTTATGCGAAGAAGGAGACTTGACGTTGAAAAGAGAAGATTTAAGAAATATAGCTATAATCGCACACGTTGACCACGGCAAGACAACACTGGTCGATGAAATGCTGAAGCAAGGCGGCGTATTCCGTGACAATCAGGAAGTAGAAGACCGCGTAATGGACAGCAACGCACTTGAAAGAGAGCGTGGTATCACGATCCTTGCAAAAAATGCCGCCGCACACTATAACGGTGTTAAGATCAACATCGTTGACACTCCCGGACACGCAGATTTTTCAGGCGAAGTGGAACGTATATTAAAGATGGTAAACGGCGTACTGCTCCTTGTTGACAGCTTTGAGGGTACAATGCCTCAGACAAGATTTGTCCTTCAGAAAGCACTTGACTTGGGTCTTAAGGTTATTGTTGTAGTTAACAAGACAGACCGCCCCGATGCCAGAAATAAGGAAGTAGTAGATGAAGTTCTTGAACTTCTGCTCGACCTTGATGCATCAGATGAACAGCTCGACAGCCCCGTTATCTTCTGCTCCGGCAGAAACGGTGTCGCTTCATACTCACCCGATGTTATGGGAGAAAATTTTAAGCCGCTGTTTGACAAGATAATTGAGCATATTCCCTGCCCCGAGGGTGATCCGGACGGTGATTTGCAGCTGCTCGTTTCTTCCATCGACTACAATGACTATGTAGGCAGAATTGCAGTCGGCAGAATTGAAAGAGGTACAATAAAACAGAACCAGGAAGTTATGGTGTGCGATTACAACGGTTCGCACAAGCCCTTCAAGTCAAAGGTAGTAAGCCTTTACACTTTTGAGGGTATGAACAAGGTTCCTGTGACTGAGGCTACGATAGGCGATATCGTATGCTTATCAGGTATCGAGGGTATCACAATCGGACAGACTATCTGCTCTGTAAACAACCCCGAGCCTCTCCCCTTCGTAAAGATAAGCGAGCCTACAGTAGAAATGACTTTCTCGGTAAACGACAGCCCCTTTGCCGGTCGAGAGGGAAAATTTGTAACCTCTCGTCAGATAAGAGAACGTCTTCACAAGGAGCTTTTAAAGGACGTTTCGCTCAGAGTTACCGACAGTGAAAACTCAGATGCTTATAACGTTGCCGGCAGAGGCGAAATGCATCTGTCGATCTTAATTGAAACAATGCGCCGTGAGGGCTATGAGCTTTCGGTAAGTACTCCTCGTGTACTTTTCAAAGAAATTGACGGCGTAAGATGTGAACCTATCGAACGTCTGCTTATTGACGTGCCCGATAGCTGTGTCGGCTCTGTTATGGAAAAAATGGGCGTAAGAAAAGCTGAGCTTGTTCATATGCAACCTGTAGGTAGCAGAACCAGAATTGAGTTCCTTATCCCCTCAAGAGGTCTGTTCGGCTACAGAAGCGAGTTTATGACAGATACAAAAGGTGAGGGTGTATTGAATACCGTTTTCGACAGCTACCGTCCTTATATGGGTGAAATCCCCACCAGAACAGTCGGTTCACTTGTTGCGTTTGAGTCAGGTACAGCTATGGCTTACGGTCTGTTCAATGCTCAGGAAAGAGGTACTTTGTTCATTGATGCAGGTGTTCCCGTATACGAAGGTATGGTTGTCGGCGTATCTCCCAAGGCAGGCGATATCAATGTCAACGTCTGCAAGAAAAAGCACCTGACAAATACAAGAGCCAGCGGCAGTGATGACGCATTAAGACTTATCCCCTACAAGAGAATGAGTCTTGAAGAAAGCCTTGAATTTATAAACGATGATGAGCTTGTCGAGGTAACGCCCAAGACGATCCGTATCAGAAAGAAAATTCTCGACAATGACCTTCGTGCCAAGGAAGATGCTAAGAGAAGAAAGCAGAACACTTAAAACCGGACACAATAAAAGCTGTGGTTTCACAAACGAAACCACAGCTTTTTTGATATATGCAGTACGCTTTAATGTCTGCTTTAAATATTGTTATTATATTCCGCTTAACGGAACAGAATTTATAACATTAAGAGGTAATGCGCCATCTTCTTCAAATACTACACTACCGGCAGACAGACCACTGCCGGGTTGATTAAGCTCGACAGGTGTAAATCCACGATTTACCGGTGTTCTTGTAAAGTTATTCAAACGTGATATAATGCCTATCAAAGGTAACATCTCATAAAAATTTGAAAACGCATCAAAATAATCGTATTACAGCATTACTGTTTCTACATCAAGGTTAAGCTTCTCGTACATCGCTTTAATTGAATTTGCTGTATATCTTCGGTAATTTTATTATAGTAATCTCCTTAATCGCGTTTTTCTGATTATATCACTTTTTGTCGGTAAATGCAAGTTTGCACACAATGGAAACAGGCTTTGAAGCAAAACATACTCCAAAGCCCGTCTGAATTTTTTAATATTTAATTGTTCTTATGTTTTATCGGTTATGAGTCATTATCGCTTTATGCGTTCTTCGCATATCCTTACGGAACTCATCCCGTTATTACTGCCGTTAAACTATAACCGACTTTTACATTTTTCGTAGCTACTGCTACCTGTACATTTAATACATTGGACTATACCTCACTGTCTTTCTTCATTCAGCACCAATCTTAGATGCCATATTAAGCAGTCAGTGTATATTACCATAAGCAACACATCCTTCAGAGCTCTTAATCAGTAAAACTGCCTCTTTGAATGTCTTAAACTGTACATCTCAATCACCTTACCTATATTACCTTGAAAGCTTTATATAATAAACGCTTTTGCGGAAATCCGCGATTTTCCAATCGCTATAAGGTTTTTATATCACCGTAGCTGTTTTGCTCGCAATTTATAAGGTCAAAACCCTTTTATTATGTGTGTCGATGAGTACCGTATGAGTATTATCATCGTCCCATTCACTTCTTACTTTATGTTGCGAGTCTCAACAGACTGCTGTGACTCACTGATTTCTTGACCCATTGGACTCGCCTCCTGTCCGACTGTATTTATATACGCTTCCGACTCGTATATAGCGGTGAACAAAACCCTCTTTATAATGTTAAATAGTCAGCACCAAGATGTTTTGTTCTGTCTGGGGAACTTTCCTTTTCCTTGTCTATATGATACCACAAGAAAACAACAATGTCAACAGTTTTACAGCTTAAAATTGTACAAATTGCACAGCTGCGTTTTGTATATAAGTCACATAGTTACACAAGTTACACATAAAACAGGATTTTCAGCTGTGTTAATAACCTAACAAAAAGAAAATCGACAATTTCTACCATCAAGGATAACACTGTGAAAAAATCATAAAATACCTCTTGACAATACCATGCATTTCGTGTAAAATTATAAATAAAGAACAGAGGTCTTAAAAGAAAGGCGAAATGTCCGGAACAAGGTCCTCGGAAAAGGAAGGAATAAAGAATGTCAGAAATCGAAAATATCCCCGAAAACGACTTAGACACTGCTGAGTTCATTGACCTCGAGGACGAAAACGGCGAAACCGTTTCTTTTGAGCTTATCGGAAGAATTGAAGTAGACGGTAGCAACTATTGTGCCGTCATTCCCGAAGAAGATGACGAAAACGCCGACAGCGACGTATATGTGATCCTCAAAGAAATAAACAAGAACGATGAAGTTTATCTTGCAACGATCGATGACGATAAAGAATATGATCGTGTTGCAAAAGAATTTTTCAAAGTCTTCGACGAGCTTGACGAAGAAGACGAATAATCAGTTATTACACTGCCTTGTGCGCTTCAGTATGATTTCATATGATCCGACACTCTTTAATAGGGATTTCTCTCCGTTTGCGGATTGCAGACCTCCCGCTTTGCGGACGAAGGGAGCGTGAAACATTCGGGGGAAAGTTACCCACCGTACTTTTATGTGCGGGTTTCATCGTCATACCACGGCAAGGTGGTCTCAAAAATAACAGCCGTACTGCTAAAAACAGTACGGCTTTTCAATTTGCATAAACCGACTATTAACGCAAAAACTACTGATATGAATAAATATATCGGACTTATTTACGGCGCTATCTGCGGCTTTCTGAACGGACTTTTCGGCTCAGGCGGCGGCACGGTCGCAGTTCCTGCCTTTGAAAAAAACGGCGCAGAACCTAAAAAAGCTCACGCTTCGTCGGTAGCGCTCATATTCGTTCTCAGTCTTGTCACGGCAGTTGTTTACCTTATAAACGGCAAAATCGACTTTACGGCGGCGTGGGAATACATTCCTTACGGACTGATCGGCGCAGTGCTCGGAGCGGTATTGCTTAAGAAAATCCCTGACAAACTGATAAAAAAGATGTTCGGAATACTGATAATAGCCGGCGCATTGAGGATGCTTATATGAATATTTTTGTCGGTCTTATAACAGGTGCCGCTGCATCAATGGGACTTGGCGGTGGTTTTGTTCTGCTTGTGTATCTTTCGATCTTTACAAATACACCTCAGGATCTGGCGCAGGGAATAAATCTGTTGTTTTTTCTGCCCATTGCACTGCTATCTCTCATAATCCATATAAAAAACAAGCTGATCGACCTTAAGCTTGTCGGTAAATATCTGATACTCGGACTTCCCTGTGCTGCTGTGGGAAGTTTTGTCGCCGGAATTATTGATGTTGAAATTCTCAGAAAGCTGTTTGCGGCATTTCTGCTTTACATCGGCATATCTCAATTGTTCAGCGGCGACAAGAAAAGTGAATTTACAGACAAAAGCAAGCCTGACAACGAATGACCGCTGTCAGGCTTGTTTATTACTTTTTGCCTTTGATATTATCCCGGTAGGCTTTTGACTGTTGTTCAAATTTATTATCCCCGAATGTATAATAAACCCTGTCTTTTATAGCATCTGGCAGATACTGCTGATCAACATAATGATTGGGATAGTCGTGCGGATACAGATAATGCTGACCTTTTATCACGTCGCCCTCTCCGTCATAGTGCTTATTCTGAAGGTGCCGCGGTATATCGCCTGTCTTACCATCCTCAATATCCTGCATAGCGGAATTTATGCCGAGATATGCACTGTTGGATTTAGGAGATATGGCAAGCAAAACTACCGCATCAGCAAGCGGTATCCTTGCTTCCGGAAGACCAAGCTGTAATGCACTGTCAACGCAAGCCTTGACTATCGGCACAGCCATAGGATAAGCAAGCCCGATATCCTCGCTTGCTATAACAAGCAGTCGCCTGCAAAGCGAAGTCAGATCCCCCGCCGACAGCAAGCGTGCCGCATAATGAAGAGCCGCATTTTCGTCTGAACCTCTTATTGACTTCTGAAGCGCTGATAAGATATCATAATGCTGATCACCGTCACGGTCATAATTCATACTGCTCTTCTGTGTCAGAAGCTTTGCCGTTTCCATAGTGACGGTATCATTTTCACTCGACAGACAGCAAAGCTCGACCGTATTGGCCGCTTTGCGCACATCTCCTCCGCAGCCGTATGCAATATGTCGTACCACACCGTCTTCGAGTACAAACTCAGTGTTCATTTCCTCGCTCATAAGCCTGAATGCACGTTCAACCGCCGGGAGTATATCCTCTGCCGTCACCTGTTTAAACTCAAACACAGTGCATCGTGAAAGAATTGCGCTATATACATAGAAATACGGATTTTCTGTCGTAGACGCTATCAGCGTTATCTCACCGCTTTCAATATATTCAAGCAATGTCTGCTGTTGTTTTTTGTTCAGATACTGTATCTCATCAAGAAACAGCAGTATTCCTCCCGCCGCACCGAAAGTTCCGAGGTTTGCTACAATATCTTTTATATCCGATGTAGATGCCTGCGTACCGTTAAGTCTGTACAGACTCATACTCGTTTTCTTTGCTATTATATTTGCTATAGTGGTCTTGCCGACACCCGACGGTCCGTAAAATATCATATTCGGTATTTTACCTCTGTCGATGATATTATAGAGTGGTTTTCCGGGCGCTAAGATGTGCCTTTGTCCGACAACCTCGTTAAGTGTCGACGGACGTATTCTGTCTGCTAACGGCATAGTTTATCTCCTGTAAAATATAAGCCTCCGCCCGTCACAGAGCGGAGGCAGAAATAACCATATTACCTTATCAGTCGTTCATGTGCTTTTCAAGTAAAGCGCTTATCTTCTGGTGAGGATCTATAACCTTGCTGATCGACATATCGTGGTTAAGAGCCATAATCAGATATGACAGATACTTTGATACGTCAACCTCGCAGAACCATTCTCTGCTGAGAAGTTCGGGAGTTCTGTAGGAAAGGTTCGTACCGAACACATAGTCGATCTTGCCCTCGGCATAAGCCTTGTCAAATGCTTCAAGACCGTTTGTAAAGATAGGATACGTCGCATATGCAAAAATTCTTTTAGCATTTCGCTTTTTGAGTTCGATAGCTATATCGAGCATAGATTCACCGGATGAAATGATATCATCGGCGATGAATACATCTTTACCCTCAACAGAGTTACCGAGATATTCGTGAGCTACGATAGGGTTGCGTCCGTTCACCACCTGCGAATAGTCACGTCTTTTATAGAACATACCAAGGTCCACACCAAGAACAGACGAATAATACATATTTCTGTTGAGAGCACCCTCATCGGGGCTGACAACCATAAAGTGATCCTTATCCATCTTGAAGTCCTTGACATACTTGAACAGAGCCTTCAATACCTGATATGTGGGGATAATGTTATCAAAGCCCATAAGCGGTACTGCGTTGCATACTCTGGGGTCGTGAGCGTCAAACGCAATGATATTGGAAACGCCCATATTCTGAAGCTCCTGAAGAGCTACAGCACAGTCAAGCGACTCTCTGTAATTCCTTCTGTGCTGTCTTCCGCCGTAAAGGATAGGCGTGATTATGCTGATACGGTGAGCCTTACCTCCGATAGCCTGTATGATACGTTTAAGGTTCTGGAAGTGGTCGTCGGGCGACATACGGTTCATTCTTCCGAAAAGCGGATATTCAAGGCTGTAATTGCCAAAATCCGCAATAATGTAAAGGTCATAGCCTCTTACGGTGTTCTTGATAAGAGCCTTGCCGTCACCGGAAGAAAACCTGGGGCACTCATTCTCAATAAGGAAATTATCATAATCATAGCCGGCTTCCTGTGACCATGTTACAAGGTACTCATTTACCTTCCTGCCGAGCTCCTCAGAACCCGGGATTGCAATAAGTCCGAGAGGAGCTACTCTTTCGGAATGATTAAAAATAATGTCTCTTGCTGATGCTGTCATTTATAAATTCCTTTCTGTCTTCAACATTTTATACAGCACGAAAACGAGGGACAGCTTTCATCTCTCGTTTTCGATTAAATATAATTTATTCGTACAGCGGGTACTTTCTGCAAATTTCCGTTACGGTTTCTCTTACCTTGTCTGCGCTGTTGTCAAAGTCGGTTGCAGTAAGATAGATGCACTGTGCGATCTGCTTCATATCGTCTTCCTTAAGACCTCTTGTTGTAACAGCAGGTGTTCCTATACGTACGCCGCTTGTTACGAACGGACTCTGAGGGTCGTTCGGAACAGCATTCTTATTAACTGTGATATATACCTCATCGAGCTTCTTCTCAAGCTCTTTGCCGGTGATGTTGAAAGGCTGGAGGTCAACAAGCATAAGGTGGTTGTCCGTACCGCCGGATACCAGATCAAATCCCTTTTCAAGCAACGAATCGGCGAGAACTGCAGCATTCTTAACTATCTGCTTTGCATATTCCGTAAATTCCGGCTTCAATGCCTCTCCGAAGCAAACTGCCTTTGCGGCGATAACGTGCATTAAAGGACCGCCCTGTGTTCCGGGGAATATAGCCTTATTTATCTTCTTTGAAAGCTCCTCGTCGTTTGTGAGAATAAGTCCGCCGCGAGGACCTCTTAAAGTCTTATGTGTGGTCGTTGTTACGATATCGGCATAAGGCACGGGTGACATATGCTGACCGCCTGCAACAAGACCTGCGATATGAGCCATATCTACCATGAGATATGCTCCTACTTCCTTAGCAATAGCCGAGAGCTTTTCAAAATCTATAGCTCTGGGATATGCGCTTGCACCTGCAACGATAAGCTTAGGCTTATGCTCCTTTGCCAGCGCAAGTATATTGTCGTAATTCAGTCTGCCGGTTTTCTCGTCAAGACCGTATGGCACGAAGTTGAAGTACTTGCCCGAGATATTTACGGGCGAACCGTGTGTCAGGTGTCCGCCGTGTGCAAGACTCATACCCATTACGGTATCACCGGGGTTAAGCAGTGCAAAATAAACCGCTGTATTAGCCTGTGCGCCGGAGTGAGCCTGTACATTCGCATACTTTGCTCCGAACAGCTTGCAGGCACGTTCAATAGCGATATTCTCAACTATATCAACGTCCTCGCATCCACCGTAATAACGCTTGCCGGGGTATCCCTCAGCATACTTGTTCGTAAGAACGCTTCCCATAGCCGCCATAACAGCCGGAGAAACAATATTCTCGCTTGCAATAAGCTCAAGATTTCTTCTCTGACGGGCAAGCTCCTTGTCCATTGCATCAGCAACATCGGGATCTATACCCTTGAGAAAGCCGATCGTGTCAACTAAATTACTGTACATTTCATTTGTCCTTTCGGTTATTTTAAGCACGCTTTTTGAGCGGCTCTGATTACTTCTGCTTAGAAGTGAAACCTTCCCAGTCCTTAAGGAATCTGTCTATACCGTTGTCGGTAAGGGGGTGCTTAAGCATCTGGAGAAGAACGTTCATAGGAACGGTTGCGATATCACAACCGAGTCTTGCCGCCTGTGTAACATGCATGGGGTTACGGATAGATGCGGCTATGATCTCTGTTTCAATACCCTGTGCGTTGAAGATATCAACGATCTCTTCGATAAGGTTCATGCCTTCCATGCCTATATCGTCAAGTCTGCCGAGGAACGGGCTTACAAATGTAGCTCCTGCTCTTGCGGCGAGAAGCGCCTGAGCGGCTGAGAATACGAGAGTAACGTTTGTCTTTATGCCCTTTGCAGTGAGCTGCTTGCAAGCCTTAAGACCCTCTTCGCACATAGGGAGCTTTATAACGATATTTTTGTGTATTGCGGCAAGAGGAAGAGCCTCCTCAACCATCTTGTCTGCTTCAAGCGAAATTACTTCGGCGGAAACAGGTCCGTCAACAATCTCTGTGATCTCCTTTACTACCTGCTTGAAATCTCTTCCCTCTTTTGCGATAAGTGAGGGATTTGTTGTAACGCCGCAGATAATGCCCATATCATTGGCACGTCTGATGTCATCAACGTTCGCTGTGTCGATAAAAAGTTTCATAACTACTCCTTTCCGGTAAACCGGACTAAACATAATATTTATACGGAACACGGCATACACACAAAGCCGCTTTCCGTCACATACATATATTATTTAAACATCAAGTGAAGCAAGCTCGTCAAAGTTTGCTTTCATAGCGGGATACAGCTTCTTGTAAAGCGCATATACCTTTTCGTACTTGGCACTGTTTTCAGCTATAGGCTCCTGTATCTTTTCGGGCTTGATTACCGCCTTGCACGCCTCAGGCACAGAGCTGTAAATACCTGCGCCTACAGCCGCAAGAAGTGCAACGCCGAGTGCTGGACCTTCCTTGTTTGCTGTAGTCTTTACGTTGCAGGCATAAAGATCTGCAAGCATCTGCCGCCACAGCGGTGATGTTCCGCCGCCGCCGCAAGCCATCATATCATCAATGTTGATATTCATCTCACGCATAACCTCAACACAGTCACGCAGTGAATAGGAAACACCCTCCATAACAGCTCTGAGCATATCCTTCTTCTTATGCATTGTAGACAGTCCTACGAATGCACCTCTTACGTTGGGGTCAAGGTGAGGTGTTCTCTCACCGTTGAGATAAGGCATATAGAGCAGTCTGTTTGCGCCTATCGGTACACTGTCTGCTTCCTTGTCCATAAGGTAGTACGGGTCAACACCCATAGAAGCGGCTGTTTCCATCTCACTCCATGCAAAGTTATCCCTGAACCACTTGAGTGACAGACCTGCGGACTGAGTAACACCCATAACGTGCCAGCAACCGGGAACAGCACAGCAGAATGTATGTACTCTGCCCTTGGGGTCGATAGATATATCGGAAGTATGCGCAAATACAACGCCGCTTGAACCGATAGTTGTGAAAGCCTTACCGTCTTCTACTACACCCGTTCCGACAGCTGCAGCCGCATTATCGCCTGCACCGCCGACTACCGGAGTACCTTCCTTAAGGCCTGTAGCCTGTGCTACCGCCTTTGTAACAGTACCTGTTATCTCAGGGCTTTCGTAAACCTTTGCAAGAAGCGACTTGTCGATACCGAGCTTTGTCAGTACCTCGTCAGACCAGCATCTGCCGGGAATATCAAGAAGCTGCATACCCGATGCATCGGAAACTTCGGTAGCAAACTCGCCCGTCAGCATAAATCTTATATAGTCCTTAGGGAGCAGAATGTGACGGCACTTTTCGTAATTTTCAGGCTCGTTGTTCTTTACCCACATGATCTTTGCGGCTGTAAAGCCTGTGATAGCGGGGTTAGCTGTGATAGCGATAAGTCTGTCATGACCTACCTTTTCGGTTATCTCAACCACTTCCTTGCCTGTACGCTGGTCGCACCAGATAATACTCTTTCTTATTACCTTGTTATCCTTGTCCAGCATAACAAGACCGTGCATCTGACCCGAAAGACCTACGCCCTTTATCTCATCTGCGGGGACTCCGCTCTTTGCAACTACGTCACGTATACCGTTTACGCAGGCATTCCACCAGTCTGCGGGCTCCTGCTCGGCATAGCCGTTGCAGGGAGTGTAAAGAGGATAATCGTAAAGCGCCGATGCAACGGGTGTACCGTCTTCGCTGAAAAGTACAGTCTTTGTACCGGACGTTCCTATATCGACACCGAGTATGTATGCCATATCTGTTCTCCTTGTTTTTCAAAACTTCATAGAATTTTGTCGTGTAAAACCTTACACGCTCCTTACATAATTATAATCTATCCGGCTTACGTTTGTCAATAGAAAAAACCGAAATATCGTCATTAAAAACGCCATCGCCGCCCGTTGAACTCAGCGGTCGGCAAAAGCGGTTGCATGATGCCGACGAAATGGTTACAATCTTGTAACTTTTATTGACTTTGAGGAAAAATATTATATAATTTAATCAGAAAATAAATTATTTCGTGGACAATCAGACGCTTTGAATTGTATTATATGCGAATACAGTACACGATTTTCTTACTGCGAAAGGAGCTATTTATGAAACGAAAATTTACATCCCTCACATTAACAAGCGCAATACTCATATCAGCACTCTCACTCTCGGCTTGTCAGTCGGAAAAATCCCTCGAAACAACGGATCTTATGACAGGCATCAAAGCCGCAAACCACGAAACCGTAAAACCCGACGATGCTTTTAAGAGCGCATACGACAATTTCTCTGTCGAACTGCTTAAGAAATGCTTTGACGGCAAATCAAACACGCTTATCTCTCCCCTGTCGGTATCATCCGCACTCACAATGACCGCAAATGGTGCAAACGGTCAGACCAAAGATGAAATGGAAAAGGTACTCGGGAGCGGAATGCCCATTGACGAACTGAACAAATATCTTTCATCATTCGGCGGCTCGCTGACTTCCGGTGAGGGTTTCAAGCTGAAAAACGCAAATTCGATATGGTTTATCAAAGACAACAATTTCAATGTGAACAATGAGTTTTTACATACCAACGCCGACTTTTACCACGCCGAAATATACAAACGTGCATATAACAGCGAGATTGTGAACGATATCAACAATTGGGTCAGTGAACATACAGACGGTATGATCGACAAGCTTCTTGACAACGGCGATGCGCTTTCAAATATTGCACTTATCAACGCAACAGCTTTCAATGCCGTATGGGAAACTTACTACTTTGACAACTTTGTTGAAGACGGAACGTTCACAGACGCTAACGGCAACGAGCAGTCAGTCACAATGCTGATTTCCGAAGAAAGCGAATACATAAACGGCGATAACTGCACAGGTTTTATCAAGAAGTATAAGGGCGGTAAATACGGTTTCGCCGCAATACTACCCGACAGCAATGTTTCTATATCGGATTTTGTCGGTTCACTCAACGGAGATAAGCTTTTCAAAATGTTGCAGAATACCGAAACCACAAACGTTGTTGCTAAAATTCCGAAGTTTGAGTATGAATACAGCGCCGGACTCAGTGAAGCATTGAAAGCTCTCGGTATGCCTACAGCCTTTTCCGACAGCGCTGATTTTTCGGGTATTTCGGGTGATAAACTTCTCATCAGTGATGTACTACACAAAACGAAGATATCCGTTACCGAAGAAGGTACAAGGGCTGTCGCCGCAACAGGCGTGGTTATGTCCGCCGCTCCGGACGGCGATAAGCAGGTAATCCTGAATCGTCCGTTCATGTATATGATAATCGACAACGAAATAATGTTACCGCTGTTTGCAGGCGTGTATACAGGTATATGATAAATGACGGTGCATAAACCGTCTATCGAAAGGAGAACAGTATGAAAAGAAGAATTTTATCAGCAATAATCGCAGGTTCACTCATCACGTCAACTCTCACCCTCTCGGCTTGTCAGTCGGAAAAATCCCTCGAAACAACGGATCTTATGACAGGCATTAAAGCCGCAAGCCACGAAACCGTAAAACCCGACGATGCTTTCAAAAACGCATACGGCAATTTCTCTGTCGAACTGCTTAAGAAATGCTTTGACGGCAAATCAAACACTCTTATCTCTCCCCTGTCGGTATCGACCGCACTCACAATGACTGTGAACGGTGCAAACGGTCAGACCAAAGACGAAATGGAAAAGGTACTCGGGAGCGGAATACCCCTTGACAAGCTGAACAAGTATCTTTCCTCATTCAGCGGCTCGCTTACATCAGGCGAGGACTTCAAGCTGAAAAACGCAAATTCAATATGGTTCAGAGATGAAGAAAACAGACTTACCGTTGAAAAGGACTTTTTACAGACAAACGCCGATTATTTCGGTGCGGCGATACACAAGCGTGCGTTTGACAACGATACTTGCAAAGAGATCAACAGTTGGGTAAACGACAATACCGACGGTATGATAAACAATATACTTGACAGCATTCCGGACGAAGCAATTATGTATCTTGTAAATGCTGTCAGCTTTGACGCGGAATGGGATATCATCTATCGCGAAAATGATATAGCGGACGGAAAATTCACAAACTCCGAAGACAAGCTTATGAAAGTCACTATGTTGTGCTCAGATGAAAGTATTTATCTGGAAGATGAGGATTGCAAGGGCTTTATTAAGCAGTACAAGGACGGTAAGTACAGCTTTGCCGCAATACTGCCTGGCGGTGATATCAAAAGTTTTATAACATCGTTATCGGGTGAAAAATTAAGCAAGATACTCGGAAGTGCCGAAGACTGCATTGTAGAGGTAAAGCTTCCGAAATTTGGCTATGAATATTCCTCAAAGCTGAACGATGCCCTTTCGGCACTCGGTATGCCGACTGCGTTTGACCAAAATAACGCCGATTTTTCAGGTATCGGTAAATCGACAATGGGCAATATATCCATCGGCGAAGTGATCCACAAGACGAAAATAGAGGTAAACGAAAAAGGTACAAAGGCAGGAGCCGCCGCTCTTGTGGAAATGGTTGACGAGGGGTGTGTAATTGCCGAAAAGCAGGTAATTCTTAATCGTCCGTTCATGTATATGATACTTGACAATGAAACGATGTTACCGCTGTTCGCAGGAATATATACAGGCGTATAACACACAAAAATTGTATAATCTGCATAATCCGAGCTATAATATTTTCTTGACTTTTGGAGTATTTCTGATATAATTGAAATAGCAGAAAACGACAAATCTTTCAGGAAAGGTTGGATGTACAAATGGCAAAACGCAGAATAGGTATACTGACAAGCGGCGGCGACTGCCCCGGTCTCAACGCTACTATAAGAGGTGCGGCGAAAGCCTGTTACACTATGTTCGGCGAGGACAACGTTGAGATAGTCGGCATATCCAACGGTTTTCACGGTCTGATCCATAATAACTGCCGCATAATGAAGCCGGAGGATTTTTCCGGCATACTCACTCAAGGCGGAACGATACTCGGCACAAAGCGTACACCGTATAAGATGATGCAGGTAATAGAGGCGGATAACATAGACAAGGTCGCTGAAATGAAAGCCACCTATAAACAGCAGAAGCTCGACTGCATACTGACGCTCGGCGGCAACGGAACTCATAAGACCGCAAATCTTCTTTCCGAAGAGGGTCTGAATATAATCGGACTTCCCAAAACCATTGATAACGATATATGGGGAACAGATGTTACATTCGGCTTCCATACCGCAGTAGATATAGCGACCGAAGTTGTTGACAGAATACACACCACAGCCACCTCCCACAGACGTATTATGGTAATCGAGATAATGGGCAACAAGGCAGGCTGGCTGACGCTTTATTCGGGTATTGCAGGCGGTGCGGATATTATTCTTATCCCGGAGATCCCTTATGATATTGATAAGGTCATCGACGCTTGCGAAAAACGTGCGCAGTCCGGAAAGACATTCTCGATAATTGCGGTCGCAGAGGGCGCGATGGATATTTCGGAAGCCGCTATGAAGAAAAAGGAACGTGCAAAAAAACGTGCTGAAGCAGGAGAGGTTACCGTTACAAACCGCATAGCAAAGCAGATTGAAGCCGCAACAGGCTTTGAGTCAAGAACTGTTGTTCCGGGTCATATCCTGAGAGGCGGTTCTCCCTCCGCTTATGACAGAGTGCTTGCAACAAAGTTCGGCGCAAGAGCCGCAATGCTGATAAAGCAGGAAAAATACGGCTACACGGTCGCAAAAATCGGCAGTAAAATCTCAGAAAATAAGCTGTCTGATGTTACAATGAAGACGAAATTCGTCCCCGAAAACGATGAGCTTGTAATCACCGGTAAAAGCATCGGTGTATCCTTTGGCAAATAAAAGCAACGCCTTCACTTATTTATGGTGTCAGTTATCGTCAGGATTGCGACACAGCAAAATCAAGCGATAACATAGTTCTGTATAATCGCTTAACAGATTTAATCATATTGCAGAAATGCCCCCAACATAAAGCTTGGGGGCATTTAGTATATAATTTTCACTCTGTCATAAACAGCTTAGCCGCACCGCCGAATATTTCCCGGGAAAGCTCGGCGCTCATATCGGGATTATCCGCCTTTATCCTCTCACAGCGCTCAATATAACCGACAATATCGACATTGCAAAGCTTCTTTTCGCTATCACCGGAAAGTATTTTGTCAACAGCCTTTGATGCTTCTTTATAAAAATCGCTCTCAAGCATACGCTCAGCTACATCGGCATTTTTATCGCCGCAAACAGGCATATAGCTGCTTTCATAATCAATCACAAAGCAGTCGGTATACTTTATGAATAACTCTTCGCAATACGCAGTAAGACGGTTCTTTTCTTCAATATACTCTGTATCCTCAAACGGTCTTATTCGTCCCGTCATATCAAGACGGTTAAGCGAAAGGCGCGTCTTTCTAAGGATAATCTTGCTGCCATATCTTTCGGTTACCGCTTTACCAAAGCCTTTTACGGCATTTTTAATATATTCCTTGTCAAAATCGTCGGCATACGGAGCGAAACTCTCGTCATCGATCATAAACGCTCTGTACACCATTGTATCATATAAGCCGTCAATCGCCGCAATATATGTATTATTGTGACTGTAAAGTTCTTTTTCCGCATCGGAAAAATCAACGATCAGCCAATCTGAATTCTTGTCCGGGAAATATGAACGTGTAAGTTCTCTGAACACATCAGATGTACTGTCAACAAAGCTGAGATCTACATCGGCTTTCTGTTCACATACCGTAAGCGGGGAAAAGCCGCAGATACAGTTATTTACAACAGCTTTATCGCACAGCGAAAGTAAAGTTTTGCTATCCGTTCTGCCAAACGTATCAAACGCAAACGGTCTGTTCTTTTTGTAATATTCGGATACAAGCTGCTCCACAGCACTCTTGTCTGCACCGGTCAGCCACAATCTTGCACATTTGAGATAGAACTCTATGCTGCACTTATCAAGCACGCAATCCGGTATGATGCCTTTTTTACGGAAAAACGCCGCCAACATATCCGCCAGATCGTCTTTTGCATAAAGACCGAGCCTTATAACTTCACCGATATCAGGGTCAGCGACTTTTCCTTTGCGTATGGCGCACACTGCTTCAAACACTTTTTTAAGCGTAACGTTTTTTCCAAAGTCATATCGCAATCTTATCTCTTCAAACGTTATAAAATTGCTTTCCTTGAGTCTGAGTATATCGTTAAATTCCGCACAGATAAAATCACTGCTCAGGCGACTTATGAAATAATCGACAGCATTATTATGCGCAAAGAAAAATTTATCACAGCCGCTTGATTTTATAGCATCGATATTTTCTGCTATTTCCGTAAGCCATATTTCACAGTCATATGACAATGCGTTTATGTAACTGCCCTTTTCGCCCGAACCGATTTTTTTTGCAACAAGTGAAATATTGTTGCGGAACAACTCGTCGCGGCACACGGCATAGCTTCTGCCACGCTTATTGATAACTCCGGGATAATAACGGGATATGTCAATTATCTTAGGCGATACACGGCGTATCAGATAGTTCTCCATATCAAGCAGCAGCTTGAAGTTGCATGAACGGTCGGAAGAACGTATATATCTGCCGTTTACATAGTAAAGCTTAGGATCTGACACCCTGACAAGTATTATCTTGTCTGAAGAATAAACAGCGGTTATACTGTCAATAAACTTATCCAGAAGCGGTTTCCATACGGCTTCATCTTTTATATCAAGCTTTTTGAGCTTCTTTTTGTTTTCCTCATAAAAGCGTGACCGGATAAATGCCTTGCCTCCCGAGTAAAGCACTCCGTCAAGCTGATATACAGGTGTTGCCGCCGCATAATAAAGATCCATTATTATGCAGTCCGACCTGTTATCCGAAAGATACTCGTCATATCCTTTTGAAAGGTTGTAATACAGCGGTACTACACCGTCACGGAAGTATTTTTCATCAACGTCACAATGCGTTCCATACATAGTAAGCTGTGATATGAACAGATGGGAACGGTCGGTTTCAACATCTTCGTCACCCTTGAAAAGCTCCGATATAAGTGCAGAGCCCAAAAGTGCGAATGACTGCTGCTCGGTCTTCACCGCATAACGCGCAAGATCTATCTTACCGCCGAGGGCATTTACTATCTGCTTTCTGAACGAATCATATTCGGACAACCCAAAATAGTGCACATTATCGTCTGTCAAAAGCACTGCGCGATGCTCTGCTCCATAGTCCTTGAATGCATATGGGATATATCCGACAAAGTCGGTAAAAACGCCGCCGCTTGCAACATCTCTCTTCAGCCTGACGCAAAGCAAAGCGCCTATTGTTTCAAATCTTGTTGCATAATCAGCAGGTATAAGCGAGCCTAGAGAATACGCAACAGGAACTTTTCTGCCATCGGTGCATTCTATAACATCATACTCCGCAATTGCATTCAGTCCGTTTCCGACAATAAAATCAACACCGCTTTCTGCCGCTTTTTTTGCCGCATTGCGCCATTTGGGTTTTACAACAGGTGTATGCCGTTCATTCCACGAGCAAAAAAGAAATATGTATTCCGCTCCGCTTTTCCTGAGCTTTGATACATACTGGGATATATCCTTATTTACAGTAGCCGAAACAAAACCGACACTGATATTATTGATATCAACAACGGAATACTTAACTCCGCCTAGCATACAGTCACTTTCGCTTATAACCGTCAACGGATACTTTTCAAGCGACTGAGGTGCACGCTGAAGAAGTCCTGCATTGACTGCAAGCGCATCGATCCCGCTTTTGCACACAGCATCGGCAACAGAAGACGGGCAATTTATACTCCTGCTGTCTTCAAATGCGTATGCTTTTTTATCGTTAAGATCTGTATCAAGCGTGGCGACCGAAAAATCAAACGAACCGAATATTCCGCCCAGTGATGAAAAAGCCTCATCAAAGACAGGCATACCCAATGCTGCATTCTTCTGCATCTGCGCCGCAACCGTTATATCTCCGCCGATCATTATCGTGCATTTATGATGGTCGTTACATAGCCTTCCGTCACTGCCCGAAAAGCGCCTGTTTTTGTAAACACCCGCACTTTTTTTTACGCCCGAGTGGACAGGCTGAGGTGCTTTTGCGCCCTTTGCTTTCGGAATGACAGCCACAGCAGGTGCACAGGAAACGCTGAGTTTTTCCTCATGCTCAACCATCACAAAACTGCGTACCGTAAACGAAACCTTACCGCTCTTTGTATAGTTTTCGAGTTTGCAGGACGTATTTTTGCTATAACAAACAAATGTATACTTTCCGCTTTCGTTTGCGTCGGCATATATCTTATAGCCATCGCACTGTGAATTATAACGCCAAGACAAAGTGCATACACCGTCTGCGCCTATAATCGCCGTCAGCTTTCGGGGCGTTTCAAGAGGACACGCCGCAACTATCTCCGACTCTCCGAAAAAATTATCCGGTCCGTCCGCAATTCTGTACGCCTTGACCTTATACTTAAGCGGCAGACCGTTTGTGCGTTTCTTTATCACCGCTCTTGAATCCTTTACATTCATCACACCGGTAAAGTGATTTTTCCCAAGCGGTGATGAAAACACGCGATATCCATCCGCATATTTTATATTGTCCCATATCAGCTCTACAACTCCCTCGCCCGTCTTTACGGTAACAGAAAATTGCGGCTGCTGTTCACGCAACTGCTTAAAATTCATAAGCTTTACCTCTCACAGAGTTATATATTGCTGAGTATCCAGTTTACAAACGATGCTCGTTCGCTGTCCGCATTCGTATCGATTTGTGCTGTTTTCGGTTTGTCGATGATATCCTTGTAATATTCATCAAGTTTGTCAAAATTGTTGTAGAAATTATAATAACCTCCGATATAATGCTGAACATCGTCTATTCTTATTCTGTAGCTGTCGTGACGCACACAGAATGTATAAGCGACCGATAACGGCACTTTCATATACATTGCGGTTTCGGGATACAGATAACCGCCGAGCATATAGTGAGCACGTCTGTAAATGGTTCGTATGAAAGCCTCAAAGTTGAACTTCTGCATATATGAAGCATATATTTTCTTTTCCTTTATGCGCTCATAAAGACTGAATGCCGCCATAAGAAGTTCAAGGAACGTATGGAATGTTGTATCCTGATTAAAAATCTTCCCGAGATTATCGTTTGCGTTTTTAAGTCCAAAGTTGAGATAGCGCTCTTTCGGATCATAAATCGTGACTTCGTTTACCGCGTATGCTATCCAATGATCGCAGAAACGAGTATAATCGTTTTCTATAAAGTAATCAAGAGCTTTCTCAGCGGCATCAAGATAACGCCTGTCGTTTGTCACACTGTAGGCTCTGGCAAGCGCAAATGTAGCCTCACCGTCATAATACACTATCCTGTCACGTTCTTTACGTTCAAATCCGGGGAATGATAATACATGATAATAGCTGCCGTTCGCTTCCTGCATATCAAGTATGGAATTTGCAAGAGCAGTTATCAGCTTGTCATACTTGTTACTGCCGAATACGCTCGCATAGGTAGATAACGTTACTATTGCTATCGCATTTCCGCCAAGCTTTATCTCATCTGCCTTACGCTCAACAAGATAAGCGTGGTCATCATCGGAATACTCTATACTCTGCATAAGAAAATTTATGGTACTTTCGATCTTTGAAATCAGCTTTTCGTCCTTTGTAATGTCATATTGCATGATAAGACTCCAGATAGTACCGGAATGACGCAGTATGTTATATGTAACGAAATGAAAATCGTTCACGGGATTTACACCGTAGTCAAATTGTCCGTTATCTTTGACAGCGTTTGCAAGATAAACAGATGAGGTTTCTATTACTTGCTTTATATCGTCCTTTGTAAGCTCACCGATAATTCTCCTGCCGTAATTTTCTTCATCGGGATAGAGCTTGTACATTTTTTTATTCTCATCACAGATATATCCGACTGTTGTAAATTCGACCAGCATATCGGGGATCGAAGTAAGCACGGTGCCGCATTCCGCCAGATACTGTTTTATCTTTTCGTCATTGAGTACTCCGAGCTTATAGTCTATAAGCCCGCAACAGTTAAGCTGTGCCTCAAGCAAAGCAGTTTCAAAACCGACATCAAAGCTTACACCCTTCTTGAAGAAAAATTCTCTTGCACCGCGTATTTTTTCGGTAAACTCAGTGCGGCTTATTATATCACTGCTGTTTATGTAATCAACCTTTAACCATAACGGATCAAAATTGTTTTCCGCAACAAAGCTCTCCGTTTTCTTCATAGCGGTATCAAACGCCGAAGCGAACCCGTCACCGCAAGCACAGAATACCCTTGCCGAAAAACTGCCATCAGTGACCGATACAAAAACTACATCATTGCGGAAAAGCGAACCGCGCTTATAATTACCCAGCGAACTGTCAAGATAAGGATCTCTGAGAATAAAGCTTTTCAACATTTTCTTCTTAGCTCTGAATAACTTGATTTTTGAACTTGTAGGGGCAGATGCACTCATCGGCTTTTCCTCCCTGATAAACAATTATATAAAAATAAGTATACCATATCACACAAAAAATGTCAATAACTTCGTTGACGTTAACGGGTTTTTCGAGTATAATAATAGCATAACAGCAAAGGAAGTAACAAATATGGATAGATACAAAAAATACGCATCGGACAGAAAAGATGACATCTGTGACCTTCTGGCGAAGCTCGTTGCAATTCCCAGCGTTATAGAAGAAGCAAAGCCCGGTTATCCTTTCGGAGAAGCTCCCGCAAAAGCACTCGAAACAATGCTTGCCGCGGCAAAAGCGCTCGGCTTTGCGGTAAATAACGTCGATAATTATTACGGCACGGCAGACTATCTGCCGGACGGCGTGAGCACTCCTGGGCTTGCAATTCTTTGTCACCTGGATGTTGTACCCGAGGGCAAGGGCTGGACATATGAGCCTTTCGCCTGCACCGAAAAGGATGGCATTCTCTACGGCAGAGGCGTAACGGACGATAAAGGTCCCGCCGTATCGGCACTCTATGCGCTGTACAGCGTAAAACAGCTTGGAGCAAAGCTCTCAAAGGGCGTAAGACTGATATTCGGAACGAATGAAGAAAACGGCTCGGCAGATATAGAGCATTATCTGAAAAAAGATAAAATGCCGCCGATGGTTTTCACTCCTGACGCGTCATATCCGCTCATCAACTGTGAAAAAGGTATGGCGCGGATAAAATACAGCGCCGATTTTGATAATAGCGATATTGTCTCGATCTGCGGCGGACAGGTAATAAACGCTGTCCCTGCCGAATGCTGTGCCGTCGTGTGCGGTAAGCACAAAGATGAAATTTGTTCATATACAATCGGCGGTAAGAACGGATGTGCTTATAATATTGAGCCTTGCGGCGATAACATAAAAATTATCTGCAAAGGAAAATCCGCACACGCATCAACTCCCGAGAAAGGCAGAAACGCTATAACAGCCATGCTTGAAATGCTGGTATCGCTTGATTTGAACAACAATACCAAAAGACTGCTGTCGGATATTCTCAGGCTCTACCCTTACGGTGAAACCGACGGCAGCTCACTCGGCATTTCGTGCAGCGACAAGTCAGGTGCGCTGACTTGCGTTTTAAGTCTTATCAACGCCGAAAACGGTAAGCTGACTTTCAGCACCGATACAAGATTTCCGATAAGCATGACTGCCGTACAATTGAAAGAAAAAGTCACGTCGGCGCTTTCAGATACAGATATGAGCATCGCAGACTTTATGGGAACAGACGCGCATTATGCTTCCCCGGACAGCTTCCTTGTAAAGACGCTTCTCAGCGTATACGAGGAACAGACAGGCAAAAAAGGCGAATGTATAGCTATCGGCGGCGGAACATACGTCCATGGGATCGAGGGTGGTGTTGCGTTCGGTGTTGAACACCCCGACACCGATTACAACATACACGGTGCTGATGAATTTGTACCTGTAAGCGAACTTATAGACAATACGGCTATGTTTGCAAACGCCATAGAAAAACTCTGCAAGTAATTTTACGCCCGTCCTCTTCATAGAATGTACAAACTATGAAAGGGCGGGCGTATTATGTGCGGACTGATATTCAAAAAGAAAAACAAAGATCATAATTTCAGCGAAGCGGAGGAAATGCGCTCGCGTCTTGATTATCTGCAAAGCCGTCTTGAAAAGACAAGACAGCTTTTCGATATAGAAACAGAGCCTGAAAAGATCGAGGCTGTTGTGTATGAAGAAAAAGCTATTCTTATAAGGATAGACCACCTTATAAGAAACGCGAAACAACGCAACATTACAATAAATTATTCTGACAGGACGGACAGAAGCTGACCGCTCCACTCCGCTGTTAGCCTTTCAAGGCTGTACGACGCATTCGCGGGGCTTGTGGACGGCAGTCTGACAGCTTCTATCCCGACTCTGTTGCAACAATAGCGCTTGTACATATTAGATGAAGTTGCACCGTTAGTAAATATATGTGTGATTGAAGTTTTAGCTACAAGTCCCGCTATATCGTTAGGGACTACGGCGCGTATTGAAGCATCTGACGAGCCTGTTATTTCACATGATCCTATAACGTCCCACACAGCTATGTTATGACTTAACAGCATCGCCTTCTTCTCTTCTGTGGTGACAGGACATTCACAGCCGAGAACAGCGGACAGCACTTTCCAGAAACGGTTTTGCGGATGACCGTAGAAGAACTGCGCTTCCCGTGATTTCACAGACGGGAAAGAGCCTAATATCAGAATTTTGCTGTTTTTATCATATACGGGCGGAATATTATGGTACTGTGTCATTCCTCATCGCTCCTTATAATGAATTTGATAACATAAGCATAGCACAAAAGCGCAATTTCTGCAATAAAAGAACACAGAAAATACGCCGTAATATCAAAATGGACAGAGATAACTAAGGCATCATTAAACGCATAAAAGCAAACTTTTCTGCCGATAATCAAAATTGAAACGGTAAAAGAGCCACAATGCAAAAGCAAAAGAAAAAGAATAAAAACTGCCGAAAACGCTGCTTATTTGCATCACGCAAAAGCAAAGTGAAATCACAGACGAGAAATAGAGAGAAACAGCGATAATTAAAGCGATTTAAAGAGATATAGATATATATTTAGATTTTAGCTCAAAAATTGTTTGACAAACGGACGGTGTTTGACTATAATATAGAAGTTGTGAAAATAATCAAACGAGGTAAAACCTCAAGAGTAATTGAAAGGAAAGAATCAGAATGTCAACATTTATGCCTAAAGCTGAAACAGTTGAACGTAAGTGGTATATTCTCGACGCAGCAGGAAAGCCTCTCGGTCGTGTTGCTGCAAAGGCCGCTCACATTCTCCGCGGTAAGCACAAGCCCACATACGCACCTCACTGTGACTGTGGCGATCATGTAATCGTAATTAACTGCGCAAAGGCAGTTTTAACAGGCAAGAAGCTTGAGAACAAGTACTACAGATGGCACACCGGCTACATCGGCGGTCTTAAGGAAGTACAGTACAGCAAGCTCATGAGCGAAAAGCCCGAAAAGGCTATGCAGCTCGCTATCGAGGGTATGCTCCCCAACAACACACTCGGTAGAAAAGCCGCTACAAGAATGCGTCTTTATGCAGGCGCTGAGCACAAGAACGGCGCTCAGAAGCCCGAAGAATTCAAATATTAAGGAGGGATAAAAATGTACGAATCAAAGCCTTATTACTACGGAACAGGTAGAAGAAAGCACTCAGTTGCCAGAGTACGTGTTTATCCCGGCAGCGGTGTTATAACAATTAACGGTCGCGGCATCGATGACTATTTCGGTCTTGAAACATTAAAGCTCATCGTTCGTCAGCCTCTCGCTCTGACAGGCACAACTGAAAAGTTCGATATCGTTTGCACAGTTGCAGGCGGCGGTGTTACAGGTCAGGCAGGCGCTATCCGCCACGGTCTTTCAAGAGCTTTACTTCAGTACAGTGACGAGCTCCGTCCCGTACTCAAGAAGGCAGGCTTCTTAACTCGTGACCCCAGAATGAAGGAAAGAAAGAAGTACGGCTTAAAGGCTGCACGTCGCGCTCCCCAGTTCTCAAAGAGATAATTTTATCCCAACTGGGAGCATTCAAAATCACGTATTTACGCTGTTTTATTCGATATGGGTTTATCTGAAATATGGTGAAATTCGGACGGTAACTAACGCGTAACTAACGGGTAACTAACAAAAACAAGGCATTCATCGTTTGGTGAATGCCTTTTCCATATAAGGGTTATATGAGGTGATTTATTATGAATAACGAGAATAAAATCAAACATCTCGAAATGGTGCAAGATGTAATAAAGCGCATGGCAAGCAATTCTTTTATATTGAAAGGGTGGGCAGTTACTCTTGTAGCTGGTATAATGGCTTTAGCTGAAAAAGATGCAAATAAAATGTATTTCTTGGTCGCCTATATTCCTATAATAGTATTTTGGTTACTTGATTCCTATTACCTTCTTCAAGAACGCCTATATAGGGAATTGTACAATAAAGTGCGTTCCACCAAAGAAAATGATATTGATTTCTCATTATCAGCTACAAAGAAAGAGTTTGGTGGAGGAAGAAATACTTTTTGGGCTTGTTTTATTTCTCCAACAGAGTCATTTTTTTATTTACCATTAGCTTTAGTTTGCGCTGGAGTAATATATCTTACCATTAAATGAGAAGTTGTTTTATGGTTTGTAAGAAGGTGATATTATGTTTTCAAGATTTAACTATAGCCCATCCAACTTTTTTTATAACAACACTTTAAACCAACATCTTACAAAAGGGAGCGAGCTATTCAGTCAACATGAAAAGGAAGTACAGGATTGCTTATCCAAATATATAACAGAAGATGGTGTAATTAACGGTTCCGACTTAAAAGAACATTGGTTTTCGATTTCTGATAAGGATATTTTTATATCACATTCACACAAGGATATAAATAAAGTAAAGGCGTTTGCAGGCTGGTTATATGATACTTTTGGATTAGAAGCCTTCATTGATTCTTGTTCATGGGGATACTGTGATAAATTACTAAAAAAAATAGACAACAAATATTGCTACAATCCCAAAAGCAAAACATATGATTATGATTTACGCAACTATACAACAAGCCACGTTCATATGATGTTATCTACTGCTTTAGCCGAAATGCTAAACAAAACTGAATGTGTTATTTTTTTTAATACGCCAAATTCAATAAGCATGAGTGATGAACTTACAAAAATCAAAAAAAGCGAAGCAACACTATCACCTTGGATTTATTACGAATTGTCAATGATGACATTAATAAAATCGACACAACCCAGAAAAATCATTTTAGAACACTCTGCATATAGTGATATTAATATAAAATATGATGTTTCCAAAATTCTCAAAGAGCTTACACGAATAGATGATAATACTTTATTGTCATGGAGAGATAAATGGAATAATCGCTCTATTATGTGCAAGGAAGAACCATTAGACGTTTTATATGAAATCATCTATCCAAAATCATCAAAATAAATTAAAAAAACGCTGAGGAAGCACATCCCTCAGCGGTTTATTTATGCCTATATCCTATTAATAGCGTCCAACAGCTCCTGCGCATTAACGTGCGTGTACACCTTCTCGGTCAGCGACATTGCACCCGAATGACCGACGATCTTCTTTATCAGCGTAGGCGATACCTCTTTCTCGGTCATCATCGAGATGCAGGTGTGACGGGTATCGTGGGGCTTGTGTGAGCAGCCGATCAGTTCCATAACAGGTGTCCAGTAGGAATCATAGTAGTTGCGGTAAATGAACTGCTTGCCGTCGGGAGTATGGAGCAGATACTCGTACCGATAGTTCTGTTTGTCGGACAGCACTTTGTCAACCTTATTTGTCGTTATTTACATCAAAATAAACCGCAGGTACGCCTGCGGTTTCAGCTTGTAGAAAAAGTCTGTTTTTGAAATAAACTTCTGATTTATTATCCCTATCCCCAAACCCCTTTCCCCCTGAAAGGGGCTATTTTGCTGGGGCTACCGCCCCTAGTCCCTGTCGGGGGCTACGCCCCTGCGACCCCATTTTTAAATAAGCAAGAGGTTTTTCGACAGACTGAAACCGCAGGTACGCCTGCGGTTTATCTGTATCTTATTCTATCTTACTGCACTTCCACAATAGTAATATTCTCCCCTGCGACCTCGACCTCAGATAGCAATGCGCTCTTTATCTGTGCCGCCTGAGCGGTATCGAGTCCCTGCGACTTCACAATGATATTCGCACTGTTATCGCTTAGGTAGCAAAGCACATCTTCAAAGCCCTGTGCCTTAAGCGTTGTTTCGATCTTGTTTTCAGCCTCCATAAGGTCGGTCAGCTGCTGTGCGTCTTGTGCGACTACCGCAAGTTCGTCTTTGGTCATATCTCCGCCGCCGTAAATACTCTTGAGCGTTTCCTTAGCCTCTTCTCTGCTTGCCTGCTTGTCAATGCGCGCCTTTGCAAAATATTCCTCACTGCTGTCGGCTACCTTTTCGGTATTGGCAGAAGCGGAAACAATATCGCTGTCCTTTTTGTCGGACACTTTGCCCGTATTGTCGTTTTCATTTGATACAAGCCTTGTATCGCCGTAGTTATCCCCCGATGCGCTCTTACTGCTCACGTTACTCCCTATGGCAAAATTGGCATACAGTCCGACTGCAAGCACAAGCGCCAGACCTGCCGCAACAAGATGCTTTTTGCCAAGTATAAGATTGATTCTCGGTCTTCTCATAACAAATACCTCACTTATGTTGTAATACATATTCTCGATGCGGAAACGTCGAGTGCCGTTTTTACCGCATTGATTACCCTTTCGGCTATCCGATTGCTTGAAGCTTCGGGACATACCACCGTCACCCCGAGCACTGTGTGCTTATCCTCATCAAGCCTGACCGTGACATTCGGAACATCATCTATCCCGTCCATAGCCGCAAGCATCAGCATTATGCGCTGTTCAAGCAGCTGTTCTTCGGTAAGCTGTGTGTCTGACCCGCTGCCGAAGCTTGAAAGAAAGATAAGCGCGATCGCCGCTATCCCGGCAATGAAAGCTATTTTAAGCAGCTTATCGGATCTCAGCAGTTCTTTCATAATCTACCTTTCTTTTGCGTATCTGACCTTTATATCGTTCCCGACTGCCGACTGTACAAGTGATACAGCATCGGCGATGTATCCATCGTCCGTATTATCATCAAATACAAGCTCGACCTCACTAATAGATATGCAGAACGCGCCGTCAATATGCGCTGTAATATACACCTTGCGGTAAACAAATCCGTGCGAGGTGAGTAGCTCCTCGACCTTTTCCCTGACGGCTCTTGCCGCAGTGACGCGTGCCTGCTCGGAAAGCTTATCGCTGAAATCCACCTGAGGGATATCGGCGATCTTAGTTTCTATGGTAAGTGCGGGGATAACATCGGTGACCGAATTTATCAGGCACACCGAAAAAATACACGCTATCGCAAATGTTATCTGCAACTTGTATTTTTCACACGGTATCAGCATTCTGAGCAGCCCCGCCGCCGCGGCAAGCACGCATATACCGAGCGCCGCCTGCTTTATCTCGTTCATACCGCACCTCCCGCCATAAATATCATAAGAGATATCGATATTACCGCCATCAGCAGGAACGATACGAGCATCGCCATAATTATAGAGCTAACCCCCTCGGCGCACTTGAGAAGCCCCGTGAGCTGTGATATACCGAACAGGTCACTGAACGCCGCCGCCACCGAAAACGCAAGCTTATAGCACAGCACCGACAATATTGACGGCAGTATCAACGCCCCGCCGACTATTATCCCGAACACGCCGAAGTTGTTACGGATAAGCCCTATACCGCCGTACATCACCGACAGCGAATCTGACACAGCGCCGCCGATGAACGGAACACCATTCGACACAGTGAACCTTGCGGCTTTGAGCCCGACATTGTCTGACGGTACTGTGATAAAGCTCTGCATCGCAAGCAGTGCCACGAATATCGTCATAATAAGTCCGAGTATCCATATCACTGTTTTCTTTACCGCTTCGGCAAGCGCCGACAGCTTAAGCTCACTGCACACGCTCCCTGCAAGCGATACACCGAGTATACTCATAGACACCGGCATAAGTATCTTTGACGCAAGCTGAGTAAAGCACTGTGCGCCGCCCATTACCACGGTATTGAACATTGCGGCAGATGTGACGTGTCCGCTTGTAGCGAGTATTCCCGCAAACGCGGGGATAAAACTTGCAAGGAACACACTGCCCGACTCAAGCGTCTTTGATGCCGCCGCCAGTGAGTCGCTCGCAGCTGTAACGGTAAGAGTGCTGCACGCAAGTACTGATACCACCGAGAACACGGTCTTAAGATTGCCGGAATTATCGGCAAATACATTTGCTGCACTGCAAAGAAGCGTAATGCCGAGAAGTGACACAAGCAGCTTAAGCGGACTTTGTATGCTGTCCCATAACATACCTGTTACATTGCTTACCACCTTATCGAGCGACAATGTATTACTGTCTATGCTTTGCGGTGTTATTCCCGCCGCCGACAGCTGTCGATCAAGCTCCTGCGGTATGTCGGCGCTGTAGCCGTCAAGTATCGTGCTGTCCTGCGCGCCCGCACAAAACGGCACGGCAAGCATCACAAGCGCCGTGACAAACACCGTAATTATTTTTATAATTGCTTTCATATTTCCTCACTGCAATAGCTGTTTTATTACTTCCGTAAGGCGGTCAAACACCGGCAGTGCGAGCAATACTATTGCAAACTTTCCCGCAAGCTCTATCTTTGCGGCTATCGACTTTTCACCCGCGTCTGCACAGCTGTCTGATGCCATCTGCGTAATGTAGCAGACCGCAAGCGATTTCACAAGCACGTCCGCATATGATGAATCGGGGTCTGCTATCTGCAGGTAGCCGGATATAGTTTCTATAACAGGCTTTACCGCCGTTACCGCCGCACCGAGCATAAGCATTCCCGTGATAAGCGTAATATACACGCTGAACTCAGGCTTGTACTGCCTGAGCACCACCGACAGCACCGCGCCGATAATTCCCGCACCGACAAATGCGATAATGTTCATATTCCCGTCCTTTTGAAGTCTAAAGATTGAAGATATTTTTTATCGTATCAAACAGGTTGCTTATCTCTGTCACTATCATCATAAGCACGACAATAAGCCCCGCAATAGTGGTCATCATAGCCTGCTCTTCTCTGCCCGAGCGCTGTAAAAGCTGATTTAACACGGCTACGACGATCCCTATCGCCGCTATCTTGAAAATAAAATCTACATTCATATCACACCGCCGCTTTCTATATCAGCATTATACCTACCGCTGCTCCCAGCATTATCCCGAGTGTGCGGTAAAGCCTGCCTTTGCGCTTTTTTTCTTCGCTTGCGCTTTCAAGCACGCTCTCAAGTCTTGTCTGTGCAAGAGCTAAAACGGCAGTTTCTCCCTCAGTATTGCTTTTACCGATATTTCTGCCAAGCTCTGATAAAATATTCCTTTCTTCCGCTTTCAGACAGCCGCTTGTGTTCACACAAGCATCCCACTCCTCGCTGATATTTCCGCCACTTTCGCAGACTGCTATCAGTTTGTCCGAAATATAACAACGTGATGTTTTGCACTGCGCTTTCAGCATTTCGTCAAGCTTATATCCGTTATAAGTGACATAAGCCGTCATATTCCGAAAAAGCGAGATGTACGCCGATATAACCTCGCAACGTTGTGACAGTCTGTCCGAAAAATACGCTCCCACAGCCGCACCGCTGAGTGTTGTAAGCATAAATATGACAATGCATATCATAACGTGCACTCCGCCATAACTTCGGGCGTAATGATCTGCTTCACGGCGGTTATCCTATGATTCCGGAGTAGTGCAATATGTTGTATTGCTCCACTGTCAACGATCGCTTTTATCCCCTCGTTTGCTAAAGCGGTTTCAATACTGTCCGCATGAGCCGTCATAATAAGCCCGACACCCGAGTTTATAAGCTGTCTTATGCTTTCGGCGTCCACTCCGAGCTCATCGGTCACAATATAGTCAGGCGACATACATCTTATCGCCCTTATTATGCCGTCGGACTTTCCGTAACCGCTGAACACGTCCGTCATAAGCCCTACATCAAGGCATGGTTTTCCGTCATATACCGCCGCGATCTCCTGTCGTTCGTCAATAAGCGATATCCTGAACCGCCCGCCGATACCCCGACATAGATCGCGCAGTACCGTAGTCTTACCGCTGAGCGGTCTGCCGATTATCATCAGACCCTTGCTGCCGACATCATCAAAAAGCGGTAGCAAGTCCCTCGCCGCCCCATAGTGCTGTCTGGCTATGCGGATATTCAGGGAGCTGATATTCTTCACTGTGTGCAGTCTGTCACCGCTATACACGGCACTTCCGCAAATACCCGCCCTATGACCGCCGTACAGCGTTATAAAGCCGTTTGCTATATCCTTTTCATATGTATGGACTGAGTTCTGACAAATTGCGCTGATACACTCACTGATAAGTGCACTGTCAGCAGTGACCTGCATAATATGATTTCGGTCACCTGTACGGATCATAAGCGGCGCGCCGCATTTTATCCGTATCTCCTCGGCAACAAGCTTTATCGACTGCGGCACAGAACATAATGCGGGAAAAACTCTCGCTATCGGTCGAATTGCAACGTCATATTCATTTGTTTTACTTTCTATCATTTTTTCATATCCTTTCGGCTTGTCTTTTTTGTTTAGTAAAGTCTATGCGCGAGGGTATAAAAAAAGAACGCATGATCTCTCATGCGTTCCCGGTAAGTTATTCATTTATCAAAGTTCAAATCTATCGGTAAGCGTTTTCAGTAATGCCGCCTGACCGCTCAGCTCCTCACTTGATGCTGCACTTTCTTCCGCGGTTGCGGTATTGCGCTGAATAACACTTGCTATCTGCTCTACGCCTTCGGTTATTTTCTCAAGCTCCTCACTTTCGGCATTTGCGTCTGCTGTGATGCTTCTTACAATACTTACTGCTTCATTTACACTGCCAACAAGCGTTAGCATAGCATCAACAGTATCCGTTGTAAGCTCCGTACCATTAGCAACAGCTCCGACTGTATGCTCGATAAGCTGTGATGTAAGCGCCGCCGCATCTGCGGTTTTGCCCGCAAGGTTTCTTACTTCATCGGCAACGACCGCAAAGCCCTTGCCTGCCTCACCGGCTCTTGCCGCCTCGACAGCTGCATTGAGCGCGAGTATGTTTGTCTGGAATGCAATATCCTCGACCGTCTGAATAATCTTTTTGATCTCTCCCGACTTGTCGCCGATCTCCTGCATAGCCGCTGAAAGCTTGTTCATACTGTCATTACAGAGATTTACCTTTTCGCCCATCTCAGTCACTATCACATTTGCGCGATTTGCATTGTCGGCTGTGGTCTTTACGTTTCCGGATACAAGCTCACAGTTCGACGAAAGCGTATCGATAGCTCCCGCCTGCATAGCCGCACCGTCAGAAAGCTCCTGTGCTCCCGCCGCCAACTGTTCTGAACCTTCAGATACCTGACTTGCCGCGTTTTCAATCTGTGTAAGCGTATCTTTAAGTGAGTTCTGTATCTTTATCATTGAAGCTTTTATATCGGCAAAATCCCCATTATATTGCAATGTTATCTCATTGTTGAAACGGCCTTCCGCCATCTGTCCGAGCTTCATATCGATATCCGAAACATAGTTCTTAAGCATACCGTTAGCTTCTTCGATGGCAAGGCAGGCAGAGCCGATCTCATCGTTTTTGCGATATCCGCTCTTATATGACAGCTGACCGTTCTTCATCGAATCAGCCGCCTTATTGATTTCGCTCATTGGTTTAAGCTTACGGTTTATCTGAATGTTAAGTACAATCGTGCTTATCACAGTAAGTATGACAAGTACTGAGATGAATATTATAACCAGCCACATCTCGCTAAAATAGAAAGTATATGTGTCCTGTGCGTAAATTATTGTCCATCCATAGCCGCCGACGTTTTCCTTTGCATAGATTGAAAGCTGACCGTTTTCATCTGTGCCTGTATATATC
The DNA here is from genome assembly GCA_003512525.1 of Oscillospiraceae bacterium. Lineage (GTDB taxonomy): Bacteria > Bacillota > Clostridia > Oscillospirales > Ruminococcaceae > Ruminiclostridium_E. The sequence continues at coordinate 28,018 of DOQG01000071.1, read as the reverse complement.
CTTCCGTTCTCATTTCCGACAATCGCCGCAATACTCGTATCGGAAGCCTTTGTATAATGTTCGCTTTCATCATTATCTACATAAGGAAGATATGCATCATTCCTATGTACAACTATATCTCCTGCGGCATCGATAAGTATCGGGTAATATCCGCCGTTGACATTGGACTTTGCTATATCAATGACAGACGTTACAAAGATATCGGCAGCAACTACCGAAATATCGCCGTTATCGTGGAATATCGGCTTTGAAACCGTTATTACAAGCTCTTTTGTCTTGACATCGATATACGGATCGGAAACAACCGTCTTTTTAGCTTCAACCGCCTTTGTGTACCAGTCACGGTCGGTAGGGTCGTAATTTTCTGCGGCAGCATCCCAGCCGTCAGAGAATACAGATGATTTATCCGACTTTCCGATGTAGAACACATATACCTCGTCTGAAACCGACTGCATATCGACAAGAAAACCATAAGCCTTGTCGAAATTATCGGCATCGTATTTACCGCTGTCAACAGCCTCTGCTAAGTTATCCATCATAAATGCTTATCGAACCATGCCGTTATGTCAGAGGCTCTCTTGGATGTCTGCGCAACGAATATGCTGTGCTTGCTGTTTATCGCATTCGTTATCGATGTAAAATACGTCAGGAGCAGTATCATTACTGCAGTTATACAGAATACAAGCTCTACACAGTGTCTTAAGCTTCTTTGTATGCCGTTGTTTTTTTTAGCGGCGGCAGATGATGCTTTATTCATTTACATTTCCTCGTATGCTTTCTCAGTAATGGCTTGGACGATTTATTGCTTATCGGAAACAACCGTTCTTATATGAAGCTCCTCAAGCTGCTTATCGTCAACTACTGACGGGCACTGCGACATAAGCTCGCTTGCGTCCTTTACCTTCGGGAATGCAACTACATCTCTCAGGCTGTCTGCACCGCAAAGGAGCATCGAAAGCCTGTCAAGACCTATACCAAGACCACCGTGCGGAGGTGCGGCATACTTGTATGCGTCAACAAGGAAGCCGAATTTCTCTTCAATTTCCTTATCTGTAAGACCGAGCAGTCTGAACATTCTCTCCTGAAGCTCAGGGTCGGTTATACGGATAGAACCACTGCAAAGCTCGATGCCGTTAAGAACTAGGTCGTAAGCCTTTGCTCTTACCTTGCCCTTGTCGGTGTCAAGGTATTCAAGGCACTCTTCCATAGGCATCGTGAATGGGTGGTGCATAGCAAGCCAGCTTTCCGATTCATCGTCCCACTCAAAGAACGGGAACTCGGTTATCCATAAGAAATTGTAGCCGCTGTCGGGTACAATGCCTATCTGCTTGCCGACCTTAAGACGCAGAGCACCGAGTACAGGGAGCGTCACCTTATTCTTATCGGCAACAATCAGCACTACATCTCCCTTTTCACAGCCGAGGTGCGAAAGGATAGCGTCAAGCTCGCCCTCTTTGAGGAATTTTGCAAACGAGCAGTTCGGCGCATCATCATTCCAACGGATATAAGCAAGACCCTTAGCGCCGATACCCTTTGAGAACTCGGTCAGCTTGTCGATCTCTTTTCTTGTGAGAATGCCTGCGGCGTTCTTTGCAACGATAGCTCTTACACTTCCGCCTGCGGCAATTGCCGAGGAGAATACGGAAAACTCGGTATCCTTAACAATATCGGACAGATCCTGTATCTCCATTCCGAAGCGTGTATCGGGCTTATCCGAGCCATAACGTGACATAGCGTCATTATATGTCAGTCTGGGGAGCGGAGTTGTGATATCAACATCAAGAACATCCTTCATCAGCTTCCTGATAAAGCCCTCTGTAAGTTCAAGTATCTCATCAACGTCCATAAATGACATTTCAAGGTCGATCTGTGTGAACTCGGGCTGTCTGTCCGCACGCAGATCCTCATCTCTGAAGCATCTCGCAAGCTGGATATAACGGTCAAAACCCGAGATCATCAGTAACTGCTTATATATCTGGGGCGACTGGGGAAGCGCATAGAACTTACCCTCGTGAACTCTTGACGGTACAAGGTAATCTCTTGCACCCTCGGGAGTAGACTTCATCATCATAGGTGTTTCTATTTCAAGAAAGCCGTTATCATAAAAATACTCACGTGCTGTCTTTGCTATCTTGTGACGCATTATAAGGTTATCCTGTAACTTCTTTCTGCGAAGATCAAGATATCGGTACTTAAGGCGGAGCTCCTCATTTGTCTTTGTATCGTTTACTATCTCAAACGGTGTTGTTTGCGCCATTGAAAGTATGCGCAGGTCGGTAACCAGTATCTCAACGTTACCTGTCTTTATATCGTTATTTTTGCTCTCTCTTTCACGCAGAAGTCCCTGCACCATAAGCACATATTCGCTCTTTATCTGTTTAGCCTTTTCAAAAACAGCAGGTTCAGTAGTATCGTCAAATACAAGCTGAACTATTCCCGTGCGATCCCGCAGGTCAACAAACATAAGGCTTCCCTTATCTCTTACTCTCTGTACAAATCCGGCAACTGTAACCGTATTGCCTATCCCCTCGACCTCGCCGCAATAATGTGTGCGCTTAAGACCTTTCATTGTGTCTAACATAAAATCTATACCTTTCCTACGGTTCTACCCGTTTATTTCCAATCGACAGGCTGAAAATAACCGCCGATAAATCTTTATAATTATAGCATTTTTCTGTCGGTTTTTCAAGTAGCGAGGCGAAAAAAGCAGCACGACAGCGCTTTACCGATAAAAAAGTAACCGCAGAAAATCTGCGGTCATTACATTTTCACACTCTATGCTTTGTTTCAGATAGTCTTTCTTTTCAAGAAATCGATAAGACATCGGAGTTTGCCTTGATTTTATCAGATATTGCTTTCTCGGCTTTATCAGGCTCTTCCGATGCTATCAGAAAGCACAGATCGCCCTTTTTGAATACTACTGTCTGCTCGGCATTCTTTGCCTGCTCAGGATATGTTCCGAATTGCTTTATCAAGCTTTCTTTCCTGCTTTGGAGAGCGTCATATACTCCGTCCGTATCAACTGCACGCACCGCAATTACCTCCGACAGCTCAACGCTTATCGCCTGCTGATATACACAGTAATCGGTAATTCCGTATTTGCTGAAATCCATTATCGTATCAAGCAGTGTGCTGTCCGTTGCCTTTACCATCTCCGGGAAACTTCCCGCATTCAGTGCAGTGAGCACCAGACCCTCGCAGGAAATATCATCGTCTGCCACTTCTGTTACCGTCCATTTTGTAGACGAACGGGATGAGCTTTCCGCCTGCTGTACAGAGGAAGAAACATCATTGGCACAGCCGCAGAGCGTTGCGGCAAAAATTACGGCAAATAATACCGTGAGCGCCTTTCTCATTTGCTTTTTATCCTCTCAAGATTTGTCAAAAGCGCATCGGGGAGCTTATGCTTATCCTTGTCGTACCACGGCAGATCCTCACGCATAATTACATCGGGATGCGACATAACGCGCTTCATAAAATCTTCCGTCATGTATTTTTCGTTTATCACCGTATAGCCGTCTTTATCGAAAACAGGCTTGTAGCCGTCACGCTTATAGACGAACTCGCCCCACCACGGAAGCCACCACAGCCACATGGCGTTGTCCTTTTTCATCTCATCGGGTTCAGGAATATAGCCGCACTCTGATAATGTTATCAGCTTGCCGTGTGCAAGCTCCCTCATATATTCAAATCTCTTCTTCTGGGAAGAATGGTCATATTCCTTTACCGAATAAATATCATCTCCGCAGATATCGAATGTGTTGGGGTCTACCTCCATACACTTGTCCTGACCGTTCCACACCCATATAAGGTTAGACAGCTTATGATAGTTTTCCATACGGTCAAATATCATATACCACAGCTTCTTATAGGCTTCGCGGTGCTTTTCATCGTGATTTCCCCACCAGAACCAGTTGCCGTTAGCTTCATGCAGAGGTCGCCACAGCACAGGTATATCCAGATCAGCCATACGTTTAAGCTCGGCAGACACCATATCTATCTCACGGATAATAAACTCATATTCCTCCGTGCCCTCTGTCACACCCTTGCACAGATCAAAGCAGGTCTTGTGATCGTAGCCGGTCGTCTTGTAGTAGAACGATGAGCCTTTGGAGTAATCGTTCATATCATTCGGAGCGTACCAGTGCCAGCACATTGTAACAATACCGCCGCACTCGGTAGCCCACTTTATGGCTCTGTCAACCTGATCATCGGTTTTCTTACAGGAGCTTACTCCCATAAAATCATAACCTCTCACAGCCGGGAGCTTGCCTGTAAGGCGGTAATAGACAAGATCCTCGACCTCGTCGCTTTGCAGATACTGCTGACCTGCAAGGTGCTTTTTGCCATATATGCTCTTAAGATAGTCAAAAAGCTTTACGGTGTTTTCGCTTGCCTGCTTTGAAACAAGCTTTGTCGGATCGGGTTTATAATTCAGCTGTTCTTTCAGCTTCTCAAAATCGGTAGTATATGCCATAGTTCCTCACATTATATTTTTTCTTTCTTTACTTGTTCTTCTGTTCCTGTAATGTTCTCACAGTTCTTAGAAGGAGCTTTGTCGGGGCAAATCTTGAGCCTGCCGCAGCCGCCTTGGTGGTAACGCCCGGGATAATCAGCAGATCGCCGCATAAAAGGCGCTCAATAGCATAGTCTGCAACATAAGCCTCATTTTCACTCGGGATACCGAAGCTCTTTACGCCTGCAACACTGTTGAACTCGGTATCTACAGGACCCGGGCAAAGTGCACTTATCACTACTCTGCTGCCTGTGCTCCTGAGCTCTTCATATATAGCCTTTGTCAGCTGTACGACATAGTTCTTTGTCGCATAGTAGGTAGCAAGCAGAGGTCCTGCCATAAAGCCTGCAACAGACGCAGTGTTAAGGATATATCCGCTGTTTCTCTTCGCAAAATCGCGCAGGAAGAGCTTAGTCAGGATATGAACAGCCTTGATATTGACATTGATCATAGAAAGCTCATCATCAAGGTCTGTTTCAAGGAAAGAGCCATACAGACCAAATCCCGCATTATTAAACAGAAAATCGATCTTATAGTCCTTTACCCTGTCATAAAGTTCAAAGCATTGTTCTTCTTTAGAAAGGTCGGCGGTTATCGTCTTGACCTTTATTTCGGGACAATTGTATATGATCTCTTCCTTAAGAGCTAAAAGTCTCTCCGTTCTCCTTGCTACAAGTATAAGGCTTACTCCTCTTGTCGCAAGGTTCTTAGCCATTTCTCTGCCAATTCCGGAGCTTGCGCCCGTAATAAGTGCTATCATATTAAATTCCTTTCCCGGTTTATGACCGTTTGAGTTAAATGTATTCGTTGTAAGCCTGCAACCTATGCATAAGCGCAAGCCTTAGATAACGTCACAAAAATCACTGTTGTTTATTCATCTGGCGCTCGTAATACTGTTCCTTTGTCATAAGCACCTCTCGCGGCTTACTGCCCTGCGACGGTCCTACAATACCCATCTCTTCCATAACATCGACAAGCCTTGCGGCTCTGCCGAACCCGAGCTTAAGCTTTCTCTGAAGTGTGCTTACACTCGCCTGACCGTTCTCAACAACAATGCGGATAGCATCTTCCAGCTTATCATCGCTGACATCGATATCACCGCTTTCAAAGCCGGAGCTCTCCGACGACTTATCGTTGCCCTTGACAAGCTCAGCCTGACGCTCGACCTCTTTGATTACGTCATCGTCATAATCAAGCTCAAATTTATTCTTGAGAAAGTCAACTACGCGCTCGACCTCCTTGTCGGATATCCAGCAGCCCTGCACTCGTGTAGGCTTAGGCATAGAAACAGACTTGAACAACATATCACCCTTACCGAGAAGCTTTTCCGCACCCTGCTCGTCCATAATTACACGGCTGTCAGTACCCGAGCTGACTTTAAGTGCGATACGGCTGGGTATATTCGCCTTGATAAGACCGGTAACGACATCTACTGTCGGACGCTGTGTGGCGATAACAAGATGCATACCGGCGGCACGCGCCATTTGTGCAAGTCGGCATATGCTGTCCTCGACCTCATTCTTAGATGCCATAATAAGATCGGCAAGCTCATCAATAAAGATAACTATCTGTTCCATCTTCTTCATCTCAGGGTCTTTATCCGCAAGCGAATTAAAACCGTGAATGTTACGCACGTTATATTCCGAGAACATACTGTATCTTTTCAGCATCTCGCCTACCGCCCAATTAAGAGCTCCGGCGGCTTTTTTCGGATCTGTCACAACAGGAATAAGAAGGTGCGGTATGCCGTTATATGCCATAAATTCGACCGCTTTCGGGTCTATCATTATAAAGCGCACTTCTTCGGGCTTGCTTCTGAACAGTATCGACATTATTATCGAGTTTACACATACCGATTTACCTGAACCTGTAGTACCCGCAATAAGCAGATGCGGCATTTCGGCAATATCGGCGATCACTATCTCACCCGAGATATCCTTACCGAGCACCGCCGCAAGCTTGCTCTTTTTCTCAGCAATCTCAGGGCTTTCGATAAGCTGTCTGAACGGCACGGTATCTCTTATCTTATTCGGCACCTCTATGCCGACTGCAGGCTTATTCGGTATCGGAGCTTCAATACGAATGCCCGATGACGCAAGATTAAGCGCTATATCATCGGCAAGTCCCGTGATCTTGGAAATCTTAACGCCTGCCGCAGGCTGTAATTCATATCTGGTTACAGAAGGTCCTCGGCAAGTACCGATACACTTAGTCTGAACCCCGAAGCTCCTCAGTGCCTCTACAATGGTCGTAGCATTGGTTTCAAGCTCCCTGTCAATATCCTCCTGTGCCTTGCCGGGCATTATCTCATCTAGCAAAGCAGTCGGCGGGAGCGGGTGATCGTCAGGGTCTATCGTAACGGTATACAGCTTGTTCTCTGCGTCCTCGCCCGACTGCTTAACGCCGTCATTCCCGGCGGCTTTTTCTTCGGCGGGCGGCTCTTCGGACTGTAAAGCAGGCGCGCTTACGTCGCTTACAAACTGCTCCTCGCGCTGTCTTATTGCTTCCTGTTCGCCGTTTGTTTCTTCTATGAACGAATTGAGAGCTGCTTCAACGGGATTAACCTCCTCCGGAGGATAATCAGGCAAAGGCGGATATTCGTCAGCGACTGCGGCAGTATCTTTTGTTTCTTCTGTAAATGCGCTTTTCTGCTTTTCAAAAGCCGCATTTGCGACAGCATTATCCGTGCCGGTCACCAAGGTATCAGGCAGGTCGGGAAGTTTTTCGCACGAAGTATGTATGTCGCTCTCAGGTGCTATATCGGGTAGAACTTCGTTGCTGTGCTGCACTGCCTCTTCAGGCTTAGGAGATACAATACCGTTATAATTGTTAAGCTCGTTGATGAAATTATCGCTGTCTTTTTTCTGCTCTTCGATATTTTCTTTCTGTCTGTCCTTAAGCGTTGTTTTTTCACTTCCGACAGCATTCATCTCAAGCTGAGCAAGACGTTCCTTGTTTTCACTTTCTGCCTGAAGCCTTAGCTGCTCCTGCTCACGCCTGAACGCTTCTATCTCCTCTTTATGCTGTGCGTGCTTTTCCTTAGCGGTAACAGCCGCCTTTTTTACTGGCTTTCCGACAGCACCGAGAAAATCCATAAGAGATTTTCTGCTTATGAGCATAACAAATACAAAAGCTATAAGTATTATTATCACTATTGCGCCGATATTTCCGAACAAGAGCAGCGCCCACGCAGGAAGTCCGCCTATTATACCGCCGCCGATAAGATTTACACCGTCAGTGTAAAGACTGCCTATCGCACCAAAAAAGTCCGTTGTACCCTTTCCGACCGAACCTACAAATATTATCTGAATAGCTGTGCTGAGTATTATTATTCCGCCGGATAGCTGCAATACTTTTGTGAAAATACTCGTTCTGCTCTTGTCGGTCGCTATCAATACCGCAACATATATCACTATAGGACCTGTAAAGAACACCGTAAAACCGAACACTCCGCAAAGGAACGAATAGATCATGTCAAGCATATTGAGGCTGTCACCCTCACTTCTGCTCATACCGCTAATCAGTCCGATAATCGTAAACAGAAGTAACAAAACGCCGATGGCAAAAAGGATTATCGAGCTTCTGCGCCTTTTTGAGCGCTGCTCTTTTTCCATTTCTTCCTTGCGCCGCTCCAGATATTCCTGTTGCTTCTTTTCGGCATTGCTTTGCCTTTTGGTTGTCTTTGCCGTATCCTTAGCCGTATCTGCATTTATATTTCTTTTTGCAGCCATTTACTACATCCTTTCTCCCATTGATTTTGTCGGATAAAATGAAATTTCTGTTTATCAGATAACGATCATAATACGCGTACCGGTAACAAGCTCATATATTCCTACCGCTATGCACGCCGCACCGAGTATTGCTGTATAGAAGCCGAAGATCTTGAATCTGTCCTTCTTTAAGAGCCACTTTACAAGTGCGATAGCAAGCAATCCGACAACTGCCGAAACTGCAAAGCCTATGCCCAGTTGAACCCAATCAAGCTGAATATCACTCTTAAGCGCACTGCCAATTTCAAGCACACTGCCGCCGAGTATCGCGGGTATGCCGAGTATAAATGAGAATGTGACTGCGGTTTCCTTTGTAAGTCCGCAGAAAAGACCTGCCGCTGTTGTAGAACCGGAGCGCGAAACACCGGGGAACAGCGCTACACACTGCATAGCGCCGACTGCAACAGCATCGGCTACCTTCATCTTATCACCCGTCTTGTTGCCTTTGACACACTTATCGGACATGAACAGAAGCAGTGCCGTGAAAAGGAATGCCGCACCTTCAAAAATGATATCGTTATCGCCCTCAAAACCTGTAAAAAAGTCTTTGAAGAAGTACACCGGCACAAGCATAGCCGTAGAGATTATGACCATAAACATCATACGTCTGTTTGCGTTCATATTCTTCCATGAGAATTTTCCTGTGAATATATCCTTTATTGTAAGGAAAAACTCCTTTATCATTCCCCATATAGTCGGAAAGAATGCTATAAATACCGCAAGCAGAGTGCCAAGGTGCAGAATTACCGAGGTTATAAGACTGTTTTCACCGACATTCATAAAATGTTGTGCCACAGATAAGTGACCCGAGCTTGATACCGGCAGAAACTCGGTAAGTCCCTGGATAATGCCTTGAATAATTATACTTATGTACTCCATTTTTTCTTTTGTTCCTTTCCAATCTGTAGTGCCTTCCGGCATATTATTATATTATATGTACGGGCATAAGCCCGGAATGACTAAATCGATATTTCCGTGAACCTGAGATATGAACCGGGCTCAGTCGATAGCTCGGTATGATTTGCATCAGCATTTATACTGTATGAAAACACACAGCCGTCTATGGCATAATAGGCATTGTTATCATACTGCATAGCGCCGCCGAACACTTCGTATTCATCAATAACGGTCTGAAACATTTGCAGTACCCCGCATAGACTTAGCTTCCGCACCACCCGGGTGATATTCCCTGAAAGTGCTGACCTTAGCTGTAACTTTCCCCTTTTCCCGTGTGCTTCGTACTGATTTTTTTGATGATGAAGGGGTTTTCTTTTTATCTGCAGTCGGATCTGAAGCTGTATCTTTCTTACTTTTAGCAGAGCCGTTATTTTCGATAAGCGAATACAGGCACTGCACCGCGTCACTGAGTCCTCCGAGGCTGTCAATAAGCCCTTCGTTGACGGCCGTTTCACCGTCAAGCACCGAACCCACGTCCATAACAAGTTCATCTTTCTTCATCATAAGCTCTCTAAAACGTTCGGGCTTTATATCGCTGTTCTTACTGACAAAGTTGATTATCCTCTCCTGCATACGCTCAAAATACGATAACGTCTGAGGTATGCCGAGCAAAAGCCCGTTCATTCTGACGGGGTGTATAGTCATTGTTGCAGACGGCACAATAAAGCTCTTTCTTGCACTTACCGCAAGCGGTACACCTATTGAGTGACCGCCGCCGACTACTATCGAAACCGTGGGCTTCGACATTCCTGCGATAAGTTCCGATATGGCAAGCCCCGCCTCGACATCTCCTCCGACGGTATTGAGTATTATAAGCAGTCCCTCTATGCTCATATCCTGCTCAATAGCCACAAGAGCCGGCATAATATGCTCATATTTTGTTGTTTTGTTCTGCGGCGGTAGGATATAGTGCCCCTCGATCTGACCTATGACATTAAGGCAGTGTATGTTATGCTCCGCATTAGCAGAAGCGAATACGCCGTTATCGGACGGCTGATCCGCAGTTACCTGCTCTTCATTTCCTTCGTCGGTTCGTTCATCATTTATGCTGTTATCTTTATTCATAAACCTGCTCCTTTGCTGAAATTTTCTCTTGATATTTTCTGCAAAAGAGCTGAAAATATACAGCAAAGTACGCTGTTATCGCATAATGATACAGTATAAGTATATCACAAACAACGTGTCATTGCAAGCCGAAAATGCACATAAAAAGACCTGCGGGAGTATCCCACAGGTCTGTTTTATCAATTCTAAGCTTTTATCAGCCGTTTTTCTTCTTGGCTTCGATTTCAGCAAGTGCAGCCTTTCTTGAAAGTCTGATCTTACCCTGATTGTCAATGTCGAGAACCTTAACGATTATCTCATCGCCGATAGAAACAACATCTTCAACCTTTTCAACTCTTCTGTTTTCAAGCTCTGAGATGTGAACCATACCGTCCTTACCGGGAGCAATCTCAACAAATGCGCCGAAGTTCATTATGCGAACTACCTTGCCCTTGTAAATAGCGCCGACCTCCGGAGGAGATGTTATAGCCTTTATCATCGCTATGCAGTTCTGAGCCTTTTCAAGATCCTGACCGCAGATGAATACGTTACCCTCTTCATCAATATCGATCTTGACCTCGTAATCAGCGCAGAGCTTCTGGATAACCTTGCCGCCTGTACCGATAACTTCTCTGATCTTGTCAACGGGTACTTTGTAGTTGAGCATCTTGGGAGCGTATTTGTTGACGGTGGGACGAGGTTCGGGGATAGCCTTGAGCATGATTTCGTCAAGTATATAATCTCTTGCCTTGTGTGTCTTTGCAAATGCATCCTTGATGATCTCGGGTGTAAGTCCGTCGATCTTAAGATCCATCTGGATAGCTGTGATACCCTTGTGTGTACCGCCAACCTTGAAGTCCATATCGCCGAAGAAATCTTCAAGACCCTGGATATCAACCATTGTCATCCAACGGTCACCTTCTGTGATAAGACCGCATGAAATGCCCGCAACGGGTGACTTTATCGGAACGCCTGCATCCATAAGCGAAAGTGTAGAACCGCATATAGAAGCCTGTGATGTAGAACCGTTAGAGGAAAGCACCTCGGATACAAGTCTTATTGCATAGGGGAACTCTTCAACGGGAGGGATAACAGGTTCAAGCGCTCTCTGCGCAAGTGCACCGTGACCTATCTCACGTCTGCCGGGTCCTCTGCTTGCTTTTGTTTCACCAACAGAGTATGCAGGGAAGTTGTAGTGGTGCATATAACGCTTTGTTTCTTCTTCATCTATGCCGTCAAGCTTCTGACTGTCGCTTACAGGACCTAAGGTCGTTATAGTCATAACCTGTGTCTGACCGCGGGTAAACAGACCTGAACCATGTACTCTGGGGAGAAGTCCTACTTCTGCGGCGAGAGGACGCATCTCGTCCATACCTCTGCCGTCAACACGCTTCTGCTCGTCTAACAGCCAACGTCTTACAATGAACTTCTGAAGCTTGTAGATGCACTCGTCTATCATAGCAGCCTTGTCGGGGTACTGCTCGTCAAACTCTGCGTGGATAGCGTCCTTTATAGGCTGTAAACGCTCCTCACGGACATTCTTGTCGTCAGTATCAAGAGCAAATTTAACCTGCTCTGTGTACTTGCTCTGAATGGCCTCGAACAGATCGTGATCTACCTCCATTGAGGGGAAGCTGAACTTAGGCTTGCCAATCTCAGCCTGAATCTGCTTGATGAAGGGGATAAGTGACTTATTGATCTCTTCGTGACCTGCCATAATAGCCTTGAGCATTGTGTCATCGTCAACTTCGTTTGCGCCGGCTTCGATCATTACTACCTTCTTCTCGCTTGACGCAACAGTCAGCTGAAGATCCGACTTTGCTCTCTGCTCTGCATCAGGCATAAGAACAATCTCACCGTCAACAAGACCTACGGAGATGCCGCCGATAGGACCGTTCCACGGAATATCGGAGATAGAAACCGCGATAGAAGCACCGATCATAGCGATGATCTCGGGCTGTGTTTCGGGATCTACTGCGAGAACCGTCATAACGATAGCAACGTCATTTCTCATATCCTTAGGGAACAGAGGACGCATGGGACGGTCAACAACTCGTGAATTGAGGATAGCCTTTTCGCTGGGTCTGCCCTCTCTCTTTAAGTAGCCGCCGGGGATCTTTCCAACTGCATAGAGCTTTTCTTCATAATCTACTGCGAGAGGGAAAAAGTCAACGCCCTCTCTGGGCTTTGCACTTGCTGTAACGTTTACCATTACGACTGTTTCGCCATAGTGAACCCAGCAAGAACCGTTTGCAAGTCCGCATACCTTACCGGTTTCGACCATAAGCTCACGGCCTGCAAATGTCGTTTTGAATGTTTTGTAATTCTCGAACATATTGTTCCTCCTGTTTTATTTTAAGAGAAACAGCGTTAGCAATAAATTCAGCGGAATAGCGCTATTCCGTTCAATTTATTGCTGACTGCACTGCTTCTCTTTACGTCAGAAAATGATGTCTGAAATAAGGGTTAAAGGGCAGAACAAAAATGCCCTGCCCTTTTTTGAACTCTTACTTACGAAGACCGAGCTTTGCTACTATTGCACGGTAGCGTTCGATATCCTTCTTAGCGAGGTAGTTTAACAGATTACGTCTGTGACCAACCATCTTAAGAAGACCACGGCGTGAGTGGTGATCCTTCTTATGAGTCTTTAAGTGTTCGGTTAAGTCGTTTATTCTCTTTGTGAGAATAGCGATCTGTACTTCGGGAGAACCTGTGTCGTTCTCGTGTGTGCGGTTAGCTTCGATAACCGCTGTCTTTTCTTCCTTTAAAAGCATGGTTACACCTCTTAAAAATATTTTCTTTGTCATAGCGGCGGGAAACGGTGTTTCTCATAAAGAGCATTCTCCACAAAGCCAAGACAAGAATTGATCGTGTGCAATGCACAACAAAGATATTATAGCATACAAAGTCGCTTTTGTAAATACCATTTTTAAAAATTTTATTATTTATTGCGTTGCGGCTTTTTTCTGCTGTAAACGTAAAACAGATACAGCCCGGCACAGAAAACGGTGTCGGGACTGCATTGCATTTATAGCTTTAAATCTGCCGTCGTTCAGCCTGCGTTCTTCTTGAGTGCTTTCTTCTCCGCACTTCTTCTCATCTTTGCGACATTCGCATCTCTGATTATTTCAGGCTTCTTGCCCTCGGTAACGCATTCGCCTGTGAGTACGACCTTTGTTATACTCTCATCGCTCGGAGCGTCAAACATAGTATCCGAAAGCGCTTCTTCCACCACTGTTCTCAGTCCTCTTGCGCCTGTCTTTCTCTCTGCTGCTTTCTTAGCTATAGCACGCATAGCATCGTCGGTTATCTCAAGCTCGATATCGTCCAGAGAGAACATATACTTATACTGCTTCAAAATAGCGTTCTTAGGCTCTGACAGTATCTTCACAAGTGCATCCTCATCAAGGTCATCAAGCACCGCAATAACAGGAAGTCTGCCGACAAGCTCGGGGATAATGCCGAACTTTACAAGATCCTCGGGTTCAACCTGATGGAGCGCCTCGTTGATCTTATTTTCCTGCTTGCTCTTGACATCCGCACCGAAGCCGAGCGCAGATGAGCTTGTTCTCTGCATTATCAGCTTATCGATACCTTCAAAAGCACCGCCGCAGATAAACAGGATATTCTTCGTGTTTATCTGGATAAACTCCTGATTGGGGTGCTTTCTGCCACCCTGCGGAGGCACATTCGACACAGTGCCCTCAATTATCTTGAGCAGTGCCTGCTGTACGCCCTCACCGCTTACATCACGGGTGATCGATGTGTTCTCGGACTTTCTGGTTATCTTGTCTATCTCATCAATATATATGATACCGTGTTCAGCTGCTTCGATATCATAGTCGGCAGCCTGAATAAGCCTTAACAGAACATTCTCAACGTCCTCTCCGACATATCCTGCCTGAGTGAGCGTTGTTGCGTCTGCAATAGCAAATGGTACTTTGAGCACATTAGCGAGCGTCTGTGCTATCATCGTCTTTCCTACTCCGGTAGGACCGAGCAGAAGCACATTGCTCTTCTGAAGCTCTATCTCATCTGCTTTTTCATCATCACCGCAAAAATTCTTTTTATAATGATTGTATACGGAAACGCAGATCGTCTTCTTGGCTTCGTCCTGACCGACAATATATTTATCAAGTATCGCCTTGAGATCAACCGGCTTGATAAGCTCATGCTCTTCCTCATGCTTGACTTTAGACTTTTTTGATCCTGCCTTGCCCTCCTGCTCCATAAGCATCTGATATGATGCCACTATGCAGTCGTTGCATATACAGCCGCTTGCGCCGTATATGATTCGCTCGACCTGATCTTCGGTTCTTTCACAGAAACTGCATCTAAGCATTGGTTAATTTCCTTTCAACTGATTATCTCTTTGCAATTACCTTGTCAACAAGACCGTAAGCACAAGCCTCTTCTGCTGAAAGGAAGTTATCTCGTTCGCAGTCCTTGTGGAGCTGTTCATAGCTCTTGCCACAGTTGTCTGCCATTATCTTTTCAAGCGTTTCTCTTGTCTTTTCAAGATACTTTGCGTGGATTGTGATATCGGTCTGCTGACCGCTCAGTCCGCCGCTTATAAGGGGCTGGTGTATCATAACTTCCGAGTTCGGCAGGCAGAAACGCTTGCCCTTAGCGCCGCTTGAAAGCAGGAATGCGCCCATAGAAGCCGCCATACCTACACAGATTGTGGATACATCACACTTGATGTAATTCATTGTGTCATATATTGCCATGCCGGCAGAGATAGAACCGCCGGGGCTGTTGATATAAAGGCTGATATCCTTATCCGGATCCTGTCCTTCAAGAAACAGTAACTGTGCAACAACAAGTCCCGCAGTAACATTGTTTACTTCTTCGTTAAGCATGATAATTCTGTCGTTAAGCAGTCTTGAAAAAATGTCGTATGCTCTCTCTCCTCTGCCTGTCTGTTCAATGACGGTCGGTACTAAACTCATAAAACTCCTGCCTTTCTTAATTTCATACAGACAATAAAGAGCTTTCTATAATGACACAGAAAGCTCCCGATTGTAAAACTAAATTATTCAGTAACTTCGGTTACGTCTGCACTCTCGCGAACGATGTCGAATGCCTTTTCAACCTCAAGATCCTTTCTGAGTGCGTCCTCAGCAACAAGAGCCTTTACCTTATCAAGCTCCATCTTGTAGTTTTCAGCCATCTCAGCGTATTCCTTCTCAACGTCCTCGTCTGTAACGCTAACGTTCTCTATCTGAGCGATCTTCTCAAGAGCGAGTCTGAGCTTAACCTGCTTTGCGGCGGGCTCTTTGAAGTTCTCCTTGAACTGCTCGATAGTTGTGTTTGTGAACTTCAGATAATCGGCTATTGTGATACCCTGGTATCTGTTTCTGTATTCCCAGTCACGAACGAGGTCGTCAACACGGTTGTTTATCATAGCATCGGGGATCTCGCCCTCAAGCTTCTCGATAACAGCGTCTGTGATATCTGCGTCAAGCTTTGTGTCAGCGGCATTCTTAGCGCTCTCTTCAAGCTTAGCTCTGATGTCAGCCTTAAATTCGTCAAGCGTATCGAAATCGCTTACGTCCTTTGCAAATTCATCGTCAAGCTCTGCATATTCCTTAGCCTTGATCTCGTGGATCTTGCACTTGAATACTGCGGGCTTGCCCTTTAAGTTCTCGGCGTTGTAGTTCTCGGGGAATGTAACATTAACATCAAACTCTTCGTCAATGTTGTGACCTACCATACCGTCCTCAAAGCCGGGGATAAACTGACCGCTGCCGATCTCGAGTGAGAAGTGTTCTGCCTTGCCACCCTCAAAAGGCTGACCGTCTACGAAGCCTTCAAAGTCAAATACTGCTGTATCGCCCTTCTGAAGCGCTCTGTCTGTAACGTCGATTATTCTTGCGTCCTTCTCCTGATATCTCTTGAGTTCGTTTGCAACATCTTCGTCAGTTACAGTCTTGACAGTCTTGGTTACCTTTATACCCTTATAGTCCTTAACTTCTACCTCGGGCTTTGTTGTGAATGTAGCCTTGAAAGAAACACCGTTCTCCTTGCTTACATCTGTTACTTCGATATTGGGCATATCAACGACTTCAAGCTTGAGCTCGTCGATAACCTCGGCAACGCTCTTCTGGTACATACCGTTTACCGCATCTTCATAGAAAACACCCTCGCCGTACTCAGCCTCTATTATCTTACGGGGTGCCTTACCCTTTCTGAAGCCGGGAACGTTGATGTTCTTTTTCTTCTTCAAATAAGCTGCCTGTACTGCCTGCTCAAATTCTTCGGCTGTTGCCTTGAATTCTACCTCTACCGTATTTGTAGCGGTCTTGTTGTTTGAAATGATCTCCATTTGAAAAATCCTCCGTTTTTGCAAAGCCTTGTATACGGCGATGCGTATTATTGTATTTTATTCCTGCACAAGTACAGGTGTAAATTTAACATAGTCAGCCGACACCATTCTGTAGGTAATTCCGTCCTTCACTCCCTGAAACGCTTTAGGAAAACACGGAGCGCTGTGAACGTGACCATAGAAGCAACGCTTCACTGGATACCTTGACATTACATCAAGAATGTAGTCATTGTGCTCACTGCCGTATATCGGCGGGTAATGTATAAACACAACAGGTTCAAGACCTGTCGATATTGCGGATTGAAGCGACATCTCCAGTCTGCCAGCTTCACGCGCAAGAACCTTTGCGTCCTGCGCCTCTCCGTCATCATTTATCCAGCCTCTTGTTCCACATATCGCTATGCCGCATTCGCTGAACGCGTTGTTGTGCATTATCCTGATATTGTGGAAATCGTTTGACTGTAAAAAGCTGTTCATTTTGTTAAGTGTAGTCCACCAGTAATCGTGGTTGCCCTTTGAGATTATCTTCCTGCCGTGTAGTTTTTTACTTACAAACTCAAAATCAGGAAGTGCCTCCTCCAGCGACATAGCCCAGCAAAGATCACCGGGTATAACAACGCAATCATCTTCACCGACTATACTGTTCCAGTTCTTTTCAATGCGCTCGGTGTAATTTTCCCAGCCACCGAAAATATCCATCGGCTTTGGTCTGCCGAACGGCAGATGAAGATCACCCATTGTGTATACTTTCAAATAAACGCTCCTTAATTACTTGTTTATAAATTCGAGAACTGCCTTTGACATTTCTTCGGGCTTTATTGAACCTGTAAATCTTACAGGCTTGTTCTTTGTATCGGAAAGCGCCTTGGGGCAAGTTGTCTTAGTCAGCTTTTCAAGCTTGCCGATAAGCTCAAACTCGTCAACACCCTCGGTTTCGCCGCCCAGCGCATCGTATACAGCAAAGCCGAACTTGTAGGGGTTAGCAGTAGAAGCGATAAGAGTCTTTGTGTTGTCGCCTGTCTTCTTCTTGTAATCCTCATATACCTTGTAAGCAACGGCAGTGTGAGTATCCATAAGGTAGCTGTATTCGCCGAATACTTCCTTGATAGCACCCTTTGTTTCCTCATCGTTGCAGCAGCCTGCATAGAAGTTTTCCTTGATAGCAGCCTTTACGCTTTCATTTACCTCGTATCTGCCGCTTGTCTTAAGAGCTGTGAACCATTCGTTAATCAGCTTGTCGTCTTCACCTGTGAGGTGATACAGCAGTCTTTCGAGGTTGCTTGAAATAAGGATATCCATAGAGGGAGAAACAGTTGTGTAGAACTTTCTGTTTCTGTCATAGATACCTGTGTTTATAAAGTCGGTAAGTACGTTGTTGGCGTTTGACGCACATATCAGCTTGCCTATCGGGATACCCATCTGCTTAGCGTAATATGCGGCAAGTATGTTACCGAAGTTACCTGTAGGAACTACAACGTTGAGCTTCTCGCCGTATTTCAGTTCGCCGTCCTTGACGAGCTGTACATAAGAAGAAACGTAGTAAATTATCTGGGGAGCAAGTCTGCCCCAGTTGATGGAGTTTGCGCTTGAGAATACCGTATTAGCCTTTTCAAGCTCGGCAATTACAGCCTTATCAGTGAATATCTGCTTAACGCCGCTCTGGCAGTCGTCAAAGTTGCCGACAACAGCACAAACGTTTACGTTGCTTCCCTCCTGAGTTGTCATCTGACGCTTCTGCATATTGCTTACGCCGTCCTCAGGGTAGAATACCATTATTGAAGTACCGTCAACGTCCTTGAAGCCTTCAAGAGCGGCTTTGCCTGTATCGCCGCTTGTAGCAACGAGGATAGATATCTTCTTTCCGTCAATTGTCTTCTTTGCGGAAGTTGTGAGCAGATAAGGAAGAATTTGAAGCGCCATATCCTTGAAAGCGCAGGTAGGTCCATGCCACAGCTCAAGAATGTATGTACCGGGTATAAGGTGAGAAATTTCAGCAATATTGTCGGTAGCAAAATTCCTATCGTTGTAAGCGCCGTTTACGCAGTGCTTTATCTCATCATCAGTAAAATCTGTAAGGAAGAGCTTGAATATCTCATACGCTCTTTCGGCATACGACATATCACAAAGCGACATTATTTTCTCTTCGGAAAGCTTGGGAAGACTATCAGGCACAAAAAGTCCGCCATCGGCAGAAAGTCCCTGTGAGATAGCATAAGCGCTCGGTACATTTACCTTGACATCTCTGGTGCTTTTGTAATTCATAACAAACATCCTTCTTTGTTAAAATTGTGTTTCGTAACCGGTAGTGTCGAATGCGTCCTCGTAATACTTAAAATCTATGACCCGCACAGCAGTACCGGATGAAACAGTTACCTCCGCTATATCATAGCGGATAATTTTTTCTTCGCCGTATCCGGCAAGAAATATATCGGCAGTTTCGATTATCCTGCCTTTTTTCTTATATCCTACCGCTTCCGCCCCGCTTACAAGACTTCTGTACTTCCGTGTTTTCACTTCAACAAAAGCCAATATATCGCCTTTCGTAGCAATAATATCTATCTCTCCGCAGGGTCTGCGGTAATTTCTTTCTATTATACTGTAGCCGTGTTTTTCAAGATAGTCCGCGGTGAAATCCTCACCCAGTCTGCCTTTTACGGCTTTTTCGTTATTCGCCTGCATTTTTTGCCTTGAAATATTTCACCAGAAAGCTCTTACGGTGGATATCACTTGCCCCGTATTTGTCAAGCATTTCATAGTGGAGCTTTGTACCGTAGCCTTTATGCTTTTGGAACATATACTGCGGATATTTTTCTGCAAGCTCTTTCATATAGCGGTCACGCGCTACCTTTGCAAGTATTGATGCCGCCGCTATTGATGCACTTGTCGCATCTCCCTTGACGATCGCCTTTTCCGGAATATCAAGCCCCGGTGTCTTATTGCCGTCAATAAGCGCTGTATCAGGCTTTACCGAAAGTCCCTCGTATGCTCTTTTCATAGCGAGCATAGCGGCATTAAGTATATTTATACTGTCGATCTCTTCGACAGATGCGGTTGCGATACAGTAGCTTACGGCTTTATCGCAGATCACATCAAACAGCGCCTCGCGCTTCTTCTCAGTTAGCTTCTTGCTGTCATTTATTCCTTCAATCACGATATCATCGGGGAGTATCACTGCCGCCGCATAAACATCACCGGCAAGCGGTCCTCTGCCCGCTTCGTCAATACCGCAGATAACGCCGTATTCATTTCTCGCTTCTTTATCATAAAGGAACAGATCCTTCTTTTCCTCAAGGTCTTTCGAGAGAGATCCTGCCAAGTTTACCACTCCTGAATTCATCGAGTACAGCCGCCGCCGCTCTTTCTATATCAGGCTCGCCGCCCGAAATAAGCATTCCACGTTTTCTTGCTATCATTTCAATGTCGGGGCGCTCTGTGTTCTCGTCAAGTTTGTAACGTGCGATAACGTTTCCCTTGTAGTTTTCCCACAAAAAACCTAGCAGACTGTCCGCAAGCTCACAGACATCCATTACATCGTCCTTGATGGCACCCGTATAACCGAGCTTTATCGCCACCTGCTGGTCATCAAACTTCGGCCAGAGTATTCCCGGAGTATCGAGCAGTTCAAGCTCCTTGTCAAGAGATACCCACTGTGCACCTCTTGTAACACCGGGTCTGTCCTCGACCTTGGTTTTGCCCGCCTTTGAAATTCTGTTTATAAAAGAAGATTTACCGACATTCGGTATTCCTACTACCATAACTCTCAGCGACTGACCCACAATGCCTTTCGCCTTGCGTTTGGCAAGAAGGTCGGAGAGCAGATTTTTGACGTTTGGCGTAAACGCTTTTACACCCTTTCCGCTCCTGCAGTCGCATATCATAGCCTTATAGCCCTGAGCCGTGTAATATTTCTGCCACTCGGCAGTAACCTTTTCATCGGCATAATCGCATTTGTTAAGCAGGATAATCCTCGGTTTAGAACCTGTTATATCGCTGATAACGGGGTTTCTGCTGGATTCGGGTATTCTTGCGTCTACTATTTCGGCAACAGCGTCAACAAGCTTTAAGCTTGCTTCTATCTGTCGCTTGGTTTTGGTCATATGACCCGGAAACCACTGTATATTGGATACCTGTGCCATCGCCCCTCCGTTTATACCGTTCCCAATGCGTTCAAAGGCCAGATCCTTAAATACGCCTTACCCATTATATAACGCATATCGACCTGTCCAACATCATTGCTTCTGCTGTCCTTTGAGTTATTTCTGTTATCGCCCAGTACGAATACCTTTCCCTCTTCAACCGTGATTTCACCGTTTATGGGGAAGTTTTCGGGAAGATTGGTCGGAGTATTTGTGTACTCCTCTGTCAGCGCTTCACCGTTTCTGTATACAATGCCGTTAACAAAATCTATTTTGATCTTATCTCCCGGCAGACCGATAACTCTCTTGACTATCGGCTTTCCGTAGCTCCGCGTTGCTTCATTTGCCAGCTTATCCGCATAAAGTATGACGATATCTCCGTACTGCGGAGTATAGAACATATCCGACACAATAAGTCTTTGTTGATTTTGAAGTGTCGGAACCATCGATTCGCCGTCGACCGTAATAACACGGGCAAACAGTGTGAATATTACAATAAAGCACAATATGGCTGAAAAAATACTGCACATCCAGTCGAACATATCGGCGAAAAAATTTTTCTTATCAGCAGTGCCGTTATTTTCATTTTCCGTTGTGATCTTTTCTTCCATAGTGCGTCCCTTCAAAACAAAATATCGAATTTATGCAGTGGCATATCGCCACTGCCTTGAAAATTCGATGAGGAAATGATGTAAGGTCTTAGATCTTTGACTTAACCTTAGCTGCCTTACCGACTCTGTCGCGAAGGTAGTAAAGCTTAGCTCTGCGAACCTTACCTTCTCTTACAACTTCAACCTTTTCTACTGTGGGTGAGTGCAGAGGGAATACTCTCTCGATACCGCAGCCGTGAGCTACTCTTCTTACCGTGAAAGTTTCGCTTACGCCGCCGTGCTTCTTGGCAATTACTGTACCCTCGAATACCTGGATACGGAACTTGTCGCCTTCGGCGATGCGTACGTGTACCTTAACTGTGTCACCTACATTGAACTTAGGTGCGTCAGCCTTAAGGCTGTCCTGTGCAATGAGTTTTAATGCGTCCATTTTTTCCTCCTGGTTTTCGGATATTCTTGTATCGGCTTATCCTCCGCGCATTTTCTGCCTACGGATAACGGCAACTTTTGCCGTTAAATACAGCGGACTACCCGTTTTAATGTCTTTGTGCTTTTCGCACTAACGGCATTAAACACGCTGACAGTATATACCAAAAGGCATAATTATCCCATCAGCGGATTTCAAATGCTTTAATATTATAGCACCTTTATACGAAATTTGCAATAGTTTTTTGTTAATTTTTTCGGTAACTACGCCTTATTTCGCACAAAGGTGCTTATAATTGTAAATTTATTCAAACTGTGTGCCGTCTTTACAGAGTATTCCGGTTCGTACTATATCAAGTCTTTCGGTTTCCTCGCCGCTGAATTTCTCAAATGCGTCAAAGAAAAGCGACGGATTAAGCGTAAAGTCACAACCGGACGGCATTATAAGAGTAAAATGCCCGCGTTCGTAATTCTTTATCTCTGTGAACGGCTTGATATCAAGCGTGGTTATGCCCTTTTTGGTCTTCTTCTCAACTTCGACAGACGGCAGCTTCATAAACTCTTCAAGTTTATCGTAATCACATACGATATTTACCGAATACACCGACTTTTCTATCTCGGTGTGCTTTTTTACCGGCAATGCCGCCCTGATTATTCTGATATCCGGCGGTAAAACCGCATTGAGCTTGTCACGCACCGTATCAAAATCTATCTGCTCGGTAAGCTTGATATCCATCGACTCATTCACGCCCTCGCTTCCGAGCGAAAGCGGCAGATTGACATTGACGTAAGTGTGCGGATTGAAGCCCTGCGTGTGCCATATCGGGATATCGGTACGTCTTATCGCACGCTGAAAGCAGGTGATAAGGTCTAGTGCAGATATATATTTTGCTCTGCCCGTCTTTGAAAAGAACAGACGGACAGCGATATTATTCTCATTCATATTTAAAGCAAGCCCTTCCTAAGCATTTGTTGATGCCGCAGCCTGCACACTTTTCACGGCAGTTTGCGGTGGTCTTTTCCTCGTGCGCCTTGATATTCTCCCTGACAAGGAAGCTGCGGTCAAACAGCATATCCATATGCTCCCACGGAGCGATCTCATCGTATTCACGCTTACGGTTAGCATAAAATGCCTTGTCTATGCCGAATTTTTCAAATGCCGCGTCCCATATTTCGGGCTTGAAGTATTCATTCCAACCGTCTAGCTTACAGCCGTTCTTCCACGCCTCATAGATAACGGCGGACAGCTTTCTGTCACCTCTTGCGAGCACCGCTTCAAGTATAGTCGTGTCGTAGTGGCTCCAGCTGACATCGATACGTCTTCTGCCCTTTGAGCCGATTATATCAAGCAGATATTTCTGCCTTTCGTTTATCTGTTCCTCTGTCGCCTGCGGTTCGTATTCAAACGGAGTAAACGGCTTTGGTATAAATGTTGACAGCGATATTGAAATGCTTATCGCCTTCTTGCTTCTGCCCTCCGTATTATAATAAAGGTCGATTATCTTGTCCGCAAGCTCCTTTATCGCCTTTATGTCGTCAAGCGTTTCTGTCGGAAGTCCGAGCATAAAGTACAGCTTTACCGAGCTGTATCCGCCCTCAAAGGCAATCTTGCAGCTCTTGAATATCGCTTCTTCGGTGATATTCTTGTTTATAACGTCACGCAGTCGCTGCGAACCTGCCTCGGGCGCAAATGTAAGTCCGCTTCTTCTGACGCTCTTTATCTTCTTTACGACCTCGTCGCTGAATTTGTCAATACGAAGTGACGGGAGCGACAGATTAACGCCCTTCTTATCCGTATATTCGGTTATATCGTTCAGCAGTCCCTCAATATCGCTGTAGTCACTGGTAGACAACGATGAAAGCGACACCTCGTCATAGCCTGTCGTTTCGGTAAGGCTTTTTACCTGATTTACGATGGTTTCCTTGGACTTTTCTCTGAACGGACGGTAGATAAATCCCGCCTGACAGAAGCGACAACCTCTGATACAGCCTCTCAGCACCTCGACCACCGACCTGTCGTGTACTATCTGAGTATAAGGTACAACAAAGCTGTCGGGAGTATAGACCTTGTCAAAATCGTCTATTATCTGCTTCTTTACCTTAGCGGGAGCGCCGTTCTTGGGCGTTATCGCCTTTACTGTTCCGTCCTCGTTATAACTTATATCATAGAGCGAAGGAACATAGATTCCCTCTATCTGAGCCGCCTGCTCAAGATACTCCTGCTTTGTGCCGCCGTTCTTCTTGAACTTCTCGGCAAGCTGCATCATTTTGAGATTTACCTCTTCTCCCTCTCCGAGCACGAACAAATCAAAGAAATCCGCTATCGGCTCTGCGTTACATACGCAAGGACCGCCGCCCATTACTATCGGAAAAAGATCCTTTCTGTCCTTTGAGTATACAGGCACACCCGCAAGGTCAAGCATCGACAGGATATTTGTATAGCAAAGCTCATACTGGAGCGTAAAGCCGATGAACTCAAAGTCCTTGATAGGGTCAAGGCTTTCCAGACCGTACAGCGGGATATCATTCTTCCTCATCTGCTCTTCCATATCGGGAAGCGGCATAAATACACGCTCGCACCAGTAATTGGGCACACTGTTCTTGAGCGAATACAGTATCTTTATGCCGAGATGTGACATTCCTATATCATAAGTGTCGGGAAAGCAGAAAGCAAAACGTATATCTACCTTGCTTTTGTCCTTAACGACCGCATTGACTTCACCGCCGATATATCGTGACGGCTTCTGCACCTTCAATAAAATTTTGTCTAATTTTTCCTTCAGCATTTTTAACTTCCGTTCCGTTCCGAAATTTATAGTTATAGAGTATATTTTACTACATAAATCCGCTTATTGCAAGCCCTATCCGATGAACTGTGCGAGTATGAGATAAAATACCACGAAAATAAGCGACAATGAAACGCTTTTATTGCAACTGACGCAATACATAATCACGCCGGCGATAATCACGACTGAAAACGTTATACCGATAACCCTTTTTACGGTTTCGGCGGCTCTGAGCGACATAAATTTTGACAGCAGTATTTCAAGTATCCCCGCTCCGTCAAAGTACCCTATCGGCAGAGCATTGAACAGGCAGATTATAAGGTTCACCGCACAAAAGGCCGCCGCCGTGCCGTTATCCGGCATAAAAAGATAAGTCGACGCGACTATCAGGTTCACCGCGCACCCCGCCGACAATATCAAGATACGTTTACCATCGGGCAGGCAGTCCATTCCCGTCCTTGTCAGCGCTATCCCGCCGCCGTAAAATGTTATACGCTCAGGGTACGCGCCGCATACAGCCATAGCAAGCAGGTGACCGCCCTCGTGCAATATACATGCGATCAGCGACAGCACCGCCGCCCCGCTCGTATCGACAAATATCATAAACGCCACTACCGCAAAGAAGCTGAAATCAAACTTGACTTTCAGCCGACCGTTATGTTCCATTCTCATTCTCCTTTTATCCTTTTGGTTAAGTATATTGGGAAAAACAGAAATAAGAACAAAACTACATAGCACAAATTCGGCTCTGTGTCAACCGACACGGCAGTACGCTATCCTTTTCCGTCGACAAAAGTTTACACTGAAATAGAGATTTTTGCAACATTTAACACTTTTATATATTACAATCGGGTGTAAGACCACAATAAAAAGACGATACTTAACTGAATTTTGGAAAACTTACACAAAAAATCGTTTCACACTTTGTTTGCAAAGCATGAAACGATATCCATATTTGGAGTAAATAAAAGCAAAAAACAGCACAGTAGATTAGTGCAGTCAGGTTATAGAAAAGTCTGTTTTATAATTTCTTTATCTTTCTTGTAATTTCGTAAAAATTCATCTGACATTTCCTTTGGCGGTGTTTATAGAAGCCACAAGCATTGCACGCAAACTAGTGCAAATTTTATCCAATTCTTTAAACTGATTTTCACTTATATAGTTTGTCTTTAAAAGCAGTTCTAACCAATATCCTGTTTCATTTGCTTCTTTTAGCGCAATTTGCAATTTAGCAATAAAATCTGCTTTTCCGTGGGCGTATTGTGCTTCACGAATGTTAGCGCCTATGCTTGTTCCGCTTCTTCCGATTTGATTGGATATAATATGTTCTTTATTTTCTTTCAGGTATCTCACAAGATTTATAACAGAAACCGCAAAATCCATAGATTGAACGGATAATTTATCGTTACGCATAACGACACCAGCTTTCTGAACAAATGATAACGAAATCTGCAAATTGTTTCAATGAAAAATGAAGCATTGGCATAAAGCCAATATGAAGCACTCGCTTGTCGCTCGTATGAAGCAAAGCGCATTTCCGCAATGTGCGGTCAGGCATACATTTTTCATAAGCCGCAGGCGACTTCATTTTTCATGCACCGTCAGGTGCGCTTCATTTAAAAAAGCACCTAGCGTTACGCTAAGTGCTTTTATATGGTTGCGGGAGCTGGATTCGAACCAACGACCTTCGGGTTATGAGCCCGACGAGCTACCCCTGCTCCACCCCGCGATATTCTGTTCACTCTCCTGAGTGCTTGTATATTATAACACGAAGTTTAATGTTTGTCAAGCGTTTTTTTGAAAATTATTTTCTAGCTTCAGCTAAACCCGCTTGCAGAGCGGATTTACGGCTGTGATTTTTTCTGCGTGTATGCTCTGATATATGTGGGTAACGGCGGAAATATTCATAATTTTTTCTGTATTCGTCATCGAAAAACGGATATAAGCGGGATAATATTCCAAAATGAACTCCTATATTTACTCCTATATACCTGCTTTTCGCCTGAATTGCTATAAAAACTGCTATAAAAATTGCTATAAATTTTACGCCCTGAAATCCGCTTGGTTATCAGGGTTATCGGCATTTCTAAAACGCAATTCCGCTATAAAATATCTCGCCTACCTTATTCATGCTGTCACGCTTATGGTCAGGTAGTGCATTTTCTGCGTGTATGCTCTAATATATGTGAGTAACGGCGGAAATATTCATGAATTTCTCAAAATCCGTATTGAAAAAAATTCGTTCTGCTTTTTCTGTGCAGTAATATTTCTTTACTTATGTGAGAAAATGTAGTAGAATATGATCAGAAACCAAAAACGGAGGTAAAGCTATGTGCACAGCCGCAACATATAAAACAAATGATTTTTACTTTGGAAGAACGCTTGATTACGAAAGCTCATACGGCGAGGAGATCGTTATAATGCCGAGAAATTTCAGGCTCGAATTTCTCAGTGAGGGTATCTGCGAAAAGCATTACGCCGTTATCGGCACTGCCCATATCGCAGGCGGATATCCCCTGTTCTATGATGCCGTGAACGAAAAGGGGTTGTGTATGGCAGGACTCAACTTTGTCGGAAACGCCCACTATTTCAAAAATAAAAACGGAAAAAGCAATATAGCTCAGTACGAATTTATACCGTGGATACTCGGGAAATGCACAAGTACCGATGAAGCTAAAGAGCTTATTTCAAATATAAACATTACCGACACTCCTTTCAGCGAACATATGCCGGTAGGACAGCTCCACTGGATAATAGCTGACAAAAACAGTGCGATCACGGTTGAATCTGTATCTGATGGGATTAAGGTATATGATAACCCTCTCGGCGTGCTGACGAACAATCCGCCGTTTGATGAGCAGATGTTCAGGCTGAACGACTATATGCATCTATCGTCAAGGCAGCCGAAGAACACATTTTCCGATAAGCTTAAGCTTAAAGCATACAGCAGAGGTATGGGCGCTATCGGACTTCCGGGGGATCTTTCGTCACAGTCAAGATTTGTGCGCGTAGCTTTTGTGAAAGCTAACTCGGTTTCAGGAAAAGGAGAAACCGAAAGCGTCAGCCAGTTCTTCCATATCCTCGGCTCTGTCGATCAGCCGAGAGGCTGTTGCGAGGTTGCTGATGGCAAATATGAGATAACAATATACACCTCCTGTTGTAACGCCGATAAAGGAATATACTATTATACGACCTACGACAATCACAGAATATCGGCAGTTGATATGAGAAAGGAAAGCCTTGACGGTAATGAGCTTATCTCTTATCCTATGATAACAGAAGAAAAAATCAACTGTCAGAATTAAGCAGACGAATACTCCCGCGCAGGATCTGCGCGGGGGCTCAGCTTGTAGAAAAGTCTGTTTTTGAAATAAACTTCTGATTTATTATCCCTATCCCCTTTAGGACACTCTGATGGCTTTGCATCTGTGCAACAGTGGTCGT
>DOQG01000029.1:20535-24706 GCA_003512525.1 Oscillospiraceae bacterium | reverse complement strand
ATTCCAGCATCCCCGCAAATCAGCTTATTTATTATAGCAGAATATCGCGCTTTTGTCAAGTGCAAAAATTGGTAATCACACAATTTTATCGCTCGTAAATTTCCTGCAAATTTCCAAAACAAATTCACAGTCCAAACCTCAAAATGACAAAATTATGCTTGACAAACCTCGTTCTTTGTGCTACAATGATTATCCAAACAAGGGGCCGTAAAGGTTTCGACGGGGATTGTGAACCCGGCTAAGCACGCAGAGATCGCCTTATCTCTTTAAACGGGGCATTTTTAAAATTAAACGCAGACAATAGATCTGAATTAGTAGCTGCCTAAGTGCGCTACCGTCCTTGTAGAGAGCGCTGTGGCTCTATAAAGGGCGTCGACTAACAGCCAATGTTTTCGGTGAGAGTCCTGTAACCGTCAACACATCAAAGGACTACCGGACTTCTATCCTGTGAGTCGGAGCGGAGAAAGGGAATTTCAAAAGACTTCACTAAGCGTGTAGAAAGGTTGGCGGATCGGTTTTCGGACAGGAGTTCGATTCTCCTCGGCTCCACCATTTTTTCCACGCTCATATATATGGGTGTGGAATTTTTTGTTTACGGTAGTATGAAACATAGGAGAAAGCATTATATGAAACTTTTATTCAAGCAAAGATTATTCTCGTGGTTTGACAGCTACGACATTTATGACGAAGCCGGAAATACTGCGTTCGTTGTAAAAGGTGAGCTTGCATGGGGACACCTGCTCCGTATTTATAACTCCTGCGGAAAAGAGGTCGGATACATTAAGGAAAAGGTATTTACCTGGCTTCCGAAGTTTGAGATGTATGTTGACTCTCGTTATGTCGGTTGCATCAGCAAAGAGTTTACATTCATAAGACCCAGATTCAACATTGATTATAACGGCTGGCATATAGACGGCGACTGGCTTGAGTGGGATTATACGATCCGTAACTCTGCCGGTCATTACATAGCTTCTGTATCCAAAGAAATCTGGAACTGGACAGATACCTATGTGCTTGACGTACAAGACCCGCAGGATGCATTGTATGTTTTGATGCTGGTTCTTGCCATCGATGCGGAAAAATGCTCAAGAAACGACTGAATTTAATACGAATAATCACAATTACCGAATTTATTTCAGTGAAAAACGGCTTTTATCACCTCCGTAAAAGAGCTGAAATCAGTTAATGCAGTATTAGCAGATTTGATTGTCAAAGCCCCGATTGTTCGCAAATCAGGGCTTTTCCTTTTACCGACAGCCGAAATTCCGCATAACAGAGCCATTTGGTTAGTTTAGATTAACCATTTTCTTCTTGACTGCGACCTACTGCCGTGCTATACTTATATTAAACGATTAGCTATATCTAACAGCTGTATTATTTTTACATTTTATGATGTCTGCATTGCCTTGAAGATTTTAAATACCTGTCGTTTTTACGACAGGTCATATTTAAGCTCGCAAAACCGCATTTTCCGACATAATATTACATTTTCGGCAAACGCAATATGCAGACACATTAACATACAAATTATGTCACGGAGGGCTTGTCACGATGACAATGGACGAATTAAAGCCGGGAGAAAGCGCCTATATCAAAACGGTAGGCGGCACCGGTGCTTTACGACATCATCTGCTTGATATGGGACTTACTCCCGATGCAGAGATAACATTACAGAAAGTTGCGCCGATGGGTGACCCTGTGCAGTTTGAGGTGCGTGGCTATGAACTTACACTGCGCCTTGAAGAAGCAAGAAAGGTAACTGTCTGCGATGTGCATAAAAAAGACAGTCCCCTGCGAATGTCAGCTGAACGTCACAATAACACCCCACATCCCGGTGTCGGCGAACTCGCCCAATATGAGAAGCTGAAGCTGAAACACGGCATAGTCCTTGCAAAAGGCGCACCGCTTACTTTTGCTCTTGCGGGAAATCAGAACTGCGGTAAAACCACCCTGTTCAATCAGCTGACAGGCTCAAACCAGCACGTCGGCAACTTCCCCGGAGTAACAGTCGACCGCAAGGACGGAACTATCAGAAATCATCCGGAAGCGACAGTTACGGATCTTCCCGGTATATATTCCCTGTCACCGTATTCAAGCGAAGAGATCGTGACCCGCGACTTTCTGCTTAATAACAACCTCAGTGGAATTATAAACATAGTGGACGCATCGAATATCGAACGAAACCTGTACCTCACTATGCAACTGATGGAGCTCGGTATTCCTATGGTACTTGCCCTCAATATGATGGACGAGGTAAAAGCAAACGGCGGTTCTATCCGTGTAAACGACCTGGAACGTATACTCGGCATACCCGTTGTTCCTATTTCGGCAGTCAAAAACGAGGGTATTGACGAGCTTATCGACCACGCAATACATATCGCAAGATACGGCGAAAAACCCGCCCGTATGGATTTCTGCTCAGACAGTGACGACCCGCACGACCCTGTTGCCGCAGTACACCGCTGTATTCATTCTGCTGCAACGCTTCTCGAACCCGATATCAGGGCGGCAGGACTACCCGTAAGGTTTGCCACAACAAAACTCGTTGAAAGCGATGAGCTGATAAAGGAAAAAATCACGATCCCCGAAGAAAAGCATGACGCTTTCGACCACCTTGTTTCCATAATGCAGCAGGAAACAGGCATGGACAGAGAGGCTGCACTTGCAAATATGCGCTTCACGTTCCTTGAAAAGCTGTGCCGTGAAACTGTAGTACGTCCTCACGAAAGTAAGGAGCATAAACGCAGTATGGCGATAGACCGTCTGCTGACAGGTAAATATACCGCTGTTCCCTGCTTTTTAGGCATAATCGCACTGGTTTTCTTCCTGACTTTCTCGGTGATCGGCGCGGCGCTGTCCGACCTTATGCAACTCGGAATAGATTATCTTACCGGGCTTATCGACAGCGG
Source organism: Oscillospiraceae bacterium (assembly GCA_003512525.1). Lineage (GTDB taxonomy): Bacteria > Bacillota > Clostridia > Oscillospirales > Ruminococcaceae > Ruminiclostridium_E. The sequence goes on along the minus strand of DOQG01000029.1, from coordinate 21,797 downwards.
GCTTACTTATCTTGAGATAAACCCCGTCGTACACTCGCTTGTCGTGGACGGAATATGTGCCGGTGTAGGCAGTGTGCTCAGCTTCCTGCCCACTATAGTAACGCTGTTCTTCTTCCTGTCTATCCTAGAGGATACGGGCTATATGGCAAGAGTTGCGTTTGTAATGGACAGACCGCTGAGAAAGCTCGGTCTGTCGGGAAGAAGCTTTGTACCGATGCTGATGGGATTTGGCTGTTCAGTACCTGCGATAATGGCTACAAGAACATTGTCAAGCGAACGTGACCGTAAGATGACGATACTACTTACTCCGTTCATGAGCTGTTCGGCAAAGATACTCATATATACAACGATCGCGGGTGCATTTTTTGAGCCGCAGTACCGCTGGCTTGTACTTGTCGGACTGTATCTGTTCGGAATAATCTGCGGTATCCTCTACTCGCTTATACTGAAAGTAACCGCATTTCACGGCGAGCCTGTACCTTTTGTAATGGAACTGCCTAACTACCGTCTGCCCGGTGCAAAAAGCGTCTGTCAGCTGATATGGGAAAAGGCAAAGGACTTTATGCAGAAAGCATTTACCGTGATCTTTGCCGCTTCTATCGTTATATGGTTTTTGCAAACATTTGATATCAGACTCAATGTTGCCGACAGCACCGAAAACAGCCTGCTTGCAATGCTTGGCAGTCTGTTCGCCCCGATATTCGCACCGCTGGGTTTTGGCGACTGGAGGGCTTCAACCGCACTCATCACCGGTCTTACCGCAAAGGAAAGCGTTGTTTCCACTCTTACTCTTCTGCTCGGCGGAGATGTTTCGCAGATACAGACGCTTTTCACACCATTCACCGCTATTGTGTTCCTTGTGTTCACACTGCTCTATACTCCGTGCGTTGCCGCTATCGCAACGGTAAGACGCGAACTCGGAAGCGTACGTTCAGCCATCGCAACAGTACTTATACAGTGCGGTATTGCCTGGGTAATGGCATTCCTGGTCCGCTGTGTCGGAATGATTTTCGGTGTTGCGTAAGGTGAAATTATGGATAAGATGAATATACCGAGCATCATTCTGCTTGCATTTATAGTAATAGCTCTCGTACTCGTGATCATATATCTTGTCAGAAACGGCGGCGGTTGCTCCGGCGACTGTTCGGCGTGTAAAAGCTGTAACAGATGCAAAAAGGAACAAAAAGGTAAAAAGTAAGCTGAATACAGTAAAAGGCAGAGCCGCGGCTCTGCCTTTCCAGACTGTCGATAAACCTACATAA
>DOQG01000029.1:0-20377 GCA_003512525.1 Oscillospiraceae bacterium | reverse complement strand
AAACCTACATAATTTTTAAAAATGGGGTTTGGGGCGTAGCCCCAAGCGGGGTGAGGGCGGCAGCCCCACATTCAGCCCCTTCCCAAGGGGAAGGGGTTTGGGGTTAGGGTTTGAGAATAAGCTACATTTCTAAAAAAACAGACTTTTTCTACAACCTGAAAGGCAGAGCCGTGGCTCTGCCTTTCATACTATACTTTAACTGTTTTCGTTTCTCATAAATCTGTAACCTTCCGGTGTTTCCTTTATATCAAAGTAAGCAACGTTTACGCTGTAAGCTGTGCCATCTGTACCTACACTGTCAAAATACAGAACGCCGATACTGAGTCCCGTTCCGCCGCTTGTACTCTCATTCACTGTAAAACAGCGTGGTGATACATCAAAAGTGTTGTAAGACGGTGCATTAAACGGCATTCTTCCGCCAAGCAACTGCTCATCGGGTCTGCCTGTCGCATAGTAGAAATTTCCCTGCCCGTCAAATTTGAAATATTCACTGTATCTGCTAAGGAATGTATCATAATCCGGCATATCGGCATACAGCGCGCAAGCGGTATCATACCATTCTTTCATGCTGTGGCAGTTGCCGGGTGTAGCAGGTGTTATATGCCATTCATCGTCATTCTCGTATCCGCCTGACAATATAAATCTTCTGAATGTCTGCTGTATCGTTTTATTGTATTCGGCTCTTGCTTTTATAAGCTCGTCCAGATCTTCGTTTATAATATAATCGCCTTTATACACATACTCAACCAGCTTTGCAAATTCATCATCGGAAAGCTTATCGTCCATTATTTTGTTATAAAGCGCCTTGTTGATAATATAATTTCCGTTATTGTCCGTTGTTATTTCCGGCTCGGTTACATTATCAACAGATGAGTCCGCATTGCTTTCCGGAATTGAGTAATCAGACAAATTATCATTACCATTTGACTGATTATCTGCGTTTGAAACACCGCCATTACTGTTGTCCGCTCCGCTTGTCACAAGTTCGGCAGTGCTGACCGCACCCGATGAACTGCCGCTCGCGGTGTAATCTATACCGTTGCCACTTGTTGCAAAATGAATACCGACTGCTGTAGTTCCGACAACCACAACCGTTGCCGCCGCAACCGATGTGCAGCGCATTACCCGATGCCTGAACTCGAGCTTCATCTTACTGCTTTCTTCTATGCGTCTGAAAATATCTTTTTTCTGCTTTTCTGTAGGATCGATTTTCTCAAATTCATTTCTGATACTCATACTATACTCCTTTCCGAGCTTAAATGCTCTTTTAACCGCTCTCTGGCTTTCTGTAGGCGCGAACGCACCGCAGATGCGCTGATATGAAGCATACTGCCTATCTCTTTACTGTTATAGCCATCGCAATAGAACAGATACACGGGTATCTTAAGCTCATCCGGAAGCTCCGACAGTTCAACCATCACATCGCTGACCGCAGACCTGTCATTCACCGCAATGTCCTCTGCCGGCGAACCTCGCCTCCTGTTGTTTGCCCTCAGCATATTCTTGCATACATTCTGCGATACGCGTATAAGCCATGCTTTTTCATGCTCTGTGCTCTCAAAGCTCTTTTGTTTTTCAATAAGCTTCAAAAAAGTATTGTGTACCGCGTCTTCTGTATCGCGCACATTTCTGAGGTACATAAAGCACACTCTGTACACGGTGACAAAATGCCGCTCATATATTTCTCTTATGTTTTCAGAAGAATAATCCGACATCAGAACCCTTCCCCCTTTTCTTTTTATAGCCGAAAATGTACATCTTCATACATAATACACCACATAAGCATAAACTGTCTACAAAAAAACCGAATTTATTTATATTTTTCTGAAACACACTGTAATTTCAGCGTGACGCAATAAATCTACGTCGAAATTTTGTTACTATTGCCGAAATAAATAGTACAATATTGCAATTTTTCTCACGAAGTGATATAATTGAGGTATGCATTAAATATGTATCTTTAACGAGGGTACGGAAACGAGGCAGATACTTATGAAATCTATAAGCAAAAAAATGACACTGTTCACTGTCATGCTGGTAGTAATATCGTTGTTGGTGGCGACATTCGCATCGGTAGCGATAATTTACACTACGACAAAATCACTTACAGAACAAACCCTGACCGAAACGGCAACGGTTGCCGCCGACAGAGTTACATGGGAACTGAAAGCTATTCAGAATGTTGCAATACAGGCAGGCTGCAACCCCAAGCTGTCATCGCCAATTTATACAAACTCTCAGAAGCAGAGAGAGGTTGACACGATCGCCGCAAACTTCGGTCTTGACAGAGGCGCATCGATAGATTACGAAGGTCACGGCTCAAACGGAATTGAATATGCAGACCGTGAATACTACAAAGCCGCTATGGAAGGCAAAACAACGATCACAGAGCCTATGATCGGAAGATCCAACGGCAAGCTGAGCGTAATAATTGCCGCTCCTATATGGAAAAACGGCGAGCTCAACACCGAGGTCGTAGGTTGCGTTTACTTTGTTCCCGATGAAGAATTCCTCAATGATGTAGTCCGTGCGATCAAGGTAAACGAAAACGGTGCGGCATATATCATAGATAAGAACGGTAACACCATTGCCGACATTGATATGCAGCTTGTCAGGGACGGCGAGAACATACAGAAGATCGCCGAGGAGGATACAAACTACACAGCTCTTGCTCAGGCACACGAAAAGATGGAAGCCGGAGAAACAGGCTTTGCTGAATATGTATCAGGCGGTATTTCAAAGTACATAGGCTACGCCCCCATATCCGGAACTAACGGCTGGTCTATTGCGGTAACAGTCCACAGTGATGATTATATGGTTCACTGCTTCAGAGGACTTATTATACTCGCTATAATATGTGCGGCATCTGCTGTAGCAGGCGGTATAATCGCAGGAATTATCAGCCGCAAGATTGGCAAGCCCATTAGACTTTGCGCAGAGCGTATCGAAAAGCTCTCCGAAGGCGATCTCACAAGCCCTGTACCTATGGTTAAGTCACATGATGAGGTCAAGATACTCGCTAAGTCAGCCGCCAAGGTTGTAAACGAGCAGAATGCTATGATAAGCGATATCGGCAATATCTTAAGCAATATGGCTCAGGGCAACTTTGATGTACACAGCAATGATGCCGACAATACATACCGCGGCGATTACAAGGTGCTTATCGAGTCTGTAAGAAATATCAACCGCAGACTGAACGACACCTTAAGCCAGATAAGCATTGCGGGCGATCAGGTATCAAGCGGTTCAGAGCAGGTATCAGCAGGTGCTCAGTCACTTGCTCAGGGTGCTACCGAACAGGCGGCATCTGTAGAAGAGCTTGCCGCTACTATCCAGAATATCAACGCTCATATCAGCGCAACTTCACAGGACTGCCAGAAGGGCAGACAACTCGTTGATGAAACTGCCGAATATATAGGAGCGGCGAACGAAAAGATGCAAAATCTCACAGCCGCAATGCAGGAGATAAATGATGCTTCTACCGAGATAGGTAAAATAATACAGACCATTGAAGATATTGCGTTCCAGACGAATATACTTGCGCTTAACGCTGCAGTCGAAGCCGCAAGAGTCGGCGAAGCGGGCAAAGGCTTTGCAGTAGTTGCCGATGAGGTCAGAAACCTCGCAGGTAAATCCGCCGATGCAGCTCACGATACGACCGTTCTTATCGAACGTGCGGTTGCCGCGGTTGAAAACGGAAACAATATCACAAACGAAACGGCTCAGGCAGTATCAGAGGTTGAAGCAAGATCCGGCGGTGTCAGCGATATAGTAAACAAGATCGCAGCCGCAAGCCTTGAACAGTCGGATATGGTAAAGCAGGTCAACATCGGCGTAGAGCAGATCTCAAATGTTGTTCAGACAAACTCCGCAACAGCAGAAGAAAGCGCCGCCGCTTCGCAAGAGCTTTCAGCTCAGGCTCAGACATTGCAAAAGCTTGTCAGCCGCTTTACATTCAGAGAAGAATAAAGCATCAAAAAACCTCCGGACGTATCGCAGTCCGGAGGTTTTTTATATATTCATATACTATGACTCTGAAATGTATTTAGAGAGCGCCGAAATTCAAGTGTTTATAAGCTCTCATACCGATTTCAATTTAAATATCGGTTATCACTTCCTTAACAGCTTCTTATAAAGAAAACCTGTTATACAGCTCGGGATTATAAACAGAACTATCTGACCTGCACACGGAATAAGAAAATCCGCAAAGCTTGAAAATCCCATTTTTCTTATCTTTTTTCTGACCGCGATAAAGCTCTTGGTGTTGCGGAAATTTCTGCGGCGGTTCAGGTTGCCCGGTGTAACTCTGTACCTTACAAGCGCCTCCGGAATGTTAGCGGCTTTAGCGCCCGCCATCAGCATACGAACCATAAAGTCGTAATCCTCACAACGCTCAAGCTCCTCGCTGTATCCGCCTATTGATAATGCAAGTGACTTTCTGTACACAAGCGTTTGATTATTGAAAGGGGCTCTGCGCCTTGCAAACTTGCGTATCTCGTCATTTTCGACCGGCGGGCAACGCGTTGCTATATCTTCTCCTGTGCCGCTGTTGAACTCCTGAATATAACAGCCGAGGATAGAAATATCCGGGTGCTCGGCAAGGTATCTCATCTGCTTCTCTGCTCTGTTATCAAGGCAGATATCATCGGAGTCCATCTTCATTATAAACTCATTTTTGCAAAGAGCAAGCCCTGTGTTTGCACATTTGGCAGTACCGCCGTGGCTTTCAAGGCGATTAACTACCAGTCTTCCGCCAAACTTTTCACTGTATACCGCAATAACATCGTTAAGCTCCTTATCAAGAGCACCGTCACATACAAGCACTACCTCATCGGCGGGATAAGTCTGTATATACAGACTTTCAAGGCTCTGCTCAAAAAATGCGGCATTTTCACCGCCGTATACAGACATAAGGACGCTGTACGGCTGTAATTCTGTTAAATTTTCCATACAAAGCCTCCTTAAATATCATTCTGTCTGCTGTAAACGCTTACATAGATTTTATCACACAGCAAAGTAAAAGTCAATCATAAACAACATTTTTTATCCGGTTTTCTCCGTATTGTCATATTATCAGTCGAAATACAAAGCTTTACGGTAATCTATCTGACCTGTGAATGGGTCGTATATTATCCCCTCGCAGTTTTTAGTGCTGATAAAATACTCGGTAACATATGCTACCGGTATAAAACGTCCGTCTGTTATCAGTTGCTTTTCAGCGCTGACACAAAGCTCGTATTCCTCCTTTGCATCATTTGCCTGGGTTGCCTGCTGAAGCAAGGCGGAATATGTATCGTCCATCGCACTGTACTTATATCCGCTGTCGGTAAACTGCCTGAGATATGCCTCCGGGCGGTTGTAGTCACCGTTTATTCTTGTAAGTGCCAGCGTATAATCTCCGCTTGCGATTTTCTCATCATATTCGCTTTCGCTCACATATGAGATACTGCAGTAGAAGCCGAGCTTTGCCTGCCACTGCTGTAAAATACCGCCGAGCGATTCGCCTATCTCCTCATCACGGTTCTGCACAGCAAGAATGTTGACGCTGTGAAGGTCAGCCTTGTCGATATTTTCGCAGGCGCTCTGATATGAGGAATACGCCTTTATTTCATCGGGCTTTACAGCAGTTCTGTTTCCTGCTGTATCGCGATAGCCGCCGAGAGAATTTTTAACCGACGGAGCTACGATCCCGTCAGCTGCGGAATAGCCGAACGGCAGACTGAGCGTTGATTTATCCGATGCAAAAAGCAACGCATATCTTAGCTTATCGCTCTTGAAGATCGACTTCTTCGTGTTCATCATAATGCCATATACAGCGGTCGAATACTCGTCATATACGTAGTCGCTTCCGAGATAATTCTTTGCGGTGCTACCCGAAAGAACGATGCTCTGCGAAGTGCCGTCCGAAAAATCGATCATATGATCATCTTCGACAAAGAAGTTAAGACCCAGCGGCGTTACCTCATCATGCTCATCGTATTTGTCGCTGTAGCGCAGTACCATATTGTTATTATTTTTGCTCCACGCATCATAGTACCACGTCTTTACATAAAACGGACCGTTTGACGGGGTACGCTCAGCGTCAAGACCGTACTTGCCCTGTGCCGCCGCGAAGTAATCTTTGTTGCACGGCATTGCCGCCGGCATTGAAAGCATCATTTCAAATGACGGCTCGGTGTATTCAAGCTCTATTATGAGTCCGAACTTTCCGTCCGCCTTAACTCCGAGCTGTGATACATCGGTAATTTCACCGCTGTTTATCTTCTGCGCATTCTTTATGCAGAAATATTCGGACGCTTTAGGCGCTCTGGTTTCTGGCATAAACAGGCGCTGAAAACCGAAAACAAAATCATCTGCGGTCACCTGTTTATTGTATCCGTTTACATCTGTCCAATATCTGTTTTGTTTAAGTGTAAATGTATATGTAAGCCCATCGTCCGATACGGTACAGCTTTCAGCCATAGCTTTTTCGACACTGCCGTCACCGGCGGTTCTGTACAACCCCTCAAATATACAGCCGATTATGAGATACGACTCCTTATCGGAGGCATATTGAGGATCAAGACTTCCCGGATTTGAGGATATATCATATCCGAATACATATCCCTTGCCGTCATCTTCTTTACACGATGTCATCGTCAAACACCCGATACACAGCAGTAAAGCCGTAATACACGCTGTAAGTCTTTTCTTCATCAAAGCTCCTTAATTACAACACTGCCGCTTTCGATCGACTTCCGACAGTCGATTATTCTCTGATTTTTGCTTCCTTTGAAACGCAGCTCAAGGCTTCTCTCCGAAAGGACGAATTTTCCGTCAACGAGTATATCTACTACCGACAGCAGATTTTTCACATCTTCGTCTGTCTTTGATTTTTCAACAAGCTGTTCAAAGGTAAAGCCTGTATATGACATTATATCAAGCTTTGTGTTTTCTTTTATCTTCCTTGCAAGCTCATACAAGGGTGACGGCTGACAGAACGGTTCTCCGCCAGAAAAAGTCACGCCTTTAAGCAGTGGATTAGCTACTATATGAGCATATATCTTATCCGTATCGGCAAGCCTGCCGCCGTTAAAATCATGCGTTTCCGGGTTGTGACAGCCCTCGCAATGATGAGGACAACCCTGCGTAAATATAGTATATCTTATTCCCGGTCCGTCTACTATAGATTCGCTGACCGTACCGGCTATTCTGATTAACATTGTATCACTTTCCTTTTTGCATTATCCTATTTATTATAGCCTTATTCAGAGAAAAAAGCAATAGATTGAAAACGTTTCCCGAATTTTTCACATAAAAAACAAAGTGAGCAAATACGGTATTGCCCACTTTTAATTTCATAAATTCCGATATAAATTCACGCTGCTTTAGAATAATCAATAACGGAGATGTCCTGCAAAAGACCTTTTGCCGTAGCAACAAGTTTTTCAAGCTGTTCGGCAACTTCATCTGTATAGAATATTTCTCCGCATTGCTCGCATTCTTCACAAGGCACATTTTTAATTATTATCACCGAATTATTGTAATTAACTACATGAGTTGTAAAACTGTTTTTAATTCTTTTGCACTTACATAACTTACACATAATATAAGCCTTTTACGCCGACTCTCCGCTTTCCTGCTTCTCTCTGCATTCACTGCAAATGCCCTTTATGCTTATCTCATACTCTGTAACATCAAAATCATACTTAGTGCGTATCTTGTCGTTAAGGCACATCATTTCGCCGAGCTCAACGTCAAAAACCTTTTCGCAGCAACTGCATATCATATGAAAATGCGGATCTGTCCTGCCGTCAAAACGCACACTTCCGTAAGAACTGCATATTTTCTTTAATATGCCGTGATCGGCAAGCTGATTTAAATTGCGGTAAACAGTACCAAGGCTTATTTTCGGGTAACTGTGCCTTGCTATATCATATACCTGCTCTGCTGTCGGGTGGATAGGATTTGACACAACGATATTCAGTATACAGTTTCTCTGTTGTGAATAGTTCATACTGCCCTCCTATCAGGTATAACTCTCGTTATCCGTCACCCAATGACGGACTCTGAGCGGTATATCAAGCCCCTCCGCAAGCTCCTTGCATTGTTCGATCTGCTCAGGCGTTATTATATCTACCACCGTGAACATAACCTTCGGAACAATAGTCTTTACCGTCTTAGCAAAATTCAGCATAGAATTGAATGCGGGAAGTCCGAACTTGGGACGGGTAACCTCAAGATAGCTCTCAGGGTCGGGAGCATTAAGGCTGATAGAGACACAGTCGATTAAATAGCGCATCTTGTATGCGTCAAAAGCGGGATTTATGAAGTCAACCAGTCCGTTTGTATTTATACGGATCTTCATATCCGTAGTCTGCTTGACATACTTTGCGACCTCGAGCAGAACGTCCGCACGCTCCATAGGCTCGCCGTAACCGCAGAACACAAGCTCATGCAGGCCTGTCTTATCAAAATCGTCAAACGCCTTGATTATTTCTTCATAGCTCGGCTCATGCTCAAGCCACAGGCTGTCATTATCCGCAACGCTGTCGCCGTTCTTTCTTATGCAAAAAATGCATGAACACGGACATTTGTTTGTTATATTAGCATACAGCTTACCTTCAAACTCATAGAATATCGTCATATTACACCTCCGTGGATAAACTGATAATCTTTCTCACATTAGTATAACATAAAGACAAAAATTAGTCAATAGAAAAAACGGCTTTTCAGAGCCGAAAAATAACTCTGTCGGCGATTATCCCCGCATTCTGTCGTATATCCCGTCGGATTTTACAGTAGTAACCGAAAGAGGGAAATATACCTTTGAATTTCTGCTTTCTTTAATCTGAGCCAGTGCTGCTCTGCACCTCGGACGCAAGTTCTCATTGTTATCCCCGAGCTTTTCGATATAAACAGCCGCTCCCTCGGACAAGGCAGAAAGACTGTAAGTATCGATCTTAGTTATATTGCCGCTGAGATAGCTTTCGACATTATACTGTGCTATTCTCGCATCGGGGTCGCAAAAGCACAGTGCGCCGAGCATTGCGGTAAACGACACAAAAAGTATCAACACGGTTTTCATATCAGGTAATATCTCATGCAATATCAGCACTAAGAACACTATACCGAGCAGTATCATAAACCATGATGTGTAAAATCTGAGTCCGGTAAGCCCGTACTCACCGATGTACATTATCATCTTTGACATTGCACTGCAAATAAGAAAAACGGTCAGCAGGCTGAACACAGCCGAATACGCTCTTACAGCCGCAGGCTTTCTCCCGCTCTCGTTTCTTTTAGCAAGCACTCCTGCAAGGAATATCACAAAAAGATCAAGCACAGCCACTCCGCACAGCTCAAAAAAGCCTTGTCTGGCATATTCGCTGTAGCTGTAGCCGTCGGGAAGAACTCCGCCGAACGCACTTAGAAAATATGGTATCTGGCAAGTGAAGAACAGAAGATATATAGCTATAAGCGGCGTGAGCGCCGCGCATACAGCCGCGGCAGGCACCTTTGCCGCTTTCCCGCTGTCACCTGTCATTCTGCGCTTTCTTCCCTTTGCGCCGCTCATTATTCCAAAAAGCAGAAATGAAAAAGGTATGCTGACTGCAAAAATTATAATATTACTGAAAAAGTTGTTGAAAAATCCGCCTGTCATAACGGATAACATTCTGCCGAAATTATCATCGGCGCTTGAAAGTGCCGCACCAGCAATAAACGTTGCCGGAAGCGAGCAAATAATTCCGAGCAGGATATACAGCGCGGTTTTGCTCTTATGCTCCTTTTTTGAAAACGGCACTGCTATGCTCTTAGGCGCGGCTGTGAAATTTCTGAACGATACCGAGAATACCGCTTCGCACAGCTCCCGTGCAAATCCGTCCGAAAACAGCGGCTTGGTTGTAGTAAAGCTGTATGCAAAGTAACAAAGCAGGATCGCGGCATACACCCACGAAAGAAAGCGAACAAGTCCCGTTGACGAGAATATCGGAACAGCACAGAATATTATCACACAGCCGAATATCGCCCACTGTGAGGCTGTCGGCTTTTTGCCGATATATATCACCGCCATAACAGCAAGAGCGGCAACAATAATATGATACCAGCCCGATGCTATAACCTCTGCAAACGGAAATATCTCGCCCTCGGTAAAGAACAGCTTAAATGTTATAAAGCCAAGCACAGCCGTAAGCGCGGCGAATATAAAATCGCGCATATTGTAGGTTTTCTTTGCCTCGGGAGGACCTTGCAGGCTGTTGTTATACATCGGTGCATATTGACCCTCTGCTCCGCCGTATACATTCACCGGCTGAACATTGCCGTATTGTTCCGCATTATTATACTCATTCATTTTCGCCACCGCCTTTATAACACAGGATATCACCGGGTTGACACTGTAAGACCTCACATATCTTTTCAAGCGTTGAAAAGCGGATAGCCTTTGCCTTGCCCGTTTTCAGCACCGACAGATTTGCAGGGGTTATGCCGATGGCGGCGGCAAGCTCATTCGACGAGATCTTCCGCATAGCCATCATTACATCAAGATTTATTTCAATTGCCATATCAGCACCTCACAAATCAGATAGTAAAGTCGTTCTCTTCTTTTATAACGATCGCCTGCTCAAAGACATTCTTGATAACACGGAGTATCAGCCCGAAGAATGCCGCCGCTATCACAACAAGCCATGCGAACGGTCTTAAAATGCTGAAATAGATGAATATAACGCTTACGGCAAAACAGCAATACGATATCAGTCTTAATATCTTTACATTACCCGAAGTGAACACTTTTCCCTGTCTGATATTAGACAGCAGACGGTCAAGCGCTATAACTATCACAAGCGCAGCTGCCGCCGCAAGGTAAAGCGTAATTATCGTAGGCAGATAGACCGACATTCCGAACAGTGCAAATATGCGGTTATCGTAGATACGGACAATAAAAGGTGCAAATATACAGCATACGATTATCAGTACGAATACCGCCTTTACAAGTATTGAGGTTATCATTACGGAATAGTTTTGTTTTTTCATAATACCGCCCTTTCCCGACGTAGTTTTTTGTTGTTTGAATTATAGCACAGGGTTTTCCGTTTGTCAATAGATTTTTATTGTTTTTCGATAATTTTTTATTGCTGACTAATAAAACGCAGGAGCTGTGACGAAATTATTGCATTTCGTCACAGCTCCTGCTTTAGGTATTATTTGCACCTTTTCAATGCTCTTATTATCCTTATATACTCCTTGCCGACAGTGACCAGAAGCTTTTGCGCACTGTCATAATCGCCTTTTCTTAAATATTCCGTTATTTCGCTGAACACACTGCGGAACTTTTCAAATCCAAGGTTTGCGGCTATTCCCTTCATGGTGTGCGCCGCTCTGAAAGCCTTTTCGACCGAATGCTCTTTCATTGCATCAGAAAACTCCGCAAAGTGCTTATCAAACAAAAATTCGCGTATTGCAGGTTCAACATTCTCTTCTTCGCACTCAAGACGCTGTAGCACGCTGTCATAGTCCTCTCCCAACAAGTCATAGCACTCTCTCATTGTGAGATTTTTTCTGCCGATATAGCTGAACACCGCATCCTTTAATTTTTTTGACTCGACAGGTTTAGCAAGATGCTCATTCATACCTGCCGTCTGAGTCTTTATCTTATCATCGGTAAATGCGTTAGCCGTAAGCGCAATTATCGGGACAGATATTGCATCTGCGCGATAAAGATGCCGTATCGTTTCAGAAGCTTCAAGCCCATCCACGACAGGCATCATAATATCCATCAGAATTACATCGATTGAATAAAGTTCAGAGCTTTCAAATATTTCAACGGCTTCTGCACCGTTCCACGCCTTGATGACCGTTGCACCCTCACTTTTCAGCATAAATTCTGTGATCTCCATATTCAGTTCGTTATCTTCTGCCAGAAGAATATTCACACCTGCAAGTGAGCGATCCTCTACCACTACCCCAGGCTTTGATTTGGACCGCCTCGTCATATCTATATCCAACGGAAGAACTATCGTAAAATCAGTACCGACATTTTTCGTGCTTTCGCACTCGATCGTACCGCCCATCTTTTCTGTAAGCCGTTTAGCTATCGGAAGCCCCAGACCTGTACCCTGATATGATGTTCTGGCGCTTTCATTTTCCTGACGGAACGGCTCATACATCACCTTCCGGAAATCTTCACCTATGCCCTTGCCGTTATCCTCGCATTTTATACTGAGCATTGCTGTTTTTCCGTCCTCGGTAACAGAAAGCTCTTTGCAGGATACTTTTACATATCCGCCCTCTCTTCCGTATTTAACGGCATTGCTGATTATATTCATAAGCACCCGCTTAACATGAAGCGGACTGCCGATCAGTCTGTTATGTATATTTTCGCACTTTTCAAAAGTGAGCGAGATGTTATGTTTATAAGCGTTCTGTTCATTGAGTGTGAATATATCATCAAATATATCGTATATATCGAACGGTTCATATTCAAGTACAATTTCGCCCGATTCAAGTTTATTCATATCAAGAATGTCGTTGACAAGTTCAAGAAGATAGCCTGAGGCTACCCACATCTTACGGCGGCATTCCTTCCGTTTTTCCGGGTCATCATCATTCTTATCCGCTATCTCTATCATACCGCGTATACCGTTGATAGGCGTTCTTATATCGTGGCTCATACGCCTCAGAAAATCACTCTTTGCCATATTTGCGCGTCTTGCTTCATCTGCCGACTGAAGCAGTTTAGCGTTGTATTTTTCCTCCGCAATGCGTGTTTCACGGATATGCTTTACCTGTATTGACCTGTAAAACAGTATTGCCACAAAACAGATTATTATATAAATTGTAGTTGCAAGCGAGGTCGCTGCCCATCGCCCGATATATACATTGCCTGCCGGATAACAGACATAGATGTAATAATTTCTGCACTTATCCATTCCGCCATAATACGAGCCGTCATCGTCAACTATACGCAAAAGACCGTTCGCTTTATCGCCGCTCGAAGCATAGCTTTCCAATATTTTGCAATCTACAACCGCTTTTCCGGTGTATTTTTCATTATTAGTCGCTATTACGTTGCTTTTGTCTGTTATAATTATACTTCCGTTCATTGCAAGCTTAAAGCCTGACAGCAATAAGTCCAGTGTCGGCTGACCGTTATCTATTACAGATTTTGTCTGTCTGAGATATGCAAATACTATACCTTTTTTATCGGTGCGGGCGACTGCCGCAAAATCGTAATAATAATCGTTATCGCTTGTAGCTCCGGACGGAGATGAGTGTATTCTGTCTGCATATATTTTTATCGGTTCATATGCAACACTCAATACATTATCCTGATGTATAAAGCTCTTCCATACGTCATATCCCGTGTCATCGCTGTATAATTCATTCTCAAGCTCCCCTTTTTCGTCCAGCAGCATAACCCCGGTAAGCTTGTGATCGCCGATAAAACTCTTCATGATATTATCCGAGCTATCGTTGAATATAAGCATATCACGGCTTATCTCCTTCGTTTTATCAATAATGCGGAACAGGCTCTTGGTAAGGTCTGACGATGTTATCTCATCATACCTTATACACTGATTTTTTATATACTCTATTGTTTCTGCGGTAACATTTTTTGCATTTTCTGTATTATTATATGAAAACAGTGCAAAAACACAGCCCATCAGTATAATACCCACTGTGACCATTACGATAATATGTTTAGGAAAGAGCAAATTTTTATTCTTTTTATTCAATCACTATTCCTCCAAATGCCGCTTCGTTATCGAGTCCGTATTTCTCGGCGATTTTTGCAATTGTTCCGTCTTTCAGCATATCTTTCAGCACAGAATTGAGTCTGTCAGGAATTTCTGTGTTGTTGTCTTTATAAAAAGCTACACCGAGCTTTGAAATCAACAGGTTTTCATCAAGCAATCTGTATTTTCCGTCATCATCATTTACAAGCTGATGGAGCATAAATTCATGACCCGCTATTGCATCTACATATCCTTTATTAAGCGCCGCAAATATGTAATCCGTTTTTACAAAACAATAAAGAGCACCGACCTGCGGCATATTGTTGCTTTTGCCTGACAACAGCTCTTCCGGCTTTGAGCTGGACTGTACCGCGACGCTTTTTCCCGCAAGATCGGACAGCTTGTAAATATCGCTGTCTGCTCTGACAGCGACCGCTTGCCTGCTGTTCATATACGGACCTGCCCATTGGTACATATTTTCTCTGCCGTTCATAGAAAAACATCCCCACAGACAGTCGACCTCACCGTTAGCCAGATAACTGTCCTTCTCGTCCCATACAATATTTTTGAATTTAGCTTTATAGCCCATTCTGCCAAAAGCTTCCGTTGCAATTTCAACATCAATGCCGGCAGGTTCTCCGTTTTTATCGCTGAAATTGTACGGCTCATATTCATCGCTTCCTATAACGATAACAGGCAGTTCATCTGTCGATGTTTTATTCGCGTCTTGCGCACAGCCGACTGACAAAGCAACTGCTGCAACTACAACAGCAACAGTTAAAAAATCAATAAATTTTCTTTTTTTCATAATTTTCTTCCGATTTGAATATATCCTCTGTTCTTAAAATTTCTTTTGACAGGCTAACTCGATCACGCCGGGCGATCAACGAAAAGCAGCATCTCGCAATCTGTTTTACGCTTTGATAAGGTCGATCGGAAACCTATGTAACCTATTCATCAGCCGTGAATAGATGTTTTCCCGAACACCGCCGTTACGCACATATCTCCGCCCTTGATCTGTGCGAATACCTCGCCGTTCATCTTGTGCATAAGCTGTCGGCAGATGTAAAGCCCAAGTCCGCTTCCCTTCAGGTTTTCTGCGTTTGCACCTCTCCAAAAGCTTTCAAAGATGTGCGGCAGATCCGTATCGGGAAGCGTACAGCCGCTATTCTTCACAGCAATAAGAATACAGCCTTCCTCTTCGGAAAAGCTGATTGAAATTTCCTTGCCGTCGCCGTATTTTATGGCGTTCTCCATTATATTCTGAACCACCTCGACACTTCGGTCAAGATCTCCGCTTATAAGGCAATCACCATATTCTCCGACGAAAAAATCAGTCTTTATGAGCGACAATTTTTCGGTATAGTAAAGCTTGATTTTTGTTACAAGCTCCGACAGATAAAACTCGCCATTGTTACATCAAGACTTAAAAATTCCTCTCTTGAAGCAGTGATGATTTCAGCAACATATCCCTCGATTTCATCGGCTTTGGCATTGATGTTTTCGGCAATTTCAAGCTGTTTTTCCTTGTCGGTATACAGCCCCTTTGAGAGTGCTTTTGAATACAGCTTTATAGCCGACAAGGGAGTTTTTATGTCGTGCGACAGGGACAGCAAAAGCATTTTCTTCTCCCTTTGCAGATTTAATTCACGCTCTTTATGCTGCTCCATATTCTCACGGAGCATATCCACACCCCAGACAAATCGCCCGAAAAACCTGTTTTTCGCTTCCTTTACAGGTGCAGTAAGATTACCCTTTGAAAGCTCATAAGGAATATCGGTGAGCTTCTCAAACGGAGCGAGAATTTTTGCCCTTATGTAAATCATAACCGCAATGATTACCACAGACATTATGCTAAGGATTACGTTGACAACAATTATTGTTTCCGCATTATCAACACTTCCGCCAGCGGTATAATCAAAACGGTACAACTCGCCGTTTATCTCTCTGATTACATAGTCGCTGTGGGAATTGTAAAAGTCCTCGGCGTACTCGCTTACGCCCGTTACATATTTGCAATCTGAAATGTCATAAGCGTTCCCGTTTTCAATTTCGTTTACAAGCCTTGAAACCTCTACAAGATATGGTCTGCCGCCGGTGCTATCCTTAAGAAGTATCACATTCGCTGTAACAAAAACCGTAATTATAACCGCCACCGCTAATGCGAAAATTTTATTAAATGCTTTCATATTTGTAGCCTACTCCCCATACCGTCTGTATATGCTTCGGATTTTTCGGATCGTCCTCGATTTTCTGACGAAGCCGCTTTATATGCACTGTGAGAGTCTGCTGTTCCGAAAAGCTGTCACTGCCCCAGATCTGATTAAAAAGATACTCCTTTGTAAGAATCCTGCCCTTATTTTCGATAAGCAATACCAGTAATTCAAATTCCTTTACAGTCATTTCAATAGGTATGTCGTTTCTGCATACCGTTCTGCTTACCTTATTGACACGAATATCCCCGTCGATAAGCTCATCAACAGCGTACCGACGCTTGAAAATACCTGCAATTTTTGCAAGCATTATGTCAATGTCATACGGCTTTTCAATATAATCGTCAGCACCAAGAATAAGCCCGTTCAGCTTATCCTCCTTGTCGACCTTTGCACTTACGATAAGTATGGGCGTGTCGCTTTCTTCACGAATTTTTCTGCACACCGCAAAGCCGTCAATTCCGGGTAGCATTACATCAAGCACGATAAGCCTTGCGCCGTATTTTTCATACAGCGACAAGGCTTTTTCACCTGTTTTGGCAACAGATACTGTGTAGTTTTCCGCACGGAGAAAATCACACAGTATATCGGCAAGTTCTTCATTGTCTTCAACAATTAAAATATCGGTCATATTACCACCCTAATTCAAGTAACCGGTTGTTCAGCGCACGTTCACGCTCTCTCACCTGAGAATTGCTTTCACATCTGCCGAGATTATATTCGTCCCTTATATTGCCGTCAACTATATACATAACTCTTGTGCATTTTGCCGCAACCTTAACATCGTGAGTTACAAGCATAACTGTCGTACCGTCGGCGTTTAGCTTTGCAAGCTCTTCCATAACTTCGTCAGATGATGTACGGTTGAGTGCGCCTGTCGGTTCGTCGGCAAAAATCATTTTCGGATTATTGATCATACTGCGGCAGATGCAGGCACGCTGAAGCTGTCCGCCCGAAACCTCGTTAATGTCGTTGTCGGCGATTTCGATAATGCCCAGCTTACGCATTAAATCCTGCCCACGCCGAACGATTTCCTTTCGTGTTTCGGTATTCTTATTAGATTGTACCGCAGGGAGTATGATATTGTCAAGTACTGTTAAATTTTTCAGCATATACATCTGCTGAAAGATAAATCCCATTTCGTCAAGTCTTAAATCGGCAAGCTCTCTTTCACCCATTTTTGCGATATTCCTGCCACAGAACAGCACCTCGCCTGCGGTAATGCCATCCATACCCGAAACGGCGTAGAGAAGAGTTGACTTACCCGAGCCTGACGGTCCCATAACAGCTACCATCTCGCCCTCCTCTACAGTAAAGCTGACATTTTTAAGCACATTGTTCTGGCGCTTGTTTACGATATATGTTTTGCACAGGTCTTTTACTTCTAAGATGTTCATAATGGTTTCCTTTCTTATTCTATATTGGCTGTGTCTGAGGACTTGATTTTTCTTGTGTAAAGGGAAGTGGGAAATGCACTGACGGTTGTTGTCAGAAGAATTACGAGAGGGAATAAAAGATACATTTCCGCAGGGTCTATGACATAACCGACCGCAAGCTCCATACCCATCATTTTGAAAATCGGGTCAATGCAAAGATGCGTTAACGGTAGCGCTAAAGCTTCGCCGATAATTACCGCAATAATTCCAACGAATAAAAAGCGTAATGTATGATATGCGTAAATTTTGCCGTTTCTCATTCCCACCGCTTTCATAAGAGCAATTTCGCCCTGCTCCTTTGCGATAAAGGAACGTTCCATAAGTACGGTTATGAGCGCCGATAAAACGATTGTAAGCATAACTACGAGTGATTTTACGGTGTCAAGAGTTCCGGCTACTCCCACCATATCCGCTACCGCTTCAGCGCAAGTCTTTATGTTTTCGTAATCGGGAAAAATTCTCTGAATTTCACCTATTCGCCGCTGTATTTCTTCGCTGTCGGGATTATCGGTAAACTTAATCTGAGTGTTGTTACCGCCGTTTGCCTGAACGTAATTTATATATTCGTCGCTGTGCAGCCTGATACCGACGCCCTGCATATTCATTGACTGAAAGAATGCCGAAATGATATATTCCTTATCCCCGTCAACAGTTTTAATTGTAACAGTATCACCGATATTCGCATTAAGTGTTTCTGCGGAAATTCGTGTTATTGCAATTTCATTTGTGTTCTGCGGTGCGGTACCTTCGGTATATTCGTACATATCCATTGTCGTGCCTGTACCCTGATAGATCGTAATATTACTTTTCTTTTCTCCGTGAACAACAGGCAGAGAGAACATCATTTCCTGATAACATTTTGCGGGAATACCGTTTTCAGCAAGAGTTTTTTCCATATCGTCAAGGTGCTTCTCCAGCTTTTCATCGCCGCCTTCCAGCATACATTCCATAACCATTTTGCTGTCAAGATATATGTCACAGTTTGCCCAGCCGAAAGTTGCGGCAAGACTGTCGCTGTTCATAGTTGAAACGGTTGCCGAAAGCATAAGCATAAGGGAAAGGCATAGGAAGAATGTGAATGTAATAATACTGTAACGCTTTGGGCTGCTTACAATATCATTAAGAGCAAGGAAAGGTGTTGCAGGGAGTTTTGATTCAGCGAGGCTCATTACACTCTTTTTTCGGAAACGTTCTCCTGTCTGACCGTTTCGGATTGCGTCAATCGGAGTCATTTTTCTGACCTTACCCGTACAGCCATAGCAGAACGACAGAATTACCGCAATCACAAGCACTGCGCAGAGAATATTTACAAATATCGGATTTGAATTACTTACGATAATATTCTGCGATGATACGCTCATAAGCATTTCACCGAATGGGAAGCTTAATACAAGTCCGATTACCGCACCGATTACTGAAAGCCCCAGATACTTTACAAGGTAAAGCCCACGGATTTTGAAATTGCCTATACCTATTGCTTTCATAACGCCGATTTCACGAAATTCATCCGAAAGCGTGAAGGTGATAGTAAAACGCAGCACCACGAAAGCGACAGCAATAAAAATAACACTTACCACAATGAGCAGCCCCACAATTATCATATCAAAAATATAACAGAATTCCATAGAAGCCCTGTCAAATGTAAGAATGCTGTTGTCCGCAAGGGGCTTTATCTGCTTTACAAGTGTATCAATATCAGAGGAATGTATGTAGACAAGAGAGCCACCGTAAAACTCCTCTGCGTTTTCAGCTGAAGTCAGTGCATTATAATCCTCAACACTGATTATATAACGGGTTATAGTAAGCTGATTAGATCCGAAAAGTGCGTCCTTTATCTTGCCTTTGAATATTACCTCACAGTTGATGCCGTTCAATTCTATGGTAAGCTTATCTCCGATTTCAACGCCGATAGCGGCTGCTTTATTTTCCGTTATATATAATTCGCCCTGATTTACTTTTTCAAGGATACTGCCGTCAGAGAGAAAATAATTCATACCTATGTCGCTCTGAACTATATTCGTGCCGCCTTTTGCGGTTATGTCCTTGTCCCCGAAGATAAAATTGTCAGGTGCTAAAAACAGCACATCTTCCACAGCATAGCTGTCAACCGCTTTCGCTGAGCTTATTGTTTCATCAATGTCAACGGCAAGGTTTTTGTTCATTGTTGTCACCAGATAATCAGGTGCATTCGCCATTTCAAAATAATCATTCAGCGCCGTTGTAACCCTTAAAATGTTGTTTACGCTTGAAGATACAAACATCGTCGCAAGTATAATAAACACCAGCAGTATCATATTCATAGTTTTTTTGCGTTTAAGGTCTTTTTTCAGTATGTTCAGGTACATTTCCTTGCTCCTTTTATCATTGTGATTACATTGTAGCATAGAAATTATTAAATAATCCTTAAATCCTGTTTTATATCGGAATTTATTTTATCATATTTTGGTTGGTTGCGCAATCCGGCAACAAAACGCAATAGACAGTTATTGGTGATAATCAGCATTTTAAGGGCTACACATTATTTCTTTGCAAAGAACATAAAACAGAACTGTTTCAATTAAACCATTCGAAAAAGATCAAGTTTTTAGAGGAAATGTCCATAGTCGCCGAAGCGGTTTCAAACGCTTTTGGAGCAGAAAAAATGAACTATGAATTGTTAGGCAATGGCGATACACATCTGCACTGGCACCTATTCCCAAGGAAAAGCGGAGATATAGAAAACTATGGCAACAACGGAAATGGACCTGTTTGGTGGTATCCTATGGAAAAAATGTACAATGATAATAACCGCCCTTCAAAGACAGAATTAGAAGATATGAAAGAAAAGTTACTGATAGAATTAGAAAAACTGTTATAATCCTACTTCAAGTTTTTATAGGGTTGCAAAGCCTAAGCGTGAAGCGGATATTGACGAGGTTGTGCCGATGGGAATTTGAGTGGAAAAGTGGTTAAAAAAAGTGGAAATGCGTAGTATAATGAGTTTATAAGGGCAGTTAATCTGCCAGATAATCGG
>DOQG01000036.1 GCA_003512525.1 Oscillospiraceae bacterium | reverse complement strand
GTTTGTCCTTCCGGATTAAGTTTTCTGAATTTTTCGGTATCGGACTTGCAGTATTTATCGTTGTTATACCGCTTGTATAATGGATTTATAGCTTTTTTATTTCTGAAGGTTAATTTTAAGATATTTTTGACCATTTTAATTAAAGGAGTTTCGTCATGAATATTGATAAATTCAAAACTTTAGAAAACAAACTTTCAGCTGCTTATAAAAACAATAATTTGCTTTTCATTGCAAATATTAATACAGCTGATGATTATGAACTCTTGACAAATTTACAAAAAGAGGATATGATTATTATAGCTGAAAAATATCAGTATGATATTTACAGAAAAATCGGCATAGGAATAATTTCACCTAAAGATATGTCATTTAACAGCTGTGCTTTGAAGTGCGGTTTTTCTGCCTGTTATCTTCATTTTGCTCATTTGTAGCTGCTGACTTTTTACTTTGTGTTTTGCTCAGCTCTACAATATCATATTAAAACCGTTTACCTATCTTCTCTACCGCTTTCTTTACGCCTTCACCTCCCGCAACCAATATCAAGCCTATGAAAATTATCACGGTGATAATGAGATTAGCAGGTGACGCGCTTCTCTCTGCGGTGCCTGAAAGGTACGGACATATCCATATCACGACAAAGCTTTCGCTGACAACGCAAAGCCCCAAGGGTAGAACAAATAACAGAATATTTACCGAAAAGGCGGTTATAAGATTAGCCGATAGCTTTGATACACACAGCATAAAAAAGCCGCAGGCGAGCATAGAGAAAAACCGTATCAGGTATACCCGAATTATGTATTGCAATATTGTTTCGTTTGTTTGCATACCGTAAAGTGCCGTAATACTCTGTAAGGGTGCGTCTAAGAATGAGAGCTTGTAATTGTTCATTACGAAAACAAATTCGGGTAGCCATACCGCTACAAATACTATTGCAGAGATAACAAGAGTTATTACGCCGTCTATGGCAAAGCGCTTGATTCTGCCCTTTTCTGTAGTACGTAGGAGCTTTGTCAGTCCTCTCTGATTATCAAATGCTATCATAGGCGATATACACAGCACAAGGGCTATAGTAGCGAGTATACACATAAGGAAGTCGTCCTTATAGCCGTTTACCGACAAAAGACGGTTAAACCCTTCTTCAAAAACGAGCTGTAGGTTGCTATTTTTATCAGACTTAATAACCGACACACGGTCACATATCTTATTAAATGCATTCTCATAGTCAAGCTTTTTTGTAATATCGTTCAATTCCTTATTGTAGCTTTCATAATCCGATTCAGCGGGTGTCTGCGTCAATAATTCTTCATAGCGTAGCTTTATATTTTCAAATTCCAGCTTTTCATTTTCCAAAAACAACAGAGTTTCATCCGTCACTTCCCCGCCTATCTGTGCTACATAGCTGTCGTAGCGTTTTTGCTCGGAATCGTAGCCTGCACTCATATTCTGATAATTGCAGAACCCAATAACAGCGACAACAACAAGAACAAGCAATGCTTTTCCCGCTATTGCCGTTTTATATACCTCGTTTACAACAAAATTTGCCGAGAGCTTGCGTTTTACTGTAATATATGAAAAGATTTCCGATATTTTACCTGAAGCCGATATAGCGCGTCTTGAGCAATAAACCGCAAAATAAATAAGCAAAGCCATGATAAGAATTATTACTGTTGTAATTACACAGACGGTAAGAGCCGATACGGGCTTTCCAAAAATGTTTAAATGATAATATCTGTAAAATAACTGATGTGGACTTATAAAACAGCAGAAATTTATGTATTTTAATATGTTGTATGCCGATATATCACTTATAGAAGTATAAAGCCATATCGAAACACCACTACAAACAGAGATAACAGCAAACGCCGCCGCAACATTTTTAAGGAAAGTACATATAATCATCATTACAACAACGACTATAAAAAAGGCTGATGTTTTGAATAAAAAGTGGATAACAAGATACTCTCCCACGGTCATATTTATATTGCATAGCGTAAACTGCGGGATTGACTGAATACATCTTGATAAATCGCCAAGCCCGAAGCGAATAGTACCTGTAAGCAATACCGTACCGTATAACAACACAGCCGAAGTAACGGTAAGCAAAAAGCAGGCTATCAGCTTTGCTCCTGCACTGTGAATACGCCCTTTGGGAGTTTGTCTTATAACCGCCGCCATGCCTGTCATTTTGTCGCGACAGCATACAATAACCGTCAGCATAAGCACAAAAACAAGCATCATTAAATCGGTATCTGCGCTGTTTATATAGCGTTCTGTTCCGTAGTCGGGATAAAAGGACGGTTTATTTTCAATTACATTGTTGTATGCTGTGAAAATATCCTTGAAGCTAAGCTGTGTAAAGCTGTTTTCCTTAGAAAAAACCGATGGTTTTGAACGCTGTTCGGCTTCGCTTTTGATATTCCTGATTGTGGTATTGTAGTTTTTTACCCGATTTAATTTATCCTCATATTTCTTGTCCGGAAATATATTCTGTAGCACATTGTCTTTTATATATTTGTTTGCAATACTCTCTGCGACAGACAGCTTTTCCTCTTCCGATGTAGATAAATATACCTTGTTAATTTCACGAATACATTCATCGGGTACGCCAAGGACAGGCGTATATGTTGCCGAAAGAGCTAAATTCAGCAAAAACAGTGCTACAAACAATATTAACAGCACTTTGCTTTTTAACGCTTTGTAAAGCTCATACAGAGCTATTTTCATCTATAGCACCTCCTGCCGTGTTTTTCTCGGGAAAGTGCAACATATATGCGTTTTCGAGTGTCCGGCGTTCGTGCGGGAGAACACTGACAAGCTGTTCAACAGTTCCGTTTGCGGCAATTCTGCCCTGCTTCATAATTATTATTTCATCTGCAATAGTTTCAACATCAGATACTATATGTGTGCTTACAAGGACAATTTTGTCCTTTGCTGTTTTATGTATCATATCCCGTATGATAACTCTTTGCTTTGGGTCAAGACCCGCTGTCGGCTCATCAAGTAGAACAAGCTCAGGGCTTCCGAGTAGGGACTGTGCAACTAAAACTCTTTGCTTCATGCCGCCCGAAAAGCCTCCGATAGCTTTATCCATTACGTCATGCAGTTCAACTTCACTTAACAGATACTCGGTTTGCTCTCTTGCTACTGCTGTAGAAATTCCTTTGAGAGCTGATATATACATCATAAACCGTCTTGCGGTAAAGTTGTCATAAAGCGCCTGCTGTTGCGGCATATATCCGACCTTACGGCGAAATTTACTGCCAAGCTTAGTTATGTCTGTGCCGTTCCAGCAAAGCTGCGAGCCTAAGTCTGGTGCAAGGTTATCTGAAATAATGTTCATAAGCGTTGATTTTCCTGCGCCGTTGGGGCCTAAAAGTCCGTAAACCCCGTTTTTAAAGGTCATCTCAAAATCAAAAAGAGCCTGTTTTTTACCGTAATGTTTATTAAGATTTTTAATTTGAAGCATTTTTTACACCTCTACTTTTTAGCCTGAACATTTTCCGCATTTTTTACCGTAAAGGAAAACCTGTCCAGACTATCGCTTTGCCATATAAGCTTTATATCGCTGACCGTTAATTTTGCTGTACCAAACGGTTTATTTCTGAAATCCTTTGTGAGCCACTCGCTGTTATCTGTGTTGCCTGCATAAAAATATACACAATCGCCATATAGCAATACACTTGTTTTAGAAGCATTGGAGGTAAGATAACTACTCTCTATATCACCGGAAAACCTCGGTGAAAAACCAAGTGCATTTTTTAAGCTTTCGGGATAAGGGAAAAACAATATGCTGTTTTCTTCTGATATGTACAGATCTTCATCAAGAACTACATACAATACGCCTTCAAGAGTAACCTCTCCGCTTAATGTGATTTCTGTGTATACTGTTTGCGATATTCCCGGCTCGGTAGAATTTGTTTCCCGATTGTATTCGAGTGTTTCTTTAACGGACGAAACTGCAGAGGTGACGGTAAGCCCACTTTCTGTAACATCACCCGATTTCAGCAATTTTATCATTTTTTTGCTGTCCTGCGGCACTTCACCTTTGTAATTCATATTATCATCGAATTTATCAGGAGAAGTAAAACTGTCACAGTAAAAAGTATCATTAATTTTACGCACAGCGGCAAATGGTGCGTTCCATAGCTTTTTATTCTCGTCATAGGCAGCACCTTCCTTGACTATTTGCAGACCGTTTTCGTCAAGAATAAAATATCCGTCGCCATGATATATTTCTCCGACAAGACTTGTAACACTTTTCTCTTTGTTACTACTTTGAGAGCTTTCTGTTACATCTGAACAACTTGAGATTAACATAACCACCGCAATGGTCGCCACTATTAAAGCTATTCTACTTAATCCTTTTGCCATATCTTACTCCCCCAGAATATCCGATTTTGCTACCTTTTCTTTTGTTACTGTTTGTTCTTCGGCGTTATAGACGCTGATAATATAGCTGTCCTCGTACTCGGACAATACCTGTGCATAAAGCCCTTCGCCATAGCTTATATCATGCCTTGCGGGAGCTTCATCCTTTAAATTATAATAATACCACTGTGCATTATCGCATTGGAACAGATAATCGCCCAAAATGACGGTTTCAGACAATATCTTGTCGTTATGAATAACAATCGGTTCAGAGGTCTTCGGAGTTAACACTTCAATATTGCTGTCATTGTTATATGCATAGTAATCATCGCTAAGTCTGACAGCAGGCGGCTCGGACGGCATAGTGTTTTCACTATACTTTCCTGTCTTAATGTCGTACACCGAGCTGTTGAAATAAAATTTGTTGTCATAGACACCTAAAATCTTTGTTTTATTGTTTTCCGTTGCACCAAAATCGGTAAATTTTCCGGTTTCTATGTCAAGCACTCCGAAATGATTGGTATTATCGCCTGTAATCGCTCCTTTTTCGTCATAAGCAGACTGATAAGGGAAAAACAGCAGGGTGTTGTTTTTAAGTACGCTTGTGCTTATCCAGTCGCAGGAAAAGCCTTCTATTTTGCATACTTCCTTTTCGGAAGTACCAAGCGGGTCTGATGAGTGAAGTACCGCGGATTCTACTGCTTTTCCGTCTTTGGTTTCGTATCTATCCTCGAACCAGTAAAGCTTTTCGTTATACAAAAAAGGCAAGGTTTGTTTGCCGTAAGCAAGGCACGGAAGTCCGTCCTCTGTAACAGCATTTGAGTGGTCGCAGTTTGACTGACCGCATAGCGCAATTGTACTCATATCAGAATACTGTAAAAAGCTTAGTACTGCGTTTTCGGTAACTATCAACTCGCCGTCATTATATATTGTTCCGTATACTCGCATATATCTCGCCTGTTCATCTGTTTTTGTATCCGAGCAGGCGGAAAACGTGGACGCAAATGTAGCAATCAGTATTGCAGTGCCTATAAGCTTTAATTTCCTGTTCATAATATTGCCCTTTCATAAGTTGTATTTATGTTTTTATTTTATTATCTGTGTCAAAAAACATAAGCAGTAATTATATTTTACACGCAGGAGCATCTTTCGTTTTTTTCCTTTTTTGTCTTATAGATACATTTATAACACGTCATGTTGTGCCACCGTACGTGCAGTCGCTAAACAAAAGTTAATATGTGTAGCTGACTGCCCAGAATGGTTTGTATGTACCAGAAGTGCAATTTATAGATATATCTACAAACTGTATTTTGTATCCTGCTGCTTTTTCAGCATCAGTCAATGCTACTGTTTTTGTCATTTTTTCAAGTCTGGAATATTCGCCGTTACCGTTAGTCTTATTCTTTATGACAGTTTCTCCATTTTTTGTAGGAATTATTAATTCACAAACCACTGAAACTCTTTTTTCGCCGTTTGGAACCTCCGTCCCACCGTCGAATACATATTTTGCAGTTGCTGTTTGTTTACTTTGATTAATAGTGTATGACATGACTACGCATGATGTTGTCCCATAGGAACCAACTTGTAGTTTGATGCTGCTTTGTAAGTGACAGGTGATAATGCGTTTCCTGGTAACACCATAGCAAATGCCGATGAAATTACAGCTGTTGTTGCTATAGTTGCTTTTATTATGTTTTTGATTATCATCATATTATACCTCTTTCTTTTTCCCAAGCTCACATATATTATCCACCGATACAACAGTACCGATTAATCCGCTCATACCGCCTCTTTCTGTGGATATATAAGTAATCTCTGAAAATGTTATTGTGGCCTCTTTATAATACACATCCTCTGAAAATGTATCGGAACTTAAAAAGTCGCAATCCTTTAAATAACCGATATTTATAACACCATCGCTTGTTGTAATCGCAAACTGCGGATTGCCCCAGCTGTAATTATAGAACATAGCACAGCTACTCCCTTTATATTGAGCGTCAACATCAAAAAGGAACGGCACAGCCTCATGGTATTCCTTAGAATAAGGCATAAACAGTATTCTGCTTTCGCCATCATGCTCCGAATTCTCTATATTGTAGCGTTCGGCAAGCAGTATACCCGTAAAGGTTACTTCACCCGTCAGAGTTATTTTTGCGTCCATTACATCATAGCCTATGCCAATATCTTTTTTTAGCGTTTCGCTATACATTACGCGAGGTGCTACGCTGATGTAGCACGAGTCTACTATCAGACCCTTACTGCCGATGCTGTCGCCTTCATGTACTATTATTTTATCCTTGCTTACCACGGGTCCTTTTTGAGAGCCTATACATTTCATTTCGTTCAAATCGTAATCATCTGGATTTCTTATGCTGTTGTTGTCAAACGGTTCATATTCATAACCGCCCATTGAACCACGGATAATATATGAACCTGCCGCATTGGGATCGGCTTCAAGGTCGGCAAGCTTTACAAATTCGCCGTTGCCGAGGTACATTTCATTTTCGGGGTCTTCGGTATAGAATTCCGGCAATTCCTCCACAGGTTCTTCGATAGATGTATCGCCTTTATTAATATCATCTATGAGTTTTATGTATTGTAATGCGTCCTCACAATATTCTACCGATTTAATACTATTGTCTGTGTTTAATATAATTCTATAGCCTTGTTTGGTTTTCTCATCTGCATAAACATATACATTATCTCCGCTGTCTGTGGTAAAGGTTTTGAATTTGTTGATTTCTATTTGCTGAATCGGTTTTTTGTCGTTATCTTTAATTGAAATAAAGCATATAAACGGCTCATCGGAACCCGATTTATATCCGTAAAGCTCCACGGTGTTATTATTGTTATCGGTAAGCGTTTTTACAAGCTCACTACCTTCGGGTGCTGTTATACTCCCGGTTTTTGAAGTATCGGTAACAGTATCGATACTGCTTTGTAAGGACGTTGTATTATCATCTGCCGCTATACTACTGTTTTGTTCGGGCTGAGAACAGCCTGTTAAAGCTACTGTGACCGATAAAGCCATAACCAACAATATTAATCTTAATCTGTCATTCATATTAAGCTCCTTTATGCATATAATCGAGTCGAGGATATCTTTTGGCAAAATTCTTGTATGTGAAAACCTGTTTGTTTATTTGGCAATGTCCTGAATAATTTGACGATCCAGCTTCTAATAAGCTGGAATTAGATCCGCACCCGTTAGCATCATAAACTGTAATTGTTGTATCAGTTTTTCCCGCTAAAACTATAGAGTGGTTATTATTGTTTGATGTTCTTACTCTCAAATGCGTGCCCACCGGTAAATCGGAAATCATAATTTTCAAGTTTCTTGCGGTTAGGAATAAATAATCATTGTTGTCGCTTCCCCAACCAAAATCATTACATTTTGATTCAGATAAATTTTTAGTAAATACACCTTTATACACAAATGCTGCAAACCCATAGCATTGATAACAACCGTCAAAACATCCACATGTTGCAGTTGATGCCTCAGGACTGATAACACTATGTGCTGAACAAGATGATTTACCATTTACAAAATACTCGCCTGCAGTAAGATTAACATTTTTAGAACCATCAACATAATAGCAGTAATCAATGTTGCCATTATTATATTTGATTTTAGGGGTGTAGCTTGTAAAATGTGTTGCGGCACTGGCCGATGATGCAACCGCTATAGAGATCGCCGCAATTATTGACAATGATGAGATGGTTATAAATATTCTTTTTGCTTTATGTATGAACTTAAGCTTCATTTGATAATTTCCTTTCATTTTAACTCGGAATAAAGCCCGATGTAAGCATAGCTTTTCATCGGCTGTGACGAAGAAATCTTGCCGCAGGAGCGTTAGCTCCTCAGCTTTTCTGTAAGGCAGTAATTCACCTACGATAGTCTGAATGGAACATGCCGCCTATAAAGGCGGGGAACATTGCAGCATTAGGTTACAACTTGATACATCATAAAAATCAATTATCTGTATCAATTTTTAACATAACTTCAAAAATTTATATATATTTGTTTTTTCGCCAATCCTTTCATCAATATATTATAACTCAGGAAATACTGCCTTATAAATTGTATAATTTTCAGATTTTCCTTATGACTGTAAAACATCTCCTCCTTCATTATTACTATCACACTTTCGCACCTTGCATTATCGTAACATCTGCCACCTCCACTGTCCATTCTTTGTAGCCCTGAGCAAAACGCCGCAAACGTAGAAAAGAAGCGGATTTGCAGGACACAAAAAATAATTTTATCACTAAAAATATATAGAAACAGCCAACCAACTTTGGTATAATTAAATTGTACGAAAACCACACGAAAGGGGCTGGCTGTTATCTATCGCCAAGAAATTTTACAGGACATCACATTGTTCACATCTGCACCGAAAGCACAATTCTATGAGAAGCTTTTTCTTAATCTCGCCTATCTCATTTTCCCGAAGCTGCCGCAAAAACAGGGAGAATCGGTTTTTCAAAAAGAGCAAGGTTTTGCACTTTTATTGTTATAAAATGCGAATGTTTTTCCTGTATCACAGATTTAGTGGACTATCTCAATAACAATCTGATAATCGCACATTACTGCGGTTTCAATATCATGAAACCATTGCCGTCCTACTGGACTTTCGACCGTTTCATCAGAAATCTTGATAACGCTCTGCTTAAAAAGCTTATGCAGTCTCAAGTGCTGAAGTTGTCCAAAATGGGTATTATCGACACTTCATTCATAGCTCTCGACTCTACTCCCATAAGTGCAAATACTAAGCAGAATAACCCAAAATCTTTCGCTAAAAACAAGTTTGCAAAAGGCAATCGGCCTAAGTCTGACGAAGACTGCGGTTTGGGTGTTCATACCGCTTCAAATCAGCATAACGAGCGTAATTTTGAATACTATTGGGGTTACAAGAATCATATTCTAGTTGACTGCATTACAGGCTTACCAATCTTTGAAATGACAACTACTGCCGATGTTGCCGACAGCACTGTCGTTCTTGATATTCTAAGCCAAACCAATGATTTTCTTTCAATTGAGGAATGCACATTTTTTGCTGATAAAGGTTACGATGTTAAGGCAATTTACAATGCCGTCAAAGATATTTATCACGGCGAATGCTTTATTCCCATCAACAAGCGTAACACTAAAAATCCGAAGAAGCTTTCAACAGGTCATCCGATTTGTGAAGCCGGTCTCGCTATGCACAAAGACGGCAAATTCTCTGACAATGGCAGAACTCGCCAAAAATACTGCTGTCCGTTCAAACGTTCAAAATCAGGCTGTTGTCCATGCAATCACAAGAATTGGAACAATGGCAAAAAAACTCGCGGTTGTACTAAATATGTCACGCTTCCCGATGATTACTGACTTTCCATTGACCGTGAATGTGTTTCGTTCAAGAAGATTTATGCACTCAGAACAGAGGCTGAGCGTTACAACTCTCGTTTCAAGCAGACCGGTCAGGAACGTCTTTGGGTGCATAGCTTTAATGCTGCACAAAACCTTAATTCTGTTGCTCATATTGCTTTGCTCGCTGTCGCTCACGCAACTGTTGTCACTAAATTCGAAAGCTCTTATCGCAGTCTTAAATCCGTTAAGTGTATTGCTTGACGAGTTGTTTTGAATATTTCTGCCGGATTTCAGCTCTGTTCGGCTGATGTCAGCTTTGCTGTGCCGTTTTTCTGCTTTTTTATTTGATACTTGCCTATTTTGCGACTTCTGTTAGTTTTTGTTTCATGTTTTGCTCATCTCTATAAAAACGATAATTTTTTCAGAACACTAAATTTAAAGCGATTCCGTTTTTCTTTGTTTCAAATTCACAAAACGCTTTACAACAATGAGAACAATAGTGTGAGCAAAAATGTCCATTTTTTCGATCTTTTATATTGACCTTGCTTTTTTTGGATATGCCGAATATTCCCTTTTTGCATTTTTATTCAGAGTACCACTCGATAATTGCACACGGTACACTTCCTGTGGCAGAAATAACAATCATTCCGCTTTCCATTTCATTGTTGCAGTAAGGACATACCAACCTAATCACCTTTCTAATCATTAATGCTATATCAAATATCAGTTTTATACATCTTTTGTTTTTCTTTCAAAACCTTTATCATTGTAGTCATATCATTATTTCCTATTATAAAGGGCAGTACGCTTGCGGTTGCATAACAGATATTAACAATGGAAAAATAAAAATTAATGAAATTGCTAACAAGTAATAGTGAAACTCCAATCAAGAAGACATTGCCAACCGCTCCACTCAAAAAGAAAATAACAAGTTCGTGTTTTTCCATTTCGAGAAGGGACTCTTTTTTTATTTCAACATAGCCGTGAAACACAACGGGAGATATGTAAAGTTTGGCTATTTTGATTCTCATAAAATTTGCACCTATATAGATACCATCTACCGGTTTTTTGAAAATAAGGGATGCTATATAATAGAAAATTTCATGGTATATTCAATACTAGAAAAATGAAAAGAAGTGAAAAATGATAAAAGCGCAAACAGAAAATCGGTTATATATAGTTACTCCTTTTTACAATATGATCACTATTTCTTTTATTTCTCCGTACATTCGCTTTGTCCTTGTGTAATTGTCCGCTTCACAAAACAAAAAATTGCACAAACACTCACCCGCATTTTTGTCAATTCTGTATACTATACAACATTACATCAATTGAATTGACAAAACTGTAAAAGTGTTGTATAATAGAGTAAATAAAAAAACACCACACACAGGCTGTATAGTTCCTGCAAGAACGATACAGCCCCTCATCAGCTCGATGCGAAACCATCTGACTGACTTAGTGCAATAGTGCCTTTAGTGTGCTTTATTATAGCACATTTAATACAATTTTGTAAGAGCTTTCAGAAGTTTACCAGACGCTGGAGGCTCTTGTGTTTTTAATCTGATATACAAGGCGTAAATCCGCAGTGTATATCCCCACCTGCCGCATATCAAAGGCAGTACAAATTGAATGCCGACCATCGTCAGAGATGACCTACAGCCGAGATAACTACGCATTAGTTCTGAGAACATCGCGTGAGTAACACGGGAGAGGAACAGTAAACACCGATTTACTGCAAACCACCGACTAACAGTCACAGTTCAGAAACGCCGCACATTCTGCGGAGCGAGTATACATACTGTACTACTGATACAGTTGAGCTACATCGGACTGGGTAGGTGTTAAGCTACGGAGAGATGCGAGAGCGTTAATCGAAACTATGAGTCGGAACACAAAATGTATATTATCACAGTGGAGCAGTTGCACCTGCTCTGCTGTGTGATATATGATTTTATTTACAGTTTCAAGGACACTACTACTGTAGTATCCCTAAAAGTGTAACTAATGTAAATTGGCACGCCAAGAGGGATTCGAACCCCCGACCCTCTGGTTCGTAGCCAGATACTCTATCCAGCTGAGCTATTGGCGCATATCTTGTAAATTTACTAATATATTTTAGCACATCGAAAGGAGTTTGTCAAGGGGTTTTATAAAATTTTTATAAAAAACGGGGGCGGGTTGTTAGTGCCCGCTCCCGTTAAATATTCATCTTATGTTACTTTGTCGCTTTATCGAGTGCCTGAGAGATATCCGCAATAATATCGTTTATATCCTCAATGCCGATAGTAAGTCTTACTGTACCCTCGCTTATTCCTGCGGCTACAAGCTGTTCGGGCGACAGCTGGCTGTGCGTTGTTGAAGCGGGGTGGATAACCTGGCTTCTTACATCGCCGACGTTTGCAACTATCTGTAAAAGCTCAAGGCTGTTCATGAACTTCTCGCCTGCGGGCTTTCCGCCCTTGATAACGAATGTGAACACACCGCCTGCGCCCTTGGGACAATACTTTTTGCAAAGCTCGTAATACTTGTTTGAGGGCAGTGCGGGATAGTTTACCGTTTCAACGGCAGGGTGAGCTTCAAGGAATTTTGCTACCGCAAGCGCGTTTTCGCAATGGCGCTGCATACGCAGAGCAAGCGTTTCCATACCTGTAAGGCAGGTATGAGCCGCAGACGCAGAAAGGCAAGCGCCGATATCTCTTGTGATAAGCGCGCGCAGTCTTGATATGAATGCCAGCTCTCCGAGGTCTGCAAACACTACACCGTGATAGGATACGTCAGGCTCGTTGAAAAGCGGGAATCTGGGGTTGCCCTTGAACGTGAACTTTCCGCTGTCGACTACAACACCCGCCATTACACTGCCGTGGCCGCCTAAAAACTTTGTTGCGGAGTGGATAACAAGGTCAGCGCCCCACTCTATGGGTCTGCAAAGATAGGGAGTTGTAAATGTGCTGTCAACAACGAAAGGTATTCCGTGTTTGTGCGCTATTTTACCGATTTCTTCGATATCGGCAACGTTTGCGTTGGGGTTACCGATAAGCTCGGTGAAGAACAGCTTTGTCTTGTCGGTCACGGCATTTTCCCAGGCGGAAAGATCATCGGGGTCAACAAACTTTACCGTGATGCCCATTCTCTTTAACGTGATACCGAGCAGGTTTATAGCGCCGCCGTAGATATTTATCGATGAAACCAGCTCATCGCCCTCACTGCAAAGATTTATTATAGTATTGAATATAGCGGCGTGACCCGATGCGAATGATAATGCCGCAACACCGCCGTCCATAGCCGCCACCTTACGTTCAAGTATCTCGCAGGTGGGATTCTGTAGTCTTGAGTAGATGTTGCCGGGCTCTTTAAGCTCAAAAAGTGTTCTTGCATGGTTTGCGTCCTTGAACACATAAGCGTTTGTTTCGTACAGGGGCGGAGTTACCGACATTGTAGCTTCGTCAGTTTCATAGCCTGCGTGAACCGCAAGCGTTTCTATTGAATACTTTTTCATCTTAAATCTTCCTTTGATTTTCAATTACCCTGAAATCTACAGGGTTTAAGGTAATTCTACCACATTTTTCTTTGTTTGTCTATAGAAATATTCTATCGGCTGTCCTTATCGCTCTGCCGCAATATTGACACCGATTATTCCTCCGATACAGCCGCATAGCGCAGATGTAAGCAGCTTTGAGATCACTGCCGTACCCGAAAAACCTCCCGATAAGATCGCTCCGATAAAACACAGCGCAAATATTGTAACACCGCCCAGCGTTCCCCACGCAAAGCCGTTTTTACCTCTTCCGCCGCCCCAGAACATTCCGCATACGCCCGATGCCGCACCGAGCGATATGTATCCGAATGTGATATCCGCGCCCTCGGGAGCATCGGCAATATTAAATAAAAATGCACCGATAACGGTAAAAACCGCCGCTGTCACTGTTCCGGCTACAGCTCCTTTTATAAAAGGTCTGAACTTTTTTATCGCCGATTTGTAACTTCTGCGTCTTACCATACCGCTACCTGCTTTCGTTTTTAG
Source organism: Oscillospiraceae bacterium (assembly GCA_003512525.1). GTDB lineage: Bacteria > Bacillota > Clostridia > Oscillospirales > Ruminococcaceae > Ruminiclostridium_E. Next base: position 19,171 of record DOQG01000036.1, on the reverse strand, counting down.
TACAGATATATGACGGCAGAGAAGGTTTTATTACTTTGTCCGTATGCGTAAAGGCGCATTGCCGTACCCTATTCCGTATATCTGCTGTCATTTTGCATAATCGAACCGCAAATTTGCAAGAAAACATTTTGCAAGTTTCATTTAAAAATCTTGCAAAAACATATTGACAACATCGATAAGCCGTGATATAATAACAACTGTAGTCAAAACGACTGCAGGCAATTACGAAACAAAGCTGTTTCAGATGACAGTCAAATTGAAACTAAAGCTTCATTTTACTGCAAATATCCCTTATATTTACGGCAAAATCACAAAATACCGCAAATTTACGGCATAAATCATCTGTTGCCTGCTGTTTTTATCCCCAAATATGAAATTTGACGGATTTAAAACGCTCAAAACACAAAAAACAAAACCTATACCGAACAGGAGTGAGCTTATGCTGGAAAAAGAAGGTCAGGTCAGAATACCCGCCGGATGTGCTATTTCAGGCTTTATAAGCAGGGACGGCAACAGAATATGCGGTGACAAGATAGTAAAGTCGATATCATATATGCACGACAGATCTAACGGTCTGGGAGGCGGTTTCGCAGGATACGGCATTTATCCCGAATACAAGGATCAGTACGCGTTCCACATTTTCTATGACTCGAACGAGGCAAGAGTTGAAACCGAGCGTTTCCTCGACAAGCATTTTGATGTTGTAAACCTTTCTCGTATTCCTACCAGAAAGCACCCCAACATCACAAACGAGCCGCTCATCTGGAGATATTTTGTAAATCCCCTGCCGACAAAGCTCACAGAAAGCCAGCTTGACGAGAGAGAGTTCGTTGCGCAGTGCGTTATCAACATAAACGACAAGATAAACGGTTCTTACGTTTTCTCAAGCGGCAAGAACATGGGCGTATTCAAGGCTGTCGGATACCCGGAAGATGTCGGAGAGTTCTACAGGCTTGAAGAATATGTAGGCTATGCATGGACGGCACACGGCAGATATCCTACCAACACACCCGGCTGGTGGGGCGGCGCTCATCCGTTCGCACTGCTGGATTATACCATTGTACATAACGGTGAGATTTCTTCCTACGATGCAAACAGAAGATACATCGAAATGTACGGCTACAAGTGCAACCTGCTGACAGATACAGAGGTCATCACATATATAATAGACTTCCTCAACAGAAAGCAGAAGCTGTGTCTTGAAGATATAGCAAAGATAATTGCCGCTCCGTTCTGGAGCGAGATAGACTCGGATAAGTACAGTGAGAGCGAAAGACAGAAGCTGAAATATTTCAGAAACGTATTCTCAAGCCTTCTGATAACAGGTCCGTTCTCGATAATTCTCGGCTTTGACGGCGGTCTTATGGCGCTCAACGACAGACTTAAGCTCCGTTCGATGGTAGCCGCAGAAAAGGGCGATATGGTTTACCTTGCAAGTGAGGAATGTGCGATAAGAGCTATATGCCCCGTTGTTGACCGTATCTGGTCACCCAGAGGCGGCGAGCCTATCATCGTTAAGCTGAACGAGAAGAAGTAAGAAAGGGAGCGGTAACAGTGGCACTTAATTATTTTCAGCCTTTATTTGATGTTATAAGAGATAAGGACCGTTGCATAAAATGTCAGGCGTGTGCAAGACAGTGTGCAAACGAGGTACACAGATATGACAGCGATCTCGATATGATGATCTCGGACAGTCAGCAGTGCGTTGACTGCCAGAGATGTGTATGTATTTGTCCTACAGGTGCATTGAAGATAGTAGATAACCCCAACAAGTTCAGAAACAACTCCAACTGGAGCCAGCAGATAATGACGGAGGTCTACAAGCAGGCAGAAACAGGCGGCGTTCTTCTTTCCGCAATGGGCAACCCGAAGGAGTATCCTGTTTACTGGGATAAGATACTGCTCAACGCTTCTCAGGTAACAAACCCGCCTATCGACCCTCTGCGTGAGCCTATGGAAACAAAGGTCTTCCTCGGAAAGAAGCCGAAAAATGTTTCGTTCAACGAGGACGGCAGTGTAAAGACGGAAACAACACCTACACTTGAGCTTTCAACGCCTATTATGTTCTCGGCTATGTCATACGGCTCTATCAGCCGTAACGCTCATGAGAGCCTTGCAAGAGCGGCTACAGAGCTTGGTATATTCTACAACACGGGCGAGGGCGGTCTGCACAAGGACTTCTATCAGTACGGTCCGAATACAATAGTGCAGGTCGCATCGGGACGTTTCGGTGTATTCAAGGATTATCTTGAAACGGGCGCGGCAATAGAGATCAAGATGGGTCAGGGTGCAAAGCCCGGTATCGGCGGACATCTTCCCGGAGCAAAGATCCTCGAGGACGTTTCAAGAACGAGAATGATCCCCATGGGAACAGACGCAATATCACCTGCTCCCCACCACGATATATATTCGATAGAGGACTTACGTCAGCTTGTTCTTTCACTGAAAGAGGCTACAGAGTACAAAAAGCCGGTCATCGTAAAGATCGCCGCCGTGCATAACGTTGCCGCTATCGCTTCCGGTATTGCACGTTCGGGTGCGGATATAATTGCTATAGACGGTTACAGAGGCGGTACGGGTGCAGCCCCCACAAGAATAAGAGATAACGTAGGTATCCCGATAGAGCTTGCCCTTGCAAGCGTTGACCAGCGTCTGCGCGATGAGGGTATCAGAAACGAGGTTTCTGTAGTAGTTGCAGGTTCTATCCGTTCAAGCTCGGACGTTGTAAAGGCTATCGCGCTCGGTGCGGACGCTTGCTACATCGGTACTGCCGCTCTGCTGGCGCTCGGCTGCCACCTTTGCAGAAGCTGTCAGACAGGCAAGTGCAACTGGGGTATCGCAACACAGCGACCCGACCTTGTAAAGCGCCTTAACCCGAACATCGGCTATCAGCGACTTGTAAACCTTGTTCATGCGTGGGATCACGAGATCAAGGAAATGATGGGTGGTATGGGTATCAACTCAGTCGAGGCTCTCAGAGGCAACAGACTTATGCTCAGAGGTATCGGTCTTAACGAAAAGGAACTTGAGATACTCGGCATACAGCACGCAGGTCAGTGATAAAGGAGAGGTAAGGTAAAATGAAAAGAGTTTACGTTAACGAAGACTGGTGCCTTGCGTGCCATCTGTGCGAATATTACTGTGCCGCCGCAAACAGCGGAGCTGAAAGCATGATAAAGGCTTTCGCAAACGGCAATAAGCCTATCCCGAGAATAAAGGTAGAGGAGGGCAGCGGCATAAATTTTGCCGTACAGTGCCGCCACTGCGAAACTCCTCTTTGCGTAAAGAGCTGTATAACAGGCGCTTTATCACAGAAGGACGGCGTTATCTCGTGTGACGAGAGCCGTTGTGTAGGCTGCTACACCTGCGTACTTGCCTGTCCTTACGGCTGTATCGTAACAAGCGAAAATTCAAAGGTAATACAGAAGTGCGATCTTTGTATGAAGAACAATAACGGCGAGCCTGCATGCGTAAAGGGCTGTCCGAACAAGGCGATCGTCCTTGAAGAAAGATAAGGAGGAGCGAAGATGAAAAATTATGTTATCATAGGAAACTCCGCCGCCGCTATCGGTGCAGTTCAGGGTATACGCTCGGTTGATAAGACAGGCAATATCACGATAATCACCGACGAGGCGTATCATACATATTCAAGACCGCTTATAAGCTACTGGCTTGAGGGCAAGGTAGCTGACGACAAGATATACTACAGAGAGCCGGACTTCTATGAGAAGAACAATGTAAAGACTATCTTCTCTGTCCGTGCCGAGAAAATCGAAAACGGCTGTGTGGTACTTGACAACGGAGAGAAAGTACAGTATGATAAGTTATTGGTAGCAACGGGTTCAAAACCGTTCGTTCCTCCGATGAAAGGACTTGACGAGGTAGAGGACAGGTTCACCTTTATGACATGGGACAGCGCAAAGGCTATCCGCGAAAAGGTAACAGCCGGCACTAAGGTGCTTATAATAGGCGCGGGACTTATCGGTCTTAAGTGCGCAGAGGCTCTGCACCACCTGAACGCCGATATCACTGTGGTTGATCTTGCGGACAGGATACTTCCGAGTATTCTTGACATCCGTGCAGGTGAGATAATGCAGAAGCATATCGAGGATAAGGGTACAAAGTTCATACTCGGCACAAGCGTTGAGCAGTTCTCAAAGAACAGTGCAAAGCTGACAAACGGCGATACGGTAGACTTTGACATTCTTGTTGTTGCAGTCGGCGTAAGACCTAACACAGAGCTTGTAAGCGACGCAGGCGGCAAGGTAGAAAAGGGTATAATAACCGATCTTCACCAGCAGACAACGCTCGACAACGTTTATGCCGCAGGCGACTGCACAGTAAGCCACGATTGCTCGTCAAATACAGACAGAATACTTGCGCTCCTGCCCAACGCATTTATGCAGGGCGAGGTCGCAGGCAAGAATATGGCAGGCGAGGAAACGCTTTATCTGAACGCTATACCGATGAACGCCATAGGCTTCTACGGTCTGCATATCATAACAGCCGGAAGCTATGACGGCGATGAGGATATCACAGAGGACGCAGACAAGGAGATATACAAGAAGCTCGTATTCAAGGACGGTCTGCTGAAGGGCTTTATCCTGATGGGCGATGTCGCAAGAGCAGGTATTTACACCTCGATGATAAAGGAGCAGATACCGCTTACCGAGGTTGACCTTGATCTTCTGAGAGAAAAGCCGCAGATGATGATGTTCGGCAAGGCAAGACGCGAAGAAAAGCTCGCAGGCAAAAAGCACTGATGATGCCTGTAATGTCTGCAATAACGGAGGATAAGCCATGACAGTATTTAATGCTAACGAGATAGGTTATTACGACCTTAATAAAAAGATAGTTGAATGTGCCGACAAGGATATAACGATAACCGATGCAATGGGTCAGCGCTACATAGGATGCGGTGTTTCGGGCAAGACGATCACCATAGAGGGAACTCCCGGAAATGCTTTGGGCGCATACCTTGACGGAAGCACCATTGTGGTACACGGCAACGGACAGGACGCTATCGGCGATACAATGAACAACGGCGAGATATTCATACACGGCAACTGCGGCGATACAACGGGCTATGCAATGCGTTCCGGCAAGATATTCGTAAAGGGAAATGCGGGCTATCGAGTAGGAATACATATGAAAGAATATCACGAGTTCTACCCGAAAATAATCATAGGCGGCAAGGTCGGCGATTTTCTCGGAGAATATCAGGCAGGCGGGATCATCGTGGTGCTCGGCATCGGCTGTGACGGCAAGGTTCCTGTAGGCTCGTTCTGTGGAACGGGAATGCACGGCGGTCATATGTATATCCGCAGTGACGAAGCTCCCAAGGGTCTTCCTGTACAGGTTTCATGCGAGGTTGCTGACGACAGCGACAAGGCTGATATCAGAGAATATGTTGACGAGTTCGCGAAGAATTTCGGATATGATACGAATACGCTGTTAAAGGGCAGATTTTATAAGCTTTCGCCGAATACTGCAAGCCCCTACAAACAGCTGTACACGCATAACTGACAATAAACGGAATAGATATAAATATACAACGCGCTGTCGATATAAAGGCGTGACGGCGGAGCGTTTAATACCACGAAAGAGGGTGCCGCAATGAACATACTGATAGCAGGCAAGACCGAAGAGATATGCGACAGCATAGCTCAGCTGTTGCTTGAGCTTGACTGCGACAATATCTCGATTTTCACCAGCGGCACTATCATAAGAGGTGTTGATATATCAAAATTCGACAGCGTTATAATTTCCACTCCATTATCAGACGAATTTGGGCTTGATCTTGTTGCTGACATTGCCAAAGATACGAAAAACGGTGTAGTAGTGCTTGCAAAGCGTGAAATTGCAGACGAAGTGCAGAAAAAGATACGATTTACAGGAGCTTTCGTACTGCCGCGACCATTCAACAAGGCTCTGCTTATCCAAACAATAAAGCTTGCCGAAGTAGCGCATATCGGAATGGCAAAGCTTGAAGAAGAGAACAGGCAGCTGTCACAGCAGTTATCCGATATGAAGATAGTAAACCGTGCAAAGTCGATGCTGATGCAGTATCTTAATCTTACCGAGGAGCAGGCACACCGGCATATACAAAAGCAGGCGATGGATCTGAGAAAGACACAGAGAGCTGTTGCAGAGGATATATTAAAGACGTATCAGAACACAAAGGAAGATTGACCGGATTTATATATAAATATTAAACGCAGAGGCAACTCTGCGTTTTTGCTTTTTGCCGTTATGCAGTGCAATATGAAATACACTTGTTTAAGCTCCACCGCAGGTAAGGCGCGGATACTCGCACCGACCGCACAAGGTCGCTATGTAATGATACATAAAGTCAACCGCACCACGTTATGAACAATGACTTGAATTTGTAAACCCGCAAAAAATACGGTATCTTTACACATATGCAAAACATTCGATATATAAATTCCCGCAGGGGATCATTCCCGCAACGATACACCTATATCGGTCAGTATCGCAATTGCCCTCTTATCGGTCTGTGAAAAGCGCTGTGAAAGATATCTCAGCGCCGCGCTGAGCTCACCGTCCGGACCTCCGTACTGAGAAAGAATGTAGCTTGCAAGCTTCGGGTTACGGTTCTTTATCACGACCGGTATCTGTGTTCGTTTTTCAAATATAAACATACGTCCTCCTTATAATATCCATTGCCCATTGAGCCAATCCCAGCAGCAATCCGCTCCTGCCGAAGAGGCTCTGAGCGGATAAAACTCATTCTCAAACGCACAGCGGCAGGCTTCGGTCTGTTTCACCGCCTCGCGGTAAAGCTCAAGCGCCTTTGTATCGGTTGGGTGAGTGTCAAGGAAAAGCTTTAAATCCTGCGCATAGAAATCTGCCGCAGACAGCTTTCTGAGCAGTTGCGACGCTCTTGCCGACAGATTATACGCCACTGTAAAGCCCCCTTTCATATTCGTCTATAGTAATGTTGAGCTCAGGGAATATCGTTCCCGTCCTGATCGCCGTTTCCGGGTCGTAGAGCTTGCCGAGCCGCTGAAACGGCACATATGCATATCCGACTTTCTTTTTTTCGGATATACTTTCCCTATTGCCGCAGAAAAAATCATCTTTTTCCATAGCTAAACTCCTTTCATTCGTGTTTTTTCGGCTTTACGATACATTTTATGCTACCGACAAACGTTATGTTACTTATGGAATAATTTGACATATACATAACAATGGTATCTTAAAAACAGCATTGACACCGCCGCAAATGTGTTATATACTGTGACTGTCAGACAGATCCTATATACAATAAAGGGAGCTCGTGGACGGGCTGAGAGGGAATTTTCAATTCCGACCTTATGACCTGATTTGGGTAATGCCAACGTAGGGAACGGTTGTTTTAGTGCGCATAAAAACATCAGCTCCCGCAGACAGTGTGGGAGCTTCTTTGACGAATAAAAGAAAAGAGGTATTTTTAGTATGAATAAAAAAGTCAGCATTCAGAAGCTTGCGATAGCAGGCGTTCTCATTGCACTGAGCGTAGTGTTAAGCGGATTTTCGATCCCGATAGGTGCTTCAAAATGTTTTCCCATTCAGCATATGGTAAATGTAATAGCAGGCACACTGCTCGGTCCGTGGTATGCCGTGGGTATGGCATTCATCACATCTCTTATAAGACTTATAATGGGTACAGGTACGCTGCTCGCATTCCCCGGAAGCATGGTAGGCGCTCTCTGCTGCGGTCTTGCATTCAGATACATTCTTCCGAAGCTGTCATTTGCAAAGCGTATTCCGATAGCTTTCTTAGGCGAGATCATAGGTACAGGTATCCTCGGTGCTATGGCGGCTTATCCTATCGCAGTATTTGTTATGGGTAAAGAAGCCGCACTCTTCACTTACGTTATCCCATTCGGCGTAAGCACGGTAGGCGGTGCGCTCATCGCATCTGTTCTGATGTTCGCGCTTGCAAAGACAGGCGTTATCAATATGATGTTCAGACAAACAAGTGAGAAAAAAGCATAAATATCAGACCGGTAAAAAGTAAAAGCCGCAGAGTGATGCTGACATCGCTCTGCGGCTTGAATTTTTATTCTTTTACACATTTAGCGGCACGACCACATCGGAGCAGAACACATTATCCTTATGATAAAAGCTTGCTGTTCCTCCGTACTTTTCCGCTGTGAACGCGATCGATTCAAGCCCGATACCGTTGCCGCCTTTAGTGGTAGAATAATAATGCGTACCGTCATATCTCAGCTTGCCGTTGAAGTTGTTTTCCGCCACAACATACAGGTTGCCGGACGCGTCATCGGTTTTTACCGAAACAGAAATACTGCGCTCGTTTTCGGGGAGCATAAGACTTGCGTTTACTGCATTTTCGATTATGTTGCCTACTATGCAGCAAAGCTCGTCATCTGACAGCGGCACGGAGCTATCGTTGATATCGACTCCGATTTTGAGCTTAATATCATTATCTTTAGCCCGTTCTTCAAAGTGACACAAAAGCGCGTTGAGCGCATAGTTTCCGCAGTAGCGTATCGGTACTCTGCTCGGGAGCGTGTCAATATAATTATCCAGATAGCTTTTCAGCTCTTCGTAATCTCCGTCCTCGGCAAGTGTTTTGATAGCAACTATAGAATGCTTGAAATCGTGACGTATGCGTGAGGTATCCTCAAGGTATTTCTGTTGAGAATCATATTGTTTTTTCTGCATTTCAAGCACACGCATATGCTCTTTGTCCCTGCCCGCTTTTAACAGCGCGGATGAAATAAAATAGAACACCGTATACATCATCAGGAGCATAAGGAACATCAGCGTAGTGATAATGATATATACAAGAAATACACGGTTGAGATAAAGCGTTTGATAATGAACAGGCTGCACGACAAAATTAAAGCCTATAAACATCAGCGACATAACTATAGATATAAGCCACACCCTTGTATACGGCAATTCGTTTATAAGATGAGAGCCGAATTTGATCATAGGATACGCAAGTATAAACGTGACTGCGCACGATATGCCAAGCTGTATTATTGCTCCGTCAGTGCTTAACTGCGGAGTGCCGAGCTCCGGGTGTATGACCGCATCGACCATTATGGCATAATTCTTACAAAAGCTCATTATCGTAAAGGACAGCAGAAACGATGCGAGACATTTGAATATATCTGTATCTATTATAACTCTGTAAGTGAAAAACAACGGTATCAGCAACAGATAGCATACCGTCTTGCGGTCTATGGGGAGCAGTGCGGCCGCGCAGGAAACTAACGCAGTGACCGATACAAGTATGCCCAGGAACAGCGGCATTACCTGTTTCAACGGATATTTTATTCTGTCCTTCATCGGGAAAAGGCACAATGCCGTTGCGGGTACAAGAACAAGGCAGGATAGAGCCTCATTGATAAAGCTGTCGATCATATTCATCACCCTTGCTCTTTCTCAAATTCGCTGTGAATACGATTCAGAACGAAACGTGTATAGTCGTTTTTGATCTGCGTCATCTTACGTCTGCTTATAGGAACGGTATCGCCGTTTATCATAGTAAAATTTTCACCGTCAAGCTTAGCAACATTGGCAAGCGAAACCAGAACGCCCTTATTGCATGAAATTATCCCCTCGTATTTTGAGAGCGCTTCGTACATTATCTTATGCGTTGTACGGATCTTAAGCGGTTCACTTCCGACAAGATATACATTTACATAATGACCCGAGCATGATGTATACACAAGCGATGAAAGCGGTATCACCGTTCCGTCGGGGAGCGCCGCAACGCTCCTTGTGTTCTGCATCTGCTGTGCCAGCGTTTCGGCAAGCTGCTTTATGCTGTCTGAGCGTATCGGCTTCAGCAGATAGAAGTTTGCCTTTACCGCATAGCTCTCGCTTGCAAACTCGTTACTTGTCGTAACAAATACGAGCATAACGTTCTTATCGATGGACCTTATACGCTTTGCGGTTTCAACTCCGCTTATTCCGCCCATATATATATATCAAGAAATATCAGATCGTATTTTCCTGCTGAAAACCGCCTGAGCAAAGCCTCGCCGCTTGTAAATTCGTCTATATTCCCGATAGCCAGCCCCACTTTTTCAAACGGAGCTGCTATTGCCGATGACAGCTTTTCACGCTCCGAATTGAGGTCATCGGTTATTGCTATTCTCAGTTCCATTATTATATGTACCTTCCGCCTGAAGCGGCATCTTCCGTTTTTTATGCTCTTACCACAATTATACTACATTTTCTTGGATGTTGCAATATTTTCATATGGTTAACTGTCTTTTACTGCCGAAAAACCGCCGATTAACGCCAATTTATTGTTTTGGTACGCTACGATTGATATAATAAAAACAATAATACGATCATACGGAGGTTTCTATGGAAAACAAAAACAATGCGGACAGCTCTGCAAAGAAAAAGCTGGATATGGACAAGCTCACCGAGCTTATAATAGTAATAATGCTGGGCGTTACCGCCCTGCTCACAGCGTGGGCAAGCTGGATAGGCTCGCTTCACGGCGGAAATCAGGCTACCAACTACGCCACCAGCAACAATCTTGCTTCCGAGGGAAATTCGGAATATAACGCCGGTGTACAGCAAATGAATCAGGATATGATTTTATGGAATGATATCAGCTCGCTTCAGATCGAGATAATCTTTGCTCAAAACAACAAAGACGATGCTGAGCTTGCAAAGCTGTGCAACCAGCTGTTCTACAAGATGGCGGAGAACGTGAGTGAAACAATGGCGGCAAAGATTGACTGGAACACGGCTGACAACAGCAGCAGCGATCCTCAGGCAACTATACTTGCGTGGCTCGAAAAGGAAAACAGTATGAACTCGCCCTTCTTTGACGAGAATTACGTCAACAGCTATTTCACAAAAGCAAACGAGCTTCTTGCACAGTCTCAGGATGTACTTGAACAGGGTCAGAAGGATAATTCAAACGGCGACGCATTCGGTCTTGTAACGGTTATCTACAGCGTTGTACTGTTCTTACTCGGTATTGCAGGTTCTTTCAACCACAAGGCAAACAAATATGCGGTGGTTATTATAGCGCTGGTTGCATTTGTTATTGCTACGGTATATATGTTTACACTGCCTATGCCGACCGGTTTCAGTATTACAAGTTTCTTCGGCGGTTAAGACCGATTAAAGCCCATTTTTAACCGATTAACGCCAGATGTTTGAATTAAACCATTTCGGTGAGTATAATTTGCTAAGGTTGATAAAAACAACCGATACTACATAATCAGAGGCGGACATACCGCAAAGAAAGGAATAATTATGAAAAAAGTAATCAAGTCGGTCATTGCACTTGCAATGGCAGCAGTAATGGTAATGGCGCTCGCAGCTTGCTCAGGCTCGGCAAAGGACAAGATGAAGGGTGACTGGATCTACGAAAAGATCGCCGGCGAAACTGTTGCAGACTATGCAAAAAAGCTCGGTGTTGACGAATCTTCTTTCGCATCTGTATGGACATTCACAGATGACAAGGTTATAATCAAGTCAGCCGCAGCTACAGAAGAGCGCAATGTTCAGTACAAGAGCAACGGTGCAGAAGTAATGAAGGTAGGCAGCAAGGACGAGATCGATATGAGCGTTACTTACGAAAATGACAAGCTCACATTCAAGGTTAAGGGCTCTGACGGTAACGATTACGAATACGTTATGAAGAAGGGTACTATGGAAGTAGGCTCATCTACAGCAGTAAGCGAATAATTCCAACAACTCCTTACAGTTGTTTTTCTTCCCGCCGCTCTTATTGCGGCGGAGTTCTTTTCCTTCAGACAACGGTATCGGTCAAACCGATACCGTTGCTGTTTATATGACAAAACCGCTGTCACCTGACAGCGGTTTCATTTATGCTGATATTTTGGCGTAACGCTCAGACATAAGCACATCAAGCATAGCTTTATACGGGTCAAGTTCACCGCTTGCCATCATCGAAAAAAGGCGGGGCGAACAGCCCGAAACCAGCGCTACACCGTTCTCGTTCATTGTGACAGGCTGCTGATTATTTCTGCTCTCTACGTTCCAGAACACTATCTCGGGGAGCGTATATCCTTTTTCGGCATACTTTCTCTTTGCACACTCGAAGTTTGTTCCACCTGCATTTTCCGCACACTCGTCAAATTCCATATCCGAAATTATATATAGCCTCTTCGGGAGCTCTTCCTGCGGGAGGTCATACTTTACGGCGGTTTTGAGCAACAGCTTGAACACAGCCGATATATTCGTGTTCGCTACCTCGCCATACTGACAGCAGTATCTTACCTTTTCGACAATATCCCTGCCCTTTATTTCGACAAGCTGAGGTCTTTTTGAGAATGTGATGAAATGATTGCGGAACTTACCCTTGTTCCTTTCGGCAAAGTATATCCCGAGCGACAGTGCAACAGCTATCGCTCTCGGATACATCGAACCCGAGCCGTCAATCACGGCAAGTGCGTTTTCATCGTTGCCGAAATCTTCAAGGGCGTTCCATGTCACGTCCATTGCGCTGCGCTCCTCGGCGGAAAGTTCTTTCAAACGCCAATTGAAACACGGAGCGATAACGTCATATGGTGTCAGTACTCCTGTGTGCATTTTTGCTTTGCCGTTTTTTACATTGTCGATATACTCACAGTAACGGTCAAAGTCGTTCTCATAGAACGCACCACGGTATTTCAGCATTGCAAGAGCGGGTATTTTGGAGTAATCGAAGGTATAGTCCTGCACGCGCAGGCGGTTTTCGACTATATCGATCTTTTTTCTGAGTGCGACAACTGTTTTACGGTACTGTATCTCACTCATTCCGAGCAGACGCGCCAGACGGCGAGCCGTGCGTACCGTTTCCTTGTTTGATGCATTTACGGAAGGGAGCCATTTTGCAAGCAATGACACACTGCCGCCTGACGCGATATCCTTTTTGAGCTGACCTTCTATAATCTGCAAAACGTCCTTTTCGCAGGGCGTACCGATAAGGCACAGCAGATCGTCATATCTGCCGTACTCGGCTATATATTCTATATTTTTGCGGACGCTTTCGGGCTGGTTTTTTGCAAGGTAGTTCAGTATTATGCGGAACACTCTGCGTTCGCCCAGACCCTCACGGGCATCACGCGCAAAGAAAAGCGTTTTCAGCGCAAGATCCCTGTTCTCTGCCAACGCTTTTACAAAGCGGTCGATTATATCGTTTTCGGGGGACTTACGGATAGCGCCTATTGAAGCGAACAGATCAAGGCAGTGCGATTTTGTGCTTATGTAGGTCGTTGCACCGTTTTCGGTCAGCGTAATATTTGCCTCTTCTCTTAAGTATTCAAGCATTGTAATTTCCTCCTCTGCGGCGCAGAGCAGGTTACTCACACGCCTTGAAATTATATATCGGTTTCAGCACTTCAATAACATCTACCGACTCTCTGATAACATCAATAATATCCGGCAGTGACTTATACGCCATAGGCGCTTCGTCAAGCGTTGAATTATTGACCGAGGTCGTGTATATGCCCTCCATGCTCTTCTTATACTGCTCAATGTCGAGCGTTTCCTTAGCCTTTGTTCTCGACATAATCCTGCCTGCGCCGTGCGGTGCGGAACAGTTCCAGTCGGGATTGCCCTTTCCTCTCGCAAGTACGCTTCCGTCCCTCATATTTATCGGAATAAGCACAAGCTCGCCGCTCTTTGCGGAAATTGCGCCCTTGCGGAGTATGCGCTCCTTGGTATCAATGTAATTGTGTATCGTATGGAACGCAGACACGGCAGTAAGTCCGCACCTGTCAAGGATTATCTCAGCCATACGCTCACGGTTACGCTTTGCGAAGCGCTGACATATCTCAACATCATAAAGATAATCCTCAAGGTAGTTATCATAAAGATAGCAGAGATCTGCGGGCGTATCGGGGACTTTCGCCTGCCACTCTTTTTCCATTGCCTTTAATGCGGACTGAATTTCGGTGCGTCTGCCCTGCGCCTTGTACGTTTTTATAAGCTCTTCTTTCTTTTCAAAAAGCTCGCCCTTACCGGACGCAAGCTCAATTGCAAGGTTCTGATAATACTCAGCTACCTGCTTGCCTAAGTTACGGCTGCCCGAATGGATAACAAGGTACTTGTTACCGTCCGAGGAAACGTCTATCTCGATAAAGTGGTTTCCGCCGCCAAGTGTACCGAGGCTTTTTTCAAGCCGTTTTGCCTGTTCGAGATGTCTGTAGCAACGAAGTCCCGTAAGGTCAAAGCGTTCATAACGTCCGTCCCATACATTTCTTCCGCTCGGTATGTAGTGTGCGGCTTCATCTATCTCACTAAGGTCGATATCCGCCTTTCCGAGCTCTGCTGTGTACATTCCGCAACCGATATCCACACCTACGACATTGGGTACTGCCTTATCGGTTATCGTCATTGTCGTACCGATAGTGCAGCCCTTGCCTGCGTGTACATCAGGCATTATTCTGATTTTTGAGCCTGCGGTGAACTCATAGTCGCACATTCTGCGTATCTGTTCTATTGCTTCGTCCTCGACTACTTTTGCGTAACATATTGCAGTGTTGATTTTCCCTTTGATTTCAAGCATATCTCTGCTCTCCTTTCTCAAAAAAATAAGAACAACGTCCCTTAAAAAATATGATGGGAATAGGCAGGGACGCTGTATGTTAACAAGACGCAATAAATAAAAATGTACGGACTCGCACCGCACGGTAGCCTGCCCGAAGGAGGTGCCGTTAGATCGGCAAAAAGGTGTTTAAAAAACACAGGTGTAAAATGCTGCTGTATGCGTCTTTACAAGGCACGGTTATTTTCCATATATAAATAATATGAACTGCTGTCTGTGCCTTGAACACTCTGCAAGGCACCGTCTTAATACCCATATAGAAAATAACTGCTGTCGGTGCCTTTTATTAAATTGTACAAGGGGCATCAGCCCTTTGTCTGCTGTGAAGCTTTGCTTCATCGCATGAGTTTATTATACAGGATAGGATTTGGTTTTTCACGGAAAAAAAGCTGCGAACTTTATTTCGGTTCACAGCTTTAACAGATTATCGAAATTCAAACGAGCTTCTGCTGCGGCGCAAAGCTCTGTCGCCGGCGGGGAAAGAGCGTTTGTGTCTGTCCTTGCCGCCGTCCGTACCGGGGCTGAGTGTGAGGATACACCCTCCCAAGTCGCCTTTTTAAAACGTATAGGATAGTATAAACCGCCCGCGGAACATTCCGTGAGCGGTTTTGCAGTATTCTTATATTGTCAGTTTGCGACAATGTTTACAAGCTTGCCGGGAACAACTATTTCCTTACGGATCGTCTTGCCCTCGAGCGACTTTGCAATAGCTTCCTTTGCAAGTTTCAGCAGTTCGTCCTTGTCGGCGGCTGTAGGTACGTTTATACGAGCCTTTATCTTGCCGCAGAGCTGAACAACTATCTCAACGGTGCTGTCAACACAAAGCGCCTCGTCGTATGTTACCCACTGCGCTTCGTTCAGTATGCCATAGCCGAGCGAGTTGTACATTTCCTCGGTGATGTGGGGAGCGAAGGGGTTAAGGATTATCAGCAGCGACTTCATCTCGGCATCGTTGATCCTGCCGTTTGCAGTGATCTCGTTGATAAGCGACATCATAGCGGCGATAGCCGTGTTAAATCTCATCTTCTCAATATCTTCGCTGACCTTCTTTATCGTCTTGTGCATTGATGTTCTCAGCTCGTCAGAGTATTCATCGCCGCGTACAAGTATATTCTGAAGATTCCATACACGGTCAAGGAAACGCTTACAGCCCTTCATACTGCTGTCGTTCCAGGGAGCTGCCTGCTCATAGTCGCCCATGAACAGGACATATACACGCAGAACGTCTGCGCCGTATACGTCAACTACATCGTTCGGGTCGATTACGTTGCCTCTTGACTTGCTCATCTTCTCGCCGTCCGGACCTAAGATAAGGCCCTGTGCAGTACGCTTTGCGTAAGGCTCGGGAGTAGGAACTTCGCCGATATCGTAAAGGAACTTGTGCCAGAAGCGTGAGTAGATCATATGGCGGGTAACGTGTTCCATACCGCCGTTGTACCAGTCAACAGGAAGCCAGTATTTGAGCGCTTCCTGTGAAGCAAATTCCTTGTCGTTGTTAGGGTCACAGTAGCGCAGGAAGTACCAGCTTGAGCCTGCCCACTGGGGCATTGTATCTGTTTCTCTGCGCGCGTCCTTGCCGCACTTGGGGCACTTGCAGTGTACGAATGAATCTATCTTTGCAAGCGGGCTTTCGCCGTCCTGACCCGGCTGGAAGTTCTCAACGGGAGGAAGCTCCAGCGGCAGCTCGTCATAAGGAACGGGAACAATTCCGCAGTCGGGGCAGTGTACTATCGGGATAGGCTCGCCCCAGTATCTCTGACGGTTGAACGCCCAGTCCTTCATCTTGTACTGTACGCCCTTTTCGCCGCAGCCGAGCTTTGCAAGTACGCCGAGCATCTTCTCAATAGCATCCTTCTTGTTGGTGATACCGTTCAGCTCACCCGAATTTACCATCTCGCCATCGCCCGTGTAGGCTTCCTTGGAGATGTCGCCGCCCTTGATTACTTCGATAATATCTATGCCGAACTTCTTTGCAAATTCATAGTCACGGGTGTCATGAGCGGGAACTGCCATAATAGCGCCCGTGCCATAGCCCATCATTACATAGTCGGAAATGTATATCGGGATCTCCTTGCCGGTAACGGGGTTTACGCCGGTAAGACCGTCTATTTTTACGCCCGTCTTATCCTTGACAAGCTGTGTTCTCTCAAACTCGCTCTTCTTACTGCATTCAGCCTTGTAAGCGTCAAGGTCGGCGATGTTCTTTATAGAATTTCTGTACTTCTCGATTATGGGGTGCTCGGGGGCGATGACCATAAAGGTTACGCCGTAGAGCGTATCGGGACGGGTCGTGTAGATGCGGAGCTTCTCACCGTTTTCCTTGATGGAGAAGTTGACGAAAGCGCCTGTAGACTTGCCTATCCAGTTTTCCTGCTGGAGCTTTACGTTAGGCAGATAGTCGACCGTTTCAAGTCCCTGTAACAGCTTGTCGGCGTATTCAGTGATACGCAGATACCATACTTCCTTGGTCTTCTGCACTATCTCGCTGTGGCAGATGTCGCAGTGACCGCCCTGTGAGTCCTCGTTTGAAAGGACTACCTTACAGCTCGGGCAGTAGTTTACGAGCGTCTTATCCCTGAACACAAGACCGTGCTCGAACATCTTGAGGAATATCCACTGAGTCCACTTGTAGTAACGCTCTTCGGTGGTGTCGATGACTCTCGACCAGTCAAACGAGAAGCCTACGCGCTTGAGCTGATTGGTAAATTTTACTATGTTGTTGTCGGTTACCTTGCGGGGGTGAACGCCGGTCTTGATGGCGGTGTTCTCGGTGGGCAGACCGTATGCGTCAAAGCCGATGGGGAACAGTACGTTGTAGCCCTGAAGCCTTCTCTTGCGGCTTACTACCTCAAGGCCCGAATAAGCCTTGATATGACCGACGTGCATACCTGCGCCGGAGGGGTAGGGGAACTCTACGAGAGCGTAGAATTTCGGCTTGGTACTGCCGTTTTCAGCCTTGAAGGTCTGATGGTCGTCCCAGTATTTCTGCCACTTACTTTCTATGGCAGAAAAGTCATATTTTTTCTCTTTCATTTTGCGAGTTGTCCTTTCATACGCCCGATATGGCGGTATAATTCAATTTCAACCTTTATTATAATACAAAAACGGCGGTTCTGTCAAGTTAAGATGAGCGGAATGCGAATTAAGTAATAAAATTATAAAAATGGAAATAACCAGTGGTACACAAACGGTACGTTTTCGGCTCATTTTGGTACAGACTGCGGTCACCTGTATGAAATAAGCGGAAATTATGTAAATAAAAATCAAATATGGTTGACGAAAGGAGTGTATTTTATGTTTTGAGTGAATTTAAATCCGGTGAAATTATAAAATCAAGAATTTAGAAATACTTGACAACATTTAGCAACGGTGTTATACTGTACAAAGAATTAGAGCATTGAATGCTGAAGAAAAACGGTGGGAATATGTGTAAGAAATTAAATGCTGATTTATGCAAAAATAAGCTTGATAAAAGCACCTCGGTAAGTTGTGCACAAAACTCTTGCGTAAAATTCAATATGGTAATTAAGGCATAGTCCGCGAGGGGTGGAGTATACCTTTTTGTATTTTTGTTTCAATGTAAAAGGAGAGAGTAATATGAAAGTAAAAAGGCTGACCGCTGCGATACTTGCGGCGGCGATCACGGTAAGCTCGATAGCGCCGGAAGCATTGGCGGAAATAAGCGGTGCCGGCGGAACATCTACTGTCAATGAGTCGGCAGATCCTGCGTCCGGTGGCTCAGATAAAGCTGAAGAGTCGGGCAAAACGGTCTCAGCTTCTGAACCCGGGGAGGGTGAAAGCGACTATACATATAATGCGCTTGACGACGGCACTATTGAGATCACGGGTTATAGCGGCAGTGCAGAGAATATTGTTATCCCGGCTCAGATCGATGGGAAGAGTGTAACGAGGATAGGAAACAACGCATTTGAAAAATCAAGTGCAAAAGAAATAGTTATACCGGATAGTGTTACCGAGATAGGCAGCCAGGCTTTTTCAGGTTGTGGAAAACTTACAGGCGTTTCGATCCCAAACAGCGTAACTACGATCCGGGATAGAGCTTTCTTTGACTGCAATAGTCTTGCAAGTATAACAATACCCGATAGTGTAACAGATATCGAGCTGCAAGCATTCTGTAACTGCACATCGCTCAAAGAGGTTACTATTCCCGCAAGCGTGACTTATATCGGTGATGAAGCTTTCGGATATTATTCTGATATAGATGGCTCGGAAATAAAGAAGGTCGATGGATTCAAGATAAATTATGTCAAGAATACATACGGACATTATTATGCTACTAAAAACGGCTTTTCTGATGAAGATTGTCTCCTCACCAATGAGCTTAACGACGGTACACTGGAAATAAGCAAATATGTCGGAAACAGTGCGACATATGAAATTCCCGGTGAAATTGACGGTAAGAAGGTCATCAGGATCGGTAACAGCGCATTCATCGATTGTACTGAGCTGACAAGTGTTACTATACCTGATGGTGTGACAGATATCCGCTGGCGTGCATTTTACAACTGTGTATCGCTCAAGTCGGTTACCATTCCGAAAAGTGTGACATATATTGACAATTACGCTTTTGGATATTACTATGATAGT